>NZ_JACNMP010000041.1 GCF_017592335.1 Pseudaestuariivita rosea | reverse complement strand
TCTCCCGAAGGTCCATCGAAAGTGCCTTACCCACTGCTCGCCCTCCATCTTGTGGTCGGCGACAGTGAATCAGCAAAATAAGCCTATGTGAATCCCCCTTGATTCAGGTCGATTTCATCACGCTCTAGACCCCTGGATCAGGTCATTACCATTCGTGGCAATCAAGTTTTCGAATTGATTGATTTCAGTGCGTTGGCCAGCGATTTCGAGAAAGCCTTCGCCCGAACCGCTCTGGGGATCGACCTCGAAATTAAATATAGCATCGGGCGTCACTGGAGGCTGTGGTGGTTGTGCAAATGGCGTTGCCGCGAGGCCATCGTTTTGCAGTTGCTGCTGTGGTGTTGGCTCTTGTGGTATGATGATGTCAATCACATCCAAAAGATCAATTCCGTCGAGGCCTTCGATGACCGCTAAACCAAGGGCTGCAGGTATTTGCGACAAACTGACAAAGTCAGTACCGTTGGTCATATCGATTTCTTCGACATTCGTAATTACAACTCCGCCACCCCCTTGAAATGCATCCAGCAAGGTCAAAACTTCCTGACCGCCAAAGGGCTGATTTCCAAGAAAACTGCCAAAGATATCATAGTTGATTGACACACGATCAACATCGTCTTCAGGGTTCAGATCGCCTTCGCCACCATCAAAGACAAATACACCAGGCCCTGCAACGCCCAGTGTATCTCTCCCTCTGCCGCCCTGAAAATTGATTTGAGGTCCGCCTGCGACAGAGAAATCTGTCGTTGAATCGTGTGCCAATTACAACTTCAACTTCGCGTACTTCATCAATGTTGCCTGGAGTTATATCATTTCCACCTAATCCGTCATTGATTGTACCGACACCATTTAGAAAAGTCGCATCAATACCTTCTCTCCCCTCTGTGCGTAATGGATCGCGTTCGACTTCAAGAGAGTAATTCAGTGTGTCAATATCATCGCCACCGTTAATAGTGTCTGAACCCTCACCGCCAACGAGCAGATCATTTCCGGCTCCTCCGGAAAGGTCATCACCTCCAGCACCACCATAAAGTTGGTCGCTTCCATCTCCTCCACGGATTTCATCACGCCCACCACCTCCGAAAAGAGTATCATTGCCCCTGACTCCATCTAGTGTATCTGCTCCGCCTTCAATCTGATGGAAAATTACATTTCTGAGATCAGAAATTGGCGTATCGCCAGAAATGACATCATTGCCACTCCCTGCAATGCCTTCCCTTTCATTCGATCCAAAAATTCTCTGACCATCGTTTGTACCTTGCGCTAAGACTAAAAGTGCATTCCGATCATCAAGTGCAAAAGCATCCCCAAGAAGGAACTGGACTGTATTTGCAGCGTCAGGCAAGGCACCATCGATACCGATCTGTCTCAATGGTGCACTGTATAGCGCGAGGTTCCCTGTGGAATCTATTGCACGAAATGTTACCACTGCATCTCGCTCTGCAAGGGTAACGTTAGCAATATCGACCTCAGCAAAAACATTATTATTGGTGGCAGCACCCCCCAACCCATTTAGAGCTGGCAGGTCATTGAATTCAGTTAAGGGCAGTTGAGAGATGTTGGCGAGCCTGGGTACAACCCCACTATCATAGACGTCGACAAACCGTGTAACTTCAGTTTGACCAAAATCTTCTCGTGTCCTGTATTCAATTACACCACCAGCTTGCGGTGTCCCTAAGTCAGACAATAGCGCCGTCGTATGTGCAACAGCTCGTCATAACTGGTACCGGGCACGCCAGCTGCAACACGCTTCAAGCCCGCGTTTGTACCCAATCCATATAAACAGAGGAGTAAACGCTGATCCCGAATGTCGGCTGGCAACGCCTCTCTCGTCGCGGAGGTCTCAAAGGCATCCAGAAAGCCCGTGTCCAGCGCAGTTTCCTTCAATGCATCCAACAATCCAGTCATGGGCTATCGGCGATTAACCTCGGATTTGAGACCGATCAATCCTTTGGGTTCGGGCGCAGGTTTGAAAGGTGTGATGCTAATCCGGTTGTCACCCGACCAGCGCAGCCGAACCTTGTCGTTGTTGGGCAAGGTGGCATTCAACTGAAGCAGTTCTTGTTCATGCTGCGCGCGAATGGACTGGGTGAACGCTTTCGCATCCTGTGTAAGGCTCAACGCGCTGTAGTACACATCCCGTTTCTCGGGAAAATCCTCCGGTAAATCATTATCCGGGTTGCGATGACGATCGGCCCCTTCGATCCAGATTTCCTTTGCCCGAATCCGCTCTCGCAACTGGGTTAGGATACAGAGTGTCTTAGCCCCCTAAAACTGTGCCACTATTTTGTTGTCACAGGAGGTATGCTGGATGGCTCGGAAGCTGTCTCCCCTTCCACCCGACGTGACAGCAGTTTGATCCAGGAGGGATCAATCGCTCTGATCACATCAAACGGCAGGTTGAGGTCCCCAATGAAGGCAAGCCGGTCTGCAGCATTCAGAACATTGTCCAATGTCGCGGCCCCAACATCGTCCTTCAGGCGTTGAAAACCGTGATCGCCACGTGGATCAGCCAAGCTGGCTTCCAAAGATGTCACGGTCTTTGAAGGCAGCGATCCGGTGATTTTCTTGAGAAGGTTATCAACAAAAGCGCTCCTGGCGGTTCGAATAGACCGGATCAGAACACCTTCCGCTGGCGGGAGAAGACTTTGATCGCGGAACCAACCAAAGCACTGATCAAGCATATCCACCATGGAGTCGCCACTTGGGCAGATCGCAGATCGCAGCCATTCTTGAAGTTCAGCACGATGACGTCCTCGGGGTCTGGAAAGGTCCAGATGTCTGGCAACCTCCAGTCTGTACCGGCGTGCAGTGCGGTCAGAAAACAGCCGGCTCGGCCGAGCCGGCTGCATATCAAGCTGTGACGCTACATATTCGATTGCTCTATCATCTACATCAGTCCAGTCTTCAATGAACCTCCCCGAGCTGCGCACACTGCAAATTTGAAGGCCCGCCTCCAGACAAACTGACTGAGGCATTGAAGACAGAAATTCCATATCCTGAAAAGACAAGCTCCAGTCCCGTATCGCAATACCGCCCATTTGCTCACCTCTAAAAATACCAACTAAAACCAAATGGCTACGGCATTTCAAAGTCAGCGCAAGGCCAGTTGTTCACAAATGTTCTGAAATTTGGCCACTTTTGCACGCTCGGGCCAGTTGGGCCAAGAACCGGATAGTCACCGTCCTTGGACCGGCAGGTGGCATAATCCGGCAAATCCACAGACTGCCGCTTTAGATGATCAGACGATCCCAAAACAAAGGAAATCAGATGTTGAAGCGTTCCGTAAAGGAATAGCCCATCAGGCAAAACGCTGGCCAACCCATTCTGTCAGAAGCCCCGCCAAGGCCGCGCCAATCGCAAAGGCGCCTAAAATCTCGTATGTTGCCATGATCCAGAAATTTTGCAGCATGCCCTCAAATACGGCCACAAGGGCCTCCATTCCTGAGTCATACTGTCGACGCAGCGCATTTATCACCATCTGGTAGCCGGAAAAGGTCAAAAGCGACAAAAACAGGAAAACAGCGATTGCGGTCAGGCCATAGCTGATCGCCGCGATATAGCCAGCAGGTGCGCGGGACCCCGCAACCAACCATCCGCTGAGCGCGGCCAAGGCTATGTTGATCTCTATGAAATGTCCTGCCGGCAGATCGGTAGGCATTGCATCGATAACCATGTTCGACAGAATGACGGATAGACACCCAAAAGCTATGGCCGCTGTCAGGCGCGCGGCTGTTGGCGTATGCCATTTTCCCCGCAAAGTTTGCGACATGACCTGTTCTCCCTACCCTTACACCTTACGCTTGCGGACGCATCACTGTAATTTGTGTTACATCGCAATTTCCGCTTTGAAAAGCCGCAGCGCAAGCTGTCAGGTAAAAGTTCCACATCCGCCGAAAGCGTTCATCGAACCCAAGGACCGAGACCTGATCCCATTTCGCATTGAAAGTATCATGCCAGCGCCGCAGGGTTTGGTCATAGCTATCACCAAATTCAATGGAACGGGCGATCTTCAGACCTGCCTGGTCAATTTCAGCCTTCAGGGCTGTCGGGCTGGGCAGCATACCACCGGGAAAGATGTATTTCTGGACAAAATCCACACCCTTGCGATAGACATCCCAACGGCGATCATGCACCGTAATGATTTGTAATGTCGCGTTTTTTCCAGGCTTTAGCCGTTCGCGCAGCGTTTCAAAATAGACCGGCCAATAGCGTTGGCCCACGGCTTCGAACATCTCGATCGAGGCGATGCCGTCATAGACACCTTTTTCATCACGATAATCCTGCAATTTGATCTGTACCCGATCCTGCAGACCGGCTTTACGAATGCGCTCCTGGGCATAGTCATGCTGTTCCTTGCTGATGGTCAGCCCTGTGACTTTCAGGCCACGCTCGGCTGCGGCATATTCGGCAAAACCGCCCCAACCGCAACCGATTTCCAGAATATGGTCGCCAGGCTGCGCGCCCATTTCGTCGACCATGGATTCATATTTGCGGATCTGGGCCTTTTCCATGCTTTCCTGCCCCGTTTCAAAAAGGGCCGACGAATAGGTCATCGTATCGTCCAGCCAAAGACCATAGAAATCATTCCCAAGATCATAATGATGCGAGATGTTTTTCTTCGCCTGACGCTTTGAGTTTGAATGCAGCCAGAACCGAAAACGTTCAAAGGTTCGAACCAGTTTCAGGCCAGTAAATCCGTCATAGATCGGTTCATTATCTGCATGGACCATATCCATGAAAGACTGCAGATCCGGCGTTGACCACCATTCGTCCAGATAAGCTTCGCAAAAGCCCAGATCCCCTTCACGGATCAGACGGGCAAAGATATCGGGGTTATGCACCTGTAAAACAGCCACCGGACCGGGCGCTGGCCCCTCGGCGCGGAAAACCCGACCATCCGGCAGAACCATATCCATGCGGCCATTGCCGATTTTCTTTGCCATTGCGAACACGGCCGTAAAATATCGCGGCAGATTTTTCTGCCCCTCTGTACTGGTCAAGATCATGCCTGTTTTCCCCATCTTTAACTGTATAGTCTGCCCACCAAGGTATTGAGCGTCAACGCTTTTACTGATTTGCAGCGCTGTTGGATTTAAAATGACCGATTTTCGTAGGCGTCCAATGCGGCCTTACGTCCCGCATCCGCCGTCACGATCGGATCCGGGTAAGGATCACCCGCCGACATGTTCCATTGTTCGGGAATGGCCTTGAAATACTGCAATGCTTCTTTGGGCGGATTGCTTTGGCCTTCGGCGATCCAGGTCGTCACATAGTCGCGATTTTTGTCGAATTTATCCAGCTGAGTGACCGGGTTGAACACCCGAAAATAGGGCGTGGCATCGGGGCCCGACCCCGCCGACCACTGCCAGCCCATCGCGTTGCTGGCGGGGTCCCAGTCGATCAGGCAATCCTCAAACCACTTCAGCCCGATCTTCCAGTGACACATCAGGTGTTTGGTCAGGTAACTGGCCACAATCATTCGCCCGCGGTTGTGCATATGGCCGGTCACATACATCTCACGCATCGCGGCGTCGACGAATTTGATGCCGGTGCGCCCCTGTTTCCAGGCCTTGACCTCGGCCTTGCGTTCATCTTCGTTCCAGGGAAAGGCATCCCAGTCCTCGCGCCAGTTTTCGCTGACGATCCGCGGTGTGTGATGGACCAGATGATAGGCAAACTCACGCCACACCAGTTCTTTCAGAAAGGTCTCGGCACCTTTCTTACCCTCTTGCAGCGCACGCTGACCCGCATGCCAACACGCACGCGGGCTAATCTCGCCATAGGTCAGGTTTTCAGACAGTTTTGAGGTCCCGGGCCGCCAGGGCAAATCGCGGTTTTCCTGATAATCATCGATCCAGTTGGCCATAAAACTGCCCAAACGGCTTTGCGCCGCGCTTTCGCCAACGACCACATAATCCGCGACGATATCCGCGCCGCGCTCCATGGCGGCACCCATATTCCAGTCTTCAAGGCTGTCGCTGTCGGGCCAACTGTCCGGTGCTGCGATATCGCCTGGCGTTGCCAACGGTTCGGCCACATCGCGGTCACGTACCGACTTCCACATTGGTGTGTAGACTTTATAGAAGTCGCTGGTTTTGGGCGACACGTCGTCCGGTTCAAACAGCAAATGGCCGCGAAAGCGTTTTATCTCAATGTCATGCTGGCTTAGCGTCTCATGGACCGCTTTGTCGCGTTTGACAGCATCGGGGTCATAGGCACGCGTAAAATAAACTGCCCCTGCCCCGGTTTCATCAACCAGATCCTGCAAAACCTCAGCCGCTTTGCCCCGGCGCAGTATTAATCGACTGCCCTTGTCTTTCAGCGTTTCGGCAAATTCTGCGACGGCCAGACCCAACCGCCATTTCGGGGCAGCACCATGGGTTTCAACGACCTCATCATGGATGAAAACAGGAATAACAGGACAATCCTGAGACAATGCTTTGGTTAATGCGGGATGATCTGACAGCCGCAGATCGCGGCGAAACCATAGAAGGATTGGTTTTTTCGTGCTCATCAAAGACCTTGTTCTTCGGGTAAACCCCGAAATTGTTTACAAAACCTGATCTAGTGCTTTGATGACGCGGTCAACCTCTGAGGTTAGATTGTAATGCACAAAGCTTAACCGCAAGACGCCGCGCGCCGGATTCAGCCCCATGGCACGCAACGGACGCACTGCATAAAAATCGGATGCACCCGCCATGATCCCGTGATGGGCCAATCTGTCAGCAATGCGGGTCGGGTCCTGAACCGCCAAGGCAAAGGTCGGCGCGCGACGGGTGGCCTTGGTTGGACCCAGCACTCTGACATCGGGACGCGCCTGAAGATAGTCCAGCAGTGGCCCCATCAGATCAATTTCGTAGGATCGGAAAAGATCATGCACACAGGCCGCCCGCCCGGCCCCGTCACGACCCGCCTTGAAATGATGGTCATAGACCGCGTCGATGTAGTCCACCATCCCCGCGCAGGCCGCAACCTGAGCATGATCCGGCCCCGCAGGCACCAGACGTTTCGATGGATTGTTGGCGTTGAAGAAATGTGATTGATTGGCCAGAAGCGTCGACAAAGCGGATTTGACCACCATCACACCCTGATGCGGGCCATAGGTTTTATATGTTGAAAACAGATAGATATCCGCCCCGATGCGACCAATATTCGGCAAGCCATGTGGCGCATAGCTGACCCCGTCGACACAGACAAAGGCACCTGCGGAATGGGCCAGCCTGGTGATTTCATTTACCGGGTTGATTTCACCGATCACGTTGGAACAATGTGGAAAACACACCAGTTTGACCGTATCATCCAGCAGGTTTTTCAAGTCCTCAACCGATAGATGCCCCGTTTCAGGATCAATCTGCCATTCGCGCACCTGAACGCCATATTCCGCCAGACGTCGCCAAGCGCCGCTGTTGGCTTCGTGATCCTGATTTGTCACGATGATTGTTTGACCGGGGGTTAGCCATTCAGCAAAGGCCTGGGCCAGAACGTAAACATTCTGTGTGGTTGAGGGGCCAAAGACCACATCGCCCGTTTGCACATTTAACAATCGGGCCAGGCGTTCGCGGGCCTCGTCCATTTCGTCACCGGCCAACATTGAGGCCGCATAGGATCCATAGGGCTGGACCTTGCGCTGTTTGTAAAATCGCGTCAGCCGCCAGATGACATGCCGACAGGTGTATGAACCGCCTGCGTTTTCGGCAAAGACCTGATTGCGCAACGATGGCTCGGCAAAGGCAGGAAAATGCGCGCGAATAAAATCAGTGTCTAGCTGGGTCATCTGGCTGGCGACGATATACTGTTATGCGTTGACGTCGATCACCATGCGGCCCTTGATCTGACCACCCAGGATATCTGCGCCAAGCTTTGGCAGGTCGGCCAAACTGCCAGTCTGGATCATGGATTCAAGTTTGTCCATCGGCAGATCAGTTGCAAGACGTTGCCAGGTTTTCACCCTGTTTTCAGGGGGTTGCAGAACGCTGTCAATGCCAAGCAGGTTAACGCCCCGCAGCAGAAACGGGATCACTGTTGCCGGCAGCTGTGGCCCACCCGCCAGACCGACCGACGCGACCGAACAGCCATATTTCATCTGTGTCAGTACGCGTGCCAGCATGGTGCCGCCAACGGCATCAACACACCCCGCCCAAGTTTCAGAATCCAGGGGCCGTTGTGGTGGGTCTGCCAGATCCGAGCGTGGCACAATCTGTGTGGCGCCCAGGCTTTTCAGATAATCCGCCGTCTCGGGGCGTCCTGTGACGGCTGCGACTTCATACCCCAGTTTACCCAATATCGCCGTGGCAACCGACCCGACACCACCGGCAGCGCCTGTCACCAGAACGGGGCCGCGATCCGGTGTAAGCCCATGATTTTCCAACGCAATAATGGCAAGCATTGCTGTGAAACCAGCCGTTCCAATCGCCATCGCCTGCTTTGTTGTCAGACCATCCGGCAAAGGTGTCAGCCAATCCGCCTTGACGCTGGCTTTCTGAGCATAGCCGCCCCAATGGGCTTCACCCACACGCCAGCCGGTTAAAACCACTTTCATTCCAACGGGATAGCGATCATCGTTGCTGTCAAGAACAGTACCGGCAAAATCGATACCCGGCACATGGGGGTAATGACGGACCAATCCACCACCGGGCCCGATGCAAAGGCCGTCTTTGTAATTTACTGTGGAATATTCTACACTTACCGTGACATCACCTTCTGGCAACCGATCATCGGACAGTTCCTGCACCGTCGCATGTGTTTTGCCGCCTTCGTCCTTTTCAACGACCAAAGCCTTGAACATCTCGCCCCTCCCCAAAATGTGTAAATTGTACGTTTTGTCGTCCGATCGGACCTGTTTCGTACAACTTCTACGCTGGTTTGTACAAATTTTCGGCTATATGTAAAAGGTCTGTTTCGTCGCGCCCTAGCTGAGCGTGAATTGATCCATCCAACCACTGATACGGCTTTGGTTGACACCAAGATCCGACCGCCCAAAGCGCAGCCGCCCGTTCACGATCAGTATGGTGCCTTCGGCTACCGTACGCGCCTCAACCGTGGTGTAATCGGGGAAGCCGAAAACCAGCGAACGGGTGACATAGGTTGTCATGCCTTCGTCCGGACTGCCCGCCAGCCGGGTCGTACGGTCGGTGGCCATTATGATGCGATCAATCTCGGCCAGAACGGCATCGGGGGGCGTATCAAGAAACTGTACAACAGTGTAGCCTCCATCCCGCGCGTATTGACCCGGCACAGTCGGATAAGACGAGACATGCCAATCGTTCGCATTGCTTGGCGCCAGCCTAATATAAGCCAGACCGGCAACGATCAGAATGACAATGAATACTGCGATAAATTTCATGACCCGTCCCCGTGTTGTTTGCATTATTTCAGATAAGCTGATTTTCGACGAATGTCAGAGGCTGGGATTATATATATCGCAATTATCATTGGTTTGCTTTGTTCCACAACATCAAACACATAATCTCGGTCGCTGCATGAGCGCCTGCAACGGCGGTGGCGCCGGTGGGGTCGAAGGGGGGCGAAACCTCGACCACGTCGCCGCCCACCACGTTCAGGCCCGCCAGATCGCGCAGGATGATCGCCGCCTGACCGCTGGACAGCCCGCCCCAGATCGGCGTGCCTGTTCCGGGCGCGAAAGCTGGGTCGAGGCAGTCGATATCAAAGGTCAGATAGGTTTGCGTGTCGCCGATGATATCCTTGATTTTCTGCGCAGTGGCGACGGGGCCGTTCAGATGGACCTCGCGCGCGTCGATGATGTTGACGCCAAGGGCGTCGGCGTTCGTCGTGCGGATGCCGACCTGTACGGACCGCGCGGGGTCGATCAGCCCCTCTTTCACGGCCTTGTAGAACATCGTGCCGTGATCGATCCTGTCCATATCATCGTCGGGCCAGGTGTCGGAATGGGCATCGAACTGCAGCAGGGACAGCGGGCCATGGCGTTCTGCATAGGCGCGCAGGATCGGGAATGAGATATAGTGATCGCCCCCCAGCACCAGTGACGCGGCCCCCGCCTGCAGGATCGTGCGGATGTGGTCGGTCAGGGCGGCGGGAAAATCGCTGACACGCGCATAATCAAAGGCCAGATCGCCGTAGTCGATGATGCTGAAATCGCTCAGCGGATCGAACCCCCAACCGTAGGGTGGATCATAAGGTTGCAGCGCGCTGGCCTCACGGATCGCGCGGGGGCCCAGGCGGGTGCCGGGGCGATTGGTCACCGCTTGATCGAACGGCACGCCGGTGACCGCAATATCGGCGCCGGTCAGGTCCTTGGTATAGGTCCGCCGCAGGAATGAGGTAACGCCGCCAAAGGTATTTTCATAGGCCAGGCCCTTGGTGCCCTTGCGGTTGATGGCGGTGTCGACCTGGGTTTTGGCGTCGTTTAGGGGCATGGGGTCACCGGTCTGGTGTTAATTCTATGGAAAACCATCCCACGTAAGCGATTGGTATACAAGATATTTGCAGCGTATCAGAGGGCCGCGGTGCGGCGATCAATTATCCTGGCTACTGTACTTTATGGTTGCCATGTACATCCTAGATGTCAGCTTACGGCTGGTGTTTCCAAATCGCCGTGCCGGGGGGCGGCCCGGCGATGCGCGGCGGGCCGTTGGCCCTTGATTCCGCGCTGATACAAAGCACGCCTTTAGCCGCCGACGGGCTGCGCCCGTTCTACCAGTTTCGCAAAAAACGACGCACCATAGGGGATGATGTCATCGTTAAAATCATAGGCCGGGTGGTGCAGGCCGGGGGTGTCGCCCTGACCCAGGAACAGGAAAGCACCGGGCCGGGCTTGCAGCATATAGGAAAAATCCTCGGCCCCCATTTCGCGACCCACATTATCCAGCACGGCATCGGGACCTGAGATTTCGCGCGCGACCTCGGCGGCGAACATGGCGTTGTCGGCGTGGTTAATCGTGGCGGGGTACTCGCGGTTATACTCCAGCTTCGCCTCGACCGCATAGGCGGCGGCCTGACCCGCAACGATCTGCGCCAGGCGGACCTGCACCATATCCTGCACCTTGGGATCAAAACTGCGCACCGTACCACCGACATAGGCCGTGTCGGGCACGATGTTTTCCGCGCTGCCTGTGTGGATCTGAGTGACCGAGATCACCAGATCGTCCAGCGCGTAATGATTGCGGCTGCTGATGGTCTGGATCGCCTGCACAATCGCCACGGCCGCCACGACCGGATCGCGTGTTTCATGGGGCATCGCGGCGTGCCCGCCCTGCCCCTGAATATGAATGTCAAAGGTATCGACGGCCGCCATGATCGGACCGGGCGTTGTATAAAAGTGCCCGACCGGGACGCCCGGCGCATTGTGAAGACCGTAGACCTGCGCGATGTCGAAACGATCCATAATGCCTTCGTTCACCATGACGCCCGCACCACCGCCGGCTTCCTCGGCTGGTTGAAAAATCAGCGCAACGCGGCCTGCGAAATTCCGCGTCTCGGCCAGGTATTTCGCAGCCCCCAACAACATCACCGTGTGTCCGTCATGCCCACAGGCGTGCATCTTGCCCGGCGTTTCCGAGGCCCAAGGGGCGCCGCTTTCTTCGTGGATCGGCAGCGCATCCATATCGGCGCGCAGACCAATCGTGGGACCATCGCCCTGGCCGTTTATGATGGCAACCAACCCTGTCTGGGCGATGCCGGTTTCGATCTGATCAACGCCGATGTCCCGCAAACGGTCCACGACGAATTGAGAAATCTGATGGCAGTCAAACCCAAGTTCCGGCTGCTGGTGCAACTGGCGACGCCATTCTGTCAGAATGTGTGAATGATCTGAAATGCTATTAAGAACAGGCACGTCTGGACTCCGATATGCATACGTTTAATGGTGCAACCATTCCCGAAAGCAGGAGCAGCCGCAATGCTGAATAAGCCCGATGATAGCATAGTGAACGATCCAAACGGCGGACTTCCGCGCCTGTTGGAAATCATGCGGCGCCTGCGGGACCCGAAAACAGGATGCCCCTGGGATATTGAACAGGATTTCAACAGCATAGCGCCCTATACGATCGAAGAAGCCTATGAGGTCGTCGATGCGATCGAGCGGCAGGATTGGGCCGATCTTGAGGGCGAATTGGGCGATTTGCTGCTGCAGACGGTCTATCACACGCAGATGGGCGAAGAGGCCGGGTTGTTCAGTTTTGACAGCGTGGCCAACGCGATTTCCGACAAGATGGTCGCGCGGCATCCCCATGTGTTTGGGGGCGAAAACCGCGATAAATCTGCCGAACAGCAGACCGCGGATTGGGAAAAGATCAAAGCGGCAGAACGGGCCGGCAAGGCACAGGGCGGTGTTCTGGATGGCGTCGCAGTCGGGCTGCCCGCCTTGCTGCGGGCCGTGAAGCTGCAGAAACGGGCGGCACGGGTCGGGTTCGACTGGCCGTCAACCGATCAAGTGCTGGACAAGATCATAGAAGAGGCGCAGGAACTGACCGAGGCGCGCGATACTCTGACCCAAACCGAGATCGAGGAAGAGTTCGGCGATCTGCTATTCGTCATCGCCAATCTGGCGCGGCATCTAAAGATCGACCCGGAAGACGCCCTGCGCAAAGCCAACACCAAATTCACCCGCCGCTTCAACGCGGTCGAGGCGGAACTGGCACGGCAAGGCAAACACCCGGATCAGGCGACATTGGAAGAAATGGACGCGATCTGGGATCGGGTGAAAATGGATGAAAAAGCCTGACTACTGCCCGTTAATCAGCCCAAAGTAGAATTTTTCATCTGGCGCAAGAAAGGTGCAAAAGCCCATTGGTTCAACCAGAAAATCAGTAAATTCGACCGTTTCGTCGAACAATATGATCCCACGCCCAACATGGGAACACTGATCCGAGACACTGACCGACTCTGTCAATTCATAGTCTTTTGCATTGGCTTCAGGTCCGGTGATCAAGATGACATCGCCAACATCCATATACGCTTCAACCGTGACTGGCGCGTCTTGCCCGCGACGTGCGAAAGAACATGGTGCCGGCAGTTCGGTATCGTATTTTTCGCCATAGGCCGTCAGAACGCAATGGGGCCCCTCGGCCTCTAAGGTGATGGGTGCGTTTCCGACCTGAACCGTATCCAGCACATCCCCTTCCAAAACAACTGGAAACCCCATGCAGATCAGGATGTAGCCGAAACGTATTCCCAAAACCATACTTGTTCTCCAACGTTCAGATAAGCCGACGTACCGCCCTTTAGCTCACCTGTGACTGATCCGCCTTTCCATATATCTATATGATCCGTTGATCCCCATCCATTCATTATAAAGACCATGCCATTCTTGTTCTTGAACTTGGCAAAGTTTGCCTTGATGCTGCCCGTCATAATCCGGAAAGATGAGGCTTTTAGCCCATGGCCCGTGGGCTTACGATAGAAATGATTGGCCAGTTCTTGCGCAGATCTAATGTGTCCAGGCGCGTGATCCTTATATTTTCTGCGATTGTAACCCAAGCAGGTTTTCAGACCAGTCAAAGTAACGCCAGCCGTGCGTAAGGCTATACCCATACGCATCGCACATTGATTTGGGAAGTCCTGTTCGTCACAAACCAAAGCGCGACCAGGATGATTGTTCCAAAGAACGGTGAACTGAGACATCGTCAATTTCCCTTAGCAAATCGTTTTCGAAATATTGAAGAACAATCACATGGTTTTTGATCGATAGCAACAATTACAGCAACAATTCTCGGGATTAGAAAGACGTTATATTGCAGTTCAGGTCTTGGAATGGCAACACAATCCAAATAGTTGGATACCGCACACAATGACTGCACGCAAAATCATCATCGACACCGACCCCGGCCAGGACGATGCTGTCGCGATCCTTCTGGCGTTATCCGCCGATCAGCTTGATGTTCTGGGGATCACGACTGTTGCAGGAAATGTGCCGCTGCGGCTGACGTCAAAAAATGCCCGTGTCGTTTGCGAACTGGCTGGGCGGCCCGACGTTCCGGTCTTTGCAGGTTGCGACGGGCCGATGGAACGCAAATTGGTGACGGCTGAGCATGTCCACGGAAAAACGGGGCTGGATGGGGCGGATTTGCCTGACCCCAAGATGCCGTTGCAAGATCAGCATGGCGTGGATTTCATTATCCAGACCCTGCGCGACCATCCGCCCGGCACCGTCACATTATGCCCGCTTGGTCCCCTGACCAATATCGCCACCGCGATGACCCGCGCGCCCGATATCATCCCGCGCATTCAGGAAATCGTTCTGATGGGCGGCGCTTATTTTGAGGTGGGCAACTATACCCCGGCCGCCGAGTTCAACATTTACGTCGATCCGGAAGCCGCTGATATTGTTTTCAAATCCGGCATTCCGCTGACCGCCATGCCGCTGGATGTCACGCATAAGGCTCTGACTACACCGTCACGGATCAAAGCCTTTCGCGACATCGGCACACCGGTCGGACAGACCGTCGCCGGGTGGATCGATTTCTTCGACCGTTTCGACATGGAAAAATACGGGTCCGAAGGGGCGCCGCTGCATGATCCATGTGTCATCGCCTATCTGCTGCAGCCCGATCTGTTTCAGGGACGACATGTGAATGTTCAGATCGAAACCAGCTCGGACCTGACCCTTGGCATGACCGTCGCCGACTGGTGGCGCGTGACAGACTGCGCGCCCAATGCGATGTTCATGGGCGATGTCGATGCGGATGGGTTTTTTGACCTGCTGACGCGGCAGATCGCAAAGCTCTGACACCCCCTGTCAAACCGTCATCGAACTGACTAGATAGGGGTCATGAGCATTCCTTTCGACAATTCCTACGCCCGTCTGCCCGATCGGTTCTACAGCAAGCTGAACCCGACCCCTGTTCAGGCGCCACAGGTATTTGCACTGAATGAGTCCCTGGCGGCCGAGCTGAGCATCGATCTAAGCGCGATCCGGCCCGCAGATGTCTTTTCCGGCAATGGCTTGCCCGCGAATTCTGAACCCCTCGCCCAGGCATATGCGGGCCACCAGTTCGGCGGCTGGAACCCGCAATTGGGGGACGGCAGGGCGATTTTACTTGGTGAGGTGATCGGTCAAGACGGCATACGGCGCGATATTCAGCTTAAGGGGTCCGGACCGACACCCTATTCCCGCAACGGCGATGGCCGCGCCTGGTTGGGGCCGGTGCTGCGCGAATATGTGGTGTCCGAGGCGATGCATGCCATGGGCATTCCGACCACCCGCGCCCTGGCCGCTGTAACGACAGGTCAGCCAGTGATCCGTGAACGCCCCCTGCCCGGCGCTGTCCTGACCCGCGTCGCGCAAAGCCATATCCGCGTTGGCACCTTTCAGTTCTTCGCCGCACGTCAGGATGTCGATGCCCTGCGCCAGCTGACCGACCATGTCATCGACCGTCACTACCCCACTGCCGAAACACCGCTGGACCTGCTGCACCAGGTGATTGCCCGCCAGGCCGAGCTGATCGCAAAGTGGATGAGCGTCGGCTTTATCCACGGCGTGATGAACACCGACAACTGCCAGGTCGCGGGTGAAACCATCGACTACGGCCCCTGCGCCTTTATGGACGAATATCACCCGATGCGGGTCTTCAGTTCGATCGATCACTACGGCCGATATGCCTATGCCAAACAACCCGACATCGCCGCTTGGAACCTGGCGCAGTTCGCCACGGCACTGCTGCCCCTGATGCCGGATCGCGATGCGGCTATTGAGGAGTTTACCGAGGCCGTGAACGGCTTTGCACCGATCTTCGCGGGTCACTGGCAAAGCCTGTTCCTGCAAAAAATTGGCATCACAAACGCGCAGGACGACGACGTGCAGATGGTGCACGACCTGCTGGATCTGATGATGCAACAGGAAGCGGACTTCACGAATACATTCCGTGGATTGATGACCGATACAGCGTCGCATCAGTTCACCGATGCTGCAGCATTTGAGACCTGGGCCAGACCCTGGCGCGACCGCATCAAATCCGAACCTGATGCGGAACAGGTTATGCGACAGAACAACCCCGCCATCATCCCCCGCAATCACCGGATCGAACAAATGATCCAGGCCGCCGTCAATGGTGACCAAGAGCCTTTCAATCGACTTATGGCGGCCCTGGCTGATCCATTTAATGATAACGACACTGAATTAACCAAGCCGCCGTCATCTGAAGAAGTCGTCCAACAAACATTCTGTGGAACTTAAGGTCTCTAAGGGGGGCTGCCCCCTCGCGCCTCATGGCGCTCACCCCCGGAGTATTTGATCCAAGAAGAAGTCCCACCTCATCCTTCTTCTTGGTAAAAATACTCGCGCCGCAGGCAAAATAGCGCGGCACGCGCGGCCAAATGCGCGCGACCAGCGCGCTCTGCTAGGTCACGCCCCGCAACACAACGATCATCAGCAGGGTATAAAGCATGATACCGCCACCAATCAGGAACAGATGCCAATTCTTGCCAATTGACGCTTTGACCAGCTCTTTCGCCTGCCCCATCAGTTCCGGCCAGGTATATGAGACGAAATCGCCCTGTGTGAAAACTGCCTTGATCCGCCCGTCGTCGTCCACCACGGGCAGACGCCGGAAACGTTCGTTTGACATGATCCGCAGCCAATCGACCAGATCATCATCTTCGCGCGCAACGCGGGGCTCATCCGTCATGATCTGACTTATCGCCGTGGTCTTGGCATCCATCCCGCCGTGAACCAGTTTGCGCATAATATCCCGTTCGGTCATCACACCAATCACCTTGTCATCTGGGTCGACGATAATAACAGAACCATAGTTTTTTTCGCACATCGCCACCACCGCATCAAAGACTGCTGCGTCTGGTGGAAATGTCAGGGGTTTGGGTTTGCTTGCATATTCGGCGCGATCTTTGATGCGCATCGCAGCTGTGGTTGAGGCGGCCATGACTCTTAGGTCTCCTTTTCACTTTCAGAACGTATGACTTAGAGCCGAAATGTCGCAGGCCAAATTCCTATGGCCAAATCGCAACAGCAAAGGTCTATTCGATTGCAGTAATCGCCCCATCCCCCTAGGACTTTGGACGTGTATTGGTTTGGATCGTGATATGAATATTCTGCAGATTGCTTCATTGCTTATTGTCCTGGCAGGCGTGTTTGGCGCCATCAATTACCTCTATCTGAAACTGCCATCAGCGATCGGCATTCTGATTGTGGCCTTGTTCGCATCCTTCGGTGTGATGGTGCTTGACCTGGTCTATCCGGCCCTGGGCATGGCAGATGCCGTGCGTCAGGTCGTTCTGGATATCGAGTTTTCCGATGCCTTGCTGGAAGGCATGTTGGGGCTTTTGCTGTTTGCGGGTGCGCTGCATGTCAAGCTGTCGGATTTGAAAGAACAATGGCTGCTGGTTTTTTTGATGGCAACAATCGGTGTCGGGTTGTCGACGGCCATCGTTGGCGTCGGTTTTTCCTGGATCACGGGCATGCCGTTGATAATTGCTTTCGTCTTCGGCAGTATTGTTTCCCCCACCGACCCTGTCGCCGTTCTGGGTGTCCTGCGCGCCGCCAATCTGAAAAAATCGCTTGAAACCAAGATCGCGGGTGAAAGCCTGTTCAACGATGGTGTCGCCTATGTTGTCTTTCTGGTGCTGGTCAGTCTGGCCTTTACCGGTGCCGATGGGCATGGCGCCAGTTTTTCGGATGCGGCGTTGCTTTTCGTACAAGAGGCACTTGGGGGTGCCGTCCTAGGCATCGTTCTGGGTTGGCTGACCTTTCGGGTCATGCGGCGGATTGATGATTATTCGCTTGAGGTGTTGATCACCCTTGGCCTGGCCTTTGGGGGTTATGAACTGGCGGTGTATCTGCACGTCTCGGCCCCGATTATGGCGGTTTGCGCAGGTCTGCTGATCGGTGATATTGGCACGAAGCATGGCATGAGTGCTGAGACACGTAAATATGTTGATGCCTTCTGGAAACTGATTGACGAAATCCTGAATGCCGTGCTGTTTCTGATGATCGGGTTTGAAGTCTTTGCCATCGCTTTTGAGTGGAATTTCCTGATTTCCGGCGTGCTGGCCATTGGCCTGGCGCTGTTGGGCCGCTTCGCGGCTGTGATTGTTCCCGTTCTTATTCTGCGGCCCTTCCGTGAGTTTTCCAAAGGCGTTGTGCCAATTATGACATGGGGCGGGTTAAAAGGTGGAATTTCGGTTGCACTTGCGCTCAGCTTACCCGAAAGTGCGTGGCAGCCACTCATCCTGACGGCGACCTATGTTGTTGTTCTGTTCTCGATTGTAGTACAGGGTCTGACTGTCGCACCGTTAGCCAAGCGCGTTGGAAAAGAAACCGAGATCGCATGATGCTCCGTCTTATTGCTGTTTTAATCACATTGCTGGCCAGTCCGGCATTTTCAGTTATTCCAGGTCAGCGGGATGCGGCGTTTCAGGACGCCTTGCAAGTCTGGCTGTCAGGCGATGATGCCGCAGCCTTGCGGGCGCTGTCTGATTTGGCAAATGATGACAATCGCGCGGCCCAGATTTTTCTGGGTCAGATTGAACCGTTGATTTTTCTGCATGATCACGTAACAGGCAACCTGACGCGCGAGGAACGCATCGAACTGCTGCGTCAGCCAAGCGGTATTTCCGGACAAAGCTGGCTTGAGGTCGCGCGTGAAGATACACCGCTGGCCGACGCATTCGCCCGTGTTCGGCGCATTGGTGAAAAGGCCGACGGTATTGCGACTTTGCTAGAGTACGGCGAAAATGCAGCGACGCTTTTACCGCTGATATCATTGGCCAATCAGCGTGAGCTTGCTGCACTGGAAGACCTGCGCGAAAATCCCTATGTAACGGGTGTTATTCAAACCTATATCGAACATGTTCTGGGTGACCCACAAACCGTTGGCTTGATGCCCAAAACGCAACGCGGCGTTTCACCTTCGGATGACAGGTTATTTGCGGACGATGCGGTGCTGCTGGAAAGTTCGATCCTGCCCAATCAGACTGGTGTAAACGCCGAGATTGACAGTGTTGTTGATCAGATGGCTGCGCGACCTGAATACGACCCGATCCGCACGCTTTGTGAAAAAAGCTGCGCCGACCGCACGCGCTGCATGGCAGGCATTGTTGCGACGATGCAGGGCGAACCGGCCTGGATCAAACTTGCCAGCCCAGTCGAAACACTGCTGCCTACTGAAACCTATCATGGCAGCCGCCGGATCGTGAATGATCTAAAGCGCCGCATCGTGATGCAGCCGCTTTATAAATCCGGCTGGTTGGAAAACTATGATCAGTGTACCTATACAGCAGTTCAGCTACGCTGATTTGTGAAACAGTGCTGCGTTGCTATATCACTTAGCAGGACTGTTTCATTTTGGCGGAGGACATGGATGGGCCTGACGAAAACTCTATTCAAGGTGGCTTTGGGATATGCAGCCGCCCGTGGCGTTGATCGTTTGTCGCGTGGCGGCGGACTGCAAGGATTGATGCAACAGAGCGGCATGAAAGGCGGTCTGGCGAATATGCTGCGCGGTGCGGGCGACGGTCGTGCCCTGCCCACCGGTTCGACATCTTCACAACGGGATGCGCCCGCGCAAAATGATCTGGACCAGATGTTCGACGATTTCAACGCACCTGAGACCGAAGAAGACGCAGCCGTCGCCAGACTGATGCTGCGCGCGGTTATTCAGGCTGCGAAAGCCGACGGTGTGATTGACGCCGACGAAAAAGCCCGGATCATGGATATGATCGGCGATGACGCCATGCCTGATGATATCAGCTTTGTTAAAGAACAGTTGAACGAACCGCTTGACCCGGCCAGCTTGGCCAAGGACACGCCTGTTGATCTGCGGCGGCAGTTATATGCCATGTCACTGACCACGATCCGCGTCGATACAGCGGCCGAGGTGCATTATCTGGGGGATCTGGCGGACCATCTGATGTTGCCGCAGGATGACATCAATCGCATCCACGATGAAATGGGCGTCGCGCGGCTGCACAGCTAGGATTTGAAAACTTGGGCTGGAAACGCCCGACAGGCTTCGCTAAACCCGTTGCACAGAACGACGAGGGGTCTATGAAGAATTCAATTCTGCAGCGGTGTGAGGCCAAAGGGCTGCGCATGACGGATCAGCGTCGGACCATCGCGCGTGTCCTGCAGGCCGCTGATGATCACCCCGACGTAGAAGAACTTTATGCCCGCGCCACCGCCAAAGACCCCCGCATTTCCATCGCCACAGTCTACCGAACGGTAAAACTGTTCGAGGAAGCCGGTATTCTGGACAAACATGATTTCGGTGACGGTCGCGCACGTTATGAAACAACCGACCGCGAACACCATGATCACCTGATCGATATGAACTCGGGCGAAGTCATTGAATTCGTTGACGAAGATATCGAGGCCCTACAGGAAAAGATTGCCGAAAAGCTGGGATACAAACTGAAGGGCCACAGGCTGGAACTTTATGGTGTGCCCCTGAAAAAAAACAAGGCAGTCTGACGCGTGGGTGACAATCTGCGTGGCGCGGTGCTGATGGTGTTCGCCATGGCCGGATTTGCCATGGAAGATATGTTCATCAAGCTGATGTCGGATCAGTTGCCGATCTTTCAGATCATTCTGGTGCTTGGTTTCGGTGGCGGGTTGTTCTTTGCGCTTTTGACGCTGTTGAAGGGGCAGTCGCTGTGGTCCGCCACCCTGCTGCACCCCGCCGTGATCCTGCGCGGGGTGGGTGAAATCATCGGCACGCTTGGCTTTGTCAGCGCGATTGTCCTGACCCCGGTGTCCAGCGCCTCCGCCATTTTGCAGGCGACGCCGCTGGCTGTCACACTGGGCGCGGCGCTTTTCCTGCAGGAACAGGTGGGCTGGCGGCGTTGGACGGCGATCATCGTAGGCTTCTGCGGCGTCATGTTGGTGCTGCGCCCCTGGGAGGAGGGGTTTGAGCTGGCGTCGCTATTCGCAGTCCAGGGGGTCGTGGGCCTTGCCCTGCGAGATCTGGCAACGCGCCGCGTTCCGGGTAACGTCTCAACCATACAACTGTCGACCTATGGCTTTCTCAGCCTGGTACCCGCAGGTCTGATCATTATGCCGTGGTCCGAAATTCCTGCGCAAATTCCGTCGTTTATGAACAGCATTTACATCAGCGCCGCCCTTATATTTGGCATTTTAGCCTATTACGCCATCGTCGCTGCCATGCGCGTGGGCGAGGTATCATTCGTCACCCCCTTCCGCTATTCCCGCCTGATCTTCGCCGCCATCATCGGTGTTATCGTGTTTGAGGAAACAATCGACACACTGATGCTGATCGGGTCCGCCATCATCGTCGGATCGGGACTGTTTACGGTGTTGCGGGAACGGCGCATGGGGCTTTCATCTTCGCGCAAGGCGCGCTAAGGCTCGGGCAACTGGACGCCACGTAAAGGACCCGTTTCATGAGCACCATCATCGACATTCACGCCCGCGAGATTCTGGATAGCCGGGGGAACCCCACTGTTGAGGTCGATGTGGTTCTGGAAGACGGCACAATGGGTCGGGCGGCAGTGCCATCGGGTGCCTCAACCGGGGCGTATGAGGCCGTTGAAAAGCGTGATGGCGACAAGTCGCGGTACCTTGGTAAAGGTGTTCTGGAAGCCGTGGCCGCCGTAAACGGCGAAATTGCCGAAGATCTGGTGGGCATGGACGCGGTCGAACAGGTGGCGATTGACGAAACCATGATCGAACTGGACGGCACCGATAATAAGGGCCGCCTGGGGGCGAATGCTATTCTGGGCGTTTCACTGGCCGTTGCCAAGGCTGCGGCGGATTTCACCACTCAGCCACTGTTTCGCTATGTCGGCGGCACCTCGGCCCGCGTTCTGCCTGTGCCCATGATGAACATAATCAATGGGGGCGAACACGCCGACAACCCCATCGATATTCAGGAATTCATGATCATGCCCGTCAGTGCGGAGACCATCCGCGATGCCGTGCGCATGGGGTCCGAGGTGTTCCATACCCTGAAGAAAGAGCTATCCGCCGCGGGCCTGTCGACCGGTATCGGGGATGAAGGCGGCTTTGCGCCCAACCTTAGCTCAACCCGCGATGCCCTTGATTTCATCCTAAGATCCGTTGAGAAGGCGGGTTATAATCCGGGCGAAGATATCTATCTGGCGCTCGATTGCGCCGCCACTGAATACTACAAGGACGGTCAGTATGTCATGGCAGGCGAAAACAAGACGCTCAGTTCCGATGAAAACGTCGCCTATCTGGAAGCCTTGGTGAATGACTATCCCATTATCTCAATCGAAGACGGTATGTCCGAGGATGATTGGGATGGATGGAAGGCCCTGACCGACGCGCTTGGGGGTCGGGTTCAATTGGTGGGCGACGATCTGTTCGTGACCAATCCCGCGCGTCTGGCCGAAGGTATTCAAAAGGGCTGCGCGAATTCGATGTTGGTCAAGGTAAATCAAATTGGCAGCCTGACTGAGACGCTGCGGGCGGTGGATATGGCGCATCGCGTGGGGATGACGAATGTGATGTCGCATCGGTCGGGCGAGACTGAAGATGCGACCATTGCCGATCTGGCCGTCGCCACGAATTGCGGGCAGATCAAGACGGGGTCGCTGGCGCGGTCAGACCGGTTGGCCAAGTATAATCAACTGATACGCATTGAAGAGGCCTTGGGGGAAACGGCTGAATACGCAGGGCGGTCGATTTTGAAAACGTAGCGGTCGATTACGGTAGGTGGCAGTATCGTATCATAATAGGAGCGTTGAGCGTAACAGCGCTTCACTGCATAACTTTTCTCGAATGACGCTTGATTTTAGCCCTCTCGTCGATGGCCAATAGGAGTTTCGGATGCCGGATCTTAATCGTATTGTCGCCGTTTTACGCTCGACAATGAAAGCGCAGGACGGAGCGGACATGGCATCAAATTTCAGTGTACCCACAGATGATGCAAACTTCCAGGCGTCATCTTATCTGATAGCTCGCTACACTGCTTCTAACATTAGCCCGCGAAAGCCCGTTTTGCTTCAAAGCAAATTCCAAAACGTGTTTGGGTGTCTGATTGGTCGGGCCAAAGGTCACCTGTAAGACAGCTTCCAAAGGGACCTTACCGGGATGTACGGCGAAATGGCCTTGCCCGTACCCCTCAGCTTCACACCATTGATCGAGGACAGGCGTCCATAGGTGAAAAGCCGCCATTCCTTTGTAAGCGGTGCGCTGGTCACACGGGTTTGACGTAGTTCCAAGGCAGCAGTTCTTTGATGCCCGTCTGCTTGTGGCCGTTGGCAATGGCGGTCAGGACACCTGATAGATAGCCCTGAGGCTCGATCGCGTTGAGCTTGCAGGTCTCGATCAGGGACGCGATGACGGCCCAGTTTTGTGCGCCAGTATCATGTCCAGCGAAGAGCGCGTTTTTGCGGTTGAGGGCAATGGGGCGGATGGTGCGCTCGACGGGATTGTTGTCGAGTTCAATGCGACCGTCGTCGAGGAACAGGATGAGCCCGTCCCAGTATTTGGCGATGTATTTCAGGGCTTCCCCAGTTGGCGACTTTGACGAGACGCGGGTGCGGCTTCGGGCGAGCCAAATCTCGAAGGCGTCGACGATGGGTTTTGAGCGGTCCTGTGGAGCAGTGTGCCGTTGATCGGCGGGCAGGCCGCGCAGATCTTTTTCGAAGCGATAAAGCGCCTGGATTTGGGCCAGACCCTCCTGCGCCATTGGAGCCGCGCTGGATTGGGTGACGTCATGCAGTTTACGCCGTGCGTGCGCCCAACAATAGGGCCAGTGTCACATCCTGCATCGGGCGTTTGAGCAAGCGGGTATAGCCTGCGTAGCCATCCACCTGCAGGATGCAGCTGAAGCCCTGTCTTGCCCCCGTAAAACTGTGCCAAAGTTGGCTTAGTTTTTGGAGGCAGGATTGATGGCACGGAAACGGTATTCGGACGAAGATATTCTGCGTCTTTTGCGCGAGATTGAGCTGGGCCTGGCATCTGGTTCGGATGTTGCGACGGCGTGCAGAACGGCTGGTGTCAGTGACGCGACCTATTACACATGGCGCAAACGGTTTGGTGGTATGGGACGATCCGAGATGGCCAATCTGAAGGCGCTGCAGAAAGAGAACGATCGGCTCAAGAAGATCGTGGCCGAGCTTGAACTGGACAAGCTCATTCTCAAGGAGAGCCTTGATTATCTAAAGCCGAAGGCCTGACGGCAGACCAGCTTCGTCAGGCCGTGGTCCATACCCGACAAAAGCTGGCAACATCCGAACGACGCACCTGTCGCGTGATTGGACTGGCGCGGAGCACGCTGCAATACCGCGCAGCGCCAAAGGATGATGAGGCGTTGCGTCTGGCGATGATCCGATTGGCCAAACAATACGGGCGCTATGGCTACCGCAAGGTCGCCGAACTGCTGCGCATGGAAGGCTGGTCAGTCAATCACAAGAAGATTGAACGACTGTGGAGCGAAGAAGGCCTGCAACTCCCGAGGCGGCACAAGAAGCGGAAGCGGTTGTACCACAAGGACAGTTCGATCATCCGGCTCCGACCGCAACATCCCAATCACATCTGGAGCATTGACTTTGTCCACGACAAGCTGAGCAACGGACGGACCTACAAGATGCTGACGGTGCTGGATGAGTATACCCGCGAGGCGCTCTGCGTAGCGGTCAAACCAAAGATGAACAGCGCAGACGTGCTGGATGCGCTGTACCCATCATTACTACAGCGCGGGAAGCCGGAGTACATTCGTTCCGACAATGGCGCGGAGTTCATCGCGGTGGCTCTGCAAGACTGGCTGAGAAAGGTCGGGATCAAACCGATCCAGATCTACCCGGGATCGCCTTGGGAGAACGGTTACAACGAGCGCTTCAACGGAACACTAAGGCGAGAAGTCCTCAACGCCGAATGGTTCCACACCATCAAGCAGGCGCAGATCGTCATCAATACATGGCTCAGACAGTACAATCGGGTTCGGCCCCATCAGCTGTAAAGCTTCAGACTTGATCTGACGGACACCTCCGCTTGCGACGCTGAGGACGGTTTGAGCACTGTCCGATTGGTTGTGCGTTTTGATCGTCTTCTCGACAGCGATGTGTATCGTTTCTTGGAAGG
>NZ_JACNMP010000003.1 GCF_017592335.1 Pseudaestuariivita rosea | reverse complement strand
CGAGACGCCGCCGAACGCACGATAGAGGCAACATGGCGCAGGATCGGTAAGCTGCTCGACCGCTTCACCCCGCAGGAATGTGCGAATTACCTTGTCAACTCAGGATACGCTTCAACCTGATCTCATCTTGCTCTAGCCTTCGATCCGGGTCAGGTCCGCGACGCTAAGGCAGATTGTGCGAATGCGGCTGAGAAGGTTCAGGCGATTACGGCGCAGGATCTCGCTGTCGGCGTTTACCTGAACGGCTTCGAAAAAGGCGTCAATCGGCCCGCGCAGGGCGGCCATAGCTGTCATCGCCGTTTCGAAATCCTCGGCCTGCATGGCCGGATCAATCTTGGCCTGCGCATCGTCAAGCGCGGCGAACAGTGCTTTTTCTTCGTTCATTTCAGCAAACTTGATATCGGCGCCGAATGAGTATTCGACCCCATCCTTTTCTTCCGCCTGCGTCAGGATGTTATTGGCCCGTTTGAACCCTTGCAGCAGGTTTTCCCCGTCGTCGGTTTTCAGGAACGCACTCAGCGCCTCGGCCCGTTTGACCAGCAGGGTCAGATCATCATTTCCCGGCATCGCGATACAGGCGTCGATGACGTCGTGGCGGATACCTTCGTCACGCAGGTGAACTTTGAGGCGGTCGTGGATGAAGGAGAGAAGGCTGGCACCAGGATGTTGTAGTTGCGAAAAATCAATGGACAAAAGCCTTCTTTCCATATCGCTCGGGCCACTAATTTTCCGCTTTTCGTCTCCTATCTTGGATCGCCAATCTTGAAAGACGACTTTTGGAACTCCGAGCCGTTCAGCCGCCTCAAGATCAGCCTTTTCCTCATCGTCAAGAATATCCCACCTTAACTTTGTATCATAAGGATCATAACCACTAAGTATTAAATTCAGCAGCTCAACTTTTATCGTATTCTCCAAGATCAGTCTTGTTAGACCTAGTGCAGCTCTGCGCAATGCATATGGATCTTTAGATCCCGTAGGTTTTTCCGAAATCCACCAGAAACCCGTTAGCGTATCGATTTTGTCAGCCAGCGCGACGGCGACCGATATCGGGTTTGTCGGCACATCGTCGGATGGTCCGAGGGGCGAGTAGTGGTCCTGGCACGCCTCGGGCACGCCGTCATCATGGCCCGCGGCTTTGGCATAATACTTCCCCATGATCCCCTGAAGTTCGGGGAATTCGTAGACCATTTCGCTGGCCAGGTCGGCTTTGCAGACACGCGCGGCCTCGGCCGCCAGATCGGGTTTCGCGCCGACTAGCGGGGCGATTTCGCGGGCCAGGGCCTCGATCCGCGCAATCCGTTCCGCCTGCGATCCCAGCTTGTTGTGGAAGGTGACATCGGCCAGCGGCTTGGCCATACCTTCCAGCCCGATCTGATTGACGGTACGCAGGTCGTTTTCCCAAAAAAACTTCGCATCGGCCAGGCGGGCACTTAAAACCTTCTCATTCCCGGCCAGAATTGTGGCGCCATTGTCGACTGTTTCGCGATTGGCGACTGTCACAAATCGAACAATTTTGCCCGTTTTCGTGTCACGAACCGAGAAAAACTTTTGATGCTCACGCATTGAGGTCTGAAGCACCTCGGGCGGCAGGTCCAGATAATCAGCCCCGATATTGCCCATCAGAACGACCGGCCATTCGACCAATCCGGCGACCTCGGCCAGCAGTCCTTTGTCTTCGACAACCTCAAGACCCTGGGCAAAGGCCATGTTCGTGGCGTCGTGCCGGATGTGTTCGGCGCGTTCGGTCGCATCCAGCACGACATGGGCGCGCTTCAGCTTGGCTTCGTAATCCTCAAACGAGGTCACCTTGATCGCGCCCTGCGACATGAAGCGGTGACCTTGCGTGGTGTCGCCCGCAGTGATGTCATCCACGATCAGCGGCACCATCTGCGCGCCGTCTTCCGCATAAAGGATGCACAGGATCGATTGCAGTGGCCGCACCCACCGCAAGCTGCCCGCACCCCATCGCATCGACTTGGGCCAGGGGAAGTTGCGGATGGTGTCGCCCAAAACCTCGGCCACGATATCCGCTGCAGGGCGGCCCGGTTTTTCGATCACGGCAAAATAGACCTGGCCCTTTTTGTCATCACGCACCTCAAGCTGGTCCTTGGTCAGACCGGTTGAGCGCAAGAATCCCTCGACCGCCTTTTCGGGCGCGTCGGTGCGGGGGCCTTTGCGTTCCTCGCGCACATTCGGGCTTTCAGCGGTCAGGCCATTGACCGTCAGCGCCAACCGCCGCGGCGTGGCAAAGGCGCGGACCCCGGCATAGATCAGGCCCGCCTCGACCAGACCATCGGTGACCCGTTTTTGCAGATCACTGGCCGCCTTGGCCTGCATCCGCGCGGGGATTTCTTCAGAAAAAAGCTCAATCAGCAGGTCGGGCATCTAGTTATCTCTTGCAGGGGGTTCGGGGCAGCCGTCGGGCGTGGGTTGGCCATCAAAGACGACTTCACCACAGGCGTTGATCTGGTGCCAGACAAAGCCGCGGCCGTCGTCCAGAATGGCGACAACACGGTCGATGCCGTAGGTGATGTTTTCGGTGCCCATAAAGGCGATGGCGGTTTCGTTTTGCAGGGCGGTGCCGATTTCGTCAGCATCGAAACAGTCGAACCAACCGGGGGCCTCAAGCGGGACGGCATCGTCGTAAATCACATAGGTTTCCGTCAGCATCGCCTGGCTTTGGGGCGTTGTGAAACAGGCGCGATACCTCAGGGGGGAACTGCCTGCGTCAATCGCTTCAAAGCTGTCATACAAGATCGGTTCGGGTTCGCCCGAGACGATCGTCGTCATCTGAACGTCGGTCAGGCCATTCGCCTCAACCGGTTCATAGAACGCGTAAATCTGCAGATAATACAGGGCGATGCCTGCGATAACGGCCATTGCGACAATCCCTATTCCGATGATTTTGCCTGACATCTGATGCGCCTTAGATCCAATCAAGATTGACTTGGGTTTTCGGATAGGCCTTGGCAATCCGTTCTTTCAGCGCCTTGAACCGGGGTCGCAGGGCCTTGAACTTGTTTTCATGGGTTTCGGCAACGGTACAGCGGATGTGGCGGAACAGATCATCACGTTCCATCTGTTCAAGAATATCCAGTTCGGCCCCTTCGATATCCATCTTCAGAAAAGCGATTTCGGTGTGTTCGTCCAGCTTTGTCCGCAGGAAGGCCGGAAAATCGATCAGATCGACTTCGATCGCGCTGTCATCGCTTTCATCGATCTTGCGCCCGCCTTCGATGATCGTGCTTTTGACCGATCCGCCTTTAGGGTTGTCGTCAAAGTTCACGGACCGCATCAGGTTTACGGTGCCAGCAGACAAACCGACGGCGGCATTCTGAACGGTGACATTGTCGTTTTCCCTAAACCGCTGCGAGAGCCGATCAAAGGCATAGGGGTCCGGTTCAAAGCAGTGTACGGTCGCACCAGTTGCAGCCAAAGGTTCGGTGACGTCGCCAATATTCGCGCCGCAGTCGATGACCAAGTCACCGGGTTTCAACATGGATGTGATGCCAAACAGATATCCTTTGGCAAAACTGTTGCGCATATTCCGGTCATGCCGCCGTTTGTATTTTTCCAGTTCTTGCGCCGGATCGGGTGTCATTGTGCGGCCTGATTTTCCGGGCTGACCTCAAACCCCCCCGCCTCGGTCTGCACAAAAGCATCGGCGCATTGTTTCGCCAACGCGCGGACGCGGCCGATATAGGCCTGGCGTTCGGTGACCGAGATAACGCCGCGCGCGTCCAGCAGGTTGAACAGGTGGCTGGCCTTGATGCACTGGTCATAGGCGGGGTGCGCCATGATGATACGCATGCCGGTTTTCGGGTCTTGGGCGGGTTCTGACAGGATGCGTTCGCATTCGGCCTCGGCATCCTTGAAATGCTGCAACAGCACATCCGTGTCGGCCACATCGAAATTCCAGCGGGCGTATTCCTGTTCGGTCTGACGGAATACATCGCCATAACTCAGCGCAATCGGGGTCTGCGGGTCGTTGAACGGCATGTCCATCACGTGATCAACGCCCAGAACATACATCGCCAGCCGTTCAAGACCATAGGTCAACTCGCCCGAGACGGGTTTGCAGTCATGCCCGCCGACCTGCTGGAAATAGGTGTACTGGCTGACCTCCATCCCGTCGCACCAGACCTCCCATCCAAGGCCCCAGGCGCCCAATGTCGGGCTTTCCCAGTCGTCTTCAACAAAGCGGATGTCGTGCAGGTCCATATCGATCCCGATGGCCTCAAGGCTGCCAAGGTACAGGTCCTGCAGGTCAGGGGGGCTGGGTTTGATCAGCACCTGATACTGGTAGTAATGCTGCAGCCGGTTGGGGTTTTCGCCATAGCGGCCATCGGTTGGCCGACGGGATGGCTGAACATAGGCGGCAGCCCACGCGTTTGACCCCAAAGCGCGCAAGGTCGTTGCCGGGTGAAAGGTGCCTGCGCCCACCTCCATGTCATAGGGCTGCAGGATCGCGCAGCCCTTGGATGCCCAATAACTCTGCAAACGCAGGATGATTTCCTGAAAACTGCGCGGCGTTGTGGCGTTTGACATGGTATAACCCTGCAAAGTAAAGCCTGTGTGTCCTAACGGTCAGCGCAGCAAGGGTCAATTGCCCGAAATCCGATTATTGGGTCGCCAGCGTGCTATGATTTGCTAGGTATATCGCAAGATCGGGCGAACAGGCTGGTGATTTGGATGATATTGCGGATTTGGATCGGACTTTTGCTGTGGGCGGTTGCGATTATACCGTTGCAGGCCCAGGATCGCGTCTGGGTTCAGATCGAGGCGCAGCCCAGTCTGACCGAAGCGCAGGAACGCATCCGCGATTATTCCGCCAGTCTGACGGATATCAATGGTTTCGCGCTTGATACGGGCTGGTATGGTATCGTGCTTGGGCCTTATTCCAGGCCGGATGCCGATCGCACCCTACGCAGGCTGCGGCGCTATGGGCTGATCCCGCGCGACAGCTTCATCGCCTTTGGCGATAACTTCAGTCGGCAGTTCTGGCCCATTGGGGCGGGCGCCTTTACCACGCTGGCGACGCCGCCTGCGCCGCAGATCACGATCGAGCCCGTGTCAGAAGCCCCACCGCTGATCGACGAAACCCCGCAACAGGCCCGCCGCAGCGAGGCGCGTTTGACCCGGCAAGACCGCGAACTGCTGCAAAAGGCGCTGAAGTGGGCGGGCGTTTATACCGCAGGCATCGATGGTGCCTTTGGCCGCGGCACCCGCAGCGCGATGCGTGATTGGCAACTGCAAAAGGGGTACGAGGACACCGGTATTCTGACCACGGCGCAGCGCGTGGAACTGCTGCGCGACTATAATGCCGTGCTGGATGGGCTGGACATGCAGATCGTGGTTAACTCCAACGCTGGTATTCAGATCATACTGCCCAGTGCGGTTCTGGCCTTTGATAAATATGAACCACCGCTTGTGCATTATCGCCCCACGACCGACCTGCAGGTTCAGGTTCTGCTGATCAGTCAGACGGGGGATGCCAACAGTCTGCTTGGTCTTTACGACCTGCTGCAAACGCTTGAGGTGATGCCGACCGACGGCCCCCGTGAACAGAATGATCGGCGGTTTGAAATCACCGGCGTTGATGCAACCCGCCATTCCTATGCCTATGCCGAACGCCAGGGCGATGTGATCAAGGGGTTCATTCTGGTCTGGCCTCCGGGCGATACCCAACGGCAGGCCCGCGTTCAGCAGGAAATGCAGGACAGTTTCACGGTCATTGATGGTGTGCTTGACCCTGATCTAGGCCCGCCGGACATGGAACAATCGATCGATCTGGTCTCAGGCCTTCAAATTCGGCGCCCACGCCTGTCACGATCGGGCTTTTATGTCGATCAGGATGGAACCGTTCTGACCACGACCCGTGTCATCGATCAATGCGCCCGGATCACCTTGGATGAACAGTATGAAGCCGAGGTCGTCGCGCAAAACAACACCCTGGGCATCGCCATCCTGCGCCCGAAAGAACCTTTGTCGCCCGCCGGCGTTGCTGCGTTCCTGGTCGGAGTGCCACGCATTCAGGATCAGGTCGCCGTTGCCGGTTATCCCTATGAGGGTGTCTTGGGCAAGCCATCCCTGACTTTCGGCCAACTGGCTGATATTCGCGGTTTGGATGGGGCTGATGATGTGGACAGGCTGGCACTGACTTCCCTGCCGGGCGACGCCGGTGGGCCTGTTCTGACAAACACCGGGGCCGTGCAGGGCATGCTGCTGGCGCAGGATCAACAGGATCGGCAACTGCCAGAGGACGTCAAATTCAGCATTGATGCGACAGTTCTTGTGGCCGAACTGGCAAAGCTGGGTGTCGAAGCCACGCTGGCGTCAGATCAACAGCTGTTGCTACCCGAAGACCTGTCACAACTGGCCGCCGATATGACAGCATTGGTCAGCTGCTGGGATTAATCAGGCCAGCCGCCTCAGACGCTCGCGTTGTTCAGAACCCAACCGGAAATGCCCGGTGATCTTATGATCGAACAGCATATCCTGCGTTCGCGTGCCCCAACCGATATTATGCGTGATCAACGGCCGTTCGTCATCACGGCTGCGTCGGTCGCTGGCAATCCCGATATGGGGCAGATTGCTGCCTGTCAGACGCCAACTGACAATGTCACCCATCTGAAACACACTTGAATCTGACGACACAGACCGCGCCGCGCCGATCCGCGCAAACAGGGTTTCAAGGTTCGGAACACGCCGGTGATCGATGTTACGATCTGGTCGCGTCAGACCCCAGTTCTTTGGATAGGCCGAAAAATTATTCCGCATGTCGCGGTTCACAGCCACCTGCAAATCAATGTCCCACGCATCACGCATCGCGCGGATCACGACATCAGTGCAGACCCCACGCAGCCTGGGGATATCGCCACCGGGAAAGCCCAGCCCGCGGTAACTGCCGTCGTAAATCAGCGTGACGCCGACCTGACCCTGCGCCGCTGCGACCAGTTGCGCCATCGCCGGATCAGGCGTCGCCAGCGCAGGTGCCGCAACCCAGGCCGCCGCACCCGCCAGAACTGCGCGCCGTGATAGCATCACCAATGCCCTGTGTTCTCCATACTGGCCCAGGGTTCGGCGGGGGGCAGATGGTCGCCCTCTTGCAGCAATTCGATCGAGATATTGTCAGGCGACCGCACAAACGCCATATGCCCGTCGCGCGGCGGGCGGTTGATCGTCACGCCATTGTCCATCAGCTTCTGGCACATGTCGTAGATGTTATCGACGCGATAGGCCAAATGCCCGAAATGCCGACTGTCCGAGGGCAACGCATCATCGCCATCCCAGTTGTAGGTCAGCTCAACCGGGCATTCCTCTTGCCCCGGCGGGGCCATGAAAACCAGCGTGAACCGACCTTTGTCGTTTTCCATCCGGCGGGTTTCCTTCAGGCCCAGCAACTCATAAAAAGCCATTGATTTTTCAAGATCTTTCACGCGCACCATCGTGTGCAGATATTTCAAAGACATGCAGTAAGCCCCCTTGCTGTTTCGCCCACACTCTAACACCAAAAACCACAGTTTCGACCCCTTGCTGCAATAAATCACAAAACACCTGATATAGATGTTTTGCGAAACGTGACTGCAATATATAGTGGCCCGCGACTCAGGATGACAGAAAGCAGATGCCATGCCACTTAGCCCGGAACAACAGGCCGAAATCGACGAACTGCGTGCGACCCCGCAACCGACCCTGCGCGCGGTCAGCCCAGGGATGGAGCAGCATCTTTACAAGGCCTACGACGTTCTGGATCACGGCTTTATCCGGGTGATCGACTATATGGGCGACGACGCCGCCATTACGCAGGCCGCGCGCGTCAGCTATGGCAAGGGCACCAAATCGGTCAGCAATGACGAAGGGCTGATCCGCTATCTAATGCGTCACTGGCATTCGACGCCGTTCGAGATGTGCGAGATCAAGCTGCACGTTAAATTGCCCGTCTTTGTGGCCCGCCAGTGGATCCGCCACCGCACGGCGAATGTGAATGAATACTCGGCCCGCTATTCGATTCTGGATCGCGAATTCTACATCCCCGCGCCCGATCATCTGGCCGCGCAATCCACAGTGAACAACCAGGGCCGTGGCGCTGCGCTGCAAGGCGAAGAGGCCGCCCGCGTGTTGGAGATTCTGAAAACCGACAGCACCCGCGCCTATGATAACTACGAGGCGATGATCAGCCAGGACGATCAACAGGGTCTGGCCCGCGAACTGGCGCGTATGAACCTGCCTGCGAATATCTATACGCAGTGGTATTGGAAGGTTGATTTGCATAACCTTTTTCACTTTTTGCGGCTGCGGGCGGATGCACATGCGCAATATGAAATCCGGGTCTATGCCGATGCGATTTGTGAGGTCGTGAAGGACTGGGTGCCGTTTGCCTATGCGGCGTTTGAGGATTATCGGATGGGTGGCGCGAATTTGTCAGCAAAAGCAATAGATTGCGTGAAACGGATGCTGGCGGGTGAGGAGGTGACTCAGGAAAGCTCGGGCATGAGCAAGGGCGAGTGGCGCGAGTTTGAGGGGGCTTTGGGGACACCGAAGCCCGTGTGATAGCACATCTTAACGCCCCGCACGGTGCCCGAAAAAATGTGCAGATTGCACATATTGGGCTGAAAAGGCCCAAAACTACCGAAAATAAATGTGCAATTTGCACATTTTTGGGGAAAGAGGCCGCCGACACATGTTTTGTGACAAATCGTACGTTTTGTACGCAGGTTTCGTACGATTCTCGGTCGTACAAAACTGCCTGTCAACACGTCCTGTGCTGTCAGACATCCTTAACAAAGCATCCGAATTAACCATTTCCGCGGGCCATTAACGTCTCATAAATCGCACCGTACGGTGCCAAACTTTGCAACTTTACAAAAATCGAATCGAAAACTTTGCAAAGTTTGCAGCGTTAAGGTTTGGCTAAGAAATGTCGGATGTCGGCAATGAGCCTATTCCGTTGAAAAACTCTCTCTTGATCGAGACTGATGTGTCTGATTCAATTTCCGTATTGAACGGGAGTTTTAGTGATGATGGGACCGAGGCAGGAAGCGCAAGGATCGCTGTTCTATGAGTTCTCAATTGAGGATCATGTCCCGCAAGATCACCTTCTTCGAGGTATAGACCGGTTCGTCGAACTGTCTGATATCCGCCGGCATCTTGCTCCGTTCTACAGTTCGACTGGCCGACCGTCAGTTGATCCGGAACTGATGATCCGGATGCTGCTGATAGGCTACGTGATGGGCATTCGATCTGAGCGACGGCTCTGTGACGAGGTGCATCTCAACCTCGCGTACCGCTGGTTTTGCCGCCTCGATCTCACCGATCCGGTGCCGGACCATTCGACCTTCTCGAAGAACCGGCACGGCCGTTTCCGACACAGTGATCTTTTGCGGCATTTGTTCGAGACGGTTGTTGCGCGCTGTATCGAGGCAGGGTTGGCCAGTGGGCAGCGTTTCGCAGCTGACGCCAGCCTGATCCAAGCTGATGCCAATCGGCAGAATTCTTCACCGCAGCGGGATTGGGCACCTGAGAAGATCATCCCTGATGAGGCCCCCCGCGCCGTCAGGGAATACCTGGATACGTTGGATGACGTCGCCTTCGGCGCGGCAAGCCCGGTGAAGCCGAAGTTCATTTCGCATTCCGATCCAGCCTCGCAATGGACTGGCGCGCGGGGTGGACCCGCCTATTTTGCCTATTCAGCCAACTATCTGATCGACACGGACAACGGAGTGATCCTGGACGTGGAAGCAACCCGGTCGATCCGCCAAGCTGAGGTTGGCGCTACCCGAACCATGGTCGACCGGGTGCGTGAACGCCATGATCTGAACCCTGAGCGGCTGATCGCAGACACGGCCTATGGCTCTGGGCCGATGTTGAGCTGGATCGTCGATCAAGGCATTGCTCCACATATTCCTGTCATCGAAAAGTCCGGCCGCAAAGATGGAACGTTCGAACGAGCAGACTTTACCTTTGACGCTGAAAACGATGCCTATATCTGCCCTGCTGGCAAGGAACTCAGACAGTATCGCCGAGCCTACACAAAACCAAGAGAGCCCAGACCGGACAAGGATGGTATCCTTCGCTACCGCGCCCGTAAACCCGACTGCGACGCCTGAATCCTGAAGAGCCGATGCTGCCCGAAAGAGCCACAGCGCAAAGTGACGCGCTCCATCCATGAACCATCCCGAGATGCGGCTCGTGCCATCTCCCAAACCACCCAATATGCAATCTCGTGCAAACTCAGAAAGAAGGTCGAGATGCTGTTTGCCCATCTCAAGCGCATTCTCGGTCTCGGGCGCCTTCGATTACGTGGCCCATGCGGCGCTCAGGACGAATTCCACCTCGCCGCCACCGCCCAAAACCTCAGAAAACTCGCAAAGCTCATCCCGGCTTCACAAAAGATATCCGCCATATGACCAAGATCTCGGCTGGACAGATACCAAGGACAAACCCAAGCATTCAAACCGTAGAGTTTTTCAACGGAATAAGCCCAGATCTACCACATGCTGCACGCAGCGCGAATGGCTGCTATCGATCATTGATCGATGTGACGACCTCATATGCAGATGACGCGTCATTGAGGTGTTTCACCGCAGCTTTTCGCTCGTCCGCAGAATATTCTGCAGCGATCCGCTCGATTTCTCTCGCAACCCCAGAATAGATCGGCCCAAGGGTTTTGAAAAGGTAAGGTGTCGGATGGACGATGATCCCTCGCCGGTCGTGCGGGTCACGTTCGCGCCTTGCTAGGTCTGCTTTTTCCAAACGGTCTAGCAACGTCGTGACGGACCCAGTGGTCAATCCCAACTCGGCTGCAATCTTGCTTGGCTTAACCGGTGCTTCTGCGAGCATGTTCAAACACCGCAGGTCGTTCCGGCTGACGCCGACGGTGTTGGCGGCTTTCGTATCGAGCCGGTCAATACTTGCGTACAATCTGCGGCACGCTCCGACCAGGTCCCGAGGCGTCGCTTCTTCGGAAGATGGCATCAGCTGTTATCCGTTTAGCTTGACAATCAAGTTACTTGATATAGATCATCGCTCAAGTGATACTTGAACACAAGAACCATGGAGACTGACATGGAAATCGCGCTTTATGTTGTGCTGGGGCTGGTTGCGCTCATAGCCCTTTTGTCTGCGCTCGCGCCCGCGCGGGTGGAATACACCGAAGAGATAACGGTCAATGCACCCGTCCAGCAGGTCTATGACGACATCCGCCTGCAAGAGCATCTGATGCGTTGGTCGGCCTGGCCGAAGGAAACCAAATCGACCTGTACCGTAGAAGGCACGGATGGAGAAACGGGTGCCAAAACGGTGTTCTTCACTAAGGGCAAACGGGTTGGCCATCAGGAAGTTGTGCGCCTGAAAGAGAACGACGAAATCGTTCTCACGCTTGTTGGCCCTGGGCCACCGCATAAGCCGAAACTGACTTTTGAACTTCGTCCTGAGGGCGAAGGGTGCACGCGCGTGTTTGCTCACTTCATCAACGAACTGCCGCGCCCATTTAACGCGATCTGGAGGTTTGCTGGTCTCACGAAATGGACGAGGGAGATGCACCGGAAGGACCTCGCCGGTCTCAAGGCGTTCTCAGAGCCACCGCACCGAGACATGAACGGAGACGTTGTCGGGCGCCCACCGAAAGGAGAAAATCCTTACGAGCATAACAAGCAGGCGGCCTGATCGTCACATGGACTACTTCACCCACGAATTTGTCGGCGAGATTGCCCTGCATGGCGTCGGCAAGTCGCGGGTGATCACCTACAAGGTTTTGTTCATGCCACCGCGTTTTGAGGACGAACTGCCCTTCCAGACCTACCCGCGTTTGCGGGTGGAAGGTGAGATCACCGACGTACCTGTGCGCGGTGCATGGATGCCGGTGGGTGACGGAAGGCGCTACTTCATTGTTTCGCCCGACATCAAGGCCAATACCGGTCTGGACGTCGGCGATGAGGTGGAGATGCGGTTCAGAGTAGATGATCAGGACTACGTTGATGTCCCTGGCGCTTTACTGGCGGCTTTGAATTCGGACGATGCGGCGTCGGCGCAGTGGAACAAGCTGACAGCCGGAAAGAAACGGATGTTCACCAACCACGTCTTCTCTGCAAAGACCGCACCGACCGAACAACGTCGCGTTGACGAGGCGATGGCAGCGATCACAGAAGGGATCACGCTCCGCGACCTGCAACAACGTAAGAAATAGCTCCACCTATTCTAACAGAAGCTGCCATTGGCGCGAGCATACTGAACGGCAGTTAAGTCCGCATCTTGTCCGTTGAGGCGTGGGGCAGTCAATGTTGTGTATCGCGAACGCGGGTTTGAGGAATAGCCCGCGCTGATTACAATCTTGCCGACGGATTGGTCCCTTTTGCTATGTCGAAATCAAAATGTGTCGGGTCGCTCGCGTTGGGTTCCACATTCTCTGTCAAACGGCCCCTTTGAGGCTGGATTGGAGAGGTCCCGGATCAAGTCCGGGACTGCGCAATGGTGAGTGTCGCGTTTATTTGACGAAGGGCAGGAAAGGGATACGTTCGCGGTGGGCTGCCTTGGCAACCAGATCATCGACTGCGGCCAGGAAATGAGGTGAGGCATTGTGCGCATCTCAACCTGCGGCGTTTTCATAGAGCTCATACACCAGAAACTCGGCGGGGTTATCGGGCGATCAGTAGGGCATGAAGAATTTCATACCGGGTTCGGCCATCGAGGGTTCAACAAGGGTTTCCAGGATTTTGGCAATGGCATCTGCCTCGCCCTCTTTCGCGGTGATACGAACCATAACGACGAAGCCGTTGTTCAGATTTGCTCAGATTTGCGGCGGCCGGGGTGCTGGCATAGACACTCATGAAATCAGTGCCGGTTTTATGGTCGATGTTTGAAACCTAAGAAGGATTGCACTGCACGATAGAAGGATAGCGGGAAGGTAGAGTGTGAGGTGGTCCACAAGTTGCATCCTTTGATAGTATAAATGTTCATATTGTGTTCTCAATTTGATGTGGATGTAAGGAATTGTTTCGTATGGTTGTTCGCCCTGCACCAAAGGGTGAGGTGCAGGGCAATCATGGTCAGGCGGCTTTTGCAGCGGTTTGGTTTTGGTCGACTTGGTTAAACGCAACCCACGTCAGATCACCGGCATAGCGCCAGGCCATGTGGCCGTCTTGATCCATCGCGAAGAGGTGCAGCCAGCCGTTGTCGAACAGCTCTCGCACGTCGGGATGTTTTTCCAGGATGGTGTTCATCGCGTCGCGGGGGGCCTCGATCAAAACCGACAGGCGTAGGGGGTCGTGCTGGTAGGTTTCGCCGTCGTGCACCGATTGCCACGGCAGACCGGCCCGTAAAGTGCCGCCGTTACCTTCGATCACGCCAATGCCGCCGGTGACGTTGTGCAACAGCTTGTTGCCACCGCCAAAGACATCCGGCGCGACGGTTGAGCCATAGTATTGCAAGCTGATCCAGCTGGCGACGACGACGGGGGCGGTCATAATCAGCTCAAGCACCTTGAAATCAGTGTCGGACTGCCAGTTATAGCTGTGCAGGAAGCTTTGCCCGCCCAGGTCGCGGCCGGTGGTCCGGTGACGCGGCGCGGCGATGAAGGCACTGCAGCCCGCCAGACCCCATTCGGGGCGCAACTCGGCCCAGTTTAGTGCGCGTTTGGCGACGTCTTCCTGATTTTCTGCGCGGGGCAGTGTCAGGGCCCGTTCCGAGCGTGCAATTTTGGCGGCTGCCCCCAGCCAATCGCGCAGGGCTGCCAGATCATCGCGGTGATTATCCGTCAGTTGGTCACCGTCGTACAGAGTGACCTGATCGGTTGTCGTGTCGTGCAGCGCGCCGATGAATAGCGTATCGGCGGGCACGGTAATTCCGCGATCCTGCAGCCCTTTGCGCACCCCCGGATCATTCAGCAGAGCGGCCAGCAGGCGCGCGTTGACCTCGCCCGAATGGCCGCCACAGGCGCCGCAGTGCAGGGCGCTGGCGTGGGGGTTGTTGGTGACATTCGCGCCGTGGCCTGCGATCATGACAATGCGGGCGAAATCCTTGGTCAGGCTCATGGCGCCCAGGATGGTTTCGGCGGCGTCCACCTGTTGATCCAGCGTCAGTTCGGTGGTCAGGCGTGGTTTCGGGGCATCGGGGGCTTTGTTGCCGGAAAGGCCAAAGACGTCGCGGATCAGTTTGCCGACATAGATCGGGCCGGTCGCTTCGACGAAGGCGAATGAGGATACGGCAGCCAGTTTGAACCGCCCCCAGGCGCGGGTGGCGCGGGCGGTGATGCGCGCTGTGCGGTCCTGATGGCTGTGCCAATCCGTGCCCGAGACCGAGTGTACACCGGGGTTCAGCAGCACGGGCAGCCGGTTTTCCGGAACGTCCGAGGCGAAGTCGTGGTGTTGTGCAGCCAGGCCGAAGAACCCAGCAAAGCCAAGGGTTTGTACACCTTTATCCTGGGCTTCAAACGCGCGGCGGAAAACCTCGGACCGGACATCGATGCAGAAGACGGCCTGAACCTTGGCCCGGTCAACAGGGGCATTTTCAACCGGTGCGACAAGCTTTTCGGCCAGCGTCCGTTGCTGGGCGTAATCGGCCGCGGTTTGCAGGATACCAAGCGCCCTTTGGGCGGGCGTCACGGTCAGCGGCGTTGCGTGTTTTGCACAGATTTCGGCCCAGTCTTGGGCCAGCGCGTCGTCGTATTGATCCAAAATCGCCACCTGCCAGACCAGTTGGGTCGCCAGCAGATCGCGCATGCCGTGATCTGGTGTGCCGGCCAGATCGGCTTGCCACTGGTGGTGGCGGGCGTATTGTGCCCAGCCCCCCAGCTTCATCAGCTGCTGGTGAAAGTAGGTCTCAAGCCCCTCGGGCGACAGGCCAAGACGTTGGACAGATTGGGTCAGGGCAATCTCGGCCGATCGGGGCAGGGCTGTTACGTGTTCGGCAAAGCCGCTCAGCCCCAGGATTTCGGGTGTCAGGTCGTGCGCCGCAAAGCTGCGCCAGGCGTCCCAGATGGATTGACCATCATTTGCAGACCAAAGGGCTTGTCCCTGGTCGAAAAAACCACCGGCCCAGACGCCCATGCGGTCGGCCAGAATGCCGGGCCAGTCGGTGCCGCTGTGATCCGTGGCCAGATCGGCGACACAGGGCAGGGTTTCGGACTGATGCTGTTGCGCAGCTTTCAGCACGGCATCGACGTCGGGCAGATCTTTCGTTTTCACGCCTTGAAGGGCGGTGTCGATATCGTCGCGGGTGATCTGGCCCGTTTCAAACCGCTGGATGTACCATTCAGCTGGCATGGTGACGGCGGTGCCGGTGATGCGGTCAAGACGGGCGGCTGTCTGGGCCAGACCTTCGCTGCTTTGGCCCAGAAACGGGTTCACGGCGACGCTGGTGGTCAGAGGCCAGACCGGAGGAATGGCCAAAGCGGCTTTCTGGGCGGCATCCCGAACGGTGGGTTCGTCGCAGAATTGGTGGGTCTGATAGGTCATTGGTTCTGTTCCTCTCACGACGATTTTTTCACCGACCAGCCGTTGATCAGGCGATCGAACATGGCGTTGATGTAAAAGCCGTTTGTTATGTGCACCCGCAGCCCGCGGGCGACCGGGTGGTGCGCCCAAAGCGGCAGCATGGCCTGGGCCACCGCAACGCCGCCAAAGCTGAGCAGGGCAATGATCATCAGCGCCCATTCCAGCGGCCCAGGGGCGGGCGTGGCGGGCAGCGTGCTGGCCATCATCCATTCCGACAGGCTTTGCAGGGCGAAATACCCCGTGGTGGCGGCCAGCGCATAGCCCGCTGTCAGCTTCGTCAGGGCGCGGGGTGCCGCATCGGCCAGGCCCTGGGCTAACAGATAGGCCACACCAAAGATCAGGATGGCGCCCAGGGCAATGGCCTGCACGGATTTGCCTGTCAGGCCAAAGATCGTGCCGATGATGGCATAGATCGCCAGCGCCACCAGAAAGGCCCGCCCCACGGCTGCGGCATTCGGAATGGCCACCGGGCCGGGGCGGCGTGTGGCGGCGACGACATCAACCGCGGTACCCGATGACAGGAAGGCGTGCGCCTTATAGAGTGAATGTGCCACGATATGCAGAAGCGCCAGCGGAAACAGCGCCAGGCCGCATTGCAGGATCATAAAGCCCATCTGCGCGATGGTGGACCAGGCCAGCGATGTTTTTACCGCCGATTGGGTCAGCATGACGATCCCGCCGAACAGCGCCGTCAACCCGCCGATCATTGCCAGGATAGCCAGAATGATCGGTGCGGATAGCATCACATCGGCAAAACGGATCAGCAGGAAGCCACCGGCGTTGATGACACCTGCGTGCAACAGGGCTGAGACGGGGGTTGGGGCCTCCATCACCTCGGTCAGCCAGCTGTGGCTGGGGAACTGCGCGGATTTCAGGATCGCCGCCAGCGCCAGCAGGCCAGCGGCCCACACCGCCGCGGTGCCGTGATCTGCCAACAGGATGGTCGCAATATCGCCCGTGCCATAGGTCCAGAACAGGATGATGACAGCGGCGATCAGCGATACCTCGGACAGGCGGGTGACCCATAGCTTTTTGCGAGCTGCACGGATCGCGCCGGGGCAGTCAGCGTAGAATAGCAGCAGTTTTTGAAGGAAAAATCCGGTCGCGATCCAGGCTGCGACCAGTTGGACCAGATTGCCCGACTGGACCAGCAACAGGACAGAGGCCAGCGTGGCACACATCAGCGCCATGAATCTGTCCTGCCCCGGTTCACGGTCCAGATAGGTCTTGCTGTAGCGCAGAACGATCCACCCGATAAAGGCCACCAGCAGCAGCATGACGATGCTGAGCATATCCAGCCGCGTTGACAGGCCCAGACCCGCTGCACCGATCAGGGGGCTGGTACCGCTGCCCGCAAGGGCCAGGATCACGGCGCTGACGGTCACGATAGCCAGGGCGGCCAAAGCGCCCCATTCGGCTGTGCGTGTGGATCGACCAAACAGCGCACAGCCGAATAGCAGGGCTGGTGCCAGTAACGGGACAAGGTAGATCATGGTAACCTCCGGCAAAAGCGTTTCGGCATTAACTAATTTGAAAGAGCGATATAAAAAAATTTATTGTTTTTTACATATCGTTCTATTTATACGAACGATATGGCAGCATTGAATTACAATCACCTTCGGTATTTCTGGGCCGTGGCCCATGACGGTAACCTGACGCGGACGGCGGAAAAGCTGAACCTGTCGCAGTCGGCGCTGTCGGTGCAGATCCGCAAGCTTGAGGATCGTCTGGGCCACGATCTGTTTGAGCGGCGGGGGCGGCAGCTGCACCTGACCGAGGCCGGGCGCATTGTATTGGATCATGCGGACGCGATCTTTGCCACGGGGGATGAGCTGCTGGATACCCTGCGCAACGCGGGGCAGACCCGCCGTGCCATTCGGATTGGAGCGCTGGCCACGCTGTCGCGCAACTTTCAACTGCAGTTTCTGCAGCCGATCTTGGACCGTCAGGATGTTGAGCTGGACCTGCATTCGGGCAGTCAGCGGGAATTGCTGGCGGCCCTGGCGGCGCTGCAACTGGATGTGGTGCTGACCAATCAGCAACCGGCGCGGGATGGTGTGACGCAGTTGATGTCCTATAAACTGGCCGAACAGCAGGTCAGTCTGATCGGGGATCAGTCTTATGAGAAGGCGCCGCTTGAAACGCTGTTGGTTGAGCACCCCGTAATCCTGCCGACCCGCGCCAGCAGCATAAGGCAGGATTTCGATGCGTTGACGGAACGTTTGGATGTCCGCCCGAACATTGCCGCTGAAGTGGACGATATGGCGATGATGCGGCTTTTGGTGCGGGAACGTGTCGGTCTGGCTGTTATGCCGCCGATCGTGGTCAAGGATGAACTTGTGCAGGGCGATTTGGCCGAACTAAGCCCGCTGCCCGGAATTTACGAGAATTTCTATGCCGTGACGCTGGACCGCCAGTTCCCGAACCCGATCCTGAAAGAATTGATACAGGGCGGATAGGGCCGTAGGCTTTGCTTTGCGGCATCGTCCAGTCGCCTGATTTCAAAATATTCTGCTGGTAAGTCAGGTGTCTGGCATCACTCCGATCCGGGCCACAACGCCGAAATGATCTGATCCAAGCAAGGGGCGGCGCTGGGTGGGGTCGTTCACGGGGGCCAGAATGTGATCAATGGGCAGGTTGATAAATCTATGCAGCGGTAAGGTCCTGATGACGGTTCCTGCAGTTTGGGTCTGTGTCGTGGCCTCAAAGCGTCCGACGATATGTGACCACGGCACCATGTTGAAATCACCGCCGATCACTATCGGGCCGTCGAGGGATTCCAGCACAGCCAGTATTCGTTCGGCTTGCCCCCGTTGCCCATGTGGCCAGGGCCAGTAAAGGTGAAGTGAGACCAGCCAGACATCGCCATCGGGGGTTTGTGTTTGTGCCGCGATCATACCAAGGCGCGGCTGACATATTACCGTTTCTTTGATGATGGGCCAGCGTGAGGCGATGGCGACGTCACCGACGGCAGAAAACGGGCAGGTGACCTGATGGGGCAGGATTTCAGCTACGCCGGTCAGCACGACACGATTGCGTGCGCTGAGTTCCTGAAGTGTCAGAAAATCCGGAGCTTGCGCAACGATATCATCAATGATCGGCTGATGCGTGGCCATCTTAAACAGTAGGTTTTTCTGATAGATCGTGTAGGGCCGATCAGGCGTATCTGGTTGTCGGCGATCCAGCAGAATGAGACCGGCCGCGATAAATGCTGTTGCGCTCAGGACAATTGTGCCAACCCGCCACCTGCAGCACAGTGCGATAAACGCTGCGCAAAGGGCCAAGCTGGCCAGTTCCAACCGAAAGACGGCCAAAGAATCTGCAGCTGCGTGAAAGGCACCGGCATAGCTCGCCAGCAAAGGAAAAAGCGGTAACCATAAAACGCCGCGTATCACTGTCACAGTTTTCTGGCCCACCCAGCAATTTCTTCTGCGGCGCTGTCTGCACCTCGGTTTGTTACATCAAGTCGCAGCAGGTTTGGAACATCAAGACCTTTCAGCACAGCGCCGTTGCCGTGGTTTCGAATGGCATATTCTGCCTCTTGCGGTTTGCGTTTTGCTGCACGACCGGGGTCTTTTATGCGGCGGATATTTTCGTCCAGGTCACATCGCAGATGCACCACGCAAAAGGGTGGACGTGCTTTGCCAAGCGTCAGCAGGTTTTCCCATTCCTCAGTCGCCCAATCGCTGTCGCCGGTCAGGACAGTTGTCAGGACCACAGGCACATCGGCGGGCAACTGCAGAATCAGATCATGGGCGATGCGTTCGATCTGGCGTGTCGTTTCCTTGAAAAGCTTGGATTTGAATTCAGTCAGGGCGAAGGCGACATTGTAGACCGTGTGAATATCCAGCAGACGCCCGTGCAGCTGATCTGCCAGCACACGACCGATGGTTAACTTACCGACACCAGGATATCCGTTCAGAACGATGATCATTGTTACCCTATTCTATCAAGACTTTACATGCGCGCCATTATCGGATGCTAATCAGCGTTGTTTATCTGTTGATTGCCGAAAGGGCCCTTGATGGAAGCATTGCTGCTCATTATTAGTGAACTGCTTTTTATCGCAATTTACCCCTTTGTTGCATTTGTTGGCGGAATAATTGCCGCGATTTTTGAAGCGGTCCTGACCTTTTTCGCGATGCTGCTCCGGCCTTTGTTTGAGCGCAACCGAAAAAAGCAAACGAACCCGAAAACGTCCCCTGTTCGCCCGAAACGGAAAGGCAGAAAATATCTGCATTGGATCGCTGCGCCGTTGATTTTTGTTGGCGCTGTCATTGTGGCCCTGAACTATCTTTTCTTCGAACCGGCGTTGAGTTTTGCGTTGGATCAGATCGAGGATCGGACAAGCTATGACATCGAATTTACAGCGGCTTCGGGCGATATCTTTACAGGTCGATTGGCGATCAGCGGGTTTGAGATACGCGATCAGGCGGGTCGCGAAGCGGGGCTGATGCTGGGTTCAGCCAGCGATTTTGAGATTGACGTGAACATGTGGACCTTGTTGTCGCGCGATGTTGTACTTGAAAAACTCGTGCTCAACGACGCTGTCGGAACAATCATCCTGCCGCCTGAAAGCGAAAGTCAGAATGAAAATCGGCCAGAACAAGATGCCGAGCCGCGTCGCAAACGTGGCTTTGTCGTTGAAAACCTTGCCTTCTCGGACATTGAAGTTCTGGCGGTAACGGCAGACCAGACATCGCATTCGCTACAGATTATCCAGGCCACCAGCCAGCCGTTTCGCAGCCGGATGGCCGTTTTTGATCTGTTCTTCCGCTCAAATATGAATGCAACAGTGGACGGTGTACCGCTTGTCGTCAGCACCGAGACCATTTCCGATAACGGTCGCCGTACAGTCTGGCGCTTTGATGATTTCCCCGTTACTGCCGCGGCGGTTTTTGTGGATCGTGCGCCCTTTACCTGGCTGAACGGCGGGACAATCTCGGCCAATGTGCAGGATGCATGGGACCTGAGCGACCAATACATCGACATGGATTGGCGGCTTGATCTGAAAGACACCGATATTGCGGCACCGCCCGAGGCCGGCCGTACGCAACGCCTGATGATTGCGGCGTTGGATCGGGTGGTTGAGCAGCGTGATGGCAATGCCAGTCTGGGTTTCCAGATGCGCTTTGATCAGGATGGTCTGCGCAATGGTGCCACGGGTGATATGACTGTGTTCTGGGATGCTTTGGTGGCAGGCGTGACAAAGGCGATTTCGGATAACCTTGGGGAACGCGCCGAAGAAACCCAAGACCGTTTGAACGGCATCGGCAACAGGATCAGGGACATCTTTCAGCGTGAAAACTGATCTAATTTACGCTTTGGCTTTGGCCAGCCATTGATTGATCCGATCAACGATGTCTTGTGGCCCTTTGTCATCGCCGTAAACCTCGCGCAGAGGATAGACGCCTTTATCCTGATCTTTGCCAATCTCAATCGCAGGGCGATAAAGGTACATATCTGATTGAAAGCGTTTTTGCTCAACACGCTTTTGTCTTTGCAAAACGGCTTGATCTATATCAGCTAGATCAAATTGGACCTGATCATAGCGAAAAACTGTGCGTCGCCGCAGCGTGACGTGGCCCGTAGTTTTATCAAAAATGGCTTGTGTTCGTTCGACGAAAAACACAAACAACAGACCGCCCGTCAGACCCCCGATGATCAAAGGAAAAAAACCTTTAAGGTCCCCTTGAAGAATATTACTGATCCCGACACCTGTTACTGCCAAGGTCACAGCGGATATACCAATGGCGAAAATCCAGGGTGTGTAGTCCAAAATAAGTTGTTCGGGAGTGTCGCGAGTAATTTTCATGAAAATTGTTCTTAAACGACTTTATGGCCGAAATAGGGACAAGTCTTTTGCAGACCTAAATTATGTCGGTGATGTTCTGGAAATTCTGCATTACCAAATCCTGTAATCTGATATATCCGGTCGCGGGCTGACGCAATTAAGGTGGCGGAATGCAAGATGGATGGGATGCCTCTGCTGCGGCATGGGTTACCGATATGGCGGATGGTGGTGATCACAGTCGCAAGGCGATCCTGGATGCGCCAATGTCCGCGCGGGTTCTGGCCAGCGGGGCGCAGAAGATGCTGGATGTGGGCTGTGGTGAGGGGCGCTTTTGCCGGATGATGGCGGCGCAGGGTGTTGCGACCGTTGGCATAGACCCCACTGCGGAATTGTTGCAGGCGGCCAAGGCGGCTGATCCGGGTGGCGACTACAAGCTGGCCGGGGCCGAGGCGCTGCCGTTTGACGATGGCAGCTTCCCCCTGGTGGTCAGCTATCTGACGTTGATTGATATCGCGGATGCGAGAACTGGGCTGTCCGAGATGGTGCGCGTTCTGGCGCCGGGTGGGCGGTTGCTGATTGCAAATCTGACTGGTTATTGCACAGCAAGCCAGATCAAGGACGGCGGATGGAAACGGGCCGAGGACGGGTCGGTTACGATGACAATGGATCGCTATCTGGAAGAACACAGTCACTGGGCGGAATGGCGCGGGATCAGGATCAGAAACTGGCACAGGCCAGCTGCGTTTTACATGCAGAACCTGCTGGATCTGGGCATGCAATTGACGTTTTTCGACGAACCGCCGTCGCAGGATCCGGTACGTGGCGCCCGATACAATCGCGCGCCGTATTTTCAGATTATGGAGTGGCGCAAGCCCGGCGGCTGATGTCCCTGAATTTAAATACAATCGCTCTGGAACTTCAGGTGGGGGCGTCTTAGTTTCTTCTTAAAGGAGAACGCCATGACAAACCCGCTGCTGACCGATTGGACCACACCCTTTGAAGTTCCGCCCTTTGATCAGATTGACGACGATCATTTCCAGCCTGCCTTCGATCAGGCACTGGCCGAGGCGCGGCGTGAGATCGAGGCGATCGCCCATGACCCCGAAGCACCGACATTTGCCAATACGGTCGAGGCGCTTGAGCGATCCGGCAAGAAACTGGATCAGGTTTTGTCGGTGTTCTATACCCTCTCTGGCACCGATAGTAACCCGATGCGCGAAGAGCTGCAGCGCGCCTTTTCGCCCGAATTGGCAAAATTCAGCAGCGAGGTATCCCTGAACGCCGATCTTTTCGCGCGGATCAAGAAATTGTGGGACGCGCGCGACGATCTGGACCTGACCGATGAACAGCACCGTGTGCTTGAACTGAAGCATCGGAATTTTGTCCGTGCGGGGGCCGCGTTGGAAGGGGACGCGCGGGACCGGTTGAAAGAGATCAGTCAGAAGCTGGCCACGCTTGGCACGCAGTTCAGTCAGAACCTGCTGGCGGATGAACGCGACTGGTATATGGAGCTGACCGAGGAAGACATGCGCGGGCTGCCCTCATTCCTGATTGAGGCCGCGCGGGCGGCAGGCACAGAAAAGGGTCTTGAGGGGCCGATTATTACCCTTTCACGGTCGCTGGTCGTGCCGTTTTTACAGTTTTCGCCCCGGCGTGATTTGCGCGAAAAGGCCTATCAGGCCTGGACGTCGCGCGGTGCTATGGGCGGTGAAACGGACAATCGTGGGATTACGGCCGAAACGTTGGCCCTGCGGGCCGAGATGGCGCAGCTTTTGGGCTATGACACCTATGCGGACTATAAGCTGGAACCGGAAATGGCCAAGACGGCAGATCGCGTGCGCGAATTGCTGATGGCGGTATGGGAACCGGCCAAGGGGGCGGCGAACGCCGATGCCTGGGTGCTGGAAAAGATGATGCAAAGCGATGGCGTCAATGGTGATCTGGAACCCTGGGATTGGCATTACTATTCGGAAAAGCGCCGCAAACAGGATCATGATCTGGATGAGGCTGAGCTGAAACCCTATCTGCAGCTTGATCAGATGATTGAAGCAGCGTTCACCTGTTCAACTCGGCTGTTCGATCTGCAGTTTGAGCCGGTTGAGGTGCCACTTTACCACCCGGATTGCCGCGCATGGGAAGTCACGCGCGACGGCAAGCATATCGCGATTTTCATCGGCGACTATTTCGCGCGCAGTGGCAAACGGTCGGGCGCGTGGTGTTCGGCCCTGCGGGCGCAGAACCGGATGGATAAAGAAGTGCGCCCGGTTGTGATGAACGTCTGCAACTTTGCCAAACCGCCCGAAGGGAAGCCGGCACTGCTGTCCTATGACGACGCGCGCACGTTGTTCCATGAATTTGGTCATGCGCTGCATCAGATGCTAAGCGATGTGACCTATGAGATGATATCAGGCACATCCGTTCCGCGCGATTTTGTGGAACTGCCCAGCCAGCTTTATGAACACTGGCTGGAAGTGCCCGAGGTATTGGCCGAATTCGCAACCCATGCCCAAACCGGTGACCCGATGCCGGTGGACATGCTGAACCGCCTGATTGCGGCGAAAAACTACGATATGGGTTTTCAGACGGTGGAATACGTGGCCTCGGCCATTGTTGATCTGGCGTTTCACGATGGTACTGCTCCGGACGATACGATGGATAAACAGGCCGAGGTTTTGGAACAGATCGGCATGCCCCACGCCATTCGCATGCGCCATGCGACACCGCATTTCGCCCATGTCTTTTCCAGCGGGTATTACGCGGCCAGTTATTACAGCTATATGTGGTCCGAGGTCATGGACGCAGATGCCTTTGCCGCGTTTGAAGAGGCCGGTAGTGCCTTTGACGAAGAGACGGCCGATAAGCTGGAAGAACATATTCTGTCGAAGGGTAACTCGGTCGATCCGGCCGAGCTTTATGTCGCTTTCAGGGGGCGTTTGCCGGGTGTCGAGGCCTTGCTGAAGGGTCGTGGTCTGGACGTGGCGGCATAGGTCCGGTTTCGCCTTCGGCGAGAGTATTTTTGCCAAGAAGAAGGCATGTCTGGTCTGATTGACGGGAATGTGTCCTGTGACGTCGCGGATGGGCGTCTGACATTCCAGCTGTGATGGTTTAGTCTGGCCCAGGAACGGAGGATCACGATGGCCGGAACGGTTCGATTCACACTGGATGGCGCAGAGGTTGAGGCGCAGGCGGGCGAGACGATCTGGCAGGTTGCTAAACGTCAGGGCACGCTGATCCCCCATCTGTGTCATCGGGATGAGCCGGGCTATCGTGCCGACGGCAACTGCCGCGCCTGTATGGTCGAGATTGAGGGCGAGCGCACTCTGGCGGCGTCCTGTATTCGCACACCTTCTGATGGCATGAGCGTCACCACCGATTCTGCGCGGGCCGACACGGCGCGGAAGATGGTGATGGAGATGCTGCTGGCCGATCAGCCTGAACGCGATGTGGCCCACGACAAATCCTCGCACCTTTGGGATATGGCCGCGGTGCAGCAGGTTCAGGGTGGCCGGTTACCTGCACTGGAAGATGCCCGGGTGCCACTGTTGGATGACAGCCATGTGGCGATGTCGGTCAATCTGGATGCCTGCATTCAGTGCGGCCTGTGCGTGCGTGCCTGCCGCGAGGTGCAGGTCAATGACGTGATCGGCATGGCGGGGCGCGGCCATGACAGCTATCCGGTTTTTGACTTCGACGACCCGATGGGCGACAGCACCTGTGTGGCCTGCGGTGAATGCGTGCAGGCCTGCCCGACCGGGGCGCTGATGCCCGCGACAGTTGTTGACGCGGATCAGGTGGGCGATAGCGGCGATTACGACAGCGAGGTTGAAAGCGTTTGCCCGTTCTGCGGTGTGGGCTGTCAGGTCTCGCTGAAGGTCAAGGATGGCCGTGTGAAGTTTGTTGAGGGGATCAACGGCCCCGCGAATGAAGGGCGGCTGTGCGTCAAGGGGCGCTTTGGTTTTGATTATATCCACCATGACCACCGCCTGACCAAACCCCTGATCCGCCGTGCGGATGCCCCGGCCAAGGGTCTGAACGTCGATCCCGGCAACTGGTCGACGCATTTCCGCGAGGCTTCGTGGGAGGAAGCGTTGGAGGTTGCCGCGACCGGGCTGAAAGGGCGCGGGCGCGAGGTGGCTGGTTTCGGATCGGCCAAATGCACGAATGAAGAGGCTTACCTGTTCCAAAAGCTGATCCGTCAGGGGTTTGGTCATAACAACGTTGATCACTGCACACGGCTTTGCCACGCGTCTTCGGTCGCGGCGTTGCTGGAAAATGTCGGATCGGGGGCCGTGACGGCGACGTTTAACGAGATCGAGAATGCCGATGTCGCCATCGTCATTGGCGCCAATCCGGTCGAAAACCACCCCGTCGCGGCGACTTATTTCAAGCAGTTCGCCAAGCGGGGCGGCAAGCTGATCGTGATGGACCCGCGCGGGCAGGCGCTGAAGCGGCATTCGACACATATGCTGCAGTTCCGCCCCGGTGCGGATGTGTCGATGCTGAATGCGATTATGCATGTGATCGTGGAAGAGGGCCTTTATGATCAGCAATATATCGAGGCCTACACCGAAAATTGGGAAGCCGAGAAGGCGCATCTGAAAGGCTTTACGCCCGAAAAGATGTCTGAGATTTGCGGTATTGAGCCAGAGACTCTGCGCGCCGTCGCCCGCGATTTTGCAACCGCTAAAGCGGGCATGATTTTCTGGGGTATGGGCGTGTCACAGCATATCCACGGCACGGATAATTCGCGCTGCCTGATCAGTCTGGCGTTGATGTGCGGTCATGTGGGGCGGCCAGGCACAGGGCTGCATCCGCTGCGCGGGCAGAACAATGTGCAGGGTGCGTCAGACGCAGGACTGATCCCGATGTTCCTGCCGGATTATCAGACGGTGACAGACGACGGTGTGCGGTCCGCCTTTACCGAGGTCTGGGGCGGCGGTGACTTCAGTGCCGAAAAGGGCCTGACCGTGACCGAGATTCTGGATGACGTCCACGCGGGCAACATCAACGCGATGTATATTCTGGGCGAAAACCCGGCGATGTCGGACCCTGATGTGGACCATGCCCGTGCGGCCTTGGCCAAACTGGATCACCTTGTGGTGCAGGATATCTTCCTGACCGAAACCGCGAATTATGCCGATGTGATCCTGCCTGCCAGTGCTTTTGCTGAAAAGGCAGGCACGGTGACGAACACCAACCGTCAGGTCCAGATGGGTCGGCCTGCCGTGCCACCGCCCGGCGAGGCGAAAGAGGACTGGTGGATCACGACAGAGCTGGCCAATCGACTTGGGCTGGGTTGGACCTATCAGCACCCGTCCGAGGTCTTTGCCGAGATGAAGCGGAATATGACCTCGCTTGATAATATCACCTGGGACCGGCTTGAGGCGCAAAATGCCGTCACATATCCCAGCCTGTCGCCCGAAGACCCCGGTCAGCCGATCGTCTTCGGCGATGGTTTCCCGCGCGTTGAGGGCCGTGCTAAGTTCACCCCTGCCGATGTGATCCCTCCGGACGAGACACCGGATGCCGATTATCCTATGATCCTGACCACCGGGCGGCAGTTGGAACATTGGCACACCGGCAGCATGACGCGGCGGTCCAAGGTTCTGGACGCCGTTGAGCCCGAAGCAAACTGTTCTTTGCACCCCAAGACACTGCGCAAGATGGGTGTTGCGGCAGGTGATCTGGTGCGGCTGACAACACGGCGCGGGTCTATCGAAATCATGGCCCGCGCAGATCGGGCTGTTGCCGAAGACATGGTTTTTGTGCCCTTTGCCTTTGTCGAAGCGGCTGCAAATATTCTGACAAATCCGGCAATTGATCCTTATGGCAAGATACCCGAGTTCAAATTTGCGGCCGTTCGTGTTGAGCCGGCCAGTCAGTCTTTGGCGGCCGAATAAACGACGGTCGCTTTTATTGATTCGTATGGCTCTGCATTCTGAAAGTTTCAAAAACACCGCAAACTATTGAAATTTTCAGTTATTTGAACGGTTGTTCAGAAAAACATTGACGTTGCGTCTTTCTATCCCACAATATTCAGCAAGGCTTGGGCGACTGGGCTGGAACCGGTGAAAACCGGAAAGGGAGGAAAACTTGGACATGTCGACGGCATCGGCGGAGCATTCTGCGCTGGTCTCTATACCGCATCTGTTGGCGCGTAATATGGCGCAGCTTCCGGACAAGGCGGCTTATCGGGAAAAAGAATTCGGCATCTGGCAAAGCTGGACCTGGTCGCAGTCTGCCGACGAAATTCGTGCGATTGCCCTTGGGTTTCTTGAGATTGGCGTCAACAAGGGTGATTTTATCGCGGTGATCGGGCGCAATCGTCCGGCGATGTACTGGTCGATGGTCGCGGCACAGATGGTTGGTGCGGTGCCAGTGCCCCTTTATCAGGACGCGGTCGCCGAAGAGATGGCCTATGTTCTGGAACACTGCGGTGCACGCTTTGTGGTGGTTGGCGATCAGGAACAGGTCGACAAGGTGATCGAGGTGCAGGAGACCGTTCACGGGATTGAGCATATCGTCTACCATGACCGCCGCGGCATGCGGAAATACGATCACACGCAGATGAATGCGTTGGATGACGTTCAGGCGACCGGACGCGCCGCGCACGAACGATTTGAGGCCGAGCTTGAGGCCCGTTGGCGCGCTCTGACCTATGATGATATCTGCGTGATGCTTTATACCTCGGGGACGACCGGGCGCCCCAAAGGCGTCGTGCTGTCGAACCGCAACATTATCGAGACATCCAAGAATTCGTCTGAATTTGACCATCTGCGCGTTGATGATGAGATTCTGGCCTATCTGCCGATGGCCTGGGTTGGGGATTTTATCTTTTCCATTGGGCAGGCCTATTGGAATGGTTTCTGCGTGAACTGCCCTGAAAGCCAGGACACGATGATGACCGATCTGCGAGAGATCGGTCCGACCTATTATTTCGCCCCGCCGCGCGTGTTTGAGACACAGCTGACAAATGTGATGATCCGGATGGAGGACGCAGGGCGTCTGAAGAAGTGGTTGTTTGACAGGTTCATGGCGGTGGCCAAACGCGTCGGGCCAGCGGTTCTGGACGGTAAGTCTGTCAGCGGGATGGATCGTTTCAAATACTGGCTGGGTGATCTTCTGGTCTACGGGCCCCTGAAAAACACGCTGGGTTTCAGCCGTGTGCGTGTGGGCTATACAGCCGGTGAGGCGATTGGGCCCGAGATTTTCGATTTCTATCGGTCCCTGGGCATCAATTTGAAACAGCTTTACGGGCAGACAGAGGCATCGGTGTTCATCACGCAGCAAAAGGACAACGAGGTGCGCCCTGATACCGTGGGCACCCAGACCCCCGGTGTCGAACTGCGCATCGCTGAAAATGGTGAGGTTTTCTATCGCTCACCCGGCGTATTTGTTGAGTATTTCAAGAACCCTGAAAGCACCGCCTCGACCAAAGATGCTGACGGATGGGTTGCCACGGGCGATGCTGGATTTATTGAAGAGGCGACCGGTCATCTGCGCATCATCGACCGCGCCAAGGACGTGGGCAAAATGGCCGACGGTCGCCTGTTCGCGCCGAAATACGTGGAAAACAAGCTGAAGTTTTTTCCTAATATCCTTGAGGCCGTGGTGTTCGGAAACAACCGGGATTATTGCACAGCGTTCATCAACATTGATCTGACCGCCGTCGGGAACTGGGCCGAACGCAACAACATCGCCTATGCCAGCTATCAGGAACTGGCCGGTCATCCACGTGTGCTTGAGATCATCCAGGGCCACGTCGAAGCAGTCAACGAAAGTGTTGCCGAGGATGAGATGCTGTCCGGTTGTCAGATCCATCGATTTCTTGTGCTGCATAAGGAATTGGATGCGGATGACGGCGAACTGACCCGGACCCGCAAGGTCCGCCGCCGTATTATCGAAGAGAAATTCGATGACCTGATCACGGCGCTTTATGACGGATCACAGACTGTCTCGACCGTGACCGAGGTGACCTATGAAGACGGGCGTAAGGGGTCGATCAAGGCGACGCTGGAATTGCGGGATGTAAAAACGATCTCGGCCCCCTCACAAATGGCGGCGGAATGATGGTGCGGGATTTGAGTATTTTGGGAACAATAAAGACGGGGTCCCGCACATGAAGGACACTTATGAGCCTTATGTGACGGAAGATGGTCGTCAGATCGGCGGCGTGTTGATGGAGATGAAGAATATCACGCTGCGCTTCGGCGGTGTCGTGGCCATCAAGGATATCAGCTTTGACATTCGCGAAGGTGAGATTCGTGCGATTATCGGGCCGAATGGCGCGGGCAAGTCGTCGATGCTGAATGTGATCAGCGGGTTTTACCACCCGCAAGAGGGCGAGGTTTGGTTCAAGGGCGAAAAACGCAAGCCCATGAAGCCCTATCAGGTTGCGCAGCAGGGGGTGGCGCGGACGTTTCAGAACATCGCTTTGTTTGAGGGCATGAGCGTTCTGGACAATGTCATGACTGGCCGTTTGACACATATGAAAAGCAATCTGCTACAACAGGTGATGTGGTGGGGTGGTGCGGAAAAAGAAGAAACCGCCAACCGTGAGCGTGTTGAAAAGATTATCGATTTTCTGGAAATCCAGCACATTCGTAAGACGCCCGTCGGCCGTTTGCCTTATGGCCTGAAAAAGCGCGTCGAACTGGCGCGGGCGCTGGCGGCTGAGCCCATGCTGCTGCTGCTGGATGAACCGATGGCGGGCATGAACGTTGAAGAAAAAGAGGACATGAGCCGCTTTATCCTGGATGTAAACGATGAATTCGGCACGACGATTGCGCTGATCGAACACGATATGGGTGTTGTCATGGATCTGTCAGATCGGGTTGTCGTGATGGATTACGGCAAAAAGATCGGCGACGGCACCCCGGACGAAGTGCGCAGCAACCAGGATGTAATTGATGCCTATCTGGGGGTGTCTCATGACTGACCGCCATTTGCCCAACCGGAAAGGAGAACATCATGCCTGATCAGTTGCTTTTTGGTATGGAAGTCGCGCTGAATGGCCTGATGGCGGGCGTTCTATATGCGCTGGTCGCTTTGGGGTTTGTGCTGATCTACAAGGCCTCGGGCATCTTCAACTATGCGCAGGGGGTCATGGCGCTGTTTGCGGCACTGACTCTGGTCGGGATCATGGAGGGGCAGGTGCCATTTGCCCATCTGATCAATGCGATTTTCGGCACCAAGATTCATCACCTTGGAACCCCCATTCCGGAAATGCTCGACCCTGATGTGACAATTGCCTACTTCAATACCGAAGGGGCTGGCTGGATATCATGGTTATTGGGTGGGATCGGAAACTTCTTTATATGGCCTATTAATAACTTCGACATCGTCCTTGCGCTGATTTTCACAGTTTTTGTGATGATAGCTCTGGCTTGGGCCGTTCAGCGTTTCATCTTCCGCCATCTGGTCAATCAGGAACCGATCATTCTGTTTATGGCGACGATCGGTCTGGCCTATCTGCTGGAAGGTGTCGGGGAATTGATGTGGGGCGCCGAGGTCAAGACGCTTAATGTTGGCTTACCCCGAGGTATCGCTGAAGGGGTCGAGAGTGTCACCGAAGGTTGGTTCGGTTATGGCTTCTTTCTGTCGCGATTGGATATTGTCGCGGCCGTTATTGCTGCAGTTCTGGTGACGGCACTGACGCTATTCAGCCAATACTCAAAACAGGGCCGCGCCCTGCGCGCTGTGGCGGATGACCATCAGGCAGCGCTTTCGGTGGGCATTTCGCTGAACTTCATCTGGATTCTGGTGTGGTCCATTGCGGGTTTTGTCGCTTTGGTTGCGGGCGTGGTTTGGGGGGCCAGTTCGGGCGTTCAGTTTTCACTCAGCCTGATCGCGCTGAAGGCCTTGCCGGTTCTGATGCTGGGCGGTTTTACCTCAATCCCCGGTGCCATTGTCGGCGGGTTGATCATTGGCGTGGGCGAAAAGCTGTTCGATTTCCTGATGAACCCGATCATCGGCGGTGCAACGGAAAACTGGTTTGCCTATGTGCTGGCCCTGATCTTCCTGATCTTCCGCCCGCAAGGTCTGTTCGGCGAAAAGATTATTGAGAGGGTGTGATCCATGTTCTATCGTGAAGCCGGGGATTTTAAGACCTCTTACGTTGATGACAGCCAGACTTTTCCGATCAGCTTTGACCGGTATCGGTATTACTTTGTTCTGTTTGTCGCCTTTGCACTGCTGCCGTTTATGGTCGATGACTATTGGGCCAGCCAGATTTTGGGGCCGTTCCTAGTGTTCTCGATCGCGGCCATCGGGCTGAACATCCTGACCGGGTATTGCGGTCAGGTCAGTTTGGGCACCGGGGCGTTTATGGCGGTGGGGGCTTATAGTTGCTATAAGCTGATGACCGGTGTGGATATCTGGTATCCTGCGGTTTGTGATGGGTCGCGTATTCTGTTTTTCTGGTGCAGCGGACGGGCGGAATATCAGATTTGGTTCCAACTGCCCGAGATAAACATTCTACTCAGCATTCTGCTATCGGGTTTTATCACGGCCTTGGTCGGCGTGTTTTTCGGCCTGCCATCGCTGCGGATCAAGGGGTTTTATCTGGCCGTGGCGACGCTGGCCGCGCAGTTCTTCCTGATTTGGTTGTTTAACAGCGCATCATGGTTCTACAATTTTTCTGCCACAGGTCAGATCACCGCACCCGATACGTTTGTGGCAGGTGTCCAGGTGACAGGGGCTGAAACGCAACCCTGGGCGCTTTACATGGTCTGTCTGGTCTTTGCTTTTGGCTGTGCCTGGATGGCCCGCAATCTGACGCGGGGCAGCATTGGTCGCCGCTGGATGGCCATTCGCGACATGGATATTGCAGCTGAAATCATTGGGGTGAATCCCCTGAAAGCCAAATTGACGGCCTTTGCTGTGTCATCCTTTTTCATTGGGATTGCAGGCGCGCTGTTTTTTGCGGTGGTGTCGGGTACGGCCGAAGCGGGGGATGTTTTTGGCATCCAGACATCTTTCGAAATTCTGTTCATGATCATCATTGGCGGGCTTGGGTCGATCTTTGGGTCATTTGCGGGCGCGGCCTTTATCGTGATCTTGCCCGTTGCACTGCGCGTTATCGGAACCGAGATGTTCGGCTGGCCATCCGAGATTGTTGAGCATTTCCAGTTTGTCATCGTCGGCGCCTTGATCATTATGTTTTTGATCGTCGAGCCGCATGGCCTGGCGCGGCTGTGGCAACTGGCAAAAGAAAAACTACGACTTTGGCCGTTCCCCTATTAGGGTCGGCATAAGACCGGGGACAAACCCGGCATCATCAGAAATCTAAGGGAGGAACCTGAGATGAAAAAAAGACTAGCAACACTGGCTGTCGCAGCGGTTATGGCGGCGGGGCCTGTTATGGCGGATTTGGTCTTTCCGTCGCTGTCCTATCGGACAGGGCCCTATGCGGCGGGCGGTATTCCGTTTGCTGATGGCTACGCGGATTACTTTACATTGCTGAATGAACGCGATGGCGGCATCGGCGGTGTGATGACCCGCGTGATCGAATGTGAAACCGCCTATAACACTGAAAAAGGCACCGAGTGTTACGAGCGTACCAAGGGCGAAGGTGCCCTGGTTTATCAGCCGCTGTCGACTGGCATCACCTATCAGCTGATCCCCAAAACCGCTGCCGATGGCATTCCGCTGCACACGATGGGCTATGGCCGGACCTCGGCCGCGAATGGTAAGGTCTTCAGCAACGTCTTTAACTATCCCGCGAACTATTGGGATGGGGCATCCATTGCGATCAACTATCTGCTGGATCAGAACGGTGGTGATCTGAGCGGTAAGAAAATTGCGCTGGTCTATCATAACTCGGCCTATGGCAAGGAGCCGATCCGGACCCTGAACGAGCTGAGCAACAAGCACGGCTATGAACTGCTGGAAATCGCCGTGGATCATCCGGGGCAAGAACAGAAATCGCAGTGGCTGCGTATCCGTCGTGAACGTCCGGATTACGTGCTGATGTGGGGTTGGGGCGTTATGAACCCGGTTGCCATTCAAGAGGCGGCCAATATCGGCTTCCCGATGGAGAATTTCATCGGCGTCTGGTGGTCGGGTTCAGAAAACGATGTACTGCCAGCCGGGGCCGACGCAGACGGCTATAAGGCGCTGAACATGCACAATGTGGGCGATGACTTCCCGATTTTCGAAGACATCCAGCAGTATGTCGTCGATACCGGCAAGGCCGCGGGTGCGGGCGATCAGATTGGTACAGTGCTGTACAACCGTGGACTATACGCAGCCATGCTGGCGGCCGAAGCTGCCCGGACAGCGCAGGAAATTCACGGTGTTGGGGACATTACGCCGGCCCAGATGCGTGACGGGATGGAAGCATTGGTGATGACCGAAGAACGCATGACTGAATTGGGCATGCCAAATTTCGGACCTGAATTCAGTGTGTCCTGTGAAAACCATGGCGGTTCTGGTCAGGGTAAGGTGCAACAGTGGAATGCCTCGGCTGGTGAGTGGGAAATTCTGACAGATTGGATTACATCCGACAAAGAGGTGATCATGCCGCTGGTCATGGAAGATTCCGAGGCCTTTGCAGCCGAGAACAACATTGAGATGCGCTGTAACTAAGCGCGTTATTCCCCCGGCTGGTCGCAGATGGCTGGCCGGGGGATTTGAGTATTTACGGAACAATAAAGTCGCAGGCCGCGCGTTAACCTTAATGGAGTGTGAAGATGTTGGATGCCGGGCATACGCAAGAGACACTGCTTGAGGTCAACAATATCGAGGTGATCTATAATCACGTGATCCTTGTGTTGAAAGGCGTTAGCCTGACTGTGCCCAAGGGCGGGATTACTGCGCTTTTGGGCGGAAACGGTGCTGGCAAGACAACGACGCTGAAGGCAATCTCGAACCTGCTGCATTCTGAGCGGGGCGAGGTGACCAAAGGCACGATTGAATATCGCGGACAGCGTATCCAGGATTTGTCGCCTTCGGACCTTGTGCAGCGCGGCGTTATTCAAGTGATGGAGGGGCGCCATTGCTTTGAACATCTGACGGTTGAGGAAAACCTGATGACCGGCGCCTATACGCGTAAAGACGGGTCAGCTGCGGTCAGTGCCGATCTTGAGATGGTCTATAGCTATTTTCCGCGGCTGAAAGAGCGGCGAAAATCGCAGGCGGGCTATACCTCGGGTGGAGAACAGCAGATGTGCGCCATCGGGCGTGCTTTGATGAGCCGGCCCGAGACGATTTTGCTGGATGAACCCTCGATGGGTCTGGCCCCGCAACTGGTGGAAGAGATCTTTACGATTGTGAAGAACCTGAACGAAAAAGAGGGCGTCAGTTTTCTGTTGGCAGAACAGAACACTAACGTCGCCCTGCGTTATGCCCATTACGGCTATATTCTGGAAAGTGGGCGGGTTGTTATGGACGGCCCCGCGAAAGAGCTAAGCGAAAATCCCGACGTGAAGGAATTCTATCTGGGTATGAGCGAAGAGGGCCGCAAATCCTATCGTGATGTCCGCAGCTATCGGCGCAGGAAACGCTGGCTGAGCTAAGCTGTTATTGAATAACGGGCCGGTTTGCGCCCTGATCTGACCAAGAGGAGCGACCGGAATGGCGTCATTTTTCGACGAACTTGAAACCCGTAGCGACGATGCAAGGGCGGCTGCGCTGGCAGAAGCTTTGCCAGAGCAAATTGCGCGGGCCAAAGGGTTGGCTGGATTTTCCGGTCTTGCTGGTGTTGACGTGGACCAGATCACAAGCAAACAGGATCTGGCCGCACTGCCGGTTTTGCGCAAATCCGAATTGGGCGAGAAACAGAAGAAAACCGCACCCCTGGGCGGGTTTGCCACGCATCCCGTCACGGGGTTTGCCCATGTATTCCAGTCGCCAGGGCCGCTTTATGAACCTGGCCAGGTTAGCCATGACTGGTGGCGTTTCGGGCGTTTTCTGCATGCGGCGGGGATCGGCGAAAGTGATATCATTCAAAACTGTTTCGGTTATCATCTGACGCCCGCGGGCATGATGTTCGAAAACGGCGCGCGTGCGGTGGGGGCCACAGTTTTGCCCGCCGGAACGGGCCAAACCGAATTGCAGGCGCAAGCGGCGCAGGCAATTGGGGTGACGGCTTATGCCGGGACGCCTGATTACCTAAAAGTCATTCTGGAAAAGGCCGATGAACTGGGGTTGTCGCTGAACATCACCAAAGCGGCCGTCAGCGGTGGGGCGCTTTTCCCCTCGCTGCGTCAGTTCTATGCCGACCGTGGGATCACTTGCCTGCAGTGCTACGCCACCGCCGATCTGGGTCATATCGCCTATGAAAGCCCGGCGATGGAGGGGATGATCGTCGACGAAGGTGTGATCGTGGAAATCGTTACACCCGGCACGGGTGATCCAGTGGCTGAAGGCGAGGTGGGCGAAGTTGTAGTTACCTCGCTGAACCCTGACTATCCGCTGATCCGCTTTGCGACCGGCGATATGAGTGCGGTGATGCCCAGGCAAAGCCCTTGTGGCCGGACGAATATGCGGATCAAGGGCTGGATGGGCCGGGCCGATCAGACGACCAAGATCAAGGGTATGTTCGTGCGACCGGAACAGGTCGCGGCCCTTGTCGCAAAGCATGATGAGGTCACGCGCGCCCGCGTCATTACCACGCGGGACGGTGAAACAGATGTGATGACCGTTCATATCGAAAGCCCCACGGGTGATGCGGCGGTCTATGCGGCCTCGGTCCAGGATGTCTTGAAACTTCGCGGGCGTGTGAAGGTTGTGCCAACGGGCACATTGCCCAAGGACGGCATCGTCATCGAAGATCAGCGAAGTTACGACGACTAGGTTAGGAGTTCCCATGAAGCTGTTTTATGCATTTCTGTTAACTGTCATAGCGACCCCTGCGGTGTCAGATATTGCACTGGTGATTGGGAACAGAAGTTATGACGAGGCGCCGCGCGTTTCAGACGCCTCGCGGGTGCGGGACACCGTGGCGATACTGCAGGAAGACGGCTTTCAGGTCTTTGATGGCCGCGATATGACAGCGGAACAGATGCAAAATCTGGCGGGTGAATGGCTGACCGAGGTGAACGAGGGCAGCCCTGATCGTATCTTTGTTTTGCTGGCCGGTCATGTCGTGATGCGTGATGATCGGCCCTATCTTTTGGGTGTTGCCGCGGATGAACTATCGGCCTTCAGTCTGGGCCGGGATGCTTTGCCCATTACACCTTTGCTGCGGGTCATGTCCGACAATCCGGGACGCGCTGTCTTTATGCTGTCGCCATCGGATGATGCGCCGACCGGGCCGGGGTTGGTGGGCGCGTATCAAGGGATCGAAGATGTACCCCAAGGCATTGCCATTGCGGATGGTGATATGCGTGGGCTGAATTCGGTGCTTGAGACTTTGCTTGAGGGGCGCAGCTATCGCGACATGGCGGTCACTTCGCCGCGTGGTGTTTCCTTCCGCGGGTTTCTGGGCAGCAGCGGTAATTTTTCTGGTGCCGAGCAAAGCGATGGTGATGCGACAGGTTCGGTTGAGCAGGGATATTGGCGCGCGATCCAGGATCTGGATACCCAGGATGGATATCGCGCGTATCTGCGGGCTTATCCCAGGGGGCAATATGCGGATGACGCGAACCGTCAGATCATCGCACTTCGGGATGAACCCGAACGCGCTGCGCGTGAAACTGAAGACGATCTGGAACTTTCGCGGGATGATCGCCGTCAGATCCAGCGCGATTTGACTCTGCTTGAGTACAACACCCGCGGCATCGATGGAATTTTCGGGCCCGGGACGCGGGGTGCTTTGACCGCCTGGCAACGCGAGAATGGGTATGAAGATACTGGATTTATCTCTCGCCCACAGATCGTCGCCTTGCGGGAACAGGCCCGAGCCCGCGCTGCGGTGCTTGAGGAAGAGGCCCGCGTCCGTAGGGAAGAACAGGAACGTGAAGATCGCGCTTACTGGCAGGAAACAGGCGACAGCGGGGACGAGGAAGACCTGCGCGCCTATCTTGAACGCTATCCTGACGGTCTGTTTTCGGACGAGGCCAAAGAGCAACTGGAAGAATACGAGGCCGAAAAGCGTGCCACGGCCGAGGTTGCCGAGCGTGAATTCTGGGATGAGGTGAAAGAGCGCAATACGATTGATGCCTACCGCGATTATCTGCGGCGTTATCCTGATGGGCTGTTTGTTCCTGCGGCGCAGGCTGCGATCACAGAATTGGAACAGGGCAGTCGCAATGAGGCCGAAGTTGATCGCGCCTGGCAAGAGGAGCGCAATATCGTCCGCGGTCAGATCGCCAGACTGTTGGCCGAGCAGGCGCTGGCCGCCAACGGTACTGATCCGGGGCGTATTGACGGGGAATTCACCGACAAAACGCGTCGTGCCATCCGTGATTTTCAGCGCAACCGCAACCTGCCGGTCACTGGCTATATCTCACAGGATACGGCTGTTCAGTTGTTGGGCGGGCGTTAGGCGTAGGCGATGTAAAGCAGTATGATGCCAAGGATGACGCGGTAAATCACATAGGGTGTGAAGCTGACACTGCGCAAAAGCCGCATCATCAAGCTAAGGGCAAGCAGCGCGGATAGAAAGGCAAAGACGGCGGCAATAACGCTATCCAGGGCCAATGCCGCGTTTGCATCGCGAATGACGTCGATGCTAAGCAGAACGCCGCTGGCAATGATCGTCGGGATCGACATTAGCATAGCGATCCGTGCTGCGTCTTCGCGATTGTACCCCAAGGCCCGCGCACCTGTAATGGTCGCACCAGAACGAGACGTGCCCGGGATCAAAGCAATCGCCTGCCACAGCCCCATGATGACAGCGTCTTTCAGTGACCAGTCCTGGGCTATCTTTGTTGTGGGGCCTTTTTGATCGGCCCAATACAGGATGATGCCGAACACCAGCATCGTCCAACCAATCACCGCCGTCGATCGCAGCATATCTGTCAAATCCGCGATATGCAGGATAAAGCCGAAGATGATCACCGGGATCGTGGCGATCAACAACAAAAACGCCAGCTTCGCGCCCGGCGTATCGGCACGACCCCGCACAAGCCGCGGCAGACCACCGATCGCGACTTTTACATCGCGCCAGAAATACAGTATAACTGCGAATAATGTGCCAATGTGGACTGCGGCATCGATTGTCTGTCCCTGATCCTCAAGCCCGGTCAGATTCGGCAAAAGAATCAGGTGGCCCGACGATGAAATGGGCAAAAATTCAGTAAGACCCTGAATAATCGCAACTAAAAAAATATGAAAAAGCGACATCAACTTGCCATTTGGTTTCTTTTGATGAATAATAAGTTATTGATATAAAAAGAAAAGATAAAATATGTATCATATATACTGACCTAAATATACATATGAGGCCTAAAGAAAGTTCATCTTGACTGAAAAATTCTTCATTTAGGTCAGTATAATTTACTTTTATTTTAATCTGATCTTCCGTAAACAGTCTTTACTGCCAAAAAGCGGAGGATGTTGTGGCGCAGCAGAAGATGTTGAAATTCGTGGATGTTGAGCGCGAAATGCCTGAAAAGCGTCCACCTGATCTGCGCAAGCAGGATTTTGACGAGATTTATGGTGAATATGCGCGGGAAAAAGCGGCTGAGCAGGCCGGGCGCTGCAGTCAGTGTGGTGTGCCCTATTGCCAGACGCATTGTCCGTTGCACAACAACATTCCCGACTGGCTGCGTCTGACGGCTGAAGGTCGGTTGCAAGAGGCCTATGAGCTCAGCCAGGCCACCAATACTTTCCCTGAGATTTGCGGGCGCATCTGCCCTCAGGACCGGTTGTGCGAAGGCAATTGCGTGATCGAACAATCGGGCCACGGCACCGTCACCATTGGCAGCGTTGAGAAATATATCACCGACACCGCCTGGGAACAGGGATGGGTCAAGCCAATACAGCCGCACCAGGAACGCCCTGAATCTGTTGGCATAATCGGCGCGGGGCCGGGTGGTTTGGCGGCAGCCGATGTGCTGCGCCGCAAGGGATTTCAGGTGGTTGTTTATGATCGTTATGACCGCGCGGGCGGTCTGATGACCTATGGCATCCCCGGTTTTAAGCTGGAAAAAGATGTCGTGATGAAACGCATCGACCAGCTTGAACAGGGCGGTGTTGAATTCGTGCTGAACTGCAATGTTGGCGATGACATCAGCTTTGAGGATATTCGCAGCAAACATAATGCGGTGCTGATCGCGACGGGCGTCTATAAGTCCCGTGATCTGCAGGCCCCTGGTGTCGGGGCGCAAGGTATTGTTCGCGCTATAGATTTTCTGACCGCCAGCAATCGCAAAAGCTTTGGCGATGATGTGCCAGAGTTTGACAGCGGCGAGTTGAATGCAGAAGGCAAGCGCGTCGTTGTGATCGGCGGCGGGGATACGGCGATGGACTGTGTGCGCACGTCGGTCCGGCAGGGTGCAAAAAGCGTTAAGTGCTTGTACCGCCGTGATAAAACGAACATGCCGGGATCGCAGCGCGAGGTGAATAATGCCGAAGAAGAGGGCGTCGAATTCGTCTGGCTAAGCGCGCCCAAAGGCTTCACCGGTGATACCGTCGATGGTGTCATGGTGCAAAAGATGCGCCTGGGCTCGCCCGATGCAACAGGTCGCCAAGCCCCTGAAATCATTGAAGGGTCTGATTATGTTGAGGAGGCGGACCTGGTCATCAAGGCCCTTGGGTTCGAACCCGAAGAGCTACCAGCGCTTTGGAATGTCCCCGAACTTGAGGTGACGCGTTGGGGCACGATCAAGGCCGATTTTCAGACCCATGCCACAAACCTGCCCGGCGTCTATGCTGTGGGCGATATCGTGCGGGGCGCAAGTCTGGTGGTCTGGGCCATCCGCGACGGGCGCGAGGCGGCTGACGCCATTATGAATTATATTAACGGCACAAGGTCCATCGCCGCAGAATAGAAATCCTTCGCCGCGAAAGCCGCCAGATTTGTTACAATTCGTACGTTTCATAGGTGCCTTTTGTACAAATCAAAACGTACAAAACAGCGGGTTTCGGGGTGAATGGCGGCTAAAACGTACGGAATTTAGGCTTTCACAATAAGTCTTACCCGGACGGTCAGAAAGATGAATAGGACAGGACTGCTGTCTGAACGAAATGTTAAGGAAAGAACAAAAGCTGATGCGGTTGTTTGGTATTTCACTGGGGATCATGATGGGTCTGGCATCGCCCGCCGCGACGCAGTCTTTTGATGTGCCCGCTGGATGCCAGGGCTTTCTGACCGTTCAGCAGCAGGTATGCCGGGTAAAGCATTACTTCACCTGCGAAGGCGACCCCGAAGGCCATCGCCACATCCATACCCATACCGCTGACGGTCTGATCCAGCACATGGTCATTGATAGCCATTTTAACTGGGTGCTGGTCGATTTTGTCGGACATGCCCGCCGGTTTGAGGTGCCGAACAATGTTGTGGGCAACGATAGCCTGTCGATCCTGCAGCGTGATGGCATCTATCGTTTTGATGATCCGCTTTATGATGTGATGGGCGATCAGCGGCACGCGGTCCGTTGGATCGGTGCCAATGAGCTGACGGGCCAATCGCGTATTATCGACGGTGTACAGATGCTTGAGGTGACTCATTTGAGCGATTTCTACGATGCCTCGGGCGCAATTTACGCGCATTATGATGCGGTTCAGTTGCTTTGGCCGGAATACGGGTTGTTCCTGTCATGGTCATGGGTGGATCAGGGCAGTGGCGAGATGCTGTTTGATCGGCCCATCGATCTGATTTTTCCAGGCGAACCGGGCTTTGACCAGGCCACGCCCCGCTATGGGTGTGACGCGCTGATGTCGGGGCTTGATCAGCCGGATCATGCGCCTTTTCGACACGTTGCAGAGTTTGTTTCGGCTGGTGCCAAACCCCGTGTTATGACGGCCATACCCACGCTTGGCCCGGCACCGACGGGCGCTTCATTTATAACAGGTGATCAATGAAAAAACTCTTCTGGTTTCTGACCTTGGCTTTTGTGCCATTTGTACCGGTTTCAGCGCAGCAATTCACTCCGCCTGCTGGCTGTGATGCGCATCTGACCATTCAGTATCGCGGGTGTCTGATGAATAACATCTGGACATGTGAGGCCGACAGCCCCGGCGATAAGTGGATGGCCTTGTTTACGTCGGATGGGCCCCGTCGCGTGCGGCGCGTGGATAGCGAATTTCAGTGGCTTGAGACGTATTATGTCAATCCGGCCGCTACGGAACTGATGCAAAACCCTGCGCCTGATCCGGCGTCGCTGGCCGAGCTGTTTGAGACGAGCTACGACACCTATGATTTTGTCAAATCGATCAAGGGCGATGCCACGCGCCAGCCCCTGCGGTATGTTGGCTATGATCGTCTGACCGGTGAAGAGACGGTGATCGATGGCGAGAGGTTGCTGAACACGGAATATTCCTATTCGGTTTCGTTACCCAATGGCGATGTCATTCAGACCCGCGGTGGTCGGCAGTATGTTCACCCAGAAGAGCGTATCTTTCTGTTTGGCACGTCCCAGAACGCCGATGGCAGCGACCGTACGGATCACACTCCGGTTGAGTTTATTCGCCCCGGCGAACCCGGGTTTTTCGCAACGCGGCCGCGGTACGACTGCGATGCCCTGATGTCGCACTACATTCCGCAGGGGGATTAGGTCATGACAAAGACAGGTGGATGTTTGTGTGGCGCGGTCCGGTATGAGCTGGCGAACGAGCCGACCAGTTATGGTGCCTGCCACTGCGGAATGTGCCGCAAGTTTTCGGGCGGGATTGAATTGGGCCTGCAGGTCATGCCGGGCGGTGTGACCTGGACGGGCGAAGAGGCGATCCAGACCTATCAGTCGTCAGAATGGGCCGAGCGAGGGTTCTGCAAAATCTGCGGATCCAGCCTGTTTTGGCGCTTGACGGCGCCTGGTCCGATGCAGGGCATGCTAAGCCTGTCGGCTGGGACTTTGGACGGCCTCGAGGGGCTGGAATTCAACGTCGAAGTCTACATCGACCAGAAACAGGGCGCACATGAATTTGCGGGTGACCGCAAACGGATGACCGAAGCTGACGTTCTGGCGATGGTCGGGGGCAGTGCGTGATCGAAGCGGTTTGTTTGAACAGATAAAAGGTTCCCGCTGCACCCTTAGTGCGGCGGTTGGAAAGAAGGAAGAATGCCATGACCAAATATGATGCAAACTGGGCTGCGGCTGAGGAAGCGAAGCGCAAGTGGTTGGCTGAAAACGGGCTTTATGCCGAGGCGGACGAACATTCGTCTTGTGGCGTTGGGCTGGTTGTGTCGGTCGATGGCAAGCCAAGTCGTAAGGTCGTGGAAAACGGGATCACTGCGCTGAAGGCTGTGTGGCACCGCGGGGCTGTGGATGCGGATGGCAAAACTGGTGACGGTGCGGGCATTCATGTGCAGATCCCTGTTGAGTTCTTCTACGATCAGATCCGCCGCACGGGCCATGAACCCGATATGAACAACCTGATTGCCGTCGGTCAGGTCTTTCTGCCCCGCACGGATTTCGGCGCGCAAGAAACCTGCCGCACGATTGTCGAGGCCGAAGTGCTGCGCATGGGGTATTACATCTATGGCTGGCGGCATGTGCCTGTGGATGTCAGTGTTCTGGGCGACAAGGCCAATGCCACGCGGCCCGAGATCGAACAGATCATCATAAATAACTCGAAAGGGGTTGATGAGGAAACATTCGAGCGAGAGCTTTATGTGATCCGCCGCCGGATCGAAAAAGCCGCCGCCGCTGCAGGTGTGCGCGAACTTTATATCTGTTCCCTGTCCTGCCGGTCGATGATCTACAAGGGCATGATGCTGGCGCAGGATGTGGCCGAGTTTTACCCCGATCTGAAAGATGACCGCTTTGAGAGCGCCTTTGCGATCTATCACCAGCGGTATTCGACGAACACTTTCCCGCAGTGGTGGCTGGCGCAGCCGTTCCGGATGCTGGCCCACAATGGTGAGATTAATACGCTGAAGGGCAACCTGAACTGGATGAAAAGCCACGAAATCCGCATGGCCTCCAGCTATTTCGGGGACATGGCCGAAGACATCAAACCGATTGTGGCGCAGGGGTCGTCGGACTCGGCGGCGCTGGATTCGGTCTTTGAGGTTCTGGTGCGCGCGGGGCGCTCGGCCCCCATGGCGAAAACAATGCTGGTGCCGGAAAGCTGGTCGAAGCAGGCGGTGGAGCTGCCGCAGGCCTGGCGGGACATGTATTCCTACTGCAACAGCGTGATGGAGCCCTGGGACGGCCCCGCGGCGCTGGCCATGACCGATGGGCGTTGGGTTTGCGCCGGCTTGGATCGGAACGGTTTGCGCCCGATGCGCTATGTGGTGACGGGCGATGGGCTGATGATTGCCGGGTCCGAGGCCGGGATGGTGCCCGTGGACGATGCGATTGTCGTCGAAAAAGGCGCGCTTGGGCCCGGCCAGCTGATCGCCGTTGACATGAAAAAGGGCCTGTTGTTCCACGACAGCGAAATCAAGGACAAATTGGCGCGTGCCCTGCCCTTTGGCGACTGGGTCGGCAAGATCAATGAATTGGACGACAAGCTGGCCGCGGTGACCGAACGGCCGATGTTTACGGGGGGTGAGCTGCGCAAGCGTCAGATCGCGGCGGGCTATACCATTGAAGAGCTTGAACAAATCCTGGCCCCCATGGCCGAGGACGCGAAAGAGGCGCTGGCGTCCATGGGCGATGACACGCCCTCGGCCGTGCTGTCGGAAAAGTACCGCCCGCTGAGCCATTTCTTCCGCCAGAACTTTAGCCAGGTCACAAACCCGCCGATCGACAGCCTGCGCGAATACCGGGTGATGAGCCTGAAGACACGGTTCGGAAACCTGAAAAATGTGCTGGACGAAGACAGCAGCCAGACCGAAATTCTGGTTCTGGACAGCCCTTTTGTGGCCAACGCGCAATTTGATGAACTGACGGCCAGTTTCAACGCGCCGATGGTCGAAATTGACTGTACCTTTGGCGCTGATGAAGGGCCTGAGGCGCTGCGCAAAGGTTTGGCGCGTATCCGGGCCGAGGCTGAAGATGCGGTCAGGTCTGGTGCCGGGCACGTCACTCTGACGGATCAGCATCAGGGCGAAAATCGTGTAGCAATGCCGATGATCCTGGCGACATCAGCCGTGCATTCCTGGTTGACACGCAAGGGTTTGCGGACGTTCTGCAGCATTAATGTGCGGTCGGCCGAGTGCATTGATCCGCATTACTTTGCGGTGCTGATCGGGTGTGGGGCGACTGTGGTAAATGCCTATCTGGCCGAAGATTCTATTGCGGACCGGATTGAACGCGGTTTGTTGGATTGTTCTCTGACCGAGGCGATGCAGCGCTATCGCCATGCGATTGATCAGGGCCTGCTGAAAATCATGGCCAAGATGGGGATTTCGGTTGTGTCGTCCTATCGCGGGGGGCTGAATTTCGAAGCCGTGGGTCTAAGCCGTGCGATGGTCGCGGAATATTTCCCCGGTATGCAGTCGCGGATTTCGGGGATCGGAACGGCTGGCATTCAGCGCAAACTGGAAGACGTGCACGCCAAAGGCTGGCGCGGTGGCGCGGATGTGCTGCCTATCGGCGGGTTCTACAAGGCGCGTCGTACGGGCGAAAAACACGCCTGGGAAGCGCAAACAATGCATATGATGCAGGCGGCCTGTAATCGGGCAAGTTATGAGCTTTGGAAGCAGTATTCGGCCAAGATGCGGTCGAACCCGCCCATTCATCTGCGTGATCTATTGGATATCAAACCGCTGGCGAACGCTATTCCGATTGAAGAGGTGGAAAGCATTACATCGATCCGCAAGCGTTTTGTGACGCCGGGGATGTCGCTGGGTGCGTTGTCGCCCGAGGCACATAAGACGTTGAATGTTGCGATGAACCGAATCGGCGCCAAGTCCGACAGTGGAGAAGGCGGGGAAGATCCGGCGCATTTCGTGCCGGAGCCCAACGGTGACAATCCCAGTGCGAAGATCAAGCAGGTTGCCAGTGGCCGGTTCGGTGTGACGGCCGAGTATCTGAACCACTGTGAAGAGCTTGAGATCAAGGTGGCCCAGGGTGCCAAACCCGGCGAGGGCGGTCAATTACCGGGGATGAAAGTCACCGATCTGATCGCGCGATTGCGGCATTCGACCAAGGGTGTGACGCTGATCAGCCCGCCACCGCACCATGACATCTACTCGATCGAGGATCTGGCGCAGCTGATCTATGATCTGAAACAGATCAACCCGCGCTGTAAGGTGACGGTCAAGCTGGTCGCCGCCAGTGGCGTGGGCACGATTGCTGCCGGTGTGGCGAAGGCCAAGGCGGATGTGATCCTGATTTCTGGCCATAATGGCGGGACGGGCGCGTCGCCTGCGACCTCGATCAAATACGCCGGGTTGCCATGGGAAATGGGCCTGACCGAGGCGCATCAGGTGCTTAGTATGAACAACCTGAGGGGTCGTGTGACCCTGCGCACCGACGGTGGGTTGCGCACGGGTCGTGACATTGTGATGGCTGCGATGATGGGGGCCGAGGAATACGGCATCGGCACCGCCGCCCTGATCGCGATGGGCTGCATTATGGTGCGTCAGTGTCAGTCAAACACCTGCCCTGTGGGTGTCTGTACGCAGGATGAAAGCCTGCGCGCCAAGTTCACAGGCAATGCAGATAAAGTAGTGAATCTGATCACATTCTATGCGCAGGAGGTACGTGAGATTTTGGCCAGTATCGGTGCGCGGTCGCTGGATGAGGTGATCGGGCGGGCGGATCTGCTGTCTCAGGTCAGTCGAGGATCGGCACATCTGGATGATCTGGATCTGAACCCGCTATTGATCACCATCAATGGGGCCAAAGATGTGGTTTATGACATGGTCAAGCCACGTAATGAGGTACCCGATACGCTGGACGCTGAAATCGTGAAGGATGCGGCGCGGTTCCTGAACGATGGCGAAAAGATGCAGCTGCAGTATGCGGTGCAGAACACGCTGCGGACCATCGGCACGCGCACCTCAAGCCATATCGTCAAGAACTTTGGGATGCGTAATGCGCTGCAGCCCGATCACCTGACGGTTAAACTGAACGGCTCGGCCGGGCAGTCGCTTGGGGCCTTTGCAGCACCTGGCCTGAAGTTGGAGGTCGTGGGCGACGCTAACGACTATGTCGGCAAGGGTCTGTCGGGGGGCACGATTGTGGTGCGCCCGTCGATGTCTAGCCCGCTGAAAGCGGATGAGAATACGATCATCGGCAACACGGTGCTTTATGGTGCAACCGATGGGTATCTGTTTGCAGCCGGTCGCGCGGGCGAACGTTTTGCCGTGCGGAATTCAGGCGCCAAGGTCGTGATTGAGGGCTGCGGTGCCTGTGGGTGTGAATACATGACGGGTGGTGTCGCGGTGATCCTTGGCAGCATCGGGGCGAACTTCGGGGCCGGGATGACGGGTGGTATGGCCTATCTGTACGATCCCGATGGCAAGGCGCCGGACATGATGAACATGGAAACGCTTGTGATCTGTCCTGTCACCATGGAACACTGGGAAATGCAGCTGAAAGAGTTGATCGAGCGCCATGCTGATGAAACTGGCAGTATGAAGGCAAAAGATATTCTGCAGAACTGGGATATCGAAAAGGACAACTTCCTGCAGGTTTGCCCGAAAGAGATGCTGGTCCACCTAACTGTGCCTTTGTCGCAAGAGTTGGGGGCGGTTCCTGCCGAATAGACGAATGTATTCTTGACGGTTTTGTTTAAAGCCATAGGACTATGGCGATGACAGACTTGACAACACTTAGACCCAAGCGCAAATCGCGGGGCGGAAGACGGACAAAAGCGGGTTACAACAGCACGCCGCTTTTATTGCGCCCTATTCTATGGCTTTGGCGTCTGACCTGGCAGGTAACGTTTTATGCTGTATTGCTTGTTTTGGCCGTCGTTGGCTTGTTCAGCTTTGTTGACCCACCGTCGACTATCTATATGAACGAAGAAGCTCAGCGATTGGGAAACCTGAAACACGAATGGGTTCCGATTGAGCGTATATCGCCGGTCATGGCGCGATCGGTTGTAGCGGCTGAGGATGCAAATTACTGTTTGCATTGGGGATTTGATGTCGATGCGATCCGCGACGTAATTGCAGAAGGCGGTCGCCGCGGGGCCTCGACCATCAGCCAGCAGGTCGTCAAAAATGTCTTTTTGTGGCATGATCGCAGTTGGACCCGAAAGGGGCTAGAGGCGCTGTTGACTCCGGTGGTTGAGGCAATGTGGTCCAAACAACGGATCGTCGAGGTCTATCTGAATGTCGCGGAATTCGACGAAGGTGTCTTTGGCGTTCAGGCGGCGGCACGTCATTATTTTGGGGTCGATGCTGATCAGCTTTCTGCAACACAGGCCGCACGTCTGGCAGCGATTCTGCCCAGCCCCAAACGTCGTTCGGCCTCTCGTCCGTCAGGGTTTGTGCAGCAAAGAACCTCTCAGATTGTCAGCGGAGCGGCCGCGATCCGCGCTGATGGGCGTGCGGATTGCTTCCAAGGTTGAAAATGTGGCAATTCCAAGGCATTGAGATCAAAACAGACCGAGCAGAATACAAATGAACCGCCTTTTTCACGTACCGCTTTCCCCCTTTTGTCGGAAAGTTCGCCTATGTTTGGCTGAAAAGAAGATCGAAGTCGAACTGGTCGAAGAGCGATATTGGGAGCAAGACCCAGAATTTATGCGCCGTAATCCTGCGGGTAAGGTGCCGATCTTAAAGATGAACGGACGCATGATGCCCGAAAGCGGCGCCATCTGCGAATTGATAGAAGATTTGTATCCCGACCCGCCGCTTTTCCCGCGAAAGCCGGAAGACAAGTATGAAGTCCGCAGACTGGTTGCCTGGTTTGATGATAAGTTTCATCAAGAAGTCACCAGCAAGCTGCTTTATGAGCGTGTGAATAAAAAGATCACCAAGCAGGGTTATCCTGACAGCAAGAACGTAAAGGAAGGTGCCAAGGCCATCAAATATCACCTTGATTATATGTCCTGGCTGTTGGATCAGCGGCGCTGGCTGGCTGGCAATGCGATGACGCTGGCGGATTTTGCGGCGGCGGCACATTTGTCGTCGTTGGATTATATTTCGGATGTGGACTGGAACCGGTCTGAAAATGTGCGCGATTGGTACGCCAAGATCAAATCGCGGCCGGCTTTCCGTGGTCTTCTGGCCGATCACATCGCGGGCTTTCCTCCTCCGTCGCATTATGCCGACCTCGACTTCTGATCTGAAGACGCGACTGATTGATTTTGCAAATCAGGCTGGTTTTGCAAAACTGGGCATTTGCCGCCCTGACGCGGTACCTGACATCGCAAACAGGTTGGATGACTTTGTTGCACAGGGTCGGCATGGTCAGATGACCTGGATGGCGGAGCGTATGCATTGGCGTGGCAGCCCGGCGGCGCTGTGGCCCGAGGCACGGTCAGTCATTATGCTGGCAGAACCTTACACGCCTGACCATGATCCGCTTGAGGTGCTGCAGCAGAAAGATCGTGCCGCCATCAGCGTTTATGCGCAAAATCGCGACTATCATGACGTTGTCAAAAAGCGTTTGAAACGCGTGGGACGCTGGCTGTTGGATCAGGCAGACGGTCAGATCAAAGTTTTTGTCGATACCGCGCCTGTGATGGAAAAACCACTTGCGCAGGCCGCTGGTTTGGGATGGCAGGGGAAGCATACGAATTTGCTGAGCCGTGATCTGGGGAACTGGTTTTTTCTGGGGGCGATTTTCACGACGATCGATTTTCCGGTTGATACAGCGGGCGTTGAAAACTGCGGCAGCTGCACGGCCTGTCTGGATATTTGTCCAACGAATGCCTTCCCCGCACCGTTTCAGTTGGATGCGCGACGTTGCATTTCTTATCTGACCATTGAACATAAAGGGCCTGTCGATCCGCAGCTGCGCCCTTTGCTGGGCAACCGGATATATGGCTGCGACGATTGTCTGGCGATTTGCCCCTGGAACAAGTTCGCGGTGACGTCGCAGGAAATCAAGTACAAGGCCCGCCCCGATTTGCTGTCGCCGCGCTTGGCGGAGTTGGTGGTTCTGGACGATGCTGGTTTTCGGGCGCTTTTTTCGGGATCCCCCATCAAGCGGATCGGCCGGGATCGTTTTGTGCGCAATATCTTGTATGCCATTGGAAACTCTGGCGATGTGTCCTTGCTGCCTGCTGCAAAGAAGCTGTTGAATGATCCTGACCCGGCTGTTTCTGATGCAGCCCGATGGGCCGTCGAACAGCTTTCAGCGATATGAGGTCTAAAAAACCTGGTGGTTGTATGTTATATAAATCGCATCACTTTGGGAGGAGACAGCATGGCCAAGCATATTCTGGATCAGGACCACGGCGGCAATGACACGCTTCGTGTGCAGCAGTTTCTTAAGCTTGAGCGTCGCAAGGCGACATCATCCATTGTACGAAAACTGCGCCAACGCCCGCGGACACGACAGCAGTTACACGTGCAAAAATATCTTCGGATCGCACGGGGTGAACTAGCCTGAATATAGCGCGATAGCTGTGATTGGCCGTCCGCCTGGGCGGCCTTTTTAATGTTGTTATTTCGGATCGCCATGCCATCTTGTGCCGAAAGAAAGGGCATATGATGGATACCCACAAAGAAAAAATGCAAAAGCTGCAGGCCGCGCAGAAAAAGAAAACGTCCGAGGCTGTCGATCCCGGTCGGGGTCTGGTTCTGGTGCACACGGGCAATGGCAAAGGCAAGTCCAGTTCGGCGTTTGGTGTGATTGCGCGGGCGCTGGGCTGGGGGCAAAAAGTGGCTGTTGTTCAATTCATCAAGGGCAAGTGGATCACGGGCGAGCGTCAGTTTTTCAAGAAGTTCCCGGATGAATTAACCTGGCTTACGATGGGCGATGGTTTTACGTGGGATACCCAGGACAAGGATCAGGATACCAAAGCGGCCGTGGCAGCCTTTGATCATGCCATCCAGATGATGGAAAGTGGTGATTTTGACCTGATCGTTCTGGATGAAATCAATATCGCCCTGCGGTATGACTATCTGGATGTGCAAGCTGTTTTGGATGGATTGAAACAGCGTTCGGATCGGACAAGTGTGATCCTGACGGGGCGTGATGCCAAGTCTGAACTTTGCGATTACGCTGATCTTGTCAGTGAGATGCGTGAAGTCAAACACCCGTTTCAGGTTGGTATCAAAGCGCAACGCGGTGTGGATTTCTGATATCGGCAGACCAGCATATCTGCCGATCTGCCGATCGTTAGCTGAAGTAACTTCGAACCAGACTGCCTGCAATCAGGCTCCAACCGTCTGCGACGACAAAGAACGCCAGTTTGAATGGCAACGACACGATCGCGGGCGGCACCATCATCATACCCATCGACATCAGTACGGCCGCGACAACTAGATCGATGATCAGGAATGGCAGGAAAATCAGGAACCCGATTTTGAACGCGCGTTCGATTTCAGACAACAGGAACGACGGTACCATCAGCGACAAGGGCGATTCTTCGCTAAGCGTTGGGTCGGATTGCGGCCTTAGGTCGGCGAAGGTTGCATAGATATCAGGGTCGACACGCGCCGCCATGAAGACGCGAAACGGCTCCATGGTTCTTATAAAGGCTTCCTCGATCTCGATTTCCTGATTGGTCAAAGGTTCGATCCCGTTGACGTAAGCCTCCATGAAGACGGGCTCCATCACGAAGTAAGTTAGAAACAGGGCCAGACTGACGATCAGCATGTTTGGTGGGGATTGCTGCAGCCCGATCGCCTGCCGCAGAATGGCCAAGACCGTGACCATAAACGGAAAACAGGTGATCATGATCGCCAAGCCTGGCACCAGGCTAAGCACGGTGATCAACGCAAAAAGCTGGATCGCCCGCCCAGAAAGAGAGCCATCGTCGCCGAGCGAGATTGAGATATCCTGTGCCGAAGCGGGCGCCGCCAGGGCGAGCGCCATCAGCAGGACAATGGGCAGAAGTCGTGTCATTCCAAACCGTTTTTCATATCAGCGACTTCGGTTAAGCGAACGGCAAGTTGACCGGCGCGTTTGCCGTCCAACTCCTCAAGCACACCCCGTGCGATCAGCCGGTCACCGATGAACAATTCGACCGGGTCGTCAACGGCGCGGTCCAAAGGCAGGACCGAGTTGGGCGACAGATCCAAAAGCTCTTTGACCTTCGGCCGCGCTGTTCCGACCGAGATCGTGATTTCGATAGGGACCTGAGTGAAAGGGCTGGCGGATGGGTCTTCAGGCGATTGGGTGTTGAGATCGGTCATTTTGCGTATCCTCTTGTGACAGCGTGAAAAAATCTTCTACCAGCTGTCGAATTTTGTGGGTTGTATGATCCATGTCGATGTGTTGGGCCGTGCTGCCGTGCTGGATGAATGCCTGCCCGACGCTGAGCGAGGCATCGGCAAAAACCGTTAGTGGGAAAGGCTGCGTTTCTGGGATCATGGATTCTAGCTGGGGTAGATTTTCTTCTGCTACCGCGATGTGCATCGGGGCATCGACCGTACCGTTTGCCGCTTTCATGATCTGATCTACGATCATCGGCAAAAGACTGTCTTGCGCGATTTTCGGCAGAACAGCTGCGGTCATCTCACGAAAGACGGGTTCCAGTGTTTTCAGGATGTGGCTGCGGGCCTCGTGATAGGTAAAGCTGAGATCCTGCAAATTTTGTGCAAACTCAGCCGTTATGCGGGTGCGTGCATCGTCGGCACTTTTTTCCGCATCTGCCCATCCCGCTTTGTAACCATTTTCGAAAGCATCCAGCTTTGCTTCTTCCAATTCGGTTTCGGACACCACATTTGGCTGTGGTTCGGGTACGCCAAAATCTTCCAACTCAAGAAGCGCCGTCATCAGGCTTTCTCCTCTTCATCTTCCATCCATTTGCGAAGGATTTCGACGGTCTCATCCTGACGTTCATCGATCAGGTTACGCAGACGGGCGACGGGATCATTGTTCAGATTTGGCAAGGGTTCGAAATCGCTGCCCATGTCGTTGGCGACCGGAAAGTCGAAACTGGGCGGGGTGGACATGACGGGCATGTCATCGTCGCCTGCAATTTCACCATCTAATGAAGGTAAGCCCGGCGGTTCGGTATCAAAGGCAGGTGAGGGTGGCGCCAATTCGGGTACCGCCGGTGCGGGTCTGGCCAACAGAATGGGCCGCACCACGAAAAGGCCCAAAAGCAGTGTGACCAAAGCCAGAACTACCAACTGAATCAACGTCATGACGTTCAGATTAAAGCCGGACAGCATGGATTGCTGGGCAGTGGTTCCAAGTTCGGCCAAGGGCTCAAACGCCATGGATTTGATCGTGATGACGTCGCCGCGCGCTTCACTGAAGCCGACAGCAGATGCGACCAGTTCGCGAAGGGCCTCAAGCTCGACATCGGGGCGGGGCTGGAAAACCTGTTCACCGGTATCACTGGTTTGCGCAATGCCATCGACAAGGACCGCAACGGTCAGCCGCTTGATCGCACCCGGCGCGCGCAGCACCTCACGCTGTGTTTCCGAGACCTCATAATTAATGCGTTCGCGGGTTTCCGAGTTCTGGCTGGAGTTGCTGCCCTGTTGCGCATTGGCCTCGCCGTCCGGCAGGTTTGAGGCCACTGTTACGGTCCCGCCTGATTGACCGCTGGCGGTGTTGGTCCGCTCTTCCGTATCGGTGCTGATTGCCACCCGGCTTTCGGGATCAAAGCGACGTTCGACAATCGATTCCCGGTCTGTCACCGTTTCAAGGCTAACCTCAACGATCGCGTTTCCTGCGCCAACACGGGCGGCCAGTAGGCGTTCAACGCTCTGTTTCAGGGCCGCCGCCCGATCCAAATCCGACCCGCTTGGTGCACTGGGTTCGTCGGGGGCTCCGATCAGATTTCCCTGCCCGTCAATCACCGAGACATTCTCGGGTGCCAGACCGGCAACCGCTGACGAAACTAGAAACCGCAGCGCATTGGCCTGTGCTGCGCTGATCGTGCCGTTGGATGATGTCACCCAGACCGAGGCGGTCGGATTGATATTTCGTGCAAATGGTTGCGCGCTGGGGCTGGAGATATGGACCCGGGCGCTTTTGATATTGGGACTGGCAATGATCGTTCTGGCCAATTCGCCTTCCTTGGCGCGCCAATATGCAGCGTCAAACATCTGCGATGTCGTGCCGAACCCCGAAAGTGAATCAAGCAATTCGTAGCCCGCCCCACCCGTTGCAGGAAGACCCTCGCTTGCAAGCGACATTCTAAGGATGTCACGCTGCGCGCTATCGACATAAATTGCATCTCCACGCACTTCATAAGGGACACTACGGGCTTCAAGCGCGGTAATCACTTCGCCGGATGCAGATGTCTCAAGACCTGAATAGAGTAAAGACATCGACGGATTGGTTGCCACACGCGACAACGCAAGAACGGTGACAAACATGGCAACCGTCGCAATGGCAACCACCATGCGACGTCGATTGTCTAATCCTCTCCAGACAGCTTGGATTTGCTGCAAGACGAAACTCCCTTAAGTTTGGGCATTCTGCCCCCGTCTGATAGCGACTCATGGAGGATGCTTATTAACAATCGGTTAGCTTCCTGCGGTTTATAGAGGATTCATCAAAATCAACCGGGGCATAGAATGGCTGAGGAACAGGAAGATACCGAACCGAAGAAGAAATCTTCGAAATTACCGTTGATTATGGGGCTTGTCTTGGCGCTTGTGGGCGGCGGCGGTGGCTTTTTTGCCGTGCAATCAGGCATGATTCTAGGGGCTGCACCGCAAGAAAAACAGATGGTATCCAAGGAAACGAGTGCGTTACCCAAGGTAGCCTTTGTTCCGATGGATCCACTTTTAATCTCGCTTGGACGCGGCGCTGATAAAACACATCTGCGTTTTCAGGCTCAGCTTGAGGTGCAGGCAGGGCATGAGGAAGATGTTGCAGCCCGTTTGCCCCGCGTGATCGATGTTCTGAACAGCTATCTGCGGGCCGTCGAGCTTTCGGAAATCGAAGATCCAAGCGCGTTGGTTCGCCTGCGCGGTCAAATGTTGCGTCGTGTGCAGATGGTGGTGGGCGAAGACTACGTCAAAGACCTGCTGATCATAGAATTCGTCTTAACCTAAGGAACACTTCAATGAGTCTGATTGCAGATATTCTACTGGTCGCAGGCGCGCTAGCCGCTGCGTTTTATTGCATGATTCTTTCACGTCGGTTGCGTCGGTTTACTGACCTAGAGAAAGGTGTGGGGGGCGCTGTTGCTGTCTTGTCTGCGCAAGTCGATGATATGACAAAGACGCTGCAGCACGCCCAGAAAACTGCGCAATATTCGGCTGGATCACTGACTGAATTGACCGAACGTGCCGAAACTGCTGCCAAACGTTTGGAATTGCTGGTTGCATCGATGCATGATTTGCCCGAGGCGCAAGCGTCATCCGCACCCCCCGCTAAGCCCAAAGATGAACCTGTCTTTATGCGCCATCGTGAACGGGGGGCGCATTAATGGCCAGAAAACAAAAGAAGACCCGCCGTGGTAAAGGGACGTTGTTTCTGATTGCGGGACTATTAGCGGCGTCGGGCATATTTCGGCTGTCGGGTGGGGTTGGTGAAGCGGTCGCACGAGAGTTTGAGTCGTTTTCCGAAGCCGAGGTGATTGCCGAAACCCAAACGTGTTCGGCTGATCTGGAACCTGTTTTGGCTGCCATTCAAGCCCGCGAGTCACGTCTTGAAGAACGCGAAGCGCAACTTGAGAAACGGATGCAGGAACTGGCCCACGCCGAGGTCGCAATCCGCGAAAACTACGATGCCCTTGTAACAGCAGAAGAGGAACTCGCCGCGACCTTGGCGCGGGTCGAGAGTGCCGCGGAAGACGATGTATCACGGCTGACGGCGGTTTATGAGAATATGAAACCCAAGGATGCCGCTGCCCTTTTTGAGGAGATGGCACCAGAATTTGCCGCCGGTTTTCTGGCGCGGATGCGTCCCGACGCTGCGGCCGAGGTCATGGCGGGCTTACAACCGAAGACTGCCTATACAATCAGCGTTCTACTGGCCGGTCGAAATGCTGATTTACCCAAGGAATAGCGTTTACGCTTACCGATTCTTAAGACGCAGCTGAAACATTACGCGTCGTAACAGTTGAGTCGCAGGTGATCGAATGATCGGAATTGTTGGTATCGCCATTGTTTTTATCATGGTTTTTGGTGGCTATATGGCCGCTGGCGGCAAGTTTGGCATCATCATCAAGGCTTTGCCGTTCGAAATGATGATGATCGGGGGCGCGGCTATTGGTGCTTTTGTCATCAGTAATGACATGGGCGGGATCAAACACACGGCCAAGGATGTGGCCAAGGTTTTCAAGGGCCCTAAGTGGAAGCCTGACGATTATCGAGATTTGCTTTGCCTTTTATTTGAACTGGTTCGATTGGCCCGTCAAAATCCAGTCGGGTTAGAAGAGCACATCGAGAATCCTAAAGAGTCAGCGATTTTTTCGAAGTATGAAAAGATTTTGGCAGATCATGAAGCGATTGAGTTGATCTGTGACACGCTTCGTTCCGCGTCAATGAACTACGACGATCCACATCAGGTGGAAGAGGTGCTGGAAAAGCGGATGGAAGCCAATTTCCATCACGCCATGCATTCCAGCCACGCGCTTCAGACGATTGCCGATGGTTTGCCTGCTTTGGGGATTGTGGCCGCTGTTCTGGGTGTTATCAAAACTATGGGGTCTATTGATCAACCCCCTGAAATTCTTGGCAAAATGATCGGTGGCGCTTTGGTCGGTACGTTTCTTGGCGTTTTCCTAGCCTATGGTTTCGTGGGTCCTTTTGCCGGTAAAGTCAAAACACTGACAGAAGAGGATAACCATTTCTATCAGCTGATACGTGAGGTACTGGTCGCCAACCTTCACAAGCATTCGGTCAATATCTGTATTGAGGTGGGGCGCCAGAATACACCAGCGCACATCAGGCCCAGCTTTGCTGATCTGGAAGAAGCATTGAAAAACGTCAAGCAGGCGGCCTGATGTTGCGTCTTTTCTTGATCCTATTCTCGATAATGACCGCATCAGTTGCCCACGCTGAGACAATCTTGGTCCGTTCTGGCGAACATACAGGCTTTTCCAGACTTGTTCTGGATTTTGATGACTTGCCGGACTGGAGTTTTGTTGAGCGCGACGCGACTTATGATCTGGAAATACTTAACCAAGACATTCGTTTCGATACGTCCAGCGTTTTTCGAAAAATCCCACGAAAACGAATAATATCGGTTTCTGATAGCCGTGATGGTGTGCTGTCGTTGAAAGTGAATTGTGACTGCACAGTAGAAGCTTTTGAGCACCGTGGCCGCAGTATCGTTTTGGACGTCATTGACCGAACGTCGGACGGAGCAAAAAGAGTTGTCGTTCGACCGGCGCAGCACCAACCAAAACCGGACATTTTTCCCATAGTGTTTGATGAAACCGCAGACCACAAGGCTTCTCCTGCACCGGATACGATCAAAATCATCGAGACGCTTGAATATGATCGCCAGCGTGTGTCTGATGCTCAGGCCCAATTGCTGCGTCAACTCAGTGAGGTTTTCGCGGATGGGATTTTGCAAACGGATCCACAGTCTACAGAAAAACAAATCGATGAGGCAGTCGTTATTGTCGAGGAAATTCAAAGCGCGGAGCCAAATGTACGTCTCAGCTCTAGCTCGGAAGAAAACGACAGAGTTAATCCGGTTTTGGACGACGACCAGCAATGTCTTTCCAATGACCAAATTAACATCGCATCCTGGGGTCAGTCAGGTCAGTTTACAGCAGGCGTTGCAACGTGGCGGACGAAACTGGTTGAGGAATTCGATCAGACAAATCAACAAGGTTTGAAGGGTCTGATCCGTCATTACCTGTATTTCGGCTTCGGTGCTGAAGCCATTCATCTGATTGAGAATGTGGGGCTGATTTCAGATGATCGCGAAGCTTTGTTGGCGATGGCGTATCTGTTTGAATATGGTGAAAGCCCACAAAATGGCTTCTTTCAGAATATGTATCTTTGCGAAAATGCGTCCGCACTTTGGGCGATTTTAGAGGCGCCTGATAATATAAAAAATGCAAATACGGCTGCTGTGCTTCGCGAATTTAACGCGTTACCAAAACATCTAAGGCAGGTCCTTGGTCCGCGATTATCGGAAAATATGATGTATGGCGGGGATTTGGGCAGTGCGAACCTTGTTTTGATCTCTGCGACGCGCGCGGTAGGTGCTGAAACGTCTGCATTGTCGCTGGCAGAAGCAAAACTGGATCTGAAAGAAGGTCGAATTGAAACAGCTGAGGCTTCTTTACAGGGCTTAACCAGCGAAAATACTATCAGTGCTGTTGATGCGTTTTCTACTTTAATCGAAAGCAAACTGGCACGCGACGAGGTGATTTCAACTGCTGATCGTACGCAATTGGCTGCGTTTGCGTTCGAGCATAAGGATACACCAAAGGAACGTTTCCTAATTTCGCTTAGTGCGCGTGCGGCTGCTGTTTCGGGCGACTATCAAGCCGCCGTTGAAAATCTGAGCCAGATTAAGGATGCGGACATATCTTTTAGATCGCTGATTATGCAGGATTTGATGGACAACAGCAGTCAGACGGATTTCCTCAAGCTGGCGTTCTCACCGCCGAATGAACTGATGCCGAGGCAGTTGAATGATCAAACACGTTTGTTGATTTCGTCAAAACTACAAGATCTGGGTTTCGAGGAACAATCGAAGCTATGGACCGGAAACCCGACTTCCGACAAAGTAGATGGTGTCGTCGCCGCGACCCAAACGCGAGAAGATGAAGTGACACAGATGATCGCGCAAGTATCCGATGATCAGGTATCAAATCGCCAGTCTGAAGCAAATGCGTCGATCGAAGCGAACCAAGCGGCCTCAACCAGTATTCAGTCGGCCCAAAATGACAAGGTACTGCTGAGAAATCGAAACCTGCTTGAGCAGAGCAATCGTGTTCGGCAGTCACTGGATGCAATTTTATCGGGCGACCGTTCGGTGAATTAAGGCCTTAATTACCTTTTCTAAAGATTTGATCGTTTAGTGTCGGCCGACAACAGTGGCAGAAGGCGCTGAACATGAATCACTACGGTCGGACCGGCTTTGACTATGTGCAGGGTTTGAGCTGCTTTGCGGGCCTCTGTCTTATCCGCATGCGTTTACTTTTATTTTCGATGATCTGCATCGGCATAATAGCAGGCAAAACGCATGCAAGATCAGACGAGACCTGTTTGATCGCCGCACATGAGGCATCAAAGGCGACGGGTGTACCTTACACGGTTCTTGCTGCGATTTCATTGACTGAAACCGGTCATCAGAAAAATAGACGGTTAGAGACCTGGCCTTGGACCATAAATGTTGGCGGCAAAGGCGTCTGGTTCGATAGCAAGAAAGACGCCATTTCAAATGCCTTAAGGTATTATCAGGAAGGTGCAAGAAGTTTTGATATCGGTTGTTTCCAGATCAACTACAAATGGCACGGACACGCATTTTCATCAGTTGAGGAAATGTTCGACCCGCGGAAAAATGCAACATATGCAGCGGGTTTCCTAAAAGATCTTTATGAGGAATTCGGAGACTGGAGCAAGGCGGCTGGTGCCTATCATTCAAGAACGCCGCGCTTTGCCGAAATCTACCGCAAGCGCTTTGATGTCTATCACGCCAGAGTTTTGTCAAATGCAGTTGCGGCGCCGACACAGAAACATGATCTGGCGGATACAGATGGACCTAAGCCACTGATAAATTTGCCACGTCAATCGTTTGCGTTGGGATCTTTGGTACCGACATCGCCCTCTTCCACGGCCACCGCGCCGTTTATTCAGTGACAACGACTGTAACCTTATGCCGAAATTGAGCCTGACAACAATATTTCAACCAACCATTCTGCTGGCGCTGGCGTTGATGGCAGTCATTGTCATGATGATTTTGCCAGTCCCGGCCTGGGTGCTGGATATCGGCTTGGCGGCGTCCTTTGCCTTGGCCATTCTGATTTTCACGATTACGCTTTTCATCGAACGGCCGCTTGATTTTTCAGCCTTTCCGACGATCCTGCTGGCATCGCTTATGCTGCGATTGTCCCTGAATGTGTCGTCGACCAAACTTATTATTGGACAGGGTCATACTGGAACCGATGCCGCAGGTGATGTCATCGAGGGCTTCGCGATGTTCGTCATGGGCGGTAGTGTGTTGTTGGGGCTGGTCGTTTTCTGCGTTCTGCTCATTGTCAACTTCATCGTAATTACTAAAGGTGCGGCTCGTATGGCCGAGGTTGGCGCGCGTTTCGCGCTGGATGGCATGCCGGGCAAGCAGCTTGCGATCGATAGCGATATGTCGGCAGGTGCGATTGATCATACGCAGGCCAAGCAGCGACGTGAAACCGAACAGGCCGAAACAACATTTTTTGGATCGCTTGATGGTGCGTCCAAATTTGTAAAAGGCGACGCCATTGCGGGGCTGTTGATTACCCTTCTGAACCTTGTCATGGGGCTGATCATTGGCATTGCATTGCATGGCATGCCAATTGGGCTTGCTTTTGAAACCTATGCGATATTAACGGTCGGTGACGGTTTGGTGTCGCAGATCCCGGCAGTCATAATCTCGATCGCATCTGCGTTGCTGCTGGCCCGCGGTGGCGCCAAAGGTGCGGCTGACTTGGCGATGTTCAGCCAACTGGGGAAATATCCACCTGCTCTGGCAACCGTTGGGGCTTTGATGTTTCTGTTTGCATTAGTACCCGGGCTGCCTTTCATACCCTTTGTTGCCGGTGCAATCGCTTTGCTAAGCGCGGCATTCTATGTTTATCGAAAACAGCAGGCCGAGGCGCGCGCAGCCAGGCAAGAGACTGAAAAAGTCGAACCGGTCGAGCAGGAAAAGCCTTTGGGCGATATCCTGGACCTTGATGACATCCATGTCGAATTTTCCTCGGACTTGATTCCGATGGTGCTGGATCCAGGAACGGGTCTGGATGCGCGTATCTCGAATATGCGCACCCATGTGGCGACTGTTTATGGGTTGATCCTGCCTGAGATGCGCCTGACCGATGACGCGTCCCTGCCGCCAAATACCTATGTCATTCGGATACAAGGGGTCGAACAGGCGCGCGATTGCCTGCAACCCGAACGGATATTGGCCCTGACAGCGGCAGATTCTAACATTTTGCCGCCTGGTCAGGATGTGAATGAACCTGTCTATGGCGCACCTGCCAGATGGATATCGCCCGAACACGAAGAAGATGCCGCGTTTGAAGGCCTGACAGTCGTAACCCCGACCGAAGTTCTGGCGACACACCTGCTTGAGGTCATCAAACGCAATTTCCCGCGTCTTTTGTCGCTTCGCGCCTTACGACGTTTGTTGGATGAAATGGTGAATTTGTCAGATCCAATGCGGGCTGATGCAAACCGAAAGATGCTTGACGAGTTGGTGCCAGACAAAGTGCCCGTGGACCTGCTTTTGTCGGTCCTGAGGTTGCTGCTGGAAGAGCGTGTTTCAATAAGGAACCTGCCTTTGATTCTGGAAGCTATATCGGAAGCACGCGGTGCAATGGCGACGCCCGAAGGCATATGTGAACACGTTCGGCAGCGGTTGGGCTTCCAGTTGATCGCAGATCTGAAACGTGACGATGGCTCAATCCCGTTGGTACAATTAGCCCCTGAATGGGAGGAGAAATTTATCAGCTACCAGATTGAGGGGGATCGGGGTCAAACGGATATCGCCTTGCCGCCTGATTTGTTCAACCGCCTTGCGACATCCCTGGCAGAGCGTATTACAAAAGCAGGTGAAAAGGGTGTTTATCCCGCAGTTGTAACATCTATGCGGCGGCGGCGTTTTTTGCGGACCGTCATGATTGCCAAGGGCCTTGCGAACCCCGTTCTTTCATTCGAGGAAATCGGGATCGACGCACAGCCAGCTTTGGTGGGCATGGTTCCTGCATGAATATTGCCGCAGATCAGATCATGGTTTTCGCCCAGACTGCGCTTTGGGGGGGCTTTATCGTTTTTCTGCGCGTCGGTGCCATCATGGCCGTTTTGCCTGCATTTGGTGAACAAACCGTTCCAGCGCGAGTCAAACTGGGTTTGACACTGGCGTTTACCTTGATCGTCGCGCCAGCCGCCCTGTCGGGCATCGATGTTCAGAACGAGCCGTTCACGAAACTGCCCGTCTTCGTCATGACCGAGGTCATCGCAGGCCTGGCGATTGGACTATCCATCCGTCTGTTCGTGATGGCTTTACAGATCGCGGGCACGATCGCCGCCCAGTCGACGTCTCTTTCGCAGATATTTGGTGCCGCCGGAATCGACCCGTTGCCTGCCATGGGACATGTACTGGTCATCGGCGGTCTTGCGCTTGCAGTGATGACGGGTCTGCACATTCGCGCGGCCGAGTTGATCATATTGTCCTATGACATCATGCCAGCAGGACAGTTTCCGGATGCCAGTGTTCTGACGGCCTGGGGCACACAGCGGATTGCCCACGCTTTTGCGCTGGCCTTTGGCTTGGCCGCACCGTTTTTTATCGCATCGCTTATCTATAATTTGGCGCTTGGCGTGATCAATCGGGCCATGCCGCAGCTGATGGTGGCCTTTGTCGGCGCGCCCGCGATTACCGCTGGTGGTCTGATACTATTGATGCTTAGCGCACCCTTTCTGCTGCAAATCTGGGTGCAAAGTCTGAATGCCTATCTGGCCAATCCGCTAGGTGGCTGATGGAAGAAGACGACGACAAGCAATATGAAGCCAGCCAGAAAAAGCTGGATGACGCCCGGAAAAAGGGCGAGGTCCCGCGATCGGTCGATCTGACAACTTCTGCGGCCTATGCTGGGCTTTTGCTGTCTTTCATCGCATTGGGCGCCTGGTCGGTCAATCAGGGGGGAACTGCGCTTTTGCCATTTTTGGCCAGCCCCGATCAGCTGGAATCCATGTTCTTTTCCGGTCACGGCGTCACGATCAGTGCCAGTGGAACCATGACCGCTCTGGTGGCGACGTTGCCTTGGTTTCTAGGGCCTGCGATCTTTGCGCTTGCCGCAGTTATCGCGCAACGCAGTTTTGTGGTCTCGGGCGAAAAACTGGCCCCAAAACTTTCGCGCATTTCACCTTTGTCCAACGCCAAGAATAAATTCGGCCGCAACGGGCTTTTCGAGTTCGCCAAAAGCTTTGCCAAACTGGTCCTGATCTCTCTAATCATGGGTATATTTTTGTGGCTGAAGCTGCCGCAAATCATGCAATCGATGAGCCTTAGCCCAGGTATGGTCAGCACGCTTCTGGCCGAATTGTCGGTTGAGTTCCTGATGTTTGTGCTGCTGGTGTCCGGATCAATCGGCATCATCGATTTCTTTTGGCAACGGCAGGAACACCTGCGCAAGAACCGGATGTCGCACAAGGAATTAAAGGATGAAGCAAAAGAATCCGAAGGTGACCCCCATTTGAAACAGGAACGCAGGCAGCGTGGCTATGACATTGCGATGAACAAAATGCTGGCTGATGTTCCTGATGCAGATGTTGTGATCGTGAACCCCGAACACTATGCGGTGGTTCTGAAGTGGGATCGCGCCAACGGTGGCGCTCCGGTTTGCGTTGCCAAGGGTGTGGATGAAGTTGCTGCCCGCATCCGGGAAGTCGCAAATGAAAACGCTGTTCCAATCCATCGCGATCCGCCCACGGCACGTTCTCTTTACGCGACGGTTGATATTGGGCAAGAGGTACCACCCGATACCTATGAAGTCGTGGCCGCTGCCATTCGTTTTGCCGAAACAATGCGTCTTAAAGCGCGCCAGAAAGGCTGGGGATAGTGCATGATAAACGTCTAAAGGAATTGGCTCAGGTGACAGATCTGGCTTATCAGGCCCAGCTTCAGAAATCGAAACCCCTGCTGCGCCAGCAAGCTGAGATTCAGTCAGCGTTGGCCGAGATCAGGCAGGCCGAAGCCAACCGAGCGATCGAGTTGAAAATGGCGGATCAGCTGGATCCGGCCACGCGCGCCAGGGCGGATGTTTATTGGAGCAAATGGCTTGAGCGGCAAAAGAAAATGCTGATCCAGAAGCAGACAGAGATTGCCCTGAAGCTTGAAGAAGAACGACAGGCCGCGGCCTATGCCTTTGGCCGCAAATCGGTGGCAGAAGAGCTGCTGAAAATCAAACGTCCTGGCGAACGATATCGGTGATCAAAACATCATTTGCGATGTCGCCCAAGGTCCGTTGGGCGGTTTCTCGTAGGGCTGTTCGCAGGCTTTGCATATTGCTGTTGTTGGTAAAAGCACCCGCAAAGCCACCGACGTTCGCATGGTCGAACAAGACCTGTAAAAACGCATCGCGCAGCTTGGGTTCACGTTGAAAAACCGCCGTTTGCTGGCCTTGCTCAATCTCAACGCTCAGCGAAAGCACCACCAGTGAACTGACTGCACCATCCTTGACAACCGGCACAATGAACTGATTGTTGAGTTTCACATAGTCAAACGCACCTTCGGTTTTTGGAGCGTTATCCTTGGCCGCTTCGGAATTCTTTGCAGACTCATCACCTGTTTTGGCTTCAATCTGCTCATCTGCGGGCGGTTTCAGGAAAATTCCTGCGCCAACGCCTGCGCCGGTTCCGATGACAGCTAAAACAACTGGCAAAATGAGTTTCTTCATAACGGCCCCCTTAAAATGGCGCGACTTTTTCCAGTATTTGTTGCCCATAACGCGGTTGCTGCATTTCCGAGATATGCCCGCGGCCCCCATAGGAAATTCTGGCTGACGCGATTTTGTCGTATGTAATTTCATTCAAACGAGAGATATCGGCAGGCCGCACAAATCCACTGACAAGCAATTCGCGCAATTCGAAATTGACGCGAACTTCCTGCCGCCCCTCAATCGCCAGAACGCCATTTGGCAAGACATCAACGATCGTCGCCGCGACCCGCAGTGTCAGCTTTTCCTGACGCCGGACTGACCCGTCACCCTCGGATGAGCTGGATGAATTCACGCTGACCGCATCACCCAGGGATGCGCCCGCAGGCAGACGTGGATCAATGCGCTGTGGAATGCCAAAAAGCTGCGGGATCGCCAGGCTTTCGGAGCCACTACGACTGCGATCAGTTGAATTTGAGATCTCGGCCCGATCGTCGATTTCTATGACCACAGTCATGATGTCACCGCGCTGAACGGCGCGCCGATCGCCCAGCAAAGACTGGCGTTCACCGCTCCAAAGTGATGCGTTGTCGATCCGCCGGGACGGCGTGCGCGACTGCGGCAGACTGGGGGTCAGCATCGCAATACGTTCGGAACTTTCTACGTCTGGTGTGAATTTCGGCTCACGCCCAATTGTATCAACACCGGTGCATGCCGCCGACATCAACAAAACTGCGAAGATGGTTAATTTTTTCATTCTGAAACCCTAGTTTGAAACGCGGACCGAGCCGTTGGACATAACAACACCACTGATTGTGGTGCGTGAACTGATATTCATCACCCGGATCATATCGCCAACACCACCGCGCCCAAGCGCGCGCCCTTCGGCTGAAATTGTCAGACCGCCGCGTTCGAACTGGATCGAGACAACCTGGTTGCGTTCAACCAATGCAGGTGGGCCAATGTCGCCTGGCCGAATGGGGCGCCCGGCATAAAGTACGACCCGTGCCTCTTTCCCGATGACATCGACAGGATTCGACAGACCACCAACGACATCAGCATCAATGACCGAGATATCTTCGGGCGTGATAATCGCCTGCGCCCGCACAGTGCGCGTCGCAACCAGCGTATCTGCCCAAACTGGTGCACAGATCGCAACACAGGCGATTATATATGCAATCCGCTTCATCATCTGATCTGAGTGGTCGCGCCAAGCATCTGGTCAGCCGCAGTCAGGACTTTGGCGTTCAGCTCATAACCACGCTGCGCTTCAATCAGTTCTGTCACCTCGCGCACGGCGTCAACAGAACTGTCCTCAAGATAGCCTTGCCGTAACATTCCCAAACCGTTTTCGCCGGGGGTTGTCACCAATGCAGGGCCAGAGGCGCCGGTTTCGGCGAACAGATTGCTGCCAATCGCCTCAAGGCCTTTTGGGTTTGTGAAACCGGCCAAAGTGAACTGTCCCAGTAGTTCAGGCTCGATCCGGTCGTTAAAATAAGCATAGACCTCGCCCTCGGCATTGATCGAGATGCTGCGCGCGTCCGATGGAATGGTGATATCGGGGACAACCGGATGCCCGTCGGCGGTTACAATCTGACCATCAGCCGACCGGTTCAAGGCGCCATCTCGGGTATAGGCGGCGGTGCCATTTGGCAGCGTCACTTCAAGATAGCCCTGACCTTCGATCGCGATGTCCAGATCGCCGTTTGTCTGTGAAAGCGACCCCTGCGCCAGGTTCATCGCCACGGAGGAGGGGCGCACGCCAAGGCCAAGCTGAATGCCTGTCGGCAGCAAGGTGCCATCCTGCGCGTTGATTGTCCCCGCCCGTGCCATCTGCTGATAATGCAGGTCTGAAAACTGGACCTGTCGGGCGTTGTACCCGGTCGTATTCATGTTCGCGAGGTTGTTCGAAATCACCTCAACCCGCATTTGCTGGGCGCTCATGCCCGTTGCCGCAATATTCAATGCTCTCATTTTATCAACCCTTTACTGCCCAAGTGTCCGCATCACGTTGCGGATGCGTTCGTCTTCTTTATCCATGAACCCCTGACCCATTTCGTAGGCGCGCTGTACTTCGATCATCCGGGCCACTTCGGACACGGCATCGACATTCGATTTTTCCAGAAAGCCCTGAATGATCGACGACCCCTCGACAGGCTCAACGCCATTCTCTGCACGAAACAGGGTGCCGCTTTGTCGTGTCAGGTCATTCAGATCTGCCGGTGCGAACAGCCCGATTTGCGCCAGTAGTCGGCCATTGGCGCCAACCGTCCCGTCCGCTGCAACGCTGACTTGGCCCGCGTCGGGCGGAATGAAAATCGGGGCGCCACCTGCATCCAATACGCGGTGACCATCGGGTGTCACCAGTTCGCCTTCGCCATTTGGGGTAAAGCTGCCCGCCCGCGTCAGGCGTTCACCATCCGGCGTTTCGACCATGAAAAAACCATCACCTTCGATCGCCAGATCAAAGGGGGCGTTTGTCTGGGCCAGCCCGCCTTGAACCGGGCTGGTGCTGCGAACCGTTGCGGTCGCCATGGACAGGGACGGACCGCCATCAATCTGTTTGACATGCTCGGCAAACACGACCCCTTCACGTCTGTAACCGGTTGTCGAGATATTTGCGATATTATGCGCGATGGTCTGCATTTCGCGCATCAGGCCGGATTGACGCGTCAGTGCGCCATAGGATGCATTTTCCATAACTCAGAATCCTCCTGCGATCAGCGGGATCAGCTGATCTTGAAAAAAGCCGACCAGGGTCTGGGTCATGAAGTTCATCGAAATCCAGAATACCCCCAACATTGCCCCAACCTTTGGGACGAATGTCAGCGTCATTTCCTGGATCGATGTCAGCGCCTGGAACAGGCCAACCGTCAGACCTGCGATCAAAGCCACGGCCAGCATCGGCGTTGAAATCGCCACAGCAATCCAGAGGCCCTGCCGAAGGGTGTCATAGAAAATGATATCGTCCATGGATCAGACGGGCATCCGCAGAATTTCCTGATAGGCTTCGACAACCTTGTTGCGTACTGAAACAGCCGTTTCGACGGCCAGTTCAGTTTGCGCCAGGGCCTGAACCAGGGCGTGTGGGTCGGCGCCGCCGGTCATTGCCGCTTGTGACAGGTTTTCGCTGTTTTGTAACGTCTGCATAAAGTCTTTGGCCAGCGTACCGAACGCGCTGCCTGCGCCGCCTTCTTCGGGTTTGGGGGCTGTGGCCGGACGAGTGGCGGTGTACTGTTGGGCGGCAATCGATGATAGCATTTCCATTCTGGAACTCCTTATTATTAACGGCGCAGCAATTCGCGCAATGACGACGACATTTGCCGCGCCTGATCGAACATACGAAGGTTCGCTTCGTAACTGCGTTGCGCTTCGCGCGCGTCAGCGATCTCGACCACCAGATCGACGTTCGATCCATCATAGTGGCCCGTTTCATCGGCCATGGGGTGCGACGGGTCATAAACCCGCTCCAGGGCCATTTGGGATAGTTTCACGTCCCCCAGTTTGACGTCACCGGTCTTTTGACCAGCCTGCCATATATTTTCAAAGGCAGCCGTCTTGCGCCGGTATCCCGGTGTATCGGTGTTTGCGATGTTTTCCGACACCAACCGCAGGCGTGCGGCCTGTGATTTCATACCGCTGACAGACGCGGACATGCTTTGGGAAAGATCACTCATGACATCAAAACCCTTTACTGACGGCCAATGGTGCTGTGCAGAACATTCAGCCCGCTTTTGTAGATCATAATCGCGCGGTCGTGCTGCCGCTTGGTCTCGATGGACCGAAACATCTCATGCTCGATCGAAACAGAGTTGCCATTTGGGGAGAGGTTGCTTTGATCTTCGGCCAATACAGTGCGGTGGCCAGGCAAGGGGCTGTCGCCGTGCAAGTGCCCTGCGCGGGTTGCCTTTTGCTGGGCCATGGGCGCGGTCGCTGCGAACTGTTCCGCAAAGGGCGTGATATCACGCGCACGATAACCGGGCGTGTCAGCATTCGCTATGTTCTGGGCGACGATGTTCTGTCGCGCGCTTGCATGTTGGGCCATCGCATGGGCCATCTGAAAGACTTTCAGATTTTCAAACACCGGGGCTTCTCCCTCGATCAGATTTCAACGAAGGCTTAACGGTGAGTCCCTTAATAAAGGGTTTCAATGACCCGATTTTGGAGCGTCCCGTGGAACGAATTGATTTAAATTGTCTGAAAGCTGAGATCGGGGCTTTAACGCCTGCCCGTAGAATCGGTTATGTTTCAGGGGTTTATGGTGGAGTGGTCGAAATCGAAGGTCTTTCCGATATCGGGCGACTCGGGGATCAGGTCTCACTTAAGACAGCAGACGGCGCGATCTCGGGCGAGGTTCTGCGCATGACTGCAAGTCACCTTTCGATTCTACCTGACCATGATCCGGTGGGGCTTTCTATTGGCGATCAGGCGATTCTGGACGGTCAGGTTGCGCTTGCGCCGCATGATGGTTGGATCGGTCGGGTGATTGATCCTTTTGGCAAGCCGTTGGACGGACGGCCGCTGATGCGTGGACCTGCCGCGCGGACCCTGCGTGCTGCGCCACCCGAACCCACGCGCAGGCGTCCCTTGGGCGACCGGCTGGAAACCGGGTTAGCGGCATTCAATACAATGCTGCCGATTGTCGCCGGTCAGCGAATCGGTCTTTTTGCGGGATCCGGCGTGGGCAAATCCACGCTGTTGTCGCAACTGGCGCGCGGTCTTCAGGCTGATGTTGTTGTCATCGCCCTGATCGGTGAACGGGGGCGCGAGGTGGGCGAATTCATTCATAAGGTCCTTGGGCCCGAGGGTATGAAGCGCAGTGTTGTCATCGCCGCCACCTCTGACCGGTCGCCGCTGGTCCGTCGTCGCTGTGCCTGGGCCGCTATGTCGGTTGCTGAACATTTCCGCGATCAGGGCAATAACGTGCTGCTGCTGGCGGACTCGATCACGCGCTTTGCCGAAGCGCACCGCGAAATCGCCCTGGCCTGCGGTGAAAACGCGTCGCTGCGTGGTTATCCGGCGTCAACATCTCAGGCGATCATGTCCCTTTGCGAACGCGCAGGTCCGGGGGAAGAGGGGCAGGGCGATATCACCGCCGTCCTTAGCGTTCTGGTCGCGGGGTCGGATATGGATGAACCCATTGCCGACATCACGCGCGGTGTGCTGGATGGCCACATTGTGTTGGATCGTGAAATCGCAGAACGCGGCCGCTTCCCCGCGATTGATTTGCTACGATCCGTATCACGAAGCCTGCCCCATGCTGCAACGCCCGAGGAAAACCAGATCATCGAAGAATTTCGCAAGCTGCTTGGGACCTATCAACGGTCCGAAATGATGATCAAAGCCGGTCTTTATGCAGCGGGCTCGGACCCCGAACTTGATCGTGCCATCCGGCTTTGGCCCCAACTTGATGCCTTCCTGGCCGAGCATGAAGACACCGACACGCGCGCCAGTTTCTATCGGCTGGCCCAAATCATGGGGCGCATGGCCCTTTTCCCTCAGTCAGATGATGAGGTGGACGCTTAGTAAGAGGTTTCGCAACGGTAGATCAGGTTACGGAAATACTTTGTTTGGTAGCGGATCACCGGCCAGATATGCGGCTAGGTTTTCAACCGCCATCAAGCCCATCTGTATCCTGACCTCAAGTGCTGCTGTCCCAAGATGGGGCAGCAAGACGACGTTTTCCATCTGGCGCAGGTCGTCTGGCACCTCGGGTTCAAATTCGTAAACGTCCAAACCTGCCCCTGCGATTTGACCGGTTTTTAGGGCCGTGATCAGGGCGGACTGATCTACGATGTCACCACGGGCGACGTTGATCAGATGGCCCGTGGGCTTCATCGCCGCCAACTGCGCTGCGCTGATAAGGTGATGCGTTTCCGGGGTGGCAGGGACCGCGATAACCACGATGTCAGCCTTTTTCAGAACATCATCTATCTCCGCCATTTGCTGACCAATCGCATCAGGTTTCGGCGAGCGGTTGAAAAACACAACCTGCATTCCAAAACCAAGATGCGCGCGCTTTGCGATGGCTTGACCGATCCGACCCATCCCGATGATCCCCAGCACTTTGCCAGACATATGCAGGCCCAGCATCTGGGTCGGGTGCCACCCGCTCCACTCGCCAGCGCGGACCAGTCTTTCGCCTTCGCCAGCGCGACGGCAGCTCATCAACATCAGCGTCAGCGCAATATCCGCTGTGGCGTCGGTGACTGCTCCGGGCGTGTTGGTGACAGCAACACCGGCCTGTTCTGCGGCCGCTACATCAATGTGGTTATAGCCGACACCGAAGTTGGCGAGTATCCGGCAGGTGATATCAGGCGTGCGAAATGTCTCGGCCCCGAAATCATCGCCAAGCGTTGGCAAGATCGCATCATAGGTCTGCAGCGCCTGCGCGGCCTCGGTACAGTCCATCGGGGTTTGGTTTTCCCGAACGGTGACATCAAAGGCATCTGGGATCGCATTCAAAACATCATCGGGCAGATGTCGCGTGACAAGCAGGCGGGTCAATACATCCGTCCCCCGATAGGTACATCCAGATCAGGGCGCAGCAGAACGACTTCGTTTTCGGCATCGGGTACACCCAGAACCAGCACCTCAGACATGAACTTGCCGATCTGACGCGGGGGGAAGTTGACCACGGCGATAGCGCGTTTGCCGATCAATTCGTCGGGCGTGTAATGCGCAGTGATCTGGGCCGAGCTTTTCTTTTCACCAATTTCATCCCCGAAATCGATCCACAGCTTGATGGCGGGCTTGCGCGCCTCGGGGAAAGGTTCGGCGCGGGTGATCTGACCCACGCGAATGTCAACTTTCAGGAAATCGTCAAAACTGATCTCAGCCATTTGCAAGTTCCTTTGACCGATCCACAGCGGCCTTCACCGCACGACCCAAAAGGGGGGGAAAGCCGGTTTCAGCGTCCATCAGTACCTCAAGAGCGGCCTGCGTTGTACCGTTTCGGCTAGTCACATTGATTCGCAACTGTTCGGGTGTTTCATCAGACTGCATCGCCAAAGCACCCGCGCCAGCGACGGTAGCCTTGGCCAGCTGCAAGGACAGATCAGCCGGCAGCCCTTGTGCCACGCCCGCCTTGGCCAGGGTTTCGATCAGGTGAAACACATAAGCCGGACCTGATCCCGAAACACCCGTAACAGCGTCAATCTGACCTTCATCAGACAATTGCACAGTCTGGCCCACGGCTTGCAAAAGGTGCTCTGCCAGGGCTGCATACCCCCTAGCGCTTTGATTTGTGCAATAGGGAGTGATGCCCTGACCGATGGCGGCCGGTGTGTTGGGCATTGCACGAATGATGGGCGTGGCAGCCCCAATTACATCTTCGTAATGGCCAAGGGTCACACCCGCCGCTACCGAGATAAAGAGCGTTTCACCATTGCCGTAGCTTTGCAGACGGGGCAGGGCGTCACCCATCATCTGAGGTTTGACCGCTATCAGAACAACAGCGGGTGCGTCTGGTAATTCTGTATTAAGATGAACGGATTGGGATTGCAGCCATTCGGATGGATAAGGTTCCAAAACCCAAACTGCATTCGCGTTAATGCCCTGGTTCAGCCAACCCGATAACAGCGCCGATCCCATTTTCCCGCAACCCAAAAGGAGCAGCCCGCGGCTATTGATAGTGTCCAGGTCCATACCCACCCCTCCATTTTCAGGGGTGACGTTATGCGCGACCGTAGGCCTCTGCAATGGCGACTTGCATCGCATGCTCGACCGGCTGTTCGCCCCATGTGGCCAGCTGCAGCGCGGGATAGAAGCGTTCCGCCGACAGAACGGCTGTGTTTATGGCCGTATCGATCTGTTCGGGGCTGGCAATCTGACCGCCCGCCAAAATCAGACCATAACGATACACCATCAACTTCTGCGCGGCCCAATACGTAAATGACCCTGCCCAACATGTGTCATTTATACTGTTGAGCGTTTCATAAAGCGCTGCCATCCGGTTTTCCGGCGGCTCCATTTCAAAGGTACAGATCAGCCGCAGCGTTTCGTCATGGGCACACCAGGCCAGTGTGACCGAATATGTCCGCCACTGCCCCTCAACAGCCATTGCGATCTGATCGTCGGCGATCCTGTCAAAATCCCAATCGTAGTGCTCTGCGATATGTTCAACAATATCAATGGGATGAAGGTCTTCTGTTTCCAGATACTGCTCAGAAAGTGCCATGGTGGCCTCTCTTGGTTGGCGCTTGCAGCCGGCAGTGCCCCAAGCGCTAGGTGCCTGCTCTAGGTGCGGTGGTTCATTCCGCCGCCCTTACCAAATATGGTGATACCTGTTCTGCGATCTGTAAAGTGATATTTTGGCTAAAACCGCAATAAGTTGTGGACAGCTTGTTTCCAGCTACAAGAATGGGCGGGTTTAATGCCTGCGGCGCGAGTATTTTCGGAACAATGATGTCAATGAAACAACTGTTTTTGCTAATAATATACTTGCATTGGGCCGCGCGCTGTCTTAACAGGCGCCTCTGATCTGCGCGAGCGGCCAAAGTGGCATGCCGAGTCGCGCTTGAACCGTTGAAAAGATACAGGAGACGGAAATGCCCAAGATGAAGACGAAATCGAGCTGCAAGAAGCGGTTCAAAGTGACGGCCAAGGGCCGCGTGAAAGCTGGTCAGGCGGGCAAACGCCACGGCATGATCAAGCGTTCGAACAAGTTCATCCGCGATGCGCGTGGAACAACCGTACTGTCGGCCCCTGACGAGAAAATCGTCAAGTCGATGATGCCCTATGCGCGCTAAGGAGGATTTCAGATGTCACGTGTAAAAGGTGGAACCACAACCCACGCCCGTCACAAGAAAGTCACCGACGCTGCGAAAGGCTATTACGGCCGTCGCAAGAACACGTTCAAGGTGGCGCGTCAGGCTGTCGATAAAGCCAACCAATATGCAACCCGCGACCGCAAGAACCGCAAGCGCACCTTCCGCGCGCTATGGATTCAGCGTATCAATGCTGCTGTCCGGTCCCATGACGAGGCGCTGACATATTCGCGCTTCATCAACGGTCTGTCGCTGGCCGGGATCGAGGTTGACCGCAAGGTTCTGGCCGATCTGGCTGTGAACGAACCTGATGCCTTTGGCGCAATCGTCGATCAAGCGAAAGCCGCGCTGGCGTAAGCTGTCTGAATTTTGAATGCAAAGCCGCGCGCCACCGGGTTGCGCGGCTTTTCTTTTGCCGGTCTTGCACTTGCGGCGGTCAGTCGCTAGCAGAACGGCAACGCATATTGGAGGGGTCCGATGGACGATCTGAGGGACAAGTATCTAGCCGCCATTTCCGGTGCTGCCGATGAAGCCGCGCTGGAAGATCTGCGTGTGCAAGCCGTCGGGAAAAAGGGCGAAATCAGTCTGAAAATGCGCGAGTTGGGCAAGATGACCGCTGAGGAACGTCAGACCGTTGGCCCCAAGCTGAACGCGCTGAAGGACGAAATCAACAGCGCCCTGGCGGCCAAGAAAGCAGGGCTGGCCGACGCCGCACTGGATGAACGTTTGCGCACCGAATGGCTGGATGTCACGCTGCCGGGCCGCCCCCGCCGTCAGGGCACGATCCACCCGATCAGCCAGGTGTGGGAAGAAGCCACGGTGATTTTCGCCGATATGGGCTTTGCCGTTGCCGAGGGCCCGCAGATCGAATCTGATTGGTACAACTTTGATGCGCTGAACATCCCCGGCCACCACCCCGCGCGGGCCGAAATGGACACGTTCTATATGCACCGGGCCGACGGCGACAACCGCCCGCCACACGTTCTGCGCACGCACACCAGCCCCGTGCAAATTCGCAGTATGCAAGATCAGGGCGCGCCCCTGCGCATCATCTGCCCGGGCCGTGTGTACCGTGCGGATTACGACCAGACCCACACGCCCATGTTCCATCAGGTCGAGGGGTTAGCGATCGACAAAGACATCAGCATGGCCAACCTGAAATGGGTGCTTGAGGAATTCTGCCGCGCGTTTTTCGAAGTCGACAACGTCGAACTGCGCTTCCGCGCGTCGCATTTCCCTTTCACCGAACCGTCAGCCGAGGTCGACATCCGTTGTTCCTGGGACGGCGGCCAGCTGAAAATTGGCGAGGGCGACGATTGGATGGAGATCCTTGGGTCCGGCATGGTCCACCCCAAGGTCCTGCAGGCGGGGAATATCGACCCCAATGAATGGCAGGGCTTTGCCTTTGGCATGGGAATCGATCGGATTGCGATGCTGAAATACGGCATCCCCGACCTGCGCGCATTCTTCGACAGCGACCTGCGCTGGCTGCGGCATTATGGGTTCAGCAGCCTGGACCAGCCAACGCTGCACGGGGGGCTGAGTGGATAATGCCTAAGCGTAATTTAGATAGGATCCGTGAACTTTTGTTGATGGCGGAAGAAACAGAACTGGATCCAGACGATGATTTCAATTCAGGGTATATTGATTTGATGTCACAAATTTCGCCAGAAGATGGATATCAGCTTCTACTTATGCGAGATGAGAGGCTTATCGAAGGCAAGGATGCAAATCTTGGTCTCTTTCGTTTGACCGCTGCCGGTCATAATTATTTGGATTCTATGCGCGACGAAGGTGTTTGGAGCAAAACTAAAAAAGCTGTTGCTGAAACAGGTGGAAACGCCACATTAGAGATTGTCAAAAAAATAGCAGTAGGTTTCTTAGAAAAGAAGATCGAAGATAAAACCGGACTGAAACTGTGAATTCAATCCAAGCTATCCAGATGCTCACCAAATTCTCCCTCCCCGCCATGGTCCGTCTTATGGACCGCACGCTGCTCCCCTCGGCGCAGCAGTTGACGGTTGGACCGGTGTGTATCAATGCCGAAGCCTCGGTCGGTATCGGGGATATGGACGTGGGCGAAGCGCGGACGATAATGGCTGAGATTGACGCCAAATCCTCGGCGCTTCTTGCCGTGCTGGCGATTATCCTGGCGGCATCGGCCTTTATCTTTTCGCTATCGCAAACTTGGATCGCACTGTTGCTGATGTTCGCGCAGGTCACGACGATCTCGATCTCGATCCTCTACCTGCTGCGCTGCCTGATCTACGAACCCGCGCCCCAATTGCGGCACGTGTTTGAAATGGAGGCCGTCACCCACGACCACGCCCTGCAGATCGAGGCGATCAAACAGGTTCATTATTTCAACCGCGTCGTGATGCAGACCGTCCTGACGTCGGTCCTGTTCTTCACCATGTCGATGCTGGTGGGTGTTGATGCGATGATATCCGGGGCGGAGTAAAACCCGCATGGCAAAACCCATCCTATGGTTCTTATCGCGACTTTTGATCATCGCGTTGTTGGCCGAAATATATGCATGGAACACAGATGCGTCGCCTGCATTGTGGTTGTTTGGCTTTGCAGTGCTTTTGGGGTCTATGACAGCCGTTTCGGTATCACAAGCGACCTATGAAACAATTGAAACGGGTGGTAATTGGCAGGTTCGCAAAGTTGATAGTCTGGAAGCGACACCAACATCAAAGGTACTTTATCAGCTATTCCGATTGAGATGGCTAGCGATCGCTCTGCTCTGTCTGATTGCTGCAGTTCTGTATGCTGATTTTTCGACAAAAGGGTCGCTTATCAAGAGTATTTTGGATATTCCTTCTGAAAAGCCATGAAAACGTGATGTTTGTTATAAGCCTGCCATGTATGAATTTTCCGCATTAGTCGCATTTATCTACAATTGGGTTTATGAAAAAGCGAAGGCGAATTTGGCGCTCATGGCTACGTTTTTTGTACTTCTGTTTATCGGTTTCATTATTTTATTTATCTTTTTCATGAACATTTCAGCGTTTTTAGCCATAGTTTACACTATTATTTTTTCATCTCTTTTGGCTGCTGCTTATTTCGCCATAATGAGGGCCGTTTCTGAGAAACTAGATGCTCGTAATCAGATTAAACTAAATCATGAAAAGGCGATAAAGACGGCAAAGATGATCGAAAAAGGCTCTAAGTCGTAATTGCTTTCCAGACCTCAACCCTGTTTTCACCATGTTGATGTGATGATGAATGGCCTGCTAATTGCAATTTACTTTAATCCATCGTATATACATCCACATATACGGAAAGGTTGCAGTATGATCGAAATAAAAATCAGAAAAGTCGGAAACTCGGCCGTGATGACCCTGTCAACCGAAATGCTGGCAATGCTGGACGCGAAAGAGGGCGACACCCTGTTCGTTGTGCGCGGCGATGACGGCAGTCTGAAAATCATGGCGCATGATCCGTCAGTGGCTGAAGCCCTGGCCGCGGCTGAGGTCGTGATGGATGAGAACCGCGATCTGCTTCAGGCGCTGGCTTGAGCGCGCCTGTCTGGGTTCCGCTGGCCGCAATCATCGTTATCCACGACAGACAAATCGCCCGACATGGTGGGGCCTCTGGCTTGCGGGATAAGGCATTGATTGAGATGGGGGCCAGTCGCGCCATGAACCTGGCCGCATATTCGGATGCAGGACTGGCGGATATTGCAGCGGCCTATGCGTTTGGCATTGCCAAAGCGCATGCCTTTGTTGATGGCAATAAGAGGACTGCGTTTGTGACCGCGGTGACCTTTCTGCGGTTGAACGGCTATGCGTTTCGCCCCGACCCTGTCACCGGTGTTCGTATGATGGAGGATCTGGCATCCGGTCAGAAGACCGAGGCCGAGTTTGCCGCCTGGTTAAAGAACGGGATGCACCCGATCTGATCCGCATCGGGGCTTCCCCATCCCGGCCGCTTGATGTAACACCACCGGCGAACCACCGGACCCAAGGGCAGACGGACATGAAATTCACCCTTTCCTGGCTGAAGGATCATCTTGAAACCTCAGCCTCGCTTGACGACATCCTTTATGCGCTGACCGACCTTGGTCTTGAGGTTGAAGAGGTTTCGAACCCCGCTGAAAAGCTGAAGGATTTCACCATCGGTAAGGTGTTGCAGGCCGAAAAGCACCCCGATGCGGATCGGCTGCGGGTGTGTCAGGTGGAAACGGATGAGGGCGTCAAGCAGATCATCTGCGGTGCGCCGAACGCACGGCAGGGGATCACGGTGGTTGTGGCCAAGCCCGGTGTCTATGTGCCAGGCATTGATACGACCATTGGTGTTGGCAAGATCCGCGGCATTGAAAGCTTTGGTATGATGGCCAGTGAGCGTGAGATGGAGCTGTCGGATGAACACGACGGCATCATCGAACTGCCCAGTGGAGAAGTTGGCGAAAGCTTTGCCGATTGGCTGGCCGCGAATGAACCGGCCAAGGTTGACCCGGTGATCGAGATTGCGATTACGCCCAACCGCCCCGATGCGCTTGGGGTGCGGGGGATCGCACTAGACCTGGCCGCGCGTGGATTGGGGACTATGAAGCCGCGTGATCTTGATCCGGTTCAGGGTCAATTCCCTTGCCCGATCGCGGTGACGATTGATGATGACACCCGCGATGCTTGCCCAGTATTTTATGGCCGTGTCATCCGCGGTGTGAAAAATGGCCCCAGCCCGCAGTGGCTGCAGGATATTCTGCGTGCCATCGGTTTGCGCCCCATCAGTGCGCTGGTCGATATTACGAATTTCTTTACCTATGATCGCAATCGCCCTTTGCATGTTTTTGATGCTGACAAGGTGCAGGGTAACCTGCGTGTGCACCGTGCAAAAGGGGGCGAAACGCTGGTTGGTCTGGATGAGAAAGAGTATACATTCCAGCCCGACATGACGCTGATCTCAGACGATAGCGGTATTGAAAGTATCGCAGGTGTCATGGGTGGTTTGCCCACAGGTTGCACTGAAGAAACCGTAAATGTCTTTCTTGAAGCCGCCTACTTTGATCCGGTGCGGACGGCGCTGACGGGTCGTGCGCTGAAGATCAACAGTGATGCGCGCTACCGGTTTGAGCGCGGTATCGATCCGGCCTGGACGCCCCACGGGCTGGAACATGCCACACGGATGATCCTTGATCTATGTGGGGGCGAAGCCTCGGACGTGGTTATCGCGGGTGAAATCCCGGATGTGTCACGCGCATATAAGCTGGATACGGATCGTGTGCAGTCGCTGGTGGGTATGGATATTCCCGCTGAAGACCAGCGCGCCACACTTGAACGGCTTGGGTTCCGGCTTGACGGTGATATGGCCCATGTGCCCACCTGGCGACCCGATGTGATGGGCGAAGCGGACTTGGTCGAAGAGGTCGCGCGGATTGCATCCCTGACCAAGCTGCGGGGGCGGCCACTGCCCCGCGCACAGGTGGGCGTGCCGAAACCCGTACTGACGCCCATGCAGCGGCGCGAACAGGCGGCGCGGCGGACCTGTGCGGCTTTGGGATATAACGAATGCGTCACCTATAGCTTTATCGACAAAGCCTCGGCCGAGCTGTTCAGTGGTGGCGATGATGCAACGATGCTGGCGAACCCAATCAGCTCTGAAATGAGTCATATGCGCCCCGCACTGCTGCCGGGCTTACTGCAGGCCGCGGCGCGCAACCAGGCGCGTGGTTTCATGGATCTGGCTCTGTTTGAGGTCGGCCCGGCCTTCCACGGGGGCGAGCCGGATGAACAGCATCTGCTGGTTTCAGGTCTGCTGATTGGCAGCACCGGCCCCAAAGACGTGCACGGCAGTGCGCGCGCCGTTGATGTTTATGATGTCAAGGCCGACGCCGAGGCGGTTCTAAGTGCAATTGGTGCGCCCGCCAAAGTGCAGATTTTGCGCGGGGCGCAGGAATGGTGGCATCCGGGGCGGCACGGCATGATTTGTCTGGGGCCAAAGAAGGTGTTGGGCATTTTTGGCGAGCTGCACCCCAAGGTTCTTTCCGCAATGGATGTCAAAGGTCCCGCGATGGCGTTTACGATCTGGCCGGGCGAGGTGCCCTTACCGCGATCAAAGTCGGCCACCCGTCCCGCGCTTGAGATAACAGACCTGCAGGCGGTTGAGCGCGACTTTGCCTTTGTCGTTAATGCCGATGTTGAGGCACTGACGCTTGTCAATGCGGCAGCGGGGGCCGACAAAGGCCTGATCGACGATGTGCGCGTCTTTGACGAATTCATTGGCGGTGCTTTGGGCGAAGGCAAGAAATCCCTTGCCATTACCGTTCGTCTGCAGCCGCGCGATAAGACGTTGAAGGACGAAGATATCGAAGCTGTCAGCGCCAAGATCGTCGAAAAGGTGACCAAGGCAACCGGCGGTACGCTGCGCGGCTAGTTCAGCACCGCGGGCCAGTTTGCATCAGCGCTTGCGATGCGGCCGGGGATGTCACGTTCCCACCGGCGTTGCACGCGGCGTGAAAAGTTCAGATACAGCTTGTCATCAACAATGCGCCAGGCCTCGGGTACGGTCGACGCCGTATAGCCTTCACTGACCGCATAAGCGCAGTATCCGCCATATTGCGGGGCAAAGCTTTCAGGGTTTTCGATAAAGGCCGCGCGGTTTTCTTCGGTCGAAAAACGCCAGGTTGCACCCATCCAATCGTGGGTCAGGTCAGGATTGCCCGCAACGGGCTGGCCTTCGGTGAAGTAGGCCACGACGTCGGTGCCATCAACGGCCACGCCATCCTCGGCATAGATGGTTGGTGTTGCGGCGCGGGCGACGGTCGCGAAGGTGGTCAAGACGGGTGTCGTTGCTGCAAAAAGCAACATGGTGCGGCGGGTGATGGGCATTGGTCTCTCCGAAGCTGCTGGCATTCTGTTTATCGTCAGATGGGACGCCGGTCATCTTCGAACCATATTTTACACAGAGGTGTTATTCTGCCCGCCATTCCGTGATCTGGCTGTAATAAAGGGCGAGCTTAGACTTGAGATTTCTATTCACACCTTAGCGCTTTGGCAAAATCGGCACGGTTCTGGTGCGGTGCAATAGGGCTGCTGACAAGTTTCCCGTTTGTAAATCGGGTCGCTACAACTGCGGTCCAGTCTGCTGAAGCCGTGATCATCTCAGGCCCCTGACCACAATCTCGGATGCCGCCTGCGATGTCGCGTTCGCCGATGCGATGGTTTGTCAGTCCTGCCAGATCAGCAACAGGTTCAAGTTCGCGATCTTTAAACCGCCAAACCCGCAGTGTTTTTGCCAGATGGGGGCGGTCGATATATGCAATTTCGATATATCCGTCACCATCCAGATCAGCCGCCCCAATCGGCGCAAGCCAGCGATTTGTTCGACCGATATGGGGCGTTTCGGCGATTTTGCGACGATCGTCATATATGGCAAGTTGTGCACCCAGACGGACATCCGTTTCTATGACGACAACTTCTGGCTTACCGTCACCAGTGACATCCCAAAGCCGCGGTGTGATATCTTCGAAGACATGATCCAAGGGCAGCTTATGAACGCGCGTTTCATGGCGCAACACGGCGTCTGTACCGGTCTGAGCCACATCAATCTCAAGCGTACCATATTCGATATCGTCACCCAGAATGGCGTGGCCATACCGGGTTGTCGGATCCGTGAACCGTGCCTCTTTCACGTCGGCCACAGCGCAGCCCGCGCATAAAACCAGCAGACCCAGGTATCGCCACATCAGATCTGTTTTTCAGGCATCTGAACGACCAGCCCGTCCAGGTCATCGGTCACCTTGATCTGGCAGGTCAAACGCGACTGGCCAGGCTTTGGCTCATACGCGAAATCCAGCATATCTTCTTCCATCGGATCGACGGCAGGCAGCTTTTCATACCAGTCCTCGCGCACATAGACATGGCAGGTCGAACAGGCGCAGGCGCCACCGCAATCGGCCTCAATCCCCGGGATATTGTTGTCGCGGGCACCTTCCATGACGGTCAGTCCGTTTGCCACATCCACGACATGCTCTTTTCCGCCGTGCTCGATATAGGTGATTTTTGCCATCTGACGCCTCTTTTCAAACTTAACCGCTTTTACCTAGCCAAGCTTGGGAAAACACGCCAGCGCATTTTTCAAGACGCTGGCGGTCTGACGCAGATTTTATGACGTGCTTTTGCGATCGGCAGGATGAAGAGATTTGCCCAGAATATGATCCGATTTGTGAATGACCTGATCTGCACGTCCGACAATCAAAGGGTCGGCCCCGCGCACGATTTTGCGGTCCTTGTCAGGGTAATCCAGACTGTTCAGGAAATGCTGCATGCAGTTCAGGCGGGCCCGTTTCTTGTCGTTGGATTTGATCACAGTCCAGGGTGCGTCGGCGGTGTCGGTATAGAAGAACATCGCTTCTTTCGCTTCGGTGTAGTCGGACCACTTGTTCAGGCTGGCCTTGTCAATAGGGCTAAGTTTCCACCGCTTCAGTGGATCGGTTTCGCGGCTTTCAAACCGGGCGCGCTGTTCGTTCCGAGTGACCGAGAACCAGTATTTGTAAAGCCGGATACCCGATCTGACCAGCATGCGTTCGAATTCCGGGGTCTGACGCATGAATTCCAGATATTCCTGCGGTTGGCAAAAGCCCATGACCCGTTCCACACCCGCACGGTTATACCATGACCGATCATACAGAACGATTTCACCCCGGGTGGGCAAATGATTGACATAACGCTGAAAATACCACTGTCCTTGTTCTTCTTCTGTCGGCTTGTTCAAGGCCACGACACGGGCAGCGCGGGGGTTCAGGTGTTCGGTAAACCGTTTGATCGTACCGCCCTTACCCGCGGCATCACGACCTTCAAATAGAAGAACGAATTTCTGACCGGTTTCCTGTGCCCAAAGCTGAACTTTCAAAAGCTCGGCCTGCAGCTTGGCTTTCTGAGCTTCATAGCTGCGACGGGACAATTTTTGATCATAGGGATAGATACCATCGCCGAAGGTTTCGTGAACTGCGTCAATGGTTGGCTTCGCGGGCTGGACCTCAACGGGTTTTGGCAGTGTACCGTTGCCCTTTTTTGCATTCACGATCGTCATTTTCGTCTCCTTCGGGTGCATCACGGGACCATAACAGAAAATGACACCCATTACTTTGACTTGTCGCAAAGACGGGGACTTACACAAAAAGAAACCGGGCCTTGTGACCCGGCTTCGTCCGTGTTCAGACTGGTTGAGAGCGCTATTCTATCGAAATCGCAACAAAACGCGGTTCACCCGCACGCCGAATTAGCAGCAAAAGCGATTTACGACCCGCTTCTTTGGCCTCTTCTATCTGGGTTTCAAGATCAGCGATGCTGGCAACGGCCTGTTGGCCTGCTTCGGTGATCACATCACCTGCGCGCAGGCCCTTTTCATAGGCTTCCGAGGCACCATCGACATCGGTAATAACCAGGCCCTCAATACCTGCCTGTAACTGCAGTTCTTCGCGCAAGGCTTGTGTGATCGGCGAAAGGGTAAGGCCCAGCATATTCTGCTCGGTCACTTCTTCCTCGGGCACAGCGGCGGCCGGAATGGCACCTTCGGCCGTTTCGCGGCGGCCGAGCGTCACCAATAGCGTTTGCGTTTGTCCTTCGCGGAACACAACAACACGAACGCTTTTACCAACGGCCGTATTGCCAACGCGACGCACCAATTCGCGGGTGTCAGACACATCTGCGCCGTCAAACGAAAGAATGACATCCCCGGCCAACATTCCGGCGTCTTCGGCGGGGCCAGCGGGAACATCTGTTATAAGCGCGCCTGCGGCTTCTTCAAGACCCATTGCCTCGGCCACGTCGGGGGTCACGTCCTGAATGCGGACACCCAACCAGCCGCGGCGGGTTTCACCGAATTCCTGCAGTTGCTCGACAACGCTGGTCACCACATTCGCCGACATCGCAAAACCGATGCCAATCGATCCGCCGTTTGGCGAAAGGATAGCGGTGTTCACGCCAATGACCTGACCGTCCATGTTGAACAGTGGACCGCCCGAGTTGCCGCGGTTGATCGCAGCGTCGGTCTGGATATAGTCGTCATAAGCGCCTGACAGCGCCCGCCCACGTTGTGAGACGATACCGGCTGATACAGAAAAGCCCTGGCCCAGCGGGTTACCCATGGCCATGACCCAATCACCAACACGCATTGCATCGCTATCACCAAATGGAACGAATGGCAGTGGTCCGTCTGCTTCGACTTTCAGCAGGGCGATGTCTGTATTCCGATCCGTGCCAATTACGGTCGCGGGCAGTTCCCCGCCTGTGAAGAATTCGACCAGGATTTCGTCAGCGCCTTCGATGACGTGGTTGTTCGTCACGATGAAGCCGTCTTCGGAAATCACAAAGCCCGATCCCAATGCCGATGACCGGCGTGGTGCGCCATCGGGGGCGGGCAGGTTGCGGAAAAATTCTTCAAACGGTGATCCTTCGGGCACCAGTCCTTGCGGGCCAGTGCGCCCTGCAACCGTCGTAGATGTCGTGATATTCACAACAGCCGGACTGATCTGATCGGCCAGATCAGCAAAGCTTTCCGGTGCGCCCCGAGCGTTTGCGAACATGGCTTGTGCCAGCAAAAAGGCAAAGCCAAGGATCAACGCAAACAGCATCTGAGGCATCGTGCGTGTTTTTATAAGTGCGATTGCCTTGGGTTTCAAACTTCAACTCCTTAGTCATTCAATCTACGTGACCTGCGGTCTTGTCTAACAAAGTAGGGTGCTTTTGCCATAACGCCAAGCGTTGAAAGTCCGCGTCACGCCAGTGTGAGACGGAATTGATCATTAACCACAATTATATTGAATGAATTCAGGCCCCAAGCAGTTTGGCAATCCAGACAAAACATATTCCGGTTGCAAGGCAAGCAATTCCAATCATGCGACGTTGTTCAATTGAAAGGTTGCGCAGGGCCTGCAACAGGTCTTCTATAAGCGAAGGGGCCAGTGCATAGACCAGCCCCTCGACGACCAATACCAGCCCTATGGCTAGAAGAATCGTTTCCATTACTGCTGTGATGCGACACCACCGTTTGTGGTTCTGGCATCCAGCCCTGTACCATCGAGGTAGTTGAAAAATTCGCTGTCAGGGGTGATAATCATTGTTGAGTTACTGCCCTGAATAGCGCGTTCGTAGGCCGCCAGCGAACGATAGAAGTCAAAGAAATCGGGATCTTGGGTAAAGGCGCTGGCAAAGATGTTATTGCGCTGCGCATCAGCTTCACCGCGGGTGATTTCAGCTTCGCGACGGGCTTCAGAAACCAATTCAACAACCGTACGATCAGCCTGGGCGCGAACGCGTTGGGCGGCTTCTTCCCCGCGGGCGCGTTCATCTGTAGCTTCGCGTTCACGTTCCGCCCGCATCCGGTCGAATGTGGCTTCCAGGTTCTGATTGGGAAGATTTGTTTGTTTCAAACGAACGTCAACAACTTCCAGACCCAGATCTTCAGCCCTTGCATCCGCCTGAATACGAATGCGTTGCATAAGATCTGAACGTTCTTCGGACAAGATTGTGTTTGATGTCACACCATCGGCACCCAGAACAGCGCGGGTCTGTGTCGTCAGGATCGATGCCAACCGATCTGCACCGGCACGTTGTCCACCCGGACCAACAGCCAGCCTGAATTGTTCGACATCTTCAATCCGATAGCGGGCAAAGGCATCGACAACCAGACGTCTGTCATCAGACGGTGTAACCTCAATTGCAGGTGTATCCAACGACAAGATGCGTGCATCATAACGCACCACTTCGTCGATGATTGGCAATTTGAAGTGAAGCCCCGGTTCCTCTTCGATTTGCTGTATCTGACCAAAGCGCAGAACCAGCGCTTTTTCACGCTCATCGACGATGTAGACCGATGAAAGGCCAACAATCAAAACGACAAAGACAGCGGCAATTGCAAAGATCGTCTTATTCATATCAGTTCTCCGCTGTGGTTGTGTTGCGGCGTAATTCGTTCAACGGCAGATAAGGCACGACGCCCTGTCCGTTGCCGCTGCCATTATCATCAAGGATCACCTTGTTCACGTCACCAAGAACGCGTTCCATGGTTTCAAGATAAAGACGTTTGCGCGTCACCTCGGGGGCCAAACGATATTCAGTTAAGACTGCCAGGAAGCGGCTCGCCTCCCCCTGAGCTTCATTGACGACACGTGCGCGATAGCCCTCGGCTTCTTCCAGGACCTGAGCCGCTTCACCCCGTGCACCCGCCAGAACGCGGTTTGCATAGGCATCAGCCTGACGTTCAAGGCGGTCACGTTCCTGTTCCGCAGCCTGAACATCGCGGAAAGCGTCGATAACTTCCGATGGCGGATCAGCACGGTCAAGGTTGACACGGACAATATTGATACCGCTTTCATAGCTATCCAATGTTGACTGAATAAGTATTGTCACTGTGTCTGCAATCAATTCACGATCACGGTTCAGAATTGGCGATAGCTCAGACTGGGCAATGATTTCACGCATAGCCGCTTCGGATACGGCCCGCACGGTCTGCTGGCCATCGGCCAGGTTGAACTTGAAATGCTCAAGGTTGCTGATGTTCCAGACCACCTGAAAGTCAATATCGACGATGTTTTCATCCGTGGTCAGCATCAGACCTGCATCCCCACGCTGACCACCACGCCCTACGCCAATATCTTCGGTGTTTTCACGGGTGACCGCTTCGACTTCGTAGGTCACCAGGGGCCATGGGGCAAAGTTTAGACCCGGGCCGCCAGTGCTGGAAAATTCGCCCAAAAACAGCTCAACCGACTGTTCTTCCGGACGGACTGTGTAAAACGATGCGGCGATCCACGCGATGAAAGCTACAACAAAACCGATACCAACCACAGTTCGGGTTGGAAAGGGCTCTCCTCCGGTGGGTCCACCTGGACCGCTGCCATTGCCACCGCGACCGCCCATCAGAACGCGTAGTTGTTCCTGACCTTTTTTCATCAGATCGTCAATTTCCGAACGTCCGCCTTCCGGCCCAGGGCGCCGGTTGTCATTTCCTCTATCTCCGCCTCGGTTGCGATCGTCGCCGTCCGAGCCGCCTCCGCCGCCCCAAGGGCCGCCGTTGTTGCCAGCCATTTTTGCTGTTATCTCCTTGGTGGATAAGTGTTGTTGTTCATAACTTGATGGTGCGGGCCGGAAATTCAAGCCGTCCGCATCGGTGTTTTCATTGTTACAATCTCTTCCGACATTGTCGGATGTACTGCAACCGTTCTGTCAAAATCTTCTTTTGTTGCGCCCATTTTAACGGCGATCCCCGCCAGCTGTATCATTTCCCCCGCATAGGGCGAGACAATGTGACATCCCAAAACCTTGCGTGTTTCTCGGGAAACGACAAGTTTCATCAAAATACGGTCGGGGCGTCCGGCAAAGGCCGTTTGCATGGGCCGAAATGAGGTGCAGTAAACCTCAATTGGTTCCTGATCGCGCGCCTCTTCTTCGGTCAGGCCAATCGTGCCGAACTCGGGCTGCGTGAAAATGGCCGATGGAATCAGTTCGTGATCCGGCTTGGTCGGGTTGCCTTTGAACACGGTTTCGACAAAGGCCATGCCTTCGCGGATGGCCACGGGGGTCAGTTGGACGCGGTTTGTGACATCGCCAACGGCGTAGATCGATGGCGCCGACGTCTGTGAATAGTCATCAACGATGATTTCATGGCGCCGACCCAGTTTCACGCCTGCTTCTTCCAGACCCATATCCTGCGTGTTCGGCGAACGGCCTGTCGCAAAAAGGACCTGATCGAAAACACGTTCAGTACCGTTGGTTGCCTTGACCCAGATCGGTCCAGTTTTGTCTGATGTTTGCTTGCGCGTGATCACCTCGTGATCCTCGATCATTGCCGCGTCGGACGATGTGCCGCCTTCGTAGTCGGGGTTATGATCACTGGCGCGCTTCATTTCAACGATGTTGGTTCCTGTGCGCAGGTCGATCCCTTTTTCCCGCATCAGATCCGCCACCAAACCACGCCCTTCGTCGTCAAACCCACGCAGAATCTGAGCGCCGCGGTAATATTGCACGACCTCGACACCCATGCCGTTCAGGATGCATGCAAATTCACACGCAATGTATCCGCCACCAATAATCAGGATTGATTTTGGCAGTTCCTTCAGGTTGAAGATATCATTTGAAGTAATCCCCAAGTCAGCATTGGGCAGATCAGGTTTGACCGGATATCCGCCGGTGGCAATCAGGATGTGCTTGGCTGTCTTTTTGTCGCCATCGGCCAGTTCAATCGTGTGTGGGTCAACAAGCCGCGCGCGACTGTCATGCACTGCAACGTCCGAACTGCGCAGCAGGTTGCGATAGATTTCTTCTAACCGGTCCAACTCACTTGCAAGATGGCTTTGAAACTTCGGCCAATGAAAATCGCCATCTTTCACATCCCAACCATAAGACCGCGCATTTTCGAACATTTCACGGTATTCGCTGGCAAAGACCATCAGCTTTTTGGGAACACACCCGCGGATCACGCATGTTCCGCCCATGCGGTATTCTTCCGCCAGGCCGACCTTAGCGCCTTCGGCTGCGGCAACACGCGCCGCCCTGACACCGCCTGATCCGCCGCCAATGACGAAAAGATCATAATCGAAATCCATTCCAATCCTTTCAGTCATCAATGTCCAAGAACAGATTGTCTTCTTCGAAAATCTCAACCTGCGTCTGTTCCATGATGCTTTCGTTGATATCCCGAACTTCGACCTTGCCGTCGGAATATCCGATCACAACGGCATCGCATATATCAATGAACAGCCCATTTTCCACAACGCCGGGCGCCTGGTTCAACACAAGCGACAGCTGCTGTGCATTTCCGATCCGGCGTAAATCCAGATCAAGAATATAATTGCCTTCATCGGTCCTGAAAGGCTGGTTGTTTTTCATACGCAGGCTGGCACGGCGCCCCATGACATCAAGACCAATCAGCATTTCTTCGATCAGCGTTTTTGTCGATTGCCATCCAAATGGAATGACTTCGACCGGTAGGGGGAACGCACCAAGTGTGTCCACCTGCTTGGTGGCGTCAGCGATGATAATCACCTGTTCGCTGGCCGTTGCGACGATCTTTTCCCGCAAAAGCGCCCCGCCGCCGCCTTTGATCAGGTTCAGCTGGCGATCATATTCGTCGGCTCCATCGATGGTCACGTCCAGCCAGCGTACATCATCCAGTGTCGTAACTGTGATGCCTTCGGATTTGGCCAGTTCCGCAGTCTGGGCCGAGGTCGCAACACAGATGATATTCAGTCCGTGATCACGGACCATTTCACCAAGACATTTGACAAACCAAGCGGCAGTCGATCCGGTGCCAAGACCCACGCGCATTCCGTTTTCAACATAATCCGTTGCACGACGTGCGGCAAAAAATTTTGCTTGATCTACTGGCGATAAATCCAAAGACATAAACCCCCGACTCCTTTAACTGGCTGCCTTATAAAGAAACTGATGGCAAGGTGCGAGTGTCTAGTGCTGAAAAATGCCGATTAACCACCACAAATGGATTGAAGACTGATCCATTCGCCGTCTGACAGAATTGGTGAAGGGGTTCGCCCGATAAAAGGGTCGGCTTCGATCAGGGCAAGGGTTGTTTCGCCGGATGGATCAAGCGCATAGGCATAAGGCCCGGAACTGACGCCAGCTTTGGCAAAGGCGGTCAGTAGCGCGTTGTCATCAACCGGGCGTGGTGGGGTGCTCAGCAGTGTTTCTGCATAGGCTAACAGTGTTTGATCAGGAATGTCTGCGGTCGTCAAAAGGCGAAAGGTGGTTAAAATTCCGCCATATTCCAGAAGGTCACGCAGCGGATCGCGCGTTTCCGTCCGGATCAGCTGCGCCAGGATAAATCCTGCTGCGACGGCGGGGTCTTCGTGATCTTCAAAAACCTTGGCCGGTATCAGGATTGCCTTGCCCGGCAGATGAACTGTTTCTGGTAGTCCCGCAGGATAAATCAGTATTTGGTTTTCAATGCTTAGACGGGTTTTCAGCGTATCAAGCGCATCAGACCCATCAGGCGAACCACAGGGCATGCCCGCGATGCGGTCGATCTTTTCCAGCAAAGCTGCGCCAATCTCATCCCGTTTGACGTCGGGCACGACCTTAAGGGTGTGTCGTTGCAGCGCGCCAGGCAGCCAAAGAAGCAAAACAGCCAGTACAACCGTGATGCTGCCCCCCAGACTAAGCCAGCGCAGCCGCCCGGGACGCGGCCGGTGGCGGGCGATGGCTTTGGTAATCTTGTCGATCGCCGCAATCAGATCGGGGTCTTCGATTTCAAGCTGCTCGGTGCCTTCGGTATCGGGGGCGTAATGCGCAGGGGATTTGCCGGGGTTCAGGCGTTCAATCGCGGGTAAGGACCAATGCGACAGCGCCCGGCCATTTTTATCAGCAATAACAAGGGTTGCGTCGCCAAAAGATACCACAACATCCTGCCTTTGCGCGGTGTCAGAGGCGCGCCACAGACCGGTGCTTTGCAGCTTTGCGTATTGTTTAAGTGCGGTCATCTATGTCTGCTCGTATTTGGCGGAAGAATAGCCCAAGATGAATGTATCGACAATCTGGGGATGGTGCGATGGGTGAAATCAGGTTTAATATGACATGATATCAAGGGGATGCATCCGCCTATGATCTATTCGCCGCAGCGGCAGTATCTGTTTATCCACATCCCCAAGACGGGCGGGACGTCGATGGCGATGGCGCTTGAGGCGCGGGCGGCGCGGGATGATGTGCTTGTCGGGGACACGCCCAAGGCCAAACGGCGAAAGGCGCGGCTGAAAAAAATTCGGACAAGGGGGCGGTTGTGGAAACATTCGACGCTGGCGGATTTGGATGGGCTTGTTGAGCCGGATGAACTGCAGCGGCTGTTTGTTTTCACGATGGTGCGTAATCCGTGGGATCGGATGGTCAGCTATTACCACTGGCTGCAGGATCAGGACTTTGACCATCCGGCGGTGGGATTGTCCAAGCAATTGGATTTCAGTGGTTTTTTACATCACGATATGATCAAAACCTCAATCCGGCAGAACCCCTATGGCAGCTATATGCGGATGTCGCCCGACGGGGCTGAGCGGTGCGATCTGTTCATCAGGCTGGAAAATCTGGCCGAAGATTTACTGCGGCTTCAGGCGCATCTGGGCTTTGACATTGATCTGCCGGTTTCGAATGCCTCGCGCAGGCAAAAGGATTATCGCAGCTATTATTCTGATGAAAATGCTGAAGTGATTTCAATGCTTTGCGCTGAAGATATTGCCCGTTTTTCCTATTCCTTTGACGGGCCATGAAAAGCGACGCAACGTCGCAAAGGGTAACGCTCCGTTTGGTTGGATTTTACGGCGAAAATAGATGTGCAATTTGCACATTTTCGGGCTTTTCAGAGGGGGCCGACAACGCGTTTCGTACAATTCGTACGCAGGGTTTGTACGATTCCCGCGCGTCTGTAAGTGGCGTCAATAAGGGCGATGCGGTCAGGCATGGTTAACGAACGGGCGGTGTTAACTATTAGAGCATTGTCCTAAAAATCCGCAACGCTTTATCCGCCCTCGTCGCCCGGTGGGTACCACCGGGCAGCGCCCGACCCGCCCCCCAGGGCGGGCGCTTATCTCGCACCCACCCTCGGGCCGGTCGCTGCCCTCAGCTCTCATCAAACACATTTGAGATTTTAAGGACGATGCTCTAAATCCGTCGTTCATGACATTTTAACCCAACCGTACGGCGCAGGATTGAGAAACTTTGCAAACTTGTGGGCCAGAGTTTTGCAAAGTTTTGCGTGTTCACAATTGCCGAAAGCTCCACCGCGTTTCCTGGGTATAGATGTCATCGGGGGTCAGCAGGATGCTGGGAAAATTCGGGTGGTTTGGGGCGTCGGGCCAGCTTTGGGCCTCAAGCGCCAAACCCGCATAAGGGGCACCCGGAAAATTCGCGCCGTCATAGACCTGAAGGCCGGGTTCGGTTGTGGCCATTGTCATGCTTAGGCCTGATGGGCCGGTCAGGGTGGCGATATCGGTGACGGGGCGGCGGGTGTTGGACAGGCAGAAGTTGTGATCCAGCACAGCGTCTGTGCCGGGGGTCAGGTCGCGTGGCGTGCGAAAATCAAAGGGCTTACCTGCGACCGGGGCAATTTCGCCGGTGGGCAGGTTGTCGTGCGTGGGCAGATAGTGATCGGCGTTGATCTGTAACCTGTGGCCCGCATAGGTCGGCGCGCCGCCCAGGTTCCAATAGCTGTGATTGGCCAGATTGATCAGCGTCGTGCGGTCCGTCGTGGCGCTTAGGCGCAAGGACAGGGTCGCCTCAGTCAGGATGAATGCGGCGATCAGGGTGCGATTGCCGGGAAAGCCGCCCTGACCATCGGGCAGGGGCAGTTGCAGTTCGGCATAGTTTTTGGCGACCATGGTCGGGCGCCATGGCTGCAGGTGTGTCCCGGCGCTGCCGCTGTGGCGGGTGGTGCGGCCCGCTTCGTTGGCGTCGAAATGGGTTAGCTGGCCGTCGATCATGGCCTGCGCGCCGCCGATACGGTTGGCGACAGGGCCGACGATGCAGCCGTTTGCACCCTTGCCGGTCTGGTAAGGCGCAAGATGGTCGAAACCGGGGGTCAGGCTGTGGGGGATATCGTCGAGGTGCACGCTTTGAATGGCGGCACCGAAGCTCAGGACGTTCACCCGCAGGCGGTCGTTGGACAGGGTGATCAGCTTGGCCGTGCGACCGTCGGGCAGTGTGCCCCAGTCGCACATGGTCACACCAGTGGTTCCCAGTGGACGCCCGCGGCGGGGATGTCGGTATCGCCCCACTTGGCCGCGTCGGGCGCATAGTTGAAGATAAAGCGGTGCGTCGCGGTATCGCGGAGGCGCAGACCGTCGGTCAGGGTGTGGGTGGGGATACCTTGGCGGGCGCAGGCGGTTTTAATGATATCCGTCAGCGTATCAGGGTCGGGCCAGCCCGCCAGATAGTGCAGCCCACTATTGCGGACCATTGCGGCTGCGCCGGTTTTGGTTTTCAGCGCGACATCGGCGGCGCCTTCCAGATGCTCGAACCAATGCACCATGCGGCCGTTTTCCAGCGGGATATCGGCCGATGGCGGGATGCTTTCGGTGTGGGTGATACGCACGTCAAGACCGGGGATATTGGGGCCAAGCGGTGTCGGGATCGACAGGTTCGGTGTCTTGGTATTGGTGCGCGGACCTAGGATGGCGGTGCCGTCGAATTGGGTCAGGGCGGTGATCAGGCCATCGGGCAGCGACAGGATGCCGGGGGCCAGGACCAGTTTGTAGGCCGACAGGTCGGTGGTGGTCGAAGGGACGATGTCGATATTCAGGCCATTGACGCGCAAGGCCTTATAGAAGGCGAAGGTCAGGCGGAAATAATCGAAATCGGCGCCCTGGGGTTGGACTTGCCACGCCCAGGCGGACGGATAGTCGAAGATCAGCGCAACGTCTGCGGTGGCAGTGCCGGTGTCGGGCAGGGTTTCGATTTCATCCGCGACCTGCCGCGCCTCGGCCAGGGCTGGGGCGGGGTCACTATCTGGGCGCAAGAGGCCCGCGTGCATCTGTTCCTGCGCAAAGGGGGCCTGACGCCAGCGGAAATAGCAGACGGCCTCAGACCCGTGGGCGAATGCCTCCCACGCCCAAAGGCGGGCCATGCCGGGCAGCGGGGCCGGGTTGTATGGGGCCCAGTTCACGGGGCCCGGTTGTTGTTCCATGATCCACCAGCGGCCCCGCCCGACGGCGCGGTACAGGTCGTGGTGAAAGGCCTGCATGTCCGGGTCGCCCTGCCGCAGGAAACGGGTTTTGTGATCATCGGTCGCCTCAAGCCGGTCAGAGAGGAACCCGATGGGGTAGCTGTCCCAACTGGCGATATCCAGATCAGCGCCGACGTCGAAATGGTCGAAGTCCAGCACGCGGCCCATGTAGTTGTGGATCAGCGGCGCGTCGGTGTGTTTGCGCAGGATGTCGGTTTGTAGGCGGTTGAAGCTGACGACCTGATCCGAGCTGAAGCGCAGGAAGTCCAGGTGGTGGGATGGGTTGGCTTCGGTCACGGTCAGGTTGGGCAGGTCGATCTGGTCGAAGTCGGTATACTCCATTGACCAGAAGACATTGCCCCAGGCGCGGTTCAGGGCGTCGGGGGATTGGTACTTCTGGGCCAGCCAGTTGCGGAATTCGCGGCACGCGGCGTCTGAGTAGGACACGGTGGTGTCGTGGCAGCCGTATTCGTTGTCGGTTTGCCAGGCGGCGATATGTGGGTTTGCACCATAGCGTTCGGCCAGCAGTGTGACGATGCGGCGGCATTCGTCGCGATAGCCCTGGTGCGAAAAGCAATAGTGGCGGCGAGAGCCGAATTTGCGCGGGTGGCCGTTTGCATCGACGGCCAGCATATCAGGGTGCTTGTCGACGACCCATTTAGGCGGCGTCGCGGTGGGCGTTCCAAGGATCACCTTTAGCCCCGCGGCACCCAGAACATTGATCGCGCGGTCCAGCCAGTCGAACTGCAGATCGCCCGGCGTGGGTTCCAGCCGGGACCAGGCGAATTCACCGATACGGACCCATGTCAGGCCGGTGTCCACCATACGCGCCGCATCGGCCTGCCACATCTGTTCCGGCCAGTGTTCGGGATAGTAGCAGGTGCCCAGCGTGCGTTTCATCACGAATGGATCGGGCCGTCCCCGCAGGCCAGTGCCGCTTCGCGCACGGCCTCGGAATAGGTGGGGTGGGCGTGGCAGGTGCGGGCCAGATCCTCGGCCGCGGCGCCGAATTCCATGGCGACGCAGATTTCGTGGATCAGGTCACCGGCCATAGGGCCAACCACATGGGCGCCCAGAATACGGTCGGTTTCCTTATCCACCAGAATTTTTACAAAACCATCGGCCGCAAAATTCGCCTTGGCCCGCGCGTTGCCCATGAAGGAAAACTTACCCGCCTTATAGGCGCGCCCGGCTTCTTTAAGCTGTTCTTCGGTCATGCCGACATTCGCAACTTCGGGGTGGGTGTAGATCACACCGGGGATGACGCCGTAGTTCACGTGGCCCCTCTGACCGGCGATGGTTTCGGCGACGGCCATGCCCTCATCCTCGGCCTTGTGGGCCAGCATGGGGCCTTCGATGGCGTCACCGATGGCGTAGATGCCGTTCACATTCGTCTGCCAGTGATCACCCACCTTGACCTGACCACGGTCGGTCATCGCCACGCCAAGCGCATCCAGACCCAGCCCGTCGGTATAGGGTTTGCGCCCGGTCGATACCAAAACGACATCCGCATCGATGGTATGTTCGCTGTCATCCTTGCGCAGTTTATAGGTGACTTTCGCCTTGGTCTTGGTGGCCTCAACCCCTTGGACCGCAGCGCCCAGAGTAAAGCTGATGCCCTGTTTTGTCAGCAGCTTCTGGAAGGTCCGCTGAACCTCGGCGTCCATGCCGGGGGTGATGGCATCGAGGTATTCGATCACATGCACCTCGGTCCCCAGACGGGTATAGACCGAACCCAGTTCCAGCCCGATGACACCGGCGCCGATCACAACCATCTTTTTCGGAATTTTGGGCAGCTCTAGCGCGCCGGTTGAGGTGACAACAACCTTTTCGTCAATCTCAACACCCGGCAGACTGGCGGCTTCGGACCCGGTGGCGATCACGATATTCTTAGCCTCGTGCACCTCGTCCCCGACCTTGACCTTGCCGGCTTCGGGGATTGATCCCCAGCCTTTCAGCCAGTCGATCTTGTTTTTCTTGAACAGAAATTCGATGCCCTTGGTGTTGGCCTCAATCGTTTCGTTTTTATAGGTCAGCATCTGCTTCCAGTCGACTGACGGAGATTTGCCCTTCAGACCCATTTTCGCAAAGTTATGTTCAGCCTCGTGCAGCTGATGACTGGCATGCAGCAGCGCTTTTGACGGAATGCAGCCCACGTTCAGACAGGTGCCGCCCAGGGTTTCGCGCCCCTCGACACAGGCTGTTTTAAGGCCCAGCTGAGCACAGCGAATTGCACAGACATAGCCGCCGGGGCCGCTGCCGATTATGATGACGTCATAGCTGGACATAAAGGTCTCCTTCAGAGGTTACCGTAGATAAAGAGTGTTGCGGCTTGAGGGTCAAGTGCCGTCTTGTGACTTTCGTCGCGAAAGACGGTCATACTGATCACTCTGCCAAAGCCAGATAAAAAGTCCGAGCAAAATCAACGGTGAAAACACCAACAACAGACTAAACGGATCAGCCCCCGGTTGGGTAGAATACAGCATCAGCATGAAACCATTAAAAGCATCGATGAAGTAAGCAATGTAAATCACTATAACGATAGGCAGCCGCAAAAGATGCGTGCCCAAAAGCACGGCCCACCAAATGATAAATCGCCAATGGGCGGGATAAGGTTCCTGAGTGGAGGCATGAAATGAAATCAAAAGACACCATGCCAAGATCAGTGCAATCACCCAATAGAGAGCGGTGGTAAGCCAAGTGCGTTTGTTCATATAAGTGCATCAACAAGTATGATGACCGTCGACGCCATGCCGACACACCAGATCAATGACCGCCATGGAGCCCATCCAAAGGCATAGGCCGGAATATATAGAATACGAGCTGCCAGATAGACCCAGGCACATGTCACGGTAACGGGGCTGGATTGATTGGCCAAGGTCACGACAACAACGGCGATGGTGAATAAGATAAGTGCCTCAAAATGATTGTTCATCGCACGGATCAGACGGCCGGTGCGGGGGCTGACATCTTTCTTAATGTCATCATCGCGCGACCCCATGGTTTTACGGGTCCCAATCTCCATGTTTGTGGGCACCGCCATCAGCACAAATTGGATCACTTGCAACAAACCGGCAAGGGCCAGGACGGTCAGTTCGGGGGTCATGGGCGGCGCAGCTCCTGCGTTTTGATCAGATAGATCAGTATCCCAATTGCTATCACAAAAGGCACTATTGCAATATGTTGTTGAAACATCTGCTCAACAGACGAAGTCACAAAAAATCTTTCCGTAAAATTATAGACGATGACGTTGCCCAATTCAGGAATAGTAAGCAAAATAACAATCCAAAGACCTGCGCCTGACCGGATGAGAACTGAGATTAACAATAGTGTTTCCGGCGCAATACCAAGAATAAATTTAACAATCATAAAAATAATGGTGTCTTGGCGAAGGTCAGGAACTAAAACTTCCGGCGGTGCCGCTTGCATCATCGGGTAGATAAACGCGCTGATTTTCATCAGAATGATAAACCCTAGAATGGCGACTAAACCCCAGTAGATAGCTTTTGAAATAGTACTTCTCTTACTCTCTAAACTCTTTTGCACTTATTAGTCCTGTATAGTGATCGGGGTGCCATCGGGCACCAGCGACCAGATTTCGCGCATTTCCTTATCGGTGACGGCAATGCATCCGTTTGTCCAGTCGACGAACCGCTGTAATGGGCCGACAAAGCCCCAGCCGTTGAGGATGCCGTGGATCATGATATTGCCGCCCGGTGACACGCCGCGGGTGGCCGCGGCGGCGCGGTCATCGGCATTGGGGTATGAGATATGCAGGCTAAGGTGGGCCACCGACGCGGCATTGCGCCAGTCGATAATATAGATGCCGACGGGCGTGCGTTCGTCGCCCTCTTGCTGTTTATGTCCCAAGGGGGCGGCACCTAGGGAAATCCGGTAGGTGCGGATCACCTGACCATCCCGCAGCAACTGCAGGGTCCGGTCGCTTTTGTCGACAAAGATCGCATCGGCCTGCTGATCGTCGGGTGCCATTTCAGGCGGGGGGCCTGAGGCGCTGTGCAGGATCGACCCGGCCGCAAAAGCAATGGCCATCAGGGCGATAAGGGCGGCGAAGCTGCGTTTGATCAGTTTGGCAATAAGGCGCATGCGGCTCCGAAATGGAATTTATGTGAATAGGGTTTTTGAAATTAAACAGAATTTAACGGGTGAAATGCAAGGGTTGAGGTGATTTGAAGTGTTTGAGGTTGCTATGCTGTTTGCTTTTATCCTGTCGATCGGGCTGGAATCGCCCGCGGTAGACGTTATTTTCCACAGCGGCCGAACCGGCGAAGACGGCTGCCACGAAGACCGCCGGAACAGGGATCGGCATTGTCATTAGCTGCCGGGCGACAGTTTGACGAGCCGTGTGTTAAGCCGGTAGTTGATGATACCTTGGCTTGCTAAAATAACTCGTCATCTTTATCCGTATTCAAAACCCAAACTGCTAAACCCAGAATAGCGGCCAGCCCGACCCCTTTTGTGGCGAGAGACTGCAACAAAGCGGGCCCACTGATAGCAAAATCGAATGCCCGAAAGCCGACGAGGGCAAGGTAGAGCAGAGACAATATAATCAAAGCCTCGGTAAAGGGGATGACTGCGCGCCGTTTGTGAAAACCTGTATAAATCTGCGCAATTCCAAGAGCGATGGCTGCGGTGTAGATCAGGTTACCTTCCAGTGGATGCAAATATGTGAAGCAATTGATGTAACTGGGATGGGGCGTTTCAACGGCAACGAACAGCATAATCAGCGAAAACATGATGATTGCAAATGATGCAATCATCGTGGTTCCTAGAACGATGTGAAATCTCGCGTTCAAAATCAGATCACAATTCTAACATTACTAGACCAGATATCGCCCCAATCTACCTTACAAATCCATCAGCAGACGGCGTGGGTCCTCGAGCGCTTCTTTCACGCGGACCAGGAAGGTCACCGCGCCTTTGCCGTCGACGATGCGGTGGTCGTAGGACAGGGCCAGGTACATCATCGGGCGGATTTTGATTTCTCCGTTAATGACCATCGGGCGGTCCTGGATTTTGTGCATCCCCAGAATACCAGACTGCGGCGGGTTCAGGATGGGGCTGGACATCAGTGATCCGTAGACACCGCCGTTTGAGATCGTGAAGGTGCCGCCCTGCATTTCGGCCATCGAAAGTTTACCATCGCGGGCGCGTTTGCCCTTTTCGGCGATGGCTTTTTCGATAGCGGCAAAGGACATGCTGTCAGCATCGCGGATCACCGGCACCACCAGACCTGTTGGCGTACCGGCGGCGATGCCCATATGGACGAAGTTTTTATAGACGATGTCGGTGCCATCGATTTCGGCGTTGACCTCGGGCACCTCTTTCAGGGCGTGGCAGCAGGCCTTGGTAAAGAACGACATGAACCCAAGCCGCACGCCGTGTTTCTTTTCAAACAGGTCTTTGTATTCGCTGCGCAACGCCATGACCTCGGTCATGTCGACCTCATTATAGGTTGTCAGCATCGCGGCGGTGTTCTGGCTGTCTTTCAGACGTTTCGCGATGGTCTGGCGCAGGCGGGTCATTTTCACACGCTCTTCCCGCGCGGCATCATCGGCGGGCACAGGTGCGCGGGGCGCTGCGGGGGCGCTGGGGGCCTCGGCCTTGGGGGCGGTCAGTGCTTTCAGAACGTCCTCTTTCATCACACGGCCATCGCGCCCGGTGCCGGTGACCTGATCGGCACTCATGTTGTTTTCTGCCATCAGTTTATTGGCCGAGGGCGCGTTTTCGATGTCTTTTCCGGTGCTGGGCGTTGTGGCCCCGGCGGGGGCAGGTGCTGCGGCGGGGGCGGCTTGCGCTGCGGCACCGCCGGATGACGACAGAACGGCCAGCTTGGCGCTGGCGTCAACGGTTGTGCCTTCGGGCGCCAGAATTTCGGTAAGGGTGCCGGCGGCGGGTGCGGGGACCTCGACACTGACTTTGTCGGTTTCCAGTTCGCACAGCATTTCGTCCTGGGCGACGGTATCACCGACGGCTTTGAACCAGGTCGATACGGTCGCTTCTGTCACGCTTTCGCCCAGTGTGGGGACCATGACATGAACCGATCCGCCGCTGGCGCCGTTTGCCGCTTCAGTCGGCGCTTCGTTTGGCTTTTCTGCTTCAGCCTTTGGCGCAGGTGCCGCCGCCCCGGCGCCTTCGCTGATGTTGGCCAACAGGGCATCAACGCCGACTGTGTCACCTTCGTTTGCAACGATTTCCGACAATGTTCCGGCGGAAGGCGATGGCACTTCGACCGTGACTTTATCTGTTTCCAGCTCACACAGCATTTCGTCCACGGCCACGCTGTCGCCCGGTTTTTTGAACCATGTCGCGACGGTGGCCTCGGTTACACTTTCACCCAAAGTCGGAACGCGCACTTCTATAGACATTTTGTGTTTATCCTTCGATCGTCAGCGCTTCATCCACCAGCGCTTGTTGTTGTGCTTTGTGTTGCGAGGCAAGGCCCGTCGCGGGTGAGGCTGCAGCGGCGCGACCCATGTAGACGGGTCGCGTGTGCTTGGCGCCAATGCGGCGCAGGACCCATTCGATGTTGGGTTCGATAAAGCCCCAGGCCCCCTGATTTTTGGGTTCTTCCTGACACCAGATCATTTCGGCGCCTTTGAACCGTTCCAGTTCCTTGACCACCGAATGCGCGGGGAACGGATAGAATTGTTCCACACGCAGCAGATAGATATCGTCGATCCCGCGGGCATCCCGTTCTTCCAGAAGGTCATAATAGACCTTGCCGGAACACAGCACGACACGGCGGATGTCCTTGTCGGCTTTAAGCTTGGTGTCAGAGTTTCCCTTTTCGGCGTCGTCCCACAGCACCCTGTGGAAGCTGGACCCGGTGGTGAAATCCTCGGCCTTGTTTATGGCCAGCTTATGGCGCAGCAGGGATTTGGGCGTCATCAGCACCAGTGGTTTGCGGAAGTCGCGGTGCAGCTGGCGGCGCAGGATGTGGAAGTAGTTAGCGGGAGTTGAACAGTTTGCGACGATCCAGTTGTCACCACCGCACATCTGCAGGAACCGTTCCAGCCGGGCCGAGGAGTGTTCGGGCCCCTGACCTTCGTAGCCATGGGGCAGCAGCATCACCAGGCCAGACATCCGCAACCATTTGCTTTCGCCTGAGCTGATGAACTGATCGAACATGATCTGCGCGCCGTTGGCAAAATCGCCGAACTGCGCTTCCCACATGACCAACGCGTTGGGTTCGGCCAGCGAATAGCCATATTCAAACCCCAGGACCGCATATTCCGACAGCATCGAATCGATGACTTCGTACCGCGCCTGACCCTGACGGATGTTGTTCAGCGGATAATAGCGTTCTTCGGTTTCCTGATTGATCAGGGCCGAGTGTCGCTGGCTGAAGGTGCCGCGCGTCGAATCCTGACCAGACAGGCGCACGGGGTAACCTTCTGTGACCAAAGACCCAAAGGCCAAAGCCTCGGCCGTGGCCCAATCAAAGCCGTCCCCGCTGTCGAACATCTTTTTCTTGGCGTCCAGGAGTCGACCCACGGTTTTATGCATCGGGAAACCGTCGGGCGCAGAGGTCAGCGCCTGACCAACCTCTTTCATCGTTTTCTTGCTGATCGCCGTTTTGCCGCGCTGGTAATCCTCGCTGTCGCGCTTGTCCAGGTGCGACCAGCGGCCGTCCAGCCAATCGGCTTTGTTGGGCTTATAGTCTTTTCCGGCCTCGAATTCTTCGTTCAGATGGGCCTGGAAGGCGGCTTTCATATCCTCGATCTCGCCTTCGGGGATCAGGCCATCTTTGACCAAGCGTTCGGTGTAAAGCTGCAACGTGGTCTTATGCTTTTTGATCCGCTTGTACATCACCGGGTTGGTGAACATCGGTTCATCACCCTCGTTATGGCCGAAGCGGCGATAGCAGAAGATGTCGATGACAACGTCTTTGTGGAACTTCTGGCGGAATTCGGTGGCGACCTTGGCTGCGTGCACGACGGCCTCGGGGTCATCGCCGTTGACATGGAAAATCGGTGCCTCGACCATCAGCGCGATATCCGTGGGATAGGGACTGGACCGGCTGAAGTGCGGGGCGGTGGTAAAGCCGATCTGGTTGTTGACAACGATATGCATCGTACCGCCGGTGCGGTGGCCGACCAGCCCCGACAGGCCAAAGCATTCGGCCACAACACCCTGGCCCGCGAAAGCCGCGTCGCCGTGCAGCAAAATGGGCAGAACCTGAGTGCGGGATTTGTCGTTCAGCTGTTCCTGTTTGGCACGGGCCTTGCCCAGAACAACGGGGTTCACCGCCTCAAGGTGGCTGGGGTTCGCGGTCAGGGAAAGGTGAACGGTGTTGCCGTCAAATTCCCGGTCCGAGGACGCGCCAAGGTGATATTTGACATCGCCCGAGCCATCGACATCTTCGGGCTTGAAGCTGCCGCCCTGAAATTCGTTGAAGATCGCGCGATAGGGTTTGGCCATCACATTGGCCAGCACCGACAAACGCCCGCGGTGGGGCATGCCGACGACGATGTCTTTCACGCCAAGACTGCCACCGCGTTTGATGATCTGTTCCATCGCTGGAACCAATGCTTCGCCCCCATCCAGGCCAAAACGTTTTGTGCCCATGTATTTGACATGCAGGAACTTTTCAAAGCCCTCGGCCTCGACCAGTTTGTTCAGGATCGCGCGACGACCTTCGCGAGTGAAGGTGATTTCCTTATCATACCCTTCGATCCGTTCTTTCAGCCAGGCGGCCTCTTCCGGGTTTGAGATATGCATGTATTGCAGTGCGAAAGTGCCGCAATAGGTGCGTTTTACGATGTCCAGAATTTCGCGCATCGAAGCGATCTGCAGGCCCAGCACGTTGTCGATAAAGATCGGACGATCCATATCGGCGTCGCTGAAGCCGTATGTTTTGGGGTCCAGTTCGGGGTGCGGGGTCTGGTCGCGCATGCCAAGCGGGTCCAGATCGGCCACAAGGTGCCCCCGGATCCGGTAGGCGCGGATCAGCATCAGGGCGCGGATACTGTCGAGAACCGCGCGTTTGATCTGATCGTCGCTGACCTCAACACCCTTTTCAGCGGCCTTGGCGGCGATCTTTTTGCCCGCCTCTTTCACCTCGGCCGGTGCGGCCCACTCGCCCGTCAGCGCGCCGGTCAGGTCATCGGCGGGTTGCGGCGGCCAGTCACCCCGCGCCCAGGATGGCCCCTGCGCTTCGGCCTTCACGTCCAGCTCGGCATCCCCCATTTGCCTGAAAAACGCCTGCCATGCCTCATCCACAGCGTTCGGATCGTTGGCGTATCGGGCGTAAAGCTGTTCCAGATACTCGGCATTATGCCCCTGCATAAAGCTAGAGGCATGAAAGACGTCGTTGGGGGTATGTTCGGTCATGGCGTTACCTCATGTGGGTTGGGACCGTATTTGTTGGGGCGGTTAACGCTTGGCAAACCGCACAATACCAAAAGCACAAAGATACACCCAAAGTAGGCCAATATTGCCCATAGGGCTTCGGGCATCATTCTGGTTCGTGATTGAAAACCATAGTCAGACTGATCAACAAAATAGACTAATGGCGGTGCTATTAATAACAGCAACGGTATGAATAACAAAATCTTAGGGGTTACTTTGGTGTCCGAGAGACGACGATAAATCGCCGCAAAAACCGGCAGCATGCAAACAACGAACAATAAAGAAAAAAACTGAAAAACTGTTAAGTAGCTGAGCATGAACTGTGGTTCAATCCAAGCTATCAATAGAATTCCCATAAGCCACAAAGTGACAAACCACCAGAATTCAGACCGCGTGGCACGGCCTGAGAACACGAAAGATTTTCGCAAACACGTGGTTATGGCTTCCTTTGGTCCCATCGCTACCCAATCGCTTTCAGCACAGCCTCACCAAGACCCGCAGGGCTGTCGGCGACGACGATACCGGCGGAGTTCATGGCTTCGATTTTGTCTTCAGCACCACCCTTGCCACCAGCGACAATTGCGCCTGCGTGGCCCATGCGGCGGCCGGGGGGGGCGGTGCGACCGGCGATGAAACCGGCGATGGGTTTGCTGCGGCCCTTCTTGCGTTCGTCGGCGATGAACTGGGCGGCCTCTTCCTCGGCCGATCCACCGATTTCGCCGATCATAATGATGCTTTCGGTTTCGTCATCGGCCAGGAACCATTCCAGCACGTCGATATGTTCCGTGCCCTTGATCGGGTCGCCGCCGATGCCCACGCAGGTCGACTGGCCCAGACCCACGTCGGTTGTCTGCTTCACGGCCTCATACGTCAGTGTGCCGGAACGGCTGACAACGCCCACCGACCCGCGCTTGTGGATATGGCCGGGCATGATGCCGATCTTGCAGGCGTCCGGCGTGATGACACCGGGGCAGTTCGGGCCGATCAGGATGCTGGTTGAACTTTCCAACGCGCGCTTGACCTTCATCATGTCCAGCACCGGGATACCTTCGGTGATGCAGCAGATCAGGGGGATTTCGGCATCAATCGCCTCAAGGATCGAATCTGCGGCAAAGGGGGGCGGTACGTAGATCACGCTGGCATTTGCGCCGGTCTTTTCAACCGCTTCGTGGCATGAGTTGAACACAGGCAGATCAAGGTGGGTCATCCCGCCCTTGCCGGGTGTCACCCCGCCAACCATCTTGGTGCCATAGGCAATGGCCTGTTCGGAATGAAACGTGCCCTGAGAGCCGGTGAAGCCCTGGCAGATCACCTTGGTGTTTTCATCTACAAGTACGGCCATTTTAATTTCCCTCGATCATGTGTGTTCTGTGGTGGTGCCGGTGGGTGTCATGCATCGCGGACTACCTGCGGCTTCTGATAACTGTGATGTTGGCCATGGGCAGCGACAGGCTTTCGCCGGTTTCGGCGCGCATGTCGATTTTGCCCTGGCCGACGACGATGGCGACATCCTGGAAGAAATAGCCGTTGCCGCCGTCATTCGGGGATTGCCCGACGCCGATCACCGCGGGCAAGCGACGTGTGTCACTGACCAGCCGGGGGGCCAGCACCTGGGCCACGATCTCATTCGCGTCCCGGACGGAAACGGCAGGCGATCCTACGGAACAGGCGCGCCCCTCGATACGGTTTGGGCGACCATCGTCGTTAAAGAAGGCTTCTTCTTTGGGCGACAGATTGGCGAAAACCAAAGAGTTCCCATCGTTATAGGTGAACCCGCCATTATCTGCGTTGCTGGTCGAAAAGCCCTGACCGTCCAGCACACGTTTTTGGCTGCGCGTGGTGCGTTCGTTGATGCAGGCCGCCTCAAGCAGAAACCGCATGCGTTGCTTGGCGATTTCATTCTGCGCCAGACTGACGCCCATGGGCGATGTCGAGCACGCCGTCAAAGAGGCGAGTAGCGTCAACGCGGTTACGATTTTTGTTGTTATTTTCATGTATGTCTCTGATCAGTGCGTCAGTCAGGCGCCTTTACCCCTTCACCGCTTTGACGATTTTCTCGGCCGCGTCGCTTAGGTCATCGGCGGCGATGACGTTCAGGTCGCTTTCGTTGATGATCTGTTTGCCTTTTTCGACATTCGTGCCTTCAAGACGCACGACCAGCGGGACCTGCAGGCCGACTTCGTTCACGGCGGCGATGACGCCTTCGGCGATGACATCGCAGCGCATGATGCCGCCGAAGATGTTGACCAGAATACCTTTGACGTTTTCGTCGGATGTGATGATCTTAAAGGCTTCGGTGACTTTTTCCTTCGTGGCGCCGCCGCCAACATCCAGAAAGTTCGCCGGTTCGGCGCCTTTCAACTTGATGATGTCCATGGTTGCCATAGCCAGGCCCGCGCCGTTGACCATGCAGCCGATTTCACCGTCCAGTGCGATATAGTTCAGGTCAAATTTCGACGCGGCGAGTTCCTTGGGGTCTTCTTCAGTCTCGTCTCGCAGGGCCATGATATCCTGCTGGCGATACAGTGCGTTGCCGTCGAAACTGATCTTGGCATCCAGGCATTTCAGGTCGCCCTTGTCCGTGACGATCAATGGGTTGATTTCTAGCATCTCCATGTCTTTTTCGACGAACATCTGATAGAGTGTGCCCATCAGTTTGACGCATTGTTTGACCTGCTGACCTTCCAGACCCAGCATGAAGGCAATGCGGCGGCCGTGAAATCCCTGATAGCCCGTGGCCGGATCAACGCTGAAGGACAGGATCTTTTCAGGTGTTTCGGCGGCGACTTCTTCGATGTCCATCCCGCCCTCGGTCGAGCAGACGAAGCTGATGCGGCTGGTCTGACGATCAACGAGTAGGGCCAGATACAGCTCGGTCTCAATGCCCGAGCCGTCTTCGATATAGATGCGGTTGACCTGCTTGCCGGCCGGGCCGGTCTGATGGGTCACAAGGGTGCGGCCCAGCATTTTCTTGGCTTCTTCGGCAGCTTCCTCAACCGATTTTGTCAGCCTGACGCCGCCCTTTTCACCGGCATCGGCTTCTTTAAAGCTGCCTTTGCCGCGGCCGCCTGCGTGAATCTGGGCTTTCACCACCCAAAGCGGGCCGTCCAGCTCGCCCGCCGCTGTTTTGGCCTCTTCCGCTTTCAGAACAGCGCGCCCGTCTGAAACAGGGGCCCCATAGCTGCGCAACAGTGCTTTTGCCTGATATTCATGGATATTCATCTGGGCTGTCCCTTTCGTCCGGTGTTCGCATAGCCTGCGTCTGATCGCGGCATGTTTCACCATGACTTAACGTCTCTGTTCGGCGTGATAAACGAATTTCGACCAAAATGCGACGAAAGACGTATTTTGTGATCACAGTATTTTTTAGCGTGATCACAAATTAGGTTGTATTGAGAATCAATTGATTAGCCGGTCCGTATCAGATCAGACAAACGGACTGTTGTAAGACAAAAAAGAAAGCGGGACCTGTTATGTCCCGCTTTCGAAATCCAGATCATTCAGATCGTAATCATCATGACAAGCTGTCGTCGATACCCTTACATGCCTCGACCAGGCCTTTGACGGCATCGACAGATTTGTCGAACATCACTTGCTCATCCTTGCTAAGCTTGATGTCGACAACCCGTTCGATACCACCTGCGCCTATGATCGTGGGCACGCCGACATACATACCGTTCAGACCAAACGCGTCGTCCACATAAGCCGCGCAAGGCAGCAGGCGTTTTTGGTCTTTCAGGTAAGCTTCGGCCATTTCGATCGCAGATGTGGCGGGGGCGTAATAGGCCGAACCTGTTTTCAGAAGGCCCACGATTTCGGCGCCGCCGTCGCGCGTGCGCTGAATGATGGCATCCAGTTTTTCTTGCGTTGTCCAGCCCATCTTCACCAGATCAGGCAAAGGAATACCTGCAACTGTTGAATAGCGCGCCAACGGAACCATGGTGTCTCCATGTCCGCCCAGGACAAAGGCCGTAACATCTTTCATGGATACATTGAATTCCAGCGACAGGAAGTGGCGAAAGCGGGCGCTGTCCAGAACGCCGGCCATGCCAACAACCTTTTCATGGGGCAGACCCGAAAACTCACGAAGCGCCCAGACCATTGCGTCCAGTGGGTTGGTGATACAGATAACAAACGCATTTGGCGCGTTATCGCGAATGCCTTCACCCACGGCTTTCATGACCTTAAGATTGATGCCCAACAGATCATCACGGCTCATCCCCGGTTTGCGGGGCACACCGGCGGTGACGATACAGACATCGGCGCCCGCGATATCGGCGTAGTCGGTCGTACCTTTCAGCGCGGCGTCAAAGCCTTCGGATGGGCCAGATTCAGCAATATCAAGGGCTTTGCCCTGTGGCGTGCCGTCTGCGATATCGAACAGAACAACGTCGCCCAGTTCTTTCAGTGCAATAAGATGGGCAAGCGTGCCACCGATCTGTCCTGCGCCAATAAGGGCGATCTTGGGTCTGGCCATGGTTTATCTCCGGTCAGTTGATGTTCGTCGCTGCCTAGACCCTGATGGCGCGACACGCAAGGCCGCACGGTCCGTCTTGCGTTAATCTGGTGATGGGTTTTCGATGCCAGATGGCGACTAAAGTATTTTCTGCAAAGAAAAATTTGCGTAAGGGTTGGGCCATGACGCTTGATGCAATGTTTTTCGCCTTTGCTGTCCCGGCGGTGCTTTTTGCGGCGATTTCGAAGGCAGGATTCGGCTCGGGCGCGGCTTTTGCGTCGGCCTCGATTCTTGCACTTATTTTAGAGCCAGCGCAGGCACTTGGCGTCATGCTGCCACTGCTTATGCTGATCGACGTCGCCAGCCTGCGACCCTATTGGCGAAAATGGGATTGGGCTGCGACGAAACTGCTGATCCTTGGGGCTGTTCCCGGTATTTTGGTGGCGATATGGCTCTATCAGGTGGCCAACGCAGATGTATTCCGGTTTCTGATCGGGGCGATTTCGCTGTTGTTTGTGGGCTATCAGGCGGCCGGGGCGTGGGGTCTGATGAAACCGCGTCAAACGCCGCTGGGTCCGGTTGCCGGTTTCATTTCAGGGATTGTCGCGGGTTTCACCAGTTTTGTCAGCCATGCGGGCGGACCAGCCGTAGCTATCTATATGCTGTCGCAAGGGGTCTCAAAAACCACGTATCAGGCGACAACTGTGATTGTTTTCTGGATCGTCAATATTCTAAAATTTGTTCCTTATGCGTTTTTGGGTATCTTCACGTGGAACACACTGTTGGCTGATCTGATTTTAGCGCCGGTGGCCCTGATCGGAACATGGTTGGGTGTGCGGGCGCATCATATGGTGCCAGAGCGTTTGTTCTTTGCCCTGACATACACGTTGCTTGTGGTGACGGGCAGCAAGTTGATCTGGGATTCGCTGGACCATCTTTGGCGGGCCTAGGTCCGCAAGACTTCACATGGGTCTGTGCGATAATAGACGTTTCCCTTTTCGCGCTTAACCACTAGCTTGCCTCTGACCAGCCAAAGGCCAGATGCAATGTCAGTGATATTATCAGTCGAAAACGTCACCAAGACCTATGATAGCGGATTTGAGGCGCTGAAAGGTGTCGATCTTCAGATCGATGAAGGCGAAATACTGGCTTTGCTTGGTCCGAATGGTGCGGGCAAGACAACCCTGATTTCCACCATTTGCGGGATTACAACGCCGTCATCCGGTCGCATTACCGTCGCGGGGCACGATATATTGTCAGATTACCGCCAGGCGCGTCGGATCATCGGACTGGTGCCCCAGGAATTGTCCCTTGAACCCTTTGAAAAGGTCATCAACACGGTGCGTTTGTCACGGGGCCTGTTCGGCAAGGGGCGGGATGAGGCTTATATTGAAAAGATTTTGCGGCAGTTATCGCTGTGGGACAAGCGCAATGCGAAGGTGATGGAGCTGTCGGGCGGCATGAAACGGCGCGTGCTGATCGCCAAGGCGCTTAGCCATGAACCCCGCGTTCTGTTCCTGGATGAACCAACCGCCGGCGTCGATGTCGAATTGCGCAAGGATATGTGGCAGGTCGTTGAAGAGCTGAAGTCAAATGGCGTGACGATCATTCTGACGACCCACTACATCGAAGAGGCCGAGGCGATTGCAGATCGTGTCGGCGTGATCAATCAGGGTCGCATTCTGCTGGTGGAACCCAAGGTTGATCTGATGCAGCGCATGGGTCGCAAACAGCTGACGATCGAGCTGCAAGATCCCGTGACCGACGTTCCTGACAGCCTGAAGGACTATGACTTGCGGGCGTCAGATGACGGAAATGCGCTGATCTATTGCTATGACAGTAACGGGCCGCGCACTGGCATCACCACACTGCTTGCAGATCTTCAGAAAGCGGGCCTGCACATGACAGACATTCAAACGCATCAAAGTTCGCTGGAAGAGATTTTTGTCGATCTGGTAAAGGAAACAGCATGAATTTTCAGGCCGTCAAAGCGATTTACCTATTTGAAATGGCGCGCTTTTTTCGCACGCTGGCACAAAGCTTTCTGTCGCCTGTTTTGTCGACCTCGCTATATTTTGTGGTATTCGGTGCCGCCATTGGCAGCCGGATCGATCAGGTCGAAGGTGTCAGCTATGGCGCATTCATCGTTCCGGGGCTGATCATGCTAAGCGTGATGACGCAGGCTACATCGAACGCCTCATTCGGGATATATTTTCCTAAATTCATCGGCACGATCTATGAACTGTTGTCAGCGCCCATCAGTTTTTTCGAAATCGTCATCGGCTATGTTGGCGCCGCCGCGACCAAGGCCCTTTTCGTAGGGCTGGTAATTCTGGGCACGGCTTACTTCTTCGTCGATCTTCAGATCGCTCACCCGCTGGCTATGTTTGCCTTTCTGATTCTGACCTGTCTATCGTTCAGTCTTTTGGGCTTTATCATTGGGATATGGGCGCAGAATTTTGAACAGCTGCAGTTGATCCCTCTGTTGGTTATCACACCGCTGGTATTCCTGGGGGGCAGTTTTTATTCGATCTCGATGCTTCCGCCGGTCTGGCAAACAATTACGTTGTTCAATCCGGTTGTCTATCTGATATCTGGCTTCCGTTGGTCATTCTTTGGCGCTGCAGATGTGGGTATTGGTGTCAGCCTGATCGCCATTGCGGCTTTCACGGCAATTTGTCTGGCGATCATCTGGTGGATTTTCAAGACAGGTTACCGCATTCGCAGTTGATCCCAAGGGCGATTGGGCACCATTCATCAAGTTGACTGCGCGCAACATAGCGTCCTGTTTTGAAACCCTGCCTTGTTCCTGGGGCAGTGACACTCTACATGGCCCTTCATGAAACGCTGGATACCCTTTATGAAATCCGACCCTGTGGTGTCGGTGGTGCGACTGAACGGTATGATTGCCTCGGGTCCGCGCGGTCTAAGTGACGATGGCATCGCCCCTGTGCTGGAAAAGGCTTTTTCCCGTGGCAAACCGAAAGCCGTTGCAATTGTCGTTAACTCACCCGGTGGGTCGCCCGTTCAAAGTTCGCTGATCGGTGCCCGGATACGGCGGCTGGCGCAGGAAAAGGAAATTCCCGTTTATGCGTTTGTCGAGGATGTCGCGGCCTCTGGTGGCTATTGGCTGGCCTCTGCCGCTGACGAAATCTGGTTGGATCAGGCGTCGGTCGTGGGATCGATCGGTGTCATATCGGCCGGTTTTGGTCTGCACGAACTGATCGAAAAGCATGGTATCCAGCGCCGGGTCTATACCGCTGGAAAATCAAAAAGCATGCTGGACCCCTTTCGCCCCGAAAAGACCGAAGATGTCGAGCGTTTGAAGCGTATTCTGGAACAGATCCATCAGGTCTTTATCGACCATGTCCAATCACGTCGGGCGAACAAACTGCCCGAGGATCAGGATATGTTTACAGGCGAAATCTGGGTTGGGGAAAAGGCTGTCGACGTGGGACTGGCAGAGGGCATTGGTCATCTGGTGCCTAAAATGAAAGAAGTTTTCGGCGATAAGGTCCGACTGGTCCCTTATGGCCCGCGTCGGTCGTTCCTGCAAAGGTTCGGCGCAAATGTCGTCGGTGACATGGTGCACGGTATCGAAGAACGGGCGCAGTTTGCCCGATTTGGTCTGTAGCGTGCTGATAAAGGCCGTTACTCTTTTTTTGGTCGTCATAATTATTCTGGCGATCTTTGGAAAGTTGCGTTTTCCGGGGCAGGACAGGCTTCGGTCTGCCAGATGCCCGTCTTGTGGCCGGTTTCGGATCGGAAAAGGGCCCTGTCCCTGCGGAAAAGGACGTAAATGATACTGCCATTCGTTTATACCGGACTTGGTCTGGTGATCCTTTTGCTGGCCGGCGACGCCTTGGTGAAAGGTGCAGTGAACCTGAGTTTGCGTCTTGGTATTCCGGCCCTGATTGTCAGTCTGACAATTGTTGCGTTTGGTACGTCCGCACCCGAACTGCTGATTGGTATCAAGGCTGTTTTAGACGATGCGCCCGGCATCGCGTTGGGCAATGTGGTGGGGTCAAATACGGCCAATGTGCTTTTGGTTCTGGGTATCCCCGCGATGATTTCGGTTCTGCACACCAGCACCTGCAACACGCGCAAAAGCTTTCTATACATGATTTTTGCGACCCTTCTTTTTATCGGCTTGGCTTTCTTGGGGCCCTTCACATGGTGGCACGGGTTGATCCTGTTGTTGGTTTTGTCGCTGATCCTGGGCGAGCAATTGATCGAGGCCCGCCGCCATCGGCGTCAATCCAAGGCCGAGGCTGCCGAGGCTGGCGAGGAAGAGGTCGAAGGCGCTGACCCGTCCATGCGCTGGTGGAAGATCATCATGTTTCTTCTGTTGGGTCTGATCGGGCTGCCCCTTGGTGCCGATCTGCTGGTCACAAATGCGGTGATCATCGCGACGTCCTTTGGTGTATCAGAAACCGTGATTGGCTTGACGTTGGTTGCGATCGGAACCTCGCTCCCTGAACTGGCAACAACCGTTATGGCGGCATTGCGACAGCAGGCGGCGGTGGCATTGGGCAATGTCATCGGGTCGAATATGTTCAATCTGCTTGCCATCATCGGCATTACCAGCCTTGTTGGCGCAATTCCCGTTGATGCGTCGTTTCTGCGTTTTGATTTGTGGGTGATGTTGGGGGCGTCACTTATCCTGATCCCGTTCGTCTTTTTCAGATTCGATATGGGGCGAAGAGTCGGTGCGCTGTTGACGGGCGCCTATGTCGTCTATCTTGTCGTTCTGTTGACCAATTAAGGCGAAGACTGATGAAAGCATTGGTAACGGGCGCGGGTAAACGGTTGGGCCGCGAAATGGCAGTCTATCTTGCTGGTCGCGGTTATGATGTGGCTGTCCATTATGCTGCGTCCCGATCCGATGCTGAAACGGCTGTTGAGCATATTAGATCGATGGGGCGCAAGGCGGTTGCCCTTGGGGCTGACTTGCTGGACGATGCACAAACCGAAAAGCTGGTGGAACAGGCTGTATCGCATCTGGGCGGGCCGTTGACGTGTCTGGTCAACAATGCCTCGATCTTTGAATACGACACGATTGAAACCGCGACTCGCGAAAGCTGGGATCGTCATATGCAATCCAACCTGCGCGCGCCTTTTATCCTGACGCAGGAGTTTCAACGGCAGGTGCCCGAGCCGGGCAAAGACGACATGGGCGAACCCGTTGCCGCGGGCCTGGTTGTGAACATGATTGATCAGCGTGTGCGCAAGCTGACCCCCGAATTCATGACCTATACCATTGCAAAGATGGGACTTTGGGCCTTTACCCAAACCGCGGCTCAGGCCCTGGCGCCCAGGGTGCGTGTCAACGCAATTGGTCCTGGGCCGACGTTACAAGGCGGTCGTCAATCCGCCGAACATTTCGCGCGCCAACGCGCCGCGACGGTGTTGAATCGGGGTGCCAATGTTTCTGATATAACGGCGGCTCTTGGCTATTTCGTTGACGCCCCTGCGGTCACGGGTCAATTGATCTGTGTTGATGGCGGTCAGCATCTGGCCTGGCAAACGCCAGATGTTCTAGGCGTAGAATAGAAAACGACCGAAGTTGTACACGCTGTAATAATATGGTCAAAAAAACGTTACAAAAAGTACAATGATATCAATGATTTGTTAACGAATAAAAAAATATCTTTTATTATCAGTGCCTTAAAATTAAGCCTAAAAATTAGGCAAATTACAGAAGCGCCCTTTAAACAAGGAAAAAATCCGTCTGTGGCAAAGTTATACGCCAAGTTATCCACAGAAATGGTGGACAGATTTTCTCTTGTAACCGGTTTAATAAGATTGCAGCCAGCGGTAGGAATCATATCTTGTCGCCCATGACCGATGCCAGCCAGATCACCAAAGGCCACGCCTGTATTCAGGAATATCTGAAGACACTTGATGCGTCGCCTGGCGTCTATCGGATGTTGGATGAACAGGCGCGTGTTCTTTATGTGGGCAAGGCCCGCAACCTAAGGGCGCGGGTTTCCAATTATGCCCGCCCATCGGGTCACAGCCCGCGCATCGCGCGCATGATCGGCGAAACCGCCAGCATGATGTTTCTGACGACCAAGACGGAAACCGAGGCGCTTTTGCTGGAACAGAACCTGATCAAGCAGTTGAAGCCACGCTATAACGTTCTGCTGCGCGATGACAAAAGTTTTCCGAATATTCTCGTCAGTGCCGAACATGGATTTCCGCAGATCAAAAAACACCGTGGGGCGAAAAAGGAAAAGGGATCTTACTATGGCCCTTTTGCCAGTGCAGGTGCTGTAAACAGGACGCTGAATCAATTGCAGAAGGTTTTTCTGCTGCGAAACTGCTCTGACTCGACTTTCGACAGTCGGACGCGGCCCTGTCTGCTGTATCAGATCAAGCGCTGCAGCGCGCCGTGTGTGGGTAAGATCAGCGAAGCGGACTATGCCGATGCGGTCCGTGATGCTGAACGCTTTCTGTCTGGCCGTACGACAAAAATTCAGGAACGGTTGGCTAAAGATATGGCCGCGGCATCAGACGCGATGGAATTCGAACGCGCAGCTGCCCTGCGTGATCGCATACGCGCGCTGACCCAAGTTCAAACAGCTCAGGGCATAAACCCTCGTGGTGTGGCCGAAGCCGACATCATCGCGCTGCATATGGAGGGCGGTCAGGCCTGTGTGCAGGTCTTTTTCATCCGGGCCAATCAGAATTGGGGCAACAAGGATTATTACCCGCGTGTCGGAACGGACGTTGATGTGCGCGAGGTGATGGAGGCTTTTGTTGGTCAGTTCTACGGGGACAAGGAACCACCGAAACTGATCCTGTTAAGTCATCCGGTCGAAAATGATGATCTGGTGACTGAAGCGTTGTCCCAAAAGGCGGCGCGCAAGGTGGAACTGGCAATACCCTTACGGGGCGAAAAGGCGGAATTGGTTGCAGGCGCTGCCCGAAATGCGCGTGAAAGCTTGGCGCGCAAGATGGCTGAAACCGCCACGCAGGGGAAACTACTGAAAGGTCTGGCAGAGGCTTTTGATCTGGACAGCGCACCGCAGCGGATCGAGGTTTACGATAACTCGCACATTCAGGGCACAAATGCCGTTGGTGCGATGATTGTCGCGGGCCCGGACGGTTTCGTGAAAAGCCAGTATCGCAAGTTCAATATCAAGGGCGATGATCTGACGCCCGGTGATGACTTCGGCATGATGAAAGAGGTTCTGACCCGCCGTTTCAAAAGACTGCTGAAGGAAGACCCGGATCGCGAACAGGATATGTGGCCGGATTTGCTGTTGATTGATGGCGGGGCAGGGCAGGTCAGTGCAGTGCGCGAGATTATGTTGGACATGGGGGTTGAGGATATTCCGATGGTCGGTGTGGCCAAGGGCGTTGACCGCGATGCGGGCAAGGAAGAGTTCCACAGAACCGGACAGCGACCTTTCGCGTTAAGACACAATGACCCTGTTCTCTATTTCGTTCAACGCCTGCGGGATGAAGCACACCGTTTTGCCATTGGAACACACCGCGCCAAACGCGCCAAGAGCATCGGCGCGACCCCGCTGGATGACGTGCCCGGCGTTGGGGCCACACGCAAACGTGCCTTGTTGGCGCATTTTGGATCGGCCAAGGCTGTATCCCGCGCAAATCTTGCAGATCTGAAGGCCGTCGATGGAATTTCCGATACTTTGGCAGAAACGATTTATGACTTCTTCCATGAACGCGGCTGACAGGCTAAGACACGCCTGATGAAATGGACCATACCCAATACCTTGACAGCGTTACGTCTGTTGGCCGCCCCGGGCGTTGCCATCATGTTTTTGTATTTCAACCGGCCTTGGGCAGACTGGTTTGCGCTGATTTTGTTTGTCAGCGCGGCTGTCACGGATTGGTTTGACGGCTATCTGGCAAGGCTTTGGAAGCAGGAAAGCAAATTCGGCGCGATGCTGGATCCAATTGCCGACAAGGCCATGGTGATCATCGCGCTTCTTGTGGTGACAGGCTTTTCCGGGATGGACCCGTGGATTTTGCTGCCAGCGACAGTGATTCTTTTTCGCGAGATCTTTATCGCCGGTTTGCGAGAGTTTTTGGGTGATAACGCAGGCACGCTGAAAGCAACCAAAATAGCGAAGTATAAGACAACTGCGCAGATGATCGCCTTGGCTGTCCTTTTTGCCCGCGGGATATTCGAACATCATCTCGAAATACGCATTCAGGGGATGAATGATGAAATGATCGCTGCGATTTTCGAAGGGCTTGTGCCGGATGAAGTCGGCCTTTTATGGCTGTATGACGGAATTCAGTACAGTTGGTACAGTGGGGTCGCGTTGTTGTGGCTGGCCGCGGCATTGACGCTGATTTCGGGATTGGACTACTTTCAAAAATCCTTGCCCTACCTGAAGGACGAAGCATGATTGATGTGATGTATTTCGCATGGGTGCGCGAACGGATCGGATTGCCGAGAGAGCAGATTGAGACTTCTGCCGGGACCGTTGCGGAACTCGTTGAAGAGTTGAAGGCGCGAGAAGACCGTTATGCAGCGGCCTTTGCCGACACTACAGCGCTGCGGGTTGCACTTGATCAGGAGCTTTCCGATTTCAGCGCACCGCTAGATGGCGTACGCGAGGTCGCGTTTTTTCCACCGATGACCGGCGGCTAGGTATGACGGTTCGCGTGCAGGAAGCCCCGTTTGATCTGGGGGCTGAGGTGTCACAGTTCACTAATACCAGTCATGATGTTGGGGCCGTGGTGACGTTTACCGGTATTGTCCGCGATCTGACGACCCGTGATTTGGCGGTGATGGAGATTGAACATTATCCGGGCATGACGGAAAAGGCGCTGCAAAAGATCGTCGATCAGGCGAACGAACGCTGGTCCTTGGCCGATGTTCTGGTGATCCACAGATACGGCAAGATGGCCCCCGGTGATCAGATCATGATGGTGGCCACGGCGTCGGCCCATAGGCAGGATGCGTTCGAGGCGGCGCAGTTTTTGATGGACTATTTGAAATCCCGTGCGCCGTTCTGGAAAAAAGAAATCACTCAGGATGGCGAAACATGGGTCGAAAGCAAAGCGCAGGATGAAGACGCGCTAAGCCGCTGGTGATCAGTTCTGTGGTGTCTTGCGCATGGCTGAGCGAAACTCGGCCAAACGAAAAGCGCCGATGATCTGACCGATCCCAAAATAGCTGACGATCCCGACAGCAACCAATCCAGCCAACGCCAGATAGCGCAGACCGCCGGTTTGCAACGCATCGGCCAAGACCCAGGCCATGCCCCACAGGATCAATCCCATCAAGACACTGGCAGCGACGATTTTCGGAAGGCGCGATTTGAATCGTTGGTCTAATTGCGCGGCTGGTCCCATTTGCCGCGCACCTCGCCAAAGCAGAAACACCATCGCCCATGCTGCCAGCGAAGTACCAATGGCGGCGGCAATAAAGCCGACTATGGGCGCCAATCCGATTGCCAAGACCGCATTTACGATCAGAGACCCCAAGGCATAATAGAAGGGGCGCTTGGTGTCCTCTCGCGCGAAGAATAGGGGTTGCAGAACCTTCTGCATAACAAATGCGGGCAACCCGACACCATAGACAGCAACGGCCAGGGCGGCTGCGGCGGCATCCTCGGGTCCGAAAGCACCACGTTGAAATAGCACACTGATCAGCGGCAAGGGAATTGCGATCAGGGCGACGGCAGCCGGTATCGTGAGCGCAAGCGACACTTCGGCGGCCCGGTTATAGGCGTTCTGGCCCCCTTCTGTATCGTTGGCCCGCAATCTGCGCGACAGATCGGGCAGCAGCACGACACCGATTGCAATGCCGACAACACCCAGTGGCAGTTGATAAAGCCGGTCCGCATAGTTCAGCCAGGCAATGGCCCCATCAAAGAAGCTGGCAACCTGCCTGCCGATCAAAAGATTCAACTGCACAACCCCACCTGCCAGCGCGGCCGGTGCTGCGATGATCGCAAGACGTTTCAGCTCGGGCGTCAGTCGCGGGCGTTTTAGGGTCAGTTTGAACCCGGCACGCTTTGCCGCAACCCAGACCAGCGCCATCTGTGCGATCCCGGCCAGTGGTACTGTCCAGGCCAGTGCATCGCCGATTGCGATGTCCATGGCCCCCGCAAAGACCATGGCCGAGATGAACAGGATATTCAGCAGAACTGGCGCAGCAGCTGCGGCCGCAAACCGCCCGGTGGCATTCAAAACGCCTGACAGCAAAGCGGCGAGTGAAATGAACAGGATATAGGGAAAAGCGATGCGGCCATAAAACACGGCCAGATCGAACCGTTCATCGCCCTGAAAGCCAGACGCCATCGCCAGCACCAGATAAGGCATAGTCAGAAGCGCAATGACGGTAAAGACAATCAGAACAGTTGCCAGCCCTGTAAACGCATCCCGTGCGAAACCTTCGGGATCATCGCCGCCTTCCAGTTTCTTCGAAAACATCGGGACGAAGGCCATGTTAAAGGCCCCTTCGGCGAAGAAACGACGAAACATATTAGGTAGTGAAAACGCGATCAGAAAGGCCTCGGCCACCGGCCCCGATCCCAGGTAGGCCGCGATCATGATATCGCGGATAAATCCCAGAATTCTGGACAGCAGGGTCCAGACACCAACCGTCAGAAATCCTGACATCAATCGGATTGGCTTCACGTGGCGGCCCTTTCGGCGCCTTCAAGGATCGCGGCGCGCAGCCGTTTTTCCAGCGCTTTCTGGCGCGCATCTGAGTGGAACTTCAGACCGAACATATCCTTGACATAAAACGTATCGACGACCTGTTCGCCATAGGTCGCGATCACAGCGCTTGCGATATAGACATTGGACGCGGCCAGGGTGCGTGACAGGTCGAACAAAAGGCCTGGGCGATCCCGCGTGTCGACCTCGATAATCGTGTAAATCTCGGACCCTTCATTATCGAAGGTGATCGATGTGGGCACGCGGAAAGCCCGCTCGCGCTTTTTCAGTTTATCTTTGGATTTCAAGGCATCTGCTGCAACGACATCGCCGCTTAGTGTCTTGTGGATCATCTTTGTCAGACGGGGCAGGCGGTCAAGTTCGTAAGGTGATCCGTTTGCATCCTGAATCCAGAACACAGCGGTCGCGTAACCGTCCTTGGTCGTGTAGGTCCGCGCATCGACGATATTTGCACCTACCAGGGCCAGTGCACCGGTCAACCGGCTGAAGATACCGGGGTGGTCGGACACCGCAAAGCAGGCCCGTGTTGCATCGCGATCTTCATCAGCGTTCAGGTCGATGCGGATTTCGTCATTGGCCAGTCCGTGCAGCAGACCGGCAAATACGACATGGGCACTTGTCGGCATACCTTGCCAATAAGGGCCGTAGTGACGCGATAGCTCGGCGCGAATGTCTTTGCCGCTCCAGTCTTGTAGGGCATCACGCAGGGCTGCTTTTGCCTCGGTTTCGCGTGTTTCACGGTTGACGTCTTCCAGACCGGTTTGCAGCGCCGCCGAGGTTTCACGATAAAGACCGCGCAGCAGCACAGCTTTCCAGTTGTTCCAGGTGCCCGGACCCACTCCGCGAATGTCACAAACTGTCAGTACAGTCAGCAGGTCCAGTCGCTTTATGGTCCGCACAGCCTTGGCAAAATCTCGAACCGTGGGTGGATCAGACAAATCACGCTTTTGCGCCATGTCAGACATCAGCAGATGATAGCGCACCAGCCATTCGACCGTTTCGCATTCTTCGCGGTTTAATCCAAGCCTGGGACAGACCTTGCGCGCGATTTTGGCACCAAGTATCGAGTGATCTTCGTCTTGGCCTTTACCAATATCGTGCAGAAGCAGGGCGATATAAAGAACACGCCGGTTTACGCCAGCCTTCAGGATGCCTGAGGCGATTGGCAGTTCTTCGACCAGTTCTTCCCGCTCAATCTGCGCCAGCGTGCTTATGCATTGGATCGTGTGTTCATCGACGGTGTAGTGGTGATACATATTGAATTGCATCATCGCCACGATCGGTTGGAATTCTGGAATAAAGGCTGCCAGCATCCCCAATTCGTTCATCCGCCGCAGTGATCGCTGCGGATTACCATGCTTTAGCAGCAGATCAATGAAAATGCGATTGGCTTCCTTGCTTTGCCGCATGTCGTCGTCCACAAGATGCAGGTTGGCCGCCAGCAAACGCATCGCATCTGGATGCAGCAGATAGCCCGTGCGCAGAGCTTCCTCAAATATCCGCAAAAGGTTCAGGTTGTCGGACAGGAACGCGTCTTCGTCTGCAACGCTTAGCCGGTTCTGCTTGACCTCATATTCGGGTTTGACCTTGCGCTTACGGCGGAAAAAACGTGTCAGCATCGGTTCTGACTTGACGTGATTTGCCTCAAGCGAGGTCAGGAAGATGCGGGTCAATTCCCCCACGCGGGTTGCATGCAAGAAGTAATCCTGCATGAAGTGCTCCACCGCACGTCGTCCGGCCTTGTCGACATATCCCATGCGATCGGCGACCTCGACCTGTAAATCAAACGTCAGTTGATCCATAGCGCGCCGGGTGATCAGATGCAGATGACAGCGGACGGCCCACAGAAAGTCTTCCGCCTTTACAAAGGTTTCGTATTCGTCCGGCGTGAACATGCCCAGATGAAACAGGTCCTGAGCCTTGTCGACGCCATGCAGATATTTTGCAATCCAGTATAGCGATTGCAGATCGCGCAGGCCGCCCTTGCCCTCTTTGACATTCGGTTCCACGACATAGCGCTGGCCGCCCTGTTTTTTGTGGCGGTCTGTGCGTTCCTCAAGCTTGGCTTCGATAAATTCTTTCGAGGTGCTTTTAAATAGATCGGTCCAAAGCCGCTCTTTCAATTCATCCGCCAGAGGTTCATGGCCGCCCAAAAAGCGCTGTTCGACCAGTGACGTGCGGATCGTATAATCATCGCGGGCCAGGCGGATGCAGTCTTTGACGGTTCGACTGGCATGCCCGACCTTTAGCCGCAGATCCCACAGCATATAAAGCATGCTTTCAATCACGCTTTCCGCCCAGGCGGTTACTTTGTAAGGTGTCAGAAACAACAGATCGACGTCAGAAAAGGGCGCCATTTCGTTGCGGCCATAGCCCCCGACAGCCAGAACGGCCATGCGTTCGCTTTCTGTGGGTGTCGGTAGCGGATGCAGATAGGTTTCCGCGATATAATGAACCGTGTTTACGATCCCATCTGTCAGATAGGCATAGGCCCTGACCGTGGCGCGGGCGTTGAACGGATCTGCCTGAAAAGCAGCTGCAATCTTTTCAAGGCTGGCTTTGCGGACTTTTGAAAGATGATGAACGGTTGCTGCGCGGATGTCCTTGGCGCTTTCGCACGTCGAAACAGTCTGATCCAAGACAGACAGGATCGCCGTTTGATCGAAAATCTCAGACGCCGACAGGATCAATGGGGTCGGCGTCTGATTATTTGCGGGCTCCGGCCTAGAAGCCGGCGCCGCTGAAGCTTTTTGGAGCAGGGTCAACGATAACTACCTGGTTGTTTTGGACCTGTGCAACGGCCAGTCCACGTTCATTCGTTCCATCCGCCCGCAAACGGAAGATACCCTGCGTGCCTGCAAAGCCAGCACTGCGTGTCAACTGCCGGGTTGTGATCGCGTCTGCTTCGCCAGTGCTGACCAGTGCGCCGATTGCGGCGATACCATCATAAGCCAGACCGGCCAGCGGGTGCGGGCTTGATCCATAGGCCGCACGATACCGGGCCTGGAAGCGCTGTTCCAAGGACTGATCGGGCAATGTGAAATATCCACCCTGCAGGCCCGGTAAGGACAGTGTCTGGGGTGGTGAATTCCATCGTGTCAGTCCCAGAAATCTGACCTCATCCGCGCGCAGACCCGCTTCGGGCAGTGACGTTGCGATAAACGGCAGGTCTGCTGCAGTGCCTGCCGTCAGGAAAACAGTGTCACTGCTGCCAAGCTGAGCATTCTGGGCAATGCGGCGCGATGCCTCGAAAATGCCCTGCTGTGAAAACGGATAGCTTTCAACCCCCGAAATTTGAACGCCGTGACGTTCAGCCGCGCGTATGATCGCGTCGCGTCCGACCTCACCTGCCACATCCTGGGCGTGGACCACCAGCATCCTGGCAGTTCCTTGCCGCTTTGAATAGCTGACTAGCCGGTTCGCTGTGTTTTCAAACGTCGCGCCCAGCACAAATACATTCCCGCCGGCGATTGACGTATTATTGGAAAATGCCAGGACATTGACGTTTCTGTTGGCAACCGAAACGCCAGCCGCATTTGCCGCAGCAGCATAAAGGGGTCCAATGATGATCTTTGCACCGTCATTCACCGCCTGCATCGCGACGCTAGAAGCCTGGGTCGGATTTGCGGCTGTATTGTAGACGCGCAAATCAATTTCGACACCATTCAGATCGGCAATCGCCAGACGCGCTGCATTTTCCAGATTTTGGGCCAGAACCTCATCTGTTGAGCTGCCGGATCCGCGCGGCACAAGCAGGGCCACGGGCACAGCGCGATTGGGATTGATATTCTGCCCACCCGTTCCACCGATCATCAGACCGTCACAACCGGCAAGCCATATGACCGATAAAACGGCGACACAGCGTGCAGCCAGCTGCTGAATTGACATTGAAAACAAAAACATAATGACGAATAACCCCCTGATCCTTATTTCGCACGATACCTCGTGTTTGTCATCTGCGATAATAAGCACAACGCCGAGGGGGTCGAGTCTTGAATCGTGAAATAAAGCCAATGTCCGCCGGGCTGTACTTTGTCGCAACACCTATCGGCACAGCTGATGATATCACTTTGCGAGCGCTGGACACTTTGAACTCGGTTGATGTCATTGCAGCCGAGGATACGCGAAACACCCGGCGTCTGATGGATATTCATGGCATTGCGCTGCGTGATCGCCCCCTGATCGCGTATCACGACCACAACGGGCCAAAGGTGCGCCCAAGACTGCTGGGCTTTATTGCGCAGGGCAAATCGGTCGCCTATGCCTCGGACGCCGGCACGCCGCTGGTTGCCGATCCTGGCTATGTGCTGGCGCGTGACGCCATTGCGGCGGGCTATCCGGTGACGTCCGTTCCGGGGGCCTCGGCCGTGCTATCGGCGTTGACACTATCCGGCCTGCCGACAGACCGTTTTATGTTCGTAGGGTTCGCCCCCAACGCAAAAGGGGCGCGCCGGTCGTTCCTGCGTGAGTTGCGCGATATCCCGGCCACGCTTGTCTTTTTTGAGTCGCCGAAGCGCGTTCAGGCCTTTTTAACCGATTGCGTGCAAGAACTTGGCGAAGACAGGCCCATGGCACTGTGCCGTGAGCTGACAAAACGCTTTGAGGAAGCGCGGCGTGGAACGATTGGTCAGGTCTTGCAAACGACCTGCGACCGTCCTGTGAAGGGCGAAGTGGTTTTGGTTGTCGGCGGACCGGTCAAACGTGAACTGAGCGAAGATGAGATACGTGAACACCTGATGCAGGCGATGGAAACTCTTTCAGTCAAGGACGCTGCGGCTCAGATTTCCACCCAGCTTGGGGTGCCACGACGGACGGCCTATCAACTGGCCCTGAAGATCGAGAGCGATGAATGAGCGGTGAGACATCTTACTATGCCGGGCTGAGCGCCGAAGATTCAGTGGCCCGCCGTTATCAACGCGACGGCTATGAAATCGCAGCGCGCCGTTGGCGTGGGCAGGGTGGCGAAATTGATCTGATTGCCCGCCGTCATGGTCAGGTCGTCTTTATCGAGGTCAAGAAAAGCCGCTCATTCGCGCAAGCCTCACTGGCGTTGTCTGAAAGACAGATGCGCAGACTTTACACCGCCGCGTCAGAATATCTTGCCGATGAACCACGGGGCCAGGATACCGACAGCCGATTTGATGCCGCATTGGTGAACCAGACGGGTGAGTTGAAGATCATCCAAAATGCCTTTGGCCAATTCTGATTGAACCTTCCCCTGCTCTGCGCCATGTATCGGTAGCTTGAAAGAAAAGGGGGCGGACCCGTGTCGCTTAAGGTTGCCATTCAAATGGACCCGATCGATCCGATCGACATCAACGCCGACAGCACATTTCGATTGGCCGAAGAGGCACAGGCGCGGGGACATTCGCTGTTCTACTACACGCCGGATCATTTGTCCTATGAAAGTGGCAGTATTATCGCCCGTGGCTGGCCGCTGACCGTGCGGCGCGAAAAGGGCAATCATTTCACGCTTGGCCAGATGAAAACGGTGAAGCTTTCGGATTTTGATGTCGTATGGCTGCGACAGGACCCGCCCTTTGACATGCACTACATCACGACCACGCATCTGCTGGATCGAATTCATCCCGAGACGCTTGTCGTGAACGACCCTTTCTGGGTTCGGAACTATCCTGAAAAGCTGTTGGTGCTGGATTTTCCCGACCTTATCCCGCCCACAACGATCGCCCGTGATCTGGACACGATCAAGGCGTTCAAGCATGAACACAGCGATATCATCCTGAAGCCGCTTTACGGAAACGGCGGCGCCGGCGTTTTCCGCCTGGATCCACAGGATCGCAATCTGTCGTCTCTGCATGAACTCTTTACCGGTTTCAGCCGGGAACCTTTGATCGCACAGAAGTTTTTGCCCGATGTATCCAACGGCGACAAACGCGTCATTCTGGTCAACGGTGAACCTGTTGGTGCCATCAACCGTGTGCCTGCTGCTGGCGAAACCCGATCTAATATGCATGTGGGCGGACGCCCCGAAAAGATTGGACTAACGGAACGCGATCTTGAGATCTGCGCGGCGATCGGCCCGACACTACGCGAAAAGGGTCAGATTTTCGTTGGTATCGATGTGATCGGCGACTATCTGACCGAGATTAACGTGACCTCGCCCACCGGCATTCAGGAGCTGGAACGCTTTGACGGTATAAATGTTGCGGGCCAGATCTGGCAGGTGATCGAAGACAAGCGGAATTAGGGCGCTACCTCGGTGATATCCAGATAGCGGGCCCGATCATCAAAGGCGCTGAACAGGCCTTTTTCAGTTCCTGTTAACCAGGCCTGCGCACCAAGGGCGACAATTTCGTCGTAAAGAGCGGCGCGGCGATCGATGTCCAAATGCGCTGCGACCTCATCAAGCAGCAAAATGGGTGTGGCGACCGATTGTGCGGCCAGCGCACGCGCGTTTGCCAGGATCAATGACACCAGCAACGCCTTTTGTTCGCCCGTCGAACAGTCTTTGGCGTTGACGTCTTTGGCCCGGTAGACGGCGTTCAAATCGGCACGATGGGGTCCGATCAGTGTGCGACCTGCCGCCATGTCCTGAAAACGGTTGCTTTGAAACGCGTCAAGCAAGCTGTCTTCATCTTCGGGCGCATCTGCGCCGCTGGCGTGAACCAGTGTAAGATCGGCAGTTGGAAAAAGTGTCTCGGCCTCTTCCTGTGCGGCCGATATCAACATCAGCGCCTCTTGCCGGTTTGCGTGGATGCTGCTGCCTGCCTTGGCCATCTGTGCCTCAAGCGCGCGGTACCACGCCGGGTCACGCACCTGATCTTTCAGCAAACGGTTGCGTTCGCGCATGGCTTTTTCATAGGTCAAGGTCGCTTCGGCATGGCCGGGTTCGAAGCTGAGGGTCATACGGTCCAGAAACCGGCGACGGCCCTCGGCCCCTTCAATCCAAAGCCGATCCATGGCAGGGATCAGCCACAGCACACGACAAATGCGCCCCAAAGCGACCTGTGTCGCCATCTTTTCATCGATCTTTACCTGACGTACGTTGCCGCCTTCGCTCCAGGTTTCAACCTCATGTATCTGATCGCCAGATGTCAGAACCGCCTTGATTTTCCACCCCAGACCTTCCGGGCGTCGCGTTATATCCTCGGTCGTGGCGCGCCTTAGCCCGCGACCGGGCGATAACATTGAAATCGCTTCCAGAATGTTTGTCTTGCCGGCCCCGTTGGGGCCAAAAATCGCAATGGGCCTATTGTCCAAAGACAATCGCAATGTCTTGTGCGACCGGAAATGCGACAGCGATAGATCGGTTATGGTCGACGTCGGCATTCACCGCCCCCGCAAGGCGGGCCGGTTAAACGCGCATCGGCATGACGACATAAACCGCCGACTGATCATTGCCTTCGCGCATCAATGTTGGATCAGCAGCCGAGTTGAACAGGAACACGGCATTTTCGCGATCAACCTGACTGGCGATTTCCAGCAAGTATTTGGCATTAAAGCCAATTTCCAGACGTTCGTCACCATAGGCGACGGCCAGTTCTTCTTCGGCAGCACCACTATCAGGGGCATTGACCGACAGGATCAGTCGATCTTCGTCAAGCGACAGTTTCACAGCACGCGACCGTTCCGACGAAACGGTTGCAACCCGATCCACGGCCCTTGCAAAATCTGCCGCATCAACTTCCATCTTGCGATTATTGCCCTGTGGAATGACGCGGGTGTAGTCGGGGAAGGTACCATCGATGACCTTCGACGTCAGGGTAATCGCCGGGGTCGCAAAACGCACTTTTGTTTCGCTGACCGATACGGCGATTTGTGCGTCATCGTCGTCAAGCAGCTTGCGCAATTCGCCCACAGTCTTGCGGGGCACGATCACCCCTGGCATTTCAGTTGCTCCTTCCGGCAATTCAGCGTCAATGCGGGCCAGTCTGTGACCATCGGTTGCAACGCAGCGCAATACCTTGCCACCATCGGCATCCGACACATGCATATAAACGCCGTTTAAGTAATAGCGTGTTTCTTCGGTCGAGATTGCGAACTTGGATTTATCGAAAAGGCGGCGCAGAACCGGGGCAGGGGCGCTGAAATTCGCCGTGTATTCGGAACTGGCCATGACGGGGAAGTCTTCTTTCGGCAGTGTGGCCAGCGAAAAGTTTGAACGCCCCGCCTCGACCGTCAACCGTCCTGACGATCCTTCTTCCGTCAGCGAAACCAATGCACCATCGGGCAATTTGCGAACGATTTCGTGCAAGGTTACTGCGGGAACGGTCGTGGCACCTGCGCGCTCGACCTTGGCGGGTGCTTTATCGACAACCTCGATATCCAGATCAGTAGCACGAAAGGTAACCGTATCATCCGCCGCTTCGATCAGTACATTTGCCAGAATAGGAATAGTGTTCCGCCGCTCAACAACTGATTGTGCCTGGGAAACCGCCTTTAGCAATGCGGCCCGTTCGATACTGACTTTCATCCCTCGCTCCTGTCGCTGCCGGGACGCAGAAATTACCCGTTTCCCATCTCGGCACAAGTCTTTTTATGAAGGTTATTTTTGACTGTCGGTAAGAATGCTGGGGGCGTCAAGCCCAGTTAGCCTTCCAACGCCCGGCGCAGCAGTTCAAGATCGTCTGCAAGTTGACCGTCTGTCGTGATCAGCTCTTCTATTTTGCGCACGCCGTGCATGACCGTTGTGTGATCACGTCCGCCAAACCGACGCCCGATTTCCGGCAGGGATCGGCTGGTCAGTTGCTTGCAAAGATACATCGCAATCTGACGGGGGCGGGCAAAGTTGCGGACGCGCTTGGGGCCGATCATATCCGACAGGCGGATATTGAAATGTTCGCTGACTTTTCGCTGAATTTCTTCGACCGACACTTTGCGATCACTGTCGCGCAGAATATCGGCCAGACAGTCCTGGGTCAGCTCCATCGTGACAGGTTTGCCCACAAGTGATGCAAAGGCAAACAGGCGCGTCAGGGCGCCTTCCAGCACACGAACGTTCTTTGAGATACGATGGGCCAGAAATTCCAACACACCATCGCGCAGTTCTACGTTTGGATACTGTCCACGATACTGTTCGACCTTCGATTGCAGGATGCCCAAGCGCAATTCATAATCAGTCGGGTGCAGATCAACCACCAGGCCACATTGCAGGCGGGATCTGATGCGGTCTTCAAGGTCCTTGATTTCACCCGGTGCGCGATCGGCCGAGATGATGATCTGTTTGTTCGCACTGACTAAGGCATTGAAAGTATGAAAGAATTCTTCCTGCGTTGAGTCTTTGCCAGCGATGAACTGCACATCGTCGACCATCAGGACGTCAACGGATCGGAACAGTTCTTTGAAGTCCATCATCTTGTTGACGCGCAGCGCCTGAATGAAACGGTACATGAACTGTTCGGCCGACAGATAGAGCACATTCAGTGCGGGTTTCTGGGCCTGAAGCTCATGGGCGATGGCGTGCATCAAGTGCGTTTTACCCAAGCCGACCCCACCGTATAGAAACAGCGGGTTGAACGTGACCGGTCCACCTTCGGCCACGCGCTTGGATGCAGCATGGGCCAGTTCGTTCGGTTTGCCGACGACGAAGCTGTCAAAGGTATAACGGGCATCAAGTGGGGCACCTGGCAGATCGTGCTGTGTTTCAGCCATTGCGGGCTTTTCCGAATGCTGCGCAGGCGCGGGGCGTCTTGGTGAATTCGCAGCAACCTGAAATGCAATGCGTTTCACCTCAGTCCCGGTCATATTCAGCTGAAATTTAATCTGATCGCCAAAATTCTGCGAAACATAATTGCCAATGAAACTGGTTGGGACGGTAAAGGTTACAACGCCGTCTGACAGATCACGGAACTCAAGCGGCTCAATCCATGTCGTATAATTGTTTTTGCCAACTGCCTTGATAAGTTCCTGACGGACCCGTCCCCATGTCTCATTTGTCATTTTTCGTTCGACCCATTCATTTTATCTACGCCGCAGACAGACCCCCGTCTGCCCGGAAACCGCGCGCACCAATACGCGATTTCTTTCCCAGTTGATCCAGATGTTGGCGTGAGTGCCAAGGCATTATGCCCGACGCCTCAAAAGCCGTATTGCACAGGAATATAGTCACCCAAATGGATGGTACTGTAACCCAACGCTCAACGACCTGGACCAAAGGCAATACGGGTCGTTTTGATAAACAAAACAAACCGCCCACGCCGGTTACATCGCGCCGATCAGTGTTTCGGCACTTCTGCAAATGCGTAGAGAGTCCGGCCTAGCTGTAGCTGCAGGAAAACATGGCCACACCATGCACTTCCGCCGGACTCTTTACCTTGTCCCCCCAGACAATGTGAATCGTGAGTAGTGTGTTAGCGTGTCGAACAGAGTCGTTTCAACAGAACTTCACGCTTGACTCACGCTTTTCCGAAAAGAATCTGTTTGCGGCATTTCTGATGCGCAGATCGCCGCCCAAAAACCAAAAAAGCGCCCGATTGGGCGCCTTAATCATCACGTCTGGATTTGGTGCTTAGCCTATCGCTTTTACGCGGGCCGACAAACGCGAAATCTTACGGGATGCTGTGTTCTTGTGATAAACACCTTTTGTCACACCGCGCATCAACTCAGGTTGGGCCGCACGCAGTGCAAATGTTGCTGCGTCCTTGTCACCAGATGCGATTGCCTCTTCTACTTTTCGCAGAAAGGTACGGATGCGCGAACGGCGCGCTTTATTGACCTGAAAGCGGCTTTCGTTCTGACGTGCGCGTTTTTTAGCCTGAGGCGAATTTGCCATGTCTCGTCGTTCCCTTGAGGGTTCGGTTAAATCTGAAGTCGCGTCCTTAGACCCGAGTCGCAGTTAAGTCAACAGTGTTGCGCCGCATGCCGTAAAGTTTTCTGGTGCCGCTGCGTTGTTTTTTACAATCGACAGCGGGGCACCCCCAGTTTGATCAGATCGCGCCCGCGTAATTCATAAAAGCCCATCGTCATATAACGCCCTTTTTCAAGATACCATTCACGAACCTCCGCTGGATAGTGGCGGGCCATCAGCCTGGACCATTTTTCGAAGTCCGGTGGCGGCAATCCGACACCATATATCCCCGACCTGGGGCCGTGAAATCCGAAAATCGTATGGGGTGATACACAGGTCTTTGGCAAACCCAGATATAATGTGCAGGCGGACATACAGTATCGACCGGTGATACGAACCGGTCGCCCACCCGCCCGCAGTTGCCGAATTTCCAAGGCACGCTGTTCCAGATTCCCCCCTGGATCATTGCCTATGATCAGCGGCTTTTCCGCAAGACAGGCCGAGGCAAGCAGCAGCATTGCCACGAAAGCAAGCTGCAATCGCCCGCCCGCGCGGCCCCAACCACGCAGTTTCATTTTCCACTCCACTCATACCCGCGAACGGGCCACCTTCGCACACCCACAGTGCGATACGCACACCAGTCAAACGGATACGGCTTCAGAAAAAGTTACTGCTGACGTATATTACGCTTATGATTTTACGATAGTTTTCGCAGTATTGTTCTTACTTTGTTCTTTTACCTGTCGGGGTGGACTTGGCGCAAGATGCCGTTTAACGGTCACCGACACGAATTCAAGCATAGGTAATCATATGACTTCATCCCCTGATGCTGTCAGATCATCCGCCCGGCGCGTCCTTAGGATCGAGGGCGACGCTCTGTTGCAGATGGCCGATAACATTCCTGATGCGCTGTCGGATGCCGTCGATCTGATTTTGCAGGCCCAGGGTCGTGTGATCCTGTCTGGCATGGGTAAATCGGGCCATGTGGCGCGCAAGATTGCGGCGACCCTGGCCAGTACGGGGACACCGGCCCAGTTTGTTCATCCGGGCGAGGCCAGTCATGGCGATCTGGGCATGATCACGTCGCAGGATGTTATTGTCGTGCTGTCAAACTCGGGCGAAACGACTGAATTGGCCGATCTGATCACCTATGCAAAACGGTTTTCCATACCGATGATCGCGATCACCAAGAAGCCTGACAGCACGATTGGCACGCAGTCAGAGATCGTCCTGCCGCTGCCCGATGCGCCCGAGGCCTGTTCGATCGGGATGGCGCCCACGACCTCGACCACGTGTTCGATGGCGTTGGGCGATGCGCTGGCCGTGGCCCTGATGGATCACCGCGGATTTCAGCGCGACGGATTTTTGTCATTTCACCCCGGCGGCAAGCTGGGCGCACAGTTGCTGACTGTCGAAAAACTGATGCATCAGGGGGATGCGCTGCCACTGGTTGGCCCCGATTGGCCCATGGGCGACGTACTGGTTCAGATGAGCGCGAAGGATTTCGGTATTGCTGTCATCGTCGACGATCAGCAGGCTATTCTGGGCATTGTCACCGATGGCGATCTGCGTCGCAATCTGACCAATCTGATGGCACGCAAAGCGATTGAGGTTGCCACTAAATCGCCGCGCACCATAGCCCAAAGCGCGCTTGCGTCCGAGGCGATGCACATCATGAATCAAAACAAGATCACAACCCTGCTGGTCGCCGACGACAAGAAGTATCTGCATGGCATCATTCGACTGCACGACTGCCTGCGCGCCGGTATTGCATAGGGCTTAGAACGGCTGGCGTTCTAACGCATAGCCTTCGTTTTCCAGCAGGTTCAGCACGCCTTTTTCTCCACCCAGATGCGCCGCGCCGGCCGCGACGATAATCATATCGTGCTGATCGGCAGCCCCCAGGATCACGGGCATCCAGGCGATGTTGCGACGGATCAGCAGCATATCTTCGACCTCGGCAAACATGCGTCGCATATCTTCGGCGGTATAACCGGGCACGGCTTGTGATCGCAGTCGGGAATATTCCCAGATTTCAACATGCATCTCGCGGAAGTAAGCCTCAATCAGGGTCGCATACATCGCGTCTGCGTCGTAGTTCATCGCCAATCCGGCTTCCAGCATTTCGATCTGTTCTTCGATCGGGTCAGACGAAAACATGCGCAGCAAGGTGGCCGAATCCTCAAGCGATTGCATCGGTGTACCGGTTTCAACTGCGTGCTCCATGATCATATGATCCAAACCACGTACACCGCGGGCCATATCAGCCATGGCGCAGGGCGGGATGCCAAGGATCATCGACAAATACCACGGCTGAAACTTGGCCGCCATGAACGCCGGAATTTGCCGTTCGCGCGCTGCATCCGCCAGGTTTTGCCAGCTTTCTTCCGACATCAGTTCGGGCAAAGTCGGGCCATCGGTCAGCATCAGCAGTTCCGGTTTGCGGGTCAGCCGTTCCTGCAAGGCGCGTTCATCGTCCAGCGTGATCTCAACCAGCAGCATTTCCGCATCGTCGATCAGTGGTTTTAACCGCTCAAGCGCCGGATCAAGGCGGGGGTCATAGGCATGAACGGTTCCGACCACATGGATGACGCTGTCGTCCTTTTGCGCACGCCAGTGATTGCCGACGGGATAGGGCGTCGCCGATACGGCATCGTTCAGTCTGGCGCGATCCTGGGTCGTCAGCCCGGCGAGTTCATCTGTACCTGTGCAAAAGGCCAGAACCGGCGATGCCAGCCAAATCAGAGTAAATATGAAAAAAGCGCGCATGACGTGGCCTCCAAAACGGTGATGGTTCGGACATTAGACTGACAGACCCTGCCCGACAACCAGATGAAAATTTCGACGCCGGGCTGTTGACACGGGTCCGTGATCTTCCTACCTGTGCGCCATTGGCACTCACTCGAGTCGAGTGCTAATGGCGCTGTTCGGCGCCGTTTGGGAGAAACTTTGGGTAAGGAGACTCAGAGATGGCATTTAAACCGCTTCATGACCGCGTGCTTGTGCGCCGCGTAGAGAGCGAAGAAAAAACAGCTGGCGGGCTGATCATCCCCGACAGCGCGAAAGAAAAACCAGCAGAAGGCGAAGTGATCGCCGTTGGTGCAGGCGCCCGTGACGAAGACGGCGACCGCATCGCAATGGACGTCAGCGTTGGCGACCGCATCCTGTTCGGCAAATGGTCCGGCACAGAGATCACCGTCGACGGTGAAGAGCTGTTGATCATGAAAGAAAGCGACATCCTTGGTATCCTCGAAGGTACCGCTGCCGCCAAAGCCGCCTAATCTAAACACTCTGATATCAGGAGAGTTCTGAAAATGTCTGCAAAAGACGTAAAATTCCATACCGACGCCCGCGACCGTATGCTGCGCGGCGTCAACACTCTGGCCGATGCTGTTAAGGTAACACTGGGCCCCAAAGGCCGCAACGTGGTCCTGGACAAATCGTTCGGCGCCCCACGCATCACGAAAGACGGTGTCTCTGTCGCCAAGGAAATCGAACTGGAAGACAAGTTCGAAAACATGGGCGCGCAGATGGTGAAAGAAGTCGCCAGCCGCACCAATGACGAAGCCGGTGACGGGACAACAACTGCGACCGTTCTGGCCCAGGCCATCGTGAAAGAAGGCATGAAAGCTGTTGCTGCGGGTATGAACCCAATGGACCTGAAGCGTGGCATCGACATTGCAACGTCGAAAGTGGTCGAACATGTCAAAGCAGCCGCCCGCGAAGTCAAAGACAGCGACGAAGTTGCGCAGGTCGGCACAATCTCGGCCAATGGTGAAGCCGAAATCGGCCGTCAGATCGCCGATGCGATGCAAAAAGTTGGCAACGAAGGGGTCATCACTGTTGAGGAAAACAAAGGCCTCGACACTGAAACTGATGTTGTCGAAGGTATGCAGTTCGACCGTGGATACCTGTCACCTTACTTCGTGACGAACCCCGACAAGATGACTGCAGATCTGGAAGACTGCATGATCCTGCTGCACGAAAAGAAACTGTCGTCGCTGCAGCCCATGGTGCCACTGCTTGAGTCGGTCATTCAGTCTGGTAAGCCGCTGCTGATCATTGCTGAAGACGTCGAAGGCGAAGCGCTTGCAACTTTGGTTGTCAACAAACTGCGCGGCGGCCTGAAGATTGCGGCCGTCAAGGCCCCTGGTTTCGGTGACCGCCGTAAAGCCATGCTGCAGGATATCGCGATCCTGACCGGTGGTCAGGTCATCAGCGAAGATCTGGGCATGAAGCTTGAGTCCGTTACAATGGACATGCTAGGCACAGCCAAGCGCATCTCGATCACCAAAGACGAAACGACAATTGTCGACGGTGCAGGCGAAAAAGCCGAAATCGAAGCCCGTGTCAGCCAGATCCGTCAGCAGATCGAAGAAACCACATCTGACTACGACCGCGAAAAGCTGCAGGAACGTGTGGCCAAACTGGCTGGCGGTGTTGCTGTTATCCGTGTCGGCGGCATGACTGAAGTCGAAGTGAAAGAGCGTAAGGACCGTGTCGATGACGCCCTGAACGCAACACGTGCGGCTGTTCAGGAAGGTATCGTCGTGGGTGGCGGTGTTGCTCTGGTCCAGGCCGGTAAAGTGCTGAACGATCTGGTGGGTGAAAACCCAGACCAGAACGCCGGTATTGCGATCGTGCGCAAAGCGATTGAAGCCCCTCTGCGTCAGATTGCCGAAAACTCGGGCGTTGACGGTGCTGTTGTCGCAGGCAAGATCCGCGAAAGCAATGATCCTGCCTTCGGCTTCAACGCGCAAACCGAAGAGTACGGCGATCTGTTCAAGTTCGGCGTTATCGACCCGGCCAAGGTTGTTCGGACAGCATTGGAAGACGCGGCATCTGTTGCAGGTCTTCTGATCACAACAGAAGCCATGGTTGCCGACAAACCCGAACCCAAAGGCGCTGCCGCCGGTGGCGGCATGCCCGACATGGGCGGCATGGGCGGCATGATGTAAGCTTGGCTTGCATATGATTTGAAAGGGGTCCGGTTTCGGGCCCCTTTTTTGATTCTGACGCCATGTTTTCGCGCAATATCTCTAAATTTTCTTATCATTTGCATGACAAAACAAAGGTCGCTCTTGCATCGCGGTCTTTGGCAGGGCTAGATCAAGCTAGGCCCCGACGACAGGAGATTTACTTGGCTCTGGAAACTGCGACCGTATCCGAAGATATTCAGGAAACGCTTCTGGAATTTCCGGACAATCGCATTCTGATTGATCTTTGCGGAGAGTTCGACCGCAATCTGGCCCAGATCGAACATGCCCTTGGATTGCAGATCCTGCGTCGTGGTAATCAGCTGGCGATCATTGGCGATAGTGAGGGGCGGGGTCACGCTGCTGCTGTTCTGCAGACGCTCTATCAGCGGCTTGAGGCCGGGCGCAGCATCGATGCAGGTGAAATCGACGGCGAATTGCGGATGAACGGGGCGGCGCAGGATACCGGCACGCGGGACGGCGACCAGATGGAGCTGTTCAAGGGCGGGCGTGTCGAAATCAAGACCCGCAAAAAGCTGGTTGAACCCCGGACCGAGGCGCAGAAAGCCTACGTCAAGGCGCTCTTTGAAAACGAATTGGCTTTCGGGATCGGCCCCGCTGGAACCGGCAAGACCTATCTGGCCGTGGCGGTCGGTGTATCCATGTTCGTTGGTGGTCATGTCGACCGCATCATCCTGTCGCGCCCCGCGGTGGAGGCGGGCGAACGGCTTGGCTTTCTGCCGGGCGACATGAAAGACAAGGTCGATCCCTACATGCAGCCGCTTTACGACGCGCTGAATGACTTTCTGCCGGGTAAACAGGTTGCCAAGCTGATTGAGGATAAGCGGATCGAAATCGCACCGCTGGCCTTCATGCGTGGTCGCACACTGTCGAATGCCTTCGTTGTTCTGGACGAGGCGCAGAATGCCACCACCATGCAGATGAAAATGTTCCTGACCCGCCTTGGCGAAGGATCCCGCATGGTCATCACCGGCGACCGCAGCCAGGTCGATCTGCCGCGCGGTGTCCAGTCCGGTTTGCGGGACGCGGAACGGTTGCTGAAAGACATCCCCAAGATTTCCTTCAACTATTTCACCGCCAAAGACGTCGTGCGCCATCCCCTTGTTGCCGCGATCATCGAGGCCTACGAGGCCGACGAAGCGACGTCCTGACACGATGTCCGCCGAGGTCGACGTTCTGATCGAAGATCCACGCTGGGCGACGCTCGACCTGACCGGACTGGCCCCGAAATGCGTGTCAGGAACTCTGGATCGTCTGGGCTTCGAGCCTTCGGTCTTTGAGGTCAGTCTGCTGGCCGCCGATGACAGCCGCATCGCTGACCTGAATGAAGCCTTCCGCAACAAGCCCCAGCCGACAAATGTGCTCAGCTGGCCGTCCCAGACCCTTTCAACCAGTCGCCCCGGTGAGGCCCCGATGTCGCCCGAAATACCCGCGGCCGGGCTGATTGAGCTGGGTGATATCGCATTGGCCTATGACACCTGCCACCGCGAAGCGATCGAAATGGACAAGCCTTTCGCCGAGCATGTGTCGCATCTTCTGGTTCATGCCACCCTTCATCTGCTTGGCTACGATCACCTGACCGACGCAGACGCAGAATTGATGGAGGGGTTAGAGACAGAAATACTTGCGCAATTTGGAATAGCTGATCCTTACAGATCATAGGTTTACTCAAATGTGTCCATGACATTTGCTGCAGAAAACAGATCATGCCAGCGAAACATCGCGCACCGCTGATCTTTTTACGATACAGTCATCCGAAAAAATCGAATAAACACCGAATGATCTTCTTTTTCGTTTCATCGACGATATATCCTGGAAGGTGAGTGTTTACATCGGCCAGCGCTGGCACTACCTTTTGGTCGAAATTCCAAAGGTGTGTGGCGCAACGGGCGTTTTCTCAGTCGAATTTCTGTGATAAGACACTGGCCTGTTACTTGGAAAGGACAAATGAGCGACACTTCCGAGGGCTCCTCTAACGCAGCGCAAAGCGCGCAGGAACCCGAAAACCAAAGCGGTTTATTAAGCCGTATTCTTGGCGCTTTCAGCTCTGGCGAAAGCGACACCGATCCATCAGAATCAAACGAATGGAAGAACGGCCCGAAAATGCCGTCGCTGCTGAACCTGCATCAGGTGCGGCTGGACGATGTCTATATTCCCAAGGCCGATATCGTTGCCGTGCCCGATGACATCAGCAAGGATGATCTGGTGCAGACCTTTCGCGAAAGTGGCCTGACGCGACTGCCTGTTTACGAAGGCACTTTGGACACGCCCATCGGCATGATCCACCTGAAAGATCTGGCGTTGAAACACGGCTTTAACGGCCACAGCGATTTTCAGATGCGCAAGATTTTGCGCCCCATGCTCTATGCTCCGCCGTCAATGCCCGTCGCGGTCTTGTTGCAGAAAATGCAAACCGATCGGACGCATATGGCTTTGGTGATTGACGAATACGGCGGCGTCGACGGGCTGGTTACCATCGAAGATCTGATCGAACAGATCATCGGCGAAATCGAAGATGAACACGACATCGCCGAGGGCCGCTTCTGGACCGAGGAAAAACCGGGGTGCTATCTGGCTCAGGCCAAAACCCCGCTTGAGGATTTTGAGGGGGCTATCGGACAATCCCTGACGGATCACGATGATATCGACGAAGAAGAAATCGACACGTTGGGTGGTCTGGTTTTCATGCTGACCGGCCGCGTGCCGGCCCGGGGCGAGGTCGTGGTCCACCCCGCTGGCCCCGAGTTCGAGGTTGTCGATGCTGACCCGCGTCGCATCAAACGTCTGCGCGTTCGTGTGCCGTGACTGTCTATACCTCAGACACTGACGACCGCAGCGTCGCGGGTTGGTACAGCCTGCGCCCCCTTTGGCAAAAGACAGCGATTGCATCGCTCTTGGGCGCTGTCGCAGCCCTGGGGCAGCCCCCCTTCGGTCTTGTGATCGCAACGCTGCTTGGCCTTTGGGCCTGTTTTGCGATTTTTCAGCAGACATCATCGGTGAAAGAGGCGGTCTGGCTGGGCTGGGCCTTTGGAACAGGCTTTTTTGTGCTTGGACTGCACTGGATTGTCGAACCCTTCATGGTCGATGCCGCACGACACGGCTGGTTGGCACCCTTTGCAATGTTCTTTCTGTGCTGCGGTTTGGCCCTGCTTTATGCGATTGCTTTTGGCGTGGGTCGCTGGTTGGGAACGGCCCCATTCATTTTGGCGATGGCGCTGACAGGCACCGAATTGCTGCGCACCTATCTGTTCACGGGCTTTCCCTGGGCGATGCAGCCCTATGCCTGGGTCGACAGCGTTGTGGGGCAGGCTGCGGCACTTTTGGGGCCCCACGGCCTGAACCTGATCATCTTTACCGCCATGGCTGCCCTGGTCTGGCTACAGGGGCGATCACAAAGACTGGCGTCAATCTTTGCGCTGGCTTTGGCCGCTGTTTCGGTCACACCGGTTCCGTGGCGTGCCAATATCGCAGCCGATGCACCCGTCGTTCGTCTGGTGCAACCCAATGCAGCACAGCATCTGAAATGGCGGGCCGATATGATGCCCGTGTTCTATAACCGTCAGATCGAATACACCGCCGCGGCTGAGCCCGTCGATCTGGTCGTCTGGCCCGAAATCGCCGTACCGTTCTGGCTGCACCAAGCTGATGAACCACTGAGGGAAATCGCCCGTGCTGCCCGGGGTGCAACAACGGTGATCGGTATTCAGCGCACGGAAAACCAGCGTTTTTATAATTCGCTGATTTCATTCGACGACCAGGGCAGCATCACTGGCCGCTACGATAAAGCCCATCTGGTTCCGTTTGGCGAGTACATGCCCGCCGCCCGTTTTCTGGCGCAGTTTGGAATCTATGGACTGGCGGCCAATCAGGACGGTGGCTTTGCCCATGGGGCAGGGCCAATGACATTGGATCTTGGCGATCTGGGCAAAGCCGTGCCATTGATCTGTTATGAAAGTATTTTCCCACATCTGGCCAATGCCGCCCCTGAACGGGGCGATATGCTGCTTTTGCTGACCAATGACGCCTGGTTCGGGCAGTTTTCAGGCCCCTATCAGCACCTGATGCAGGCCCGGATGCGCGCCATTGAACAGGGTCTGCCGATGGTGCGCGTGGCCAATACCGGTGTGTCTGCTGTCATTGATCCCTATGGTCATATCACGGGCAGCATCCCGCTGAATCAGGAAGGATATCTGGATCTGCCGCTGCCCGATAAACGCGCGGCGACGCTTTATACTGTGGTGGGGGATTGGCCGGTTATCTTGCTGGTGATTGTCGTTCTGGGCGCGTTGGTCACGCGTCGGCGCTTGTTGGCGCGTGCTGACTAAACGCCCGTTCCGGGCGTTGCCTTCGGCGAGAGTATTTTGGGAACAATAAAGGCGCAGTTTGTTTTGGGCAGGCAGTCAGAAGCTTTTGCGGGCCTTGAGGGCGGCCGTGATCGTGCCGTCATCCAGATAATCCAGCTCACCACCGATCGGCACGCCCTGGGCCAGTGATGTCACAGCCACATCCGGCAACTGGTCGGCGATGTAATGGGCCGTGGTTTGACCGTCGATGGTTGCGTTCAGCGCCAGGATCACTTCGCGTATGTTTTCGGCAACAATCCGGTCGACAAGCTGTGGGATGCGCAGCTCATCCGGTCCTATTGAGTCCAACGCAGACAGCGTTCCGCCCAGCACGTGATATCGGCCCTTGAAGACACCGGCGCGCTCCATCGCCCACAGATCAGCGACATCCTCGACCACACAGAGTTCGCCCGTTGCACGTTTGTCATCGCTGCAGATATCGCAAATGTCTTCGGTTCCGATATTCCCGCAGTTCAGGCATTCGCGTGCCGTCGCCGCGACGGTCTGCATGGCATCGGCCAGCGGTGCAAAGAGGATGCCGCGTTTTTTTATCAGATGCAGCACGGCCCGCCGCGCCGACCGAGGCCCAAGCCCAGGCAGTTTCGCCATCAGCTCGATCAGGGCGTCTATGTCTTTGGTCTTGCCCATTGAGGCTGCTTAAAACGGCAGTTTCATCCCTGGGGGCAGTCCCAGCCCTTCGGTGAGTTTGACCATTTCCTCTTGCGCGCGCTCGCTTGCCTTTTGCTGCGCGTCCTTGATCGCAGCAAGGATCAGATCCTCGACAACTTCCTTGTCATCGCCCGAGAAAATCGACGGATCGATATCCAGCCCCTTCAACTCACCCTTTGCCGTTGCTGTGGCCTTGACCAGCCCGGCGCCGCTTTCGCCCACGACCATGATATTGTGCAGTTCTTCCTGCATCTCGGTCATTTTGGTCTGCATTTCGGTCGCGGCTTTCATCATCTTGGCCATATCGCCCATACCGCCTAGTCCTTTAAACACTGCTCAATCCTCCTCAAAAGGGTCCCATTCTTCATCAACTTCGGGCAACGCGTCATGCGCGGCCTCTTCGGCAATTGCTTCCGGCGTCCTGATCTCGATGATTTCGGCGTCGGGAAAGGCTTGAAAGACTGCCTTGACCAGCGGATGCTCGGCGGCTTTCGCTTTCAGCGCATCGTCCTTGGCATCGCGCTCTTCTGCAATGGTTTGTGCACCGCCTTCGGCCACGACGCTAACCGCCCAACGGTTCCCGGTCCAGGCTTGCAGGCGCGACCCAAGCCGCTGCGCCAGATCCTGCGGCGCTGCCTCTGTCGGCTGAAATTCGATCCGTCCGGGGCTATAGCGGACCAGCCGAACGCAGGTTTCGACCTCGACCAGCAGTTTCACATCCCGGTTCGCGCGGATCAGATCGACAACCTGATCAAACCGGGCATAGCGCCCAAGCCCGCGGTCCGCATGTACCGCCAGTGCGGTTGCCGTTCCCCCAGCAGACCGGGCCGAGGCGTCAGCCCCCGAACCAACAGACGCCCCCCCGCCCGCCGCAGGCGATCGAGCCCCCACCGGGGCTGGCTGACCACCCCCACCATTGGGTGCTGGTGCCGGGGGCGGTGGCGTGTCCTGCAGCTTGCGAACCAAATCTTCGGGCGAAGGTAATTCGGCCACATGGGTCATGCGGATCACCGCCATTTCGGCGGCCATCATCGCGTTCGGGGCCATCGCGACCTCTTCCAGCGCTTTCAGCAGCATCTGCCACATCCGCGTCATCACGCGCATCGGCAGTTTGGCCGCCATATCCTGCCCGCGCATCCGTTCATCGGGGCCGATCGTGGGATCCTCTGCCGCCTCGGGCGTGATCTTGATCACGCTGATCCAATGGGTGATCTCGGCCAGATCGCGCAGCACGGCCATCGGATCGGCGCCATCGGCGTATTGTCCCGACAATTCCGTCAAGGCGGCCGCCGCATCACCGCGCATGATCATATCGAACAGGTCCAGCACGCGACCCCGATCCGCCAACCCCAGCATCGCGCGCACCTGATCTGCGGTCGTTTCACCTGCGCCATGGCTGATCGCTTGATCCAAAAGCGACTGCGCATCGCGGGCAGATCCTTCTGCCGCGCGTGTGATCAAGGCCAGTGCATCATCGCTGATCTCTGCGCCCTCGGCCGTCGCAATCCGGCGCAGCATCGCGATCATATCCTCGGGCTCGATCCGGCGCAGATCGAACCGCTGGCATCGCGATAGAACCGTCACAGGTACCTTGCGGATTTCAGTCGTCGCAAAGATGAACTTCACATGGGCGGGCGGTTCTTCCAGCGTCTTCAGCAGCGCATTGAACGCGCTGTTCGACAGCATGTGAACTTCGTCAATGATATAGATCTTGTAGCGCGCCGAAGCGGGTGCGTAATAGACGCTGTCCAGAACGTTGTTGCGAATATCGTCGATCTTGGTCTGGGACGCACCGTCCATCTCGATCACATCGACATGCTGACCGTGCATGATCGACACACAATGTTCGCACTGCCCGCAAGGGTCCGTCGTAGGCCCACCCGTGCCATCAGGGCCGATGCAATTCATCCCCTTGGCAATGATCCGTGCTGTCGTCGTCTTTCCCGTTCCGCGAATACCGGTCATTATGAACGCCTGCGCAATGCGATCGGCTTCAAACGCGTTTTTCAGCGTGCGCACCATCGCATCCTGACCCACCAGATCGGCAAAGGTTTCGGGCCGGTACTTTCGAGCCAGAACCTGATATCCGCTTTTCTGATCCGCCTTGGACATGCAACCTCACTGGATTCGATGCCTGACGACATTAGTCATGGCTGCAGACAACGTCCACCTAAAGCATCCAAAGAATAACACCCGTTGCCACTGCGCCAAACGTCAGGATGCTGGCCAGAACAGTCATCCGGGTCTTTGTCTGTGCCTTTGCATCATGGCTTGTAAAGCGTTCGTTGGCTTTGCAGGAATTCTGCTGCGCAGACCAGAAAATCGCAATGGCGGCTATGATGAAAATCGTGGCCACAGCCTTGGCGACCCAAGTGGGTTCGAACGCACCAAAAACAGCCCTCAATCCCAATGCCAGTGCAACGCAGGCCATTCCGGTTCGCATCCACCCTGCAAAGGTGCGTTCATTGGCCAAAAGCGTCCGATCCTCGGCCCAATCGGTCCGCTCCTCGGCCATTTCATTGCTGTCTTTTCCCATCGTGCCACTCTAGTTGACGGTCTGAAAAAGAAAAGGCGCAAAGATGTTGCGCCTTTCGGGATCTTACATCTGCGCCTTCAGCTGTGCGAACATCTCTTGCACCTGCGGCATCATGTATTCTGCCGCGTGATATGTCGCGCGATCCTTGAAGCTGGCACGATGTCCACCACCGCCCCAGCGTACTTTGTTGGCGCTCAGCGCCGCTTCGGTCGCGGCATAGGGGTACCCGTTGCGCACATCGATAAGGGCGACCTGCGTCATGATCGTATTGGCTGGAACGCGATTGCGATCCCACCGATTTGTCGCCCCGAATTTTCCATCAATCTTGTAGATCAGCACATAGTCAAAATGCTGCCGCGCTGCGATCACGCGGATTTGCGACAACGCAAAATTATTGTTCCTGTTTCCGGTGACCGTTTCCGCCACCAAGGCGCTAACTGTACCGAAACTGCCATAGGTTTTGTTGCGCTTGGCAAACTCTTCCATCAGTTTGCGCTCGGCGGGCGGTGCAATCTCAAGCCGTCCATTTATAATCCTCGCAACGCCAATTCGCGCCGGAAAATGCAGGTTCGATTCCACGTTCGCGATCTTCGCGATGTGATCATCGATCTGCATCTGCGTTCCATCGGGATTTTTTCTTTCAACAAAATCACGCCCCGAGGTCGTCTGGACCTGAGAGCACGCTGTCAGCGCCAAAGTCAGGATCATCGTTGCAATCAATCGTCTCATCTTCGCCTCCATAAAAAATGTGTAAATTACACATTTTTTGAAGCTGAAAACCTGCTAAGTCAAGAAAAATGTGCAAATTGCACATTTTTTCAGATGTGTTTTGGTTGCTTTTCAGGAAAAATGTGCATATTGCACATCTTTATGAGATCAATAATCGACACCTCTTTACGCGCGCTTGTCCGGCTTATGGTGGCCAAGGGGATTGGCTTCCCCGACGCGACAGAAGCGATGAAAAGGCTTTATATTCAAGCGGCTAAGGATTTGAGCGCGGGCGAAAAACTGACCGACAGCCGTCTTAGTATCATGACAGGCCTGCAGCGCCGCGATGTGGCGCGTCTGCGCGATGAGCCGACGGAAACTTCGGTCGCAACCAACCCTCAGGCCCGTCTGGTCACGCTGTGGCAAACCGACCAAGCCTATAAAAACAAAAAAGAATTACCGCGCAAAGGTCCCGCGCCATCGTTTGAGGCCCTGGCCCGCCAGGTCCGCAAAGACGTCCACCCCCGCACCGTTTTTGAATTGCTGCTGATGGCCGATACTGTCAGCTACGACGCTGAAAAAGATACCGTGAAACTGGAACAGTCATCTTATCAGCCGATGGCCGGTTCGGATGAGCAGTTAGAATATCTGGCCTACAACATCGGCGATCATGCAGAAGCTGCGGTACAAAATGTGTTGTCCGACAAGCCCGTTTTCTTTGAGCGCGCCCTGCATTACGACGGCCTGACCAAAGGTGATGCGTCTATACTTGAGCTAAAATTCCGTGCCCGGATCATGGAGTTGTTGATCACCCTGCGCGACGAGGCCGAAGAAATGCGCCAGGAAAACGAAGGCACGCATCGGTTCCGGGCGGGCGGATATGTTTACTATGTTGATCAGGAAGACGAATGAAACGCTTTATTATCATAGGCTTACTTTTGGCGCTGGCAGCCTGCGGACAACCTGTACAGAACGACGCTGGCCCAGATGGTGGTATCGGCGGAACCGGCACAAAATCAGCGGAAGTCAGATAGGGTGAGAGGCTGGACAACGACCCAAGCGGGGCTCGTTACGGCTGCTTCCTTCCGGACCTGACCGGGTTGGCGAGGCGCTCGCCCGCGCCAACCTCTCACGCCGTCATATAGGCTTTACATATGGGATTCGCAAGCGCTTCGGTCTTGCGACAACATTCGCGTTTCATCTGACAATCAGCCCCGTTATAGAGCCATTGGACGATGTTTGAGGGCCCTATGACGCGCAAGATGATCCTGCCATTGCTGTTTGGGATTTCCGGTACGGCAGTGCTGTTGTGGTTGGGGTTTTGGCAGCTGCAACGCCTTGAATGGAAACAGGAAATCCTGGCTGAGATTGATGCGAGAATTGGTGGCACAGCTGTTGTGCTACCGCAAAATCCTGATCCTGAAACAGATCGGTTTTTGCCCGTCACCGTCACCGGGCGCACAACGGCAGATGAACTTCACGTGCTGGTGTCCACCAAATCGCAAGGGGCCGGGTATCGTATTATATCTGCATTCGAAACGGATGATGGTCGCCAGATCATGGTGGATCGTGGGTTTGTCGTGGACGAAGAAAAGCTGACAGAGCGACCCACGGCAACGATGACCGTTCAGGGAAATCTGCATTGGCCGGATGAGGTTGATCTTTTCACGCCTGAACCAGATATGGAAAGCAATATCTGGTTTGCGCGCGACGTCCCGGTGATGGCCGACGCGTTGGGGACCGAGCCTGTGCTGGTCATTGCCCGTACAACGTCGGCAACGACCCCTGCCGTGACGCCTTTGCCTGTAGACAGCGCAGGCATTCCCAACGATCACTTTGAATACGCCGTCACCTGGTTTTTGCTGGCAGCGGTCTGGGTGGGGATGACAGGGGTGCTGCTGTGGCGTATCAGACGCGGAACCGAATAAAGGCTAGGACATGAAGTATATCTCAACCCGCGGCAAGGCGCCGGTTTTGACATTTGAACAGGCGATGCTGACGGGGCTGGCGCGCGATGGTGGCCTTTATGTGCCTGAGACTATTCCGCAAATGTCCCATGCGGATATCGCTGCGCTGGCTGGTGTTACCTATGAAGAGGCCGCCTTTCGCGTCATGCGCCCTTTTATCGGGGATACATTCACCGATACGGAATTTGCCGACCTGATCGCCAAGGCCTATGCCGGGTTCGGCCACGATGCCCGCGCGCCTTTGGTCCAGATGGGGCCAAACCATTTCCTGCTAGAGCTTTTCCATGGCCCCACGCTGGCCTTCAAGGATTTCGCCATGCAGCTGATCGGCCAGATGTTCGAATTTTCGCTGAAGCGGAACGGTCAGCGGGTGACGATCGTGGGGGCCACTAGTGGTGATACCGGGTCCGCCGCGATCGAAGCATTCCGGGGGCTGGACGCGGTCGATGTCTTTATCCTTTTCCCCCATGGTCGCGTCAGCGAAGTGCAGCGCCGCCAGATGACGACGCCAGTTGAGGATAACGTGCACGCGCTGGCCTTGAACGGTGATTTCGACCACTGTCAGGCGGCCGTCAAAGACATGTTCAACGATTTCGACTTCCGCGACAGTGTCCGGTTGGCGGGCGTCAATTCGATCAACTGGGCGCGGGTGCTGGCGCAGGTGGTCTATTATTTCACATCGGCTGTCACCCTTGGTGCGCCGCACAGGCCTGTCAGTTTTACCGTGCCCACGGGCAATTTCGGCGATATCTTCGCAGGCTACATTGCCAAGCGTATGGGCTTGCCGATTGAAAAGCTGGTCGTCGCGACAAACCAGAACGACATCCTGCACCGCGCGCTGGAAACGGGGGGGTATATTACCCAGGGCGTCACGCCCTCGATCAGTCCGTCGATGGATATTCAGGTCAGCTCGAACTTCGAACGGGCGCTGTTTGATGTCTATGACCGTGATGGCGCGGCGGTGGCGCAACAGATGGACCAGTTGAAAGCCGAAGGTGGGTTCAAGATCAGTCAGGGCGCGCTGGAACGGTTGCGCGACATCTTTGCCTCGGGCCGTGCATCCGAGGATCAGACCAGCGCCACGATCAAGACCGCTTTTGCCCACACAGGCGAAATTCTGTGCCCGCATTCGGCTGTCGGTGTAAAGGTCGCGGAAGAGCATATATCGGGTCAAACCCCGATGATCACGCTGGCAACCGCACACCCCGCCAAGTTCCCTGACGCAGTGGAAGCGGCCATTGGACACAGACCGGGGCTTCCATCACGCATGTCAGACCTTTATGAACGCGCAGAGCGGGTGACTCAGGTGGCCAATGACCTGACCGCGATTGAGGGGATCATAAAGGAGCGCATTTCAGCGTGAGCGTCCAGTTACATACGTTATCAAACGGGTTTCGCATTGTCACAGAACGGATGGAGGGGCTGAAGTCAGCCTCGCTTGGTATTTGGGTTCTGGCGGGCGGCCGTCACGAACGAGTCGAACAAAACGGCATCGCCCATTTTCTGGAACATATGGCGTTCAAGGGCACCAAACGTCGAACGCCCTTGCAGATTGCCGAGGCGATTGAGGATGTGGGCGGCTATATCAACGCCTATACCAGCCGGGAAATGACCGCCTATTATGCGCGTATCCTGGAAAACGATGTACCTTTGGCGCTGGATGTGATCGCCGATATCGTCCTGAACCCCGTGTTTGATCCCGCCGAGATTGAGATTGAGCGCGGCGTGATCCTGCAGGAAATCGGTCAGGCGCTGGATACGCCCGACGATATTGTCTTCGATTGGCTGCAAGAGGTCGCGTACCCCGATCAACCCATTGGGCGGTCTATCCTTGGACCCGCCGAGCGCGTCAGTGCATTCAGCCGCGATGATCTGTCGGGCTTTGTCAGTGAACATTATGGTCCCGGTCAGATGATTCTGTCGGCGGCAGGTGCTGTGGATCACGACGCACTGGTAACCGAGGCGGAAAAGCTGTTCGGCCACCTGCAACCTGTTCACGGACGCTTGGAACAGGTCGCCACCTTCCGCGGCGGTGAACGGCGCGAGGTGAAAGGCCTGGAGCAGGTGCATTTTGCTCTGGCGATCGAGGGGCCGAATTACCGTGATCCCGCGATCTATACGTCACAGATTTTCTCAACTGCGATGGGCGGTGGCATGTCTTCGCGGCTGTTCCAGGAAATCCGCGAAAAGCGGGGCTTATGCTATTCGATCTTCGCGCAGGCGGGTGCCTATGCTGACACCGGTCTGACAACGATCTACGCGGGCACAAGTGCGGATCAGATCGGCGAACTGGCCACGATCACGATGGACGAGCTAAAGCGCGCGGCCGACGATATGACGCCCGAGGAAGTCGCCCGTGCGCGTGCCCAGATGAAAGCCGGGTTGCTGATGGGGTTGGAAAGCCCGTCGAACCGCGCCGAACGTCTGGCGCGGCTTCTGGCGATTTGGGACCGTGTGCCTGATCTGGAAGAAACCGTCGCCATGATCGACGCCGTGACAACGGGTGATGTGAAAGACTTTGCCGCCCGCACCGCGCAAAGTGCGGGGACGGCCATGGCGCTTTACGGTCCAGTGTCAGCCGCCCCCAGCCTGGAGGTCCTGCGCGAAAGGCTTGCCGCCTGATGCTGATCACCCGGCGCAAGGTTCGGCTGGAAACGGAACGGATGTCTTTGCGTCCGCCGTCCCACGCCGATTTCCGCGCCTGGACGGCCCTGCGCCGCGAAAGCGCCGATTTCCTGAAACCCTGGGAACCGGCCTGGGCCGACGATCACCTGACGCGCAAGGCCTTCACCAATCGCGTCTATTGGGCACAGCGATCCATTGGCAGCGGGTCTGCTGTGCCGCTGTTCCTGACGCTGCGCGACGACGAACGTCTACTTGGTGCGATCACGCTGGATAATATCCGCCGCGGCCCAGCACAGGCAGGGACTTTGGGCTATTGGATCGGTGCCGCCCACGCCCGTCAGGGATACATGCGTGAGGCCATCGAAGCCGTTGTGCACTATGCCTTTCAACAGCTTGACCTTAGCCGGGTCGAGGCCGCCTGCCTGCCCGAAAACGCAGCATCGCGGGGCGTGCTGGAAAAATCGGGATTTAAATACGAAGGCGTCGCGCAAAGCTATCTGCAGATCAACGGCCGCTGGCGCAACCACGTGCTTTACGCAAATTTACGCGGTGACAGACGCGGCAAGACAGAAGTAGGATGACGCCAGCCAACCCGGCTCTATGTTCTATAGACGGAAGGTGACCGATGATCCGTTTTATCTGCTTTTTTCTTATCGCTTTTTCAGGTGCGGCAGCGGCGCAGGATCGCAGGCCCAGCCATTGCATTGCGATGGTCCAGAATGCCCCCGGCATCCAGTTTCTGCACAAAGCAAGCTATCTGGACCCCGTCGCTGAAGATAAAGTGCGTTTACGCTATGTTGATCACGCGATGTTTCTTTTGCAGACCCAGGGCGGGATTTCGATTGCGACCGATTTTACGGGTTTCCTGGGTGCGGTCGATTTCACGCCGACGGTTGTGACGATGAACCATGCCCACGGCAGTCACTTCACCGCCAACCCTGATCCTGAGATCCCGCATGTTCTGCGGGGCTGGGGCACAAACGGCGTCGCCGCTGACCATCACCTTGATCTGGGCGAAGTTCTGATCCGCAACGTGCCCACGGACATACGGTCGCGCTTCGGGGGGGATCCTGAACGCAACGGCAATTCCATATTTGTGTTCGAAGTGGCGGGCCTTTGCATTGGCCATCTGGGGCATCTGCATCACGAACCCTCGGCCCAGCAATACGCCGCACTTGGGCGTCTGGATATCGTCATGGCCGCGGTTGATGGCGGGCTGACGGTTGACCATGACACAATGGTGCGCATTCTGACCCGTTTGCGGTCGTCGATCATCATTCCGATGCATTGGTTCGGCGAATATAATCTGGAACAATTCCTGACCGAGATGCGCCGCGATTTCCCGGTTGAGCGTCTTGATGGATCATCGATTGAGGTATCGCTGGCCACGCTGCCGTCCCGGCCGACCATCATGGTGCTTGAACCCAGCTTCCTGCGCGAAAATGAGTAAACACCAGTGATCCAAACCCCCGTGACCAGCGAACATGAAGCGCAATTGCGTGCGCTGTTGCCCGACGCGGCCTTTCCGGACCTGTCCGAGGCCTATCTGCAGGAACCACGCGGCCGATATCAGGCTAAGGACGCTATTCTGATCACACCCCAGACCGCTGATCAGGTCTGTCAGATCGTGAAATACGCCCATAAGACGGGCATCGGCATTGTGCCTTATGGCGGTGGAACCGGGCTGGTCGGTGGGCAGATTGCCGAAAACGCCCCGCGCCACATTATTTTGTCGCTGGAAAAAATGCACGCGATCCGCGCGGTTTATCCGGACGAAAATGTCCTTGTGGCCGAGGCCGGTGCGATCCTGCATGACATTCAGACGGCGGCGGCTGACGTCAACCGGCTGTTTCCGCTTTCGCTGGCCTCGGAAGGATCGGCGCGGATCGGTGGGTGCCTTGCGGCGAACGCGGGCGGCGTCAATGTGCTGCGCTATGGGAACACGCGCGATCTGTGTTTGGGGCTTGAGGTTGTCTTGCCCGACGGTACGCTTTGGAATGGGCTGTCACGTCTGCGCAAGGACAATACCGGATATGATCTGCGCAATCTGATGATCGGGTCCGAAGGCACCCTGGGCATTATCACCGCCGCCGCCCTGCGCCTGTTTCCGATACCAGCGGGGCAGGGGACAGCCTTTCTGACGGTGCGCGATCCCGGCGCTGCGCTGGACCTGTTGGCGCTGGCGCGGGATCATATGGGCGAATGCATCTCGGCCTTTGAACTGATCCACCGTCAGGGATTGGATTTTATCACCGAAACCCTGCCCGACCTGCGGACCCCTTTTGAAAAGCCGCCGGAATGGTCTGTGCTGATCGAGGTCGGCCTGCCCCGCGGGCTTGACCCGCAAGATGCACTTGAAACGCTGTTCACCGCGGCCCATCAGCAGGGTTTGGTCGATGACGGTCTGATCGCACAATCCCAGACGCAGCGGGATCAGTTCTGGTCCGTCCGGGAACACATCCCCGAGGCCAACCGGCGCATCGGGTCGATCTCATCCCATGATATCTCGGTCCCGCTTGGGGCAATCCCCGAATTCATTGAACGCGGCCGCGAGGTCATCCGCGCCATCGGCAACTTTCGCATCAACTGCTTTGGCCACGTGGGTGACGGCAATCTGCATTACAACGTCTTCCCACAGCCCCGGCGCAGCCGCGCCGATCATCTGGCCGAACGTGATCAGATCAAAAGCGCTGTCCATCAACTGGTGCACGACATGGGCGGATCGGTCAGCGCCGAACATGGTGTCGGGCGCCTGAAGGTTGACGATCTGGAACGATTTTCGGATCCAGCAAAATTGGCGACGATGCGCGCCATTAAGCGCGCCCTTGATCCGGCGGGTATCATGAACCCCGGCGTAATCCTGCGTGATGTGACCTGAAACAACGGCCATTGCGAAAGTTTTGTGACATTTGATTGAACTCAAAGTCCGCGATCCCCAGCTCTGACACAGATCAGAAAACATGAACGTGGGGGACGGCGATGAAAGATTTGGCGGCTGAACAGAATGAGGCGACCGAACATGCGCGGGTGGATGTGGCGGTTCACTCGGCCATAGGTCAGTTCACCGGCGGTTTGTCGCCCTCGGCTTTGGCAACATCCTGTCTGGATTGGTGGATGCATCTGGCCGGGTCGCCTGCAAAACAGGCCGATCTGACATCGCTTGCACTGCAAAATGCTGCAACCATGATGATGGACCTGATGACACCCGCGCTGCGACACCAAAACGAAGATATAACCGACAAACGGTTTCGCGACGTGGAATGGCAGACCTATCCCTTCAGCCTGTACAGCAAGTGGTTCCTGATGCAGCAGGACTGGTGGCAGGCCGCCACGACCGGGCTGCACGGGGTCGAACCCGAACACGAACGCATTGTCAGCTTCGCCGCCCGGCAAGTGTTGGACACCTTGTCGCCGTCAAATTATCCAACCACCAATCCTGTGGTTCTAAAACGCACCTTGGAAGAACGTGGCGCCAATATTCAGCGCGGCTTCGAAAACTGGATCGAGGATTTCAACCACATCCTAAGCGGCGCGCCGAAACCGCAGACCGACTATATCGTGGGCGAAAGTATTGCCGTGACACCGGGGCAGGTGATCTATCGCAACCGGCTGATCGAACTGATCCGCTATACGCCGGCGACTGAAAAGCTGCACCCGGAACCCATTCTGATCGTCCCGGCCTGGATCATGAAATACTATATACTTGATCTGTCGCCGCAGAATTCGCTGATCAAATATCTGTGCGATCAGGGGTATGAGGTCTTTGCGATATCCTGGAAAAACCCTGATCAGGACGATGCTGACCTGGGCATGCAGGATTATGTTGATCTGGGCGTGCGCGCCGCCTTGGACCAGATCGCGCCTGCCGGATCAGACCGGCGCATTCATGCGGCGGGCTATTGCCTGGGCGGCACGCTTTTGTCGATCATGGCGGCGGCCATGGCGCGCGATGGCGATGATCGTCTGGCGACCGTGACGCTTATGGCGTCTCAGGTCGATTTTTCCGAAGCGGGCGAGCTGTCGTTGTTTATCAACGAAAGCCAGGTGTCCTTCCTGGAAGATATCATGAAAACACAAGGCTATCTGAGTGCCGATCAGATGTCGGGCGCCTTTCAGATGCTGCGATCCAATGACCTGATCTGGAGCCGCCTGATCCGCCATTACCTGTTGGGGGAACGCACCGCGATGAATGATCTGATGGCCTGGAACGCCGACACGACCCGCATGCCAGCCAAGATGCATTCACAATACCTGCGCAGCCTTTTCCTGCGCAATGCGCTGGCCAGGGGGCAATATAAAGTGGATCGCAAGACCATTGCCCTGACAGATATCAAGACACCGGTCTTTTCAGTGGCGACAGAAAAGGACCATGTATCGCCCTGGAAATCGGTCTATAAGATTTCCCGCCTGACCGACACGGAACTGACGTTTCTGCTAACAAACGGTGGGCATAACGGCGGTATCCTGTCCGAGCCCGGCCATCCACACCGGCACTACCGGCTGTCAAAACTGAACCATGGCCAGCCGCATCTGACGCCTGAGCAGTGGTTTGATCAGACAGAGCCGGAAAACGGATCATGGTGGCCGGTCTGGACGCAGTGGCTGGACAGCCATAGCTCAGCGGCTGGCATTCCCGACGCACGGATTTACCCCAATATGGCCGCGGCCCCGGGAACGTATGTTTTTGGGTGAAATTTATAAAAACCGGTAACGGTCGGATAATCCTGTGCGGCCCTGAACAGATGTCCAAGGCCGCGTACACCGGCGACAGTGTGTCTACGCCATGCACCCCAATTTCGCGGGATGCATCAGGACTCAGCCCGAGGCCTTCTTCCGGGCATCTGCCAGCATCTCGTTGCCCATTTCAACCAGTTTACCGGTTTCAGCGGTGTACTGATCAATGGCTTTCTGGATGAATTGCGCCTGGATATGGCGCATTTCTTCCACGTTCTTACAATGCAAAAGCGCATGCTGCGTTTTCACATCCTCTTGAACGCGTTCTGCAACGAAGCTTAACAGCTCGCTCCCGACGTCGCCCAGATTTTCCAGCCAGGCCGTTCCCATCCATGTCAATGATCCAAAACCGACCTTTTGCAGGTCTGCCATGGCATCCATCATTGAGGCTGCCGATGGTGCAGCGTCATTCTGGTCCTTTGACGTTTTAGGCATATCATCCTCCCTATGCCGAGTGTACGTGATTTACAGATCATAAATTAACGGGCGCCGCGTTGATCTGGCTCAATTTCTGCGTGTTTTGTTTTGTGGCTGGAAATCCCCCCTTTTCAAAACGAAAAAACCCGCTTATACGGCCCCCTTCATCAGGGCATACACCCTTGGAGGATGCCCATAATTCAAGGAGAATACCTATGGCTGGACAGATTCCAGATCTAGAAGCCCAGGTCCGCGCGGGAACAGGCAAGGGGGCCGCCCGCCAAGCCCGTCGTGACGGTATGGTACCTGGCGTTGTATATGGTGGCGGTGTTGACCCGTTGCCGATCAACATCCCCTTCAACGTGTTGTTCAAACGCCTGAAAGCCGGGCGTTTCATGTCGACCCTGTTCAACATGAAAGTCGAAGGTCAGGACGATGTCCGTGTGATCTGCCGCGCGGTTCAGCGGGATGTAGTCAAGGACCTGCCGACGCATGTGGACTTTCTGCGGCTGAAACGGACGACGAAAATCAACCTGTTCATTCCCGTTGAATTCGAAGGCGAAGGCGTTTCACCGGGTCTGAAAAAAGGCGGCGTTCTGAACGCAGTCCGCCCCGAGGTCGAACTGGTTGTGACAGCCGGCGACATCCCCGAAAAGATCGTGGCGGATGTATCGGAAATGCAAATCGGTGATACGTTGACGATTTCGTCAATCAACCTGCCTGCAGGCGCTAAGCCCACCATCGACCGTGATTTCGTGATCGCGAACATCCAAGCGCCATCTGGCCTGAAATCCCAGTCCGATGATAGCGAAGGCGAAGCCGAAGAAAGCACGGAAGAGGCTGCGACCGAAGAGTAATCTCTGACTGATCAGAGACACGGAAAAGGGGCCCTATAGTGGCCCCTTTTTTGTGTCTACCCTAAAAGGCGCTGTTTTATCCGTCGAATAGCGTGCGTCCCAGGATGACCTCACATTCGCGTCGGGCCATCTGGAACTCGGCCCAGTACTTGGCGCGATCTTTGCGTTGTTGCGGCTGATGGATCAGCCAAAACCGAAACGGCGGCTTTTCGTGAAGCCACGGCTTTTCAAACCCTGTGAAATGTAAAATCGCTGGCGCCTCACGCGACGCTTGCCAGGCTTTCCGGATATCGTCCGAGATATAGTGTTTGCAGGTCTTCGGGTTGCCCCATCCCGAATTCCAGATCGGGTCCAGATAGTGCACCTGATCGCGAAACACCATGTTCAGCCAATCCTGATCGCGTGAGGTATATTTGGCCGTCGCCTCAATATCCATCATGTGATCCGCCAGCCCAACCGCGTTGATCCGGTCCAGATCAAAGACCATAACACCAGAATTGAAATACCGCGACATATCGATGCCATCCAACCTAAGGCCACGCTTGCGCTGCTTGTCCGCACGCTTTTGGGCCGCCCGCGATCCAGTGTTCTGCGCCTTTTGCAGGTCTACCATAATACCAGGGGCCAGAACCGCGCCCACGCATTTCCCGGCCAGATCCTGATGCCAAAGCTCGGTCACATCCCGGCGGGCGATGCAGTCTCCATCGATATAAAGAACCCGGCCCTCATGCAGTTTCGGCAACAAAAGCCGCGCCCGCGCCGCCAGCGGCAAACGTCCCCGCGGCAGGTGGTCATAGTCTTCCAGGTTCAGGTGATCCAGAGTGATCGGCGTGTCAAAATGTGCCAACAGCTTTCGAACCAGACCGGGCAGATGATCAGACGGATCGGTCGCATGCAACGTCACCTGCAACGCCTGCGCCTTGGTCTTCAGCACCGTATAAAGCGACACCAAACTACAGGCCTCAAACCCGCGATCAAAGAAATAAACAATATGAGGCCGCCCGCCCATGCCTGCCCAAAACCCAGATTCGATGCCTGAGGTATCAGTGAGCCGACGCGAAGCGGATGTCTATATGATTTAGGGTGGTTTATCGGATGATGTTACCGGGCGAAATCAAGTTACCGGGCGAAATCAAAAAGATACACGACGTCCGGTCGATCCAGCTTCTAAAGATGTGATAAGAGGCCCCGGATCAAGTCCGGGACTATGGTGATTTGGGCGGGTGATCCGCCCAAATCATTACTTTTCTTTGCGAACACCTTTGAAGGGCGTTTTGCTGGATGTTTTGACATCCATAAAGCGCCCTGTATTGCTGTCGCGTTTTACATAGTGGCCAGATGGCGTCTTCGTTTGAGAACGACCTTTGACCGCACCTATCCGCTTGCCATCACTGTATGGTCTGTTTTTAGCCATTTTCGACCTCACGACGTATGGCAAGCATCACTACAATGCTTGCAACCGTTTGACTGACGATGATGAGACCGCTTGGCTTCTGCTACTGCACCATGGCAGCTTTCAAATAACCCTATATAACTCGTATCGTTAGCTATGCTCAACCAATAGCAACCTTGTTGATGTACTTCATGGTCACCATTAGACTGTGGTGTGTTATTAACGTAGTAAATGTAAGCCATAATCAGCCCTTTATTAAGATTTGCGAAGGCCGACTTGACAATACTCTACGAAATGAGATTCATTTCAATATGACAAAGAGGTTCCGCGTCGACCTTCTGGTTTAAGCGGTTCGCAGTCAAAGACGCCGTCTGGTTGCCGCCATGACGGCGTCACTGATTCTACGAAATGTCGATTAGAATTTTGGATCAGGTAGCACTGATGAGTCAAGTGCTACACCGCATAACGCGCCTCGAAAAGGCGTACCTACCACATATGGTGACACACCATATCAGCTGGGTCAATTACGTTTTCAGAGTTATCCACAGATTTATCCAACAAGATATAAGTGCAGTTATTTTGTTTTTGCATGATAGCCGCTACGAGGTCACGCTTCACCCTCCTCGAAAGCGGGCCATGTTTTAGGATTACATAACTTACACGGATTTGGCGCTTACCCCTGCAGCGCCATCACCTCAACATCACCCTCAACCCGTGCTTTCATCGCCAAAGCAGCCGCGTGAGATGCGGCGGCGGTGGTGAAGTAGGGGATTTTGTCGTAAAGCGCGACGGCGCGGATGTCGCGGCTGTCTTCGACCGCTTGGGCGCCCTCGGTTGTGTTCATCACCAAAACGATTTGCCCGTCCTTTAGCTGGTCAACCACGTTCGGGCGGCCTTCATAGACCTTATTCACCGTCTCGCACGCCACACCCTGATCGGTCAGCCAGCGGGCGGTGCCGCGGGTGGCGATGATGGGAAAGCCCAGATCGGTCAGCGTCTGCGCGGCTTCAACCATCATATCGGTTTTGTCGGCGTCGCGGATCGAGATAAAGACCTTGCCCGAACCACCCTGGGGCAGGTCTGTACCCGCGCCCATCTGTGCCTTCAGGAACGCGCGGTAAAAGTTCGGGTCGCTGCCCATGACCTCGCCTGTGGATCGCATTTCGGGGCCCAGGATCGTGTCGACGCCGGGGAAGCGGGCAAAGGGCAGGACGGCCTCTTTCACCGCGAAGGTGTCGATTTGCGGATCCTTTAAAACGGCCTCGCCTGCCGCGGACCGGCCCGGGCCAGCGGCACGGGCCACGCCCGACCTCCCCGTTTCGCTGGAAGCGAACCTTTGGTTCGACGAGAGGGCGTTCGCCCCCCCGAGGTCGGGCGCGTCCCTCTCGTCGGTTTGAAAGTTCGTCAGCGGTTCACCCGCCATCACACGGGCGGCGATGGTCGCGATGGGGCTGTTCACGGCCTTGGCCACGAAGGGCACGGTACGGCTGGCGCGGGGGTTGACCTCGATCAGGTAGATCTGGCCGTCCTTGACCGCGAATTGCACGTTCATCAGACCCACAACATTCAGGGCCAGCGCCAGGGCCTCGGTCTGCTTTTTCAGCTCGGCAATTGTGTCGGCATCCAGCGAATAGGGGGGCAGCGAACAGGCGCTGTCGCCTGAGTGCACGCCGGCTTCTTCGATATGCTGCATGATCCCCGCGACATGCACGCGGGTGCCGTCACACAGCGCGTCGACGTCAATCTCAACAGCGCCCGACAGATAGCTGTCGAGCAGCACGGGGCTGTCACCCGACACCACGACGGCCTCGGAAATATAGCGTTCCAGCTGCGCCGTATCCCGCACGATCTCCATCGCGCGGCCACCCAGAACGTAGGACGGGCGGATGACCAGCGGAAAGCCAACCTGACCCGCAATTTCCAGCGCCTCCGCATCGGAATGGGCGATGCCGTTTTGCGGCTGCTTCAGGCCCAGCTTCTGCACAAGCGCCTGAAAACGTTCGCGGTCCTCGGCCAGATCAATCGCATCGGGCGAGGTGCCCAATATCGGGATGCCCGCAGCCTCAAGCGCATTAGCCAGCTTAAGGGGCGTCTGGCCGCCGAACTGGACAATAACCCCATGCAGGGTGCCGTTTGACTGTTCGACCCGCAGGATTTCCATCACGTGTTCGAACGTCAACGGCTCAAAGTACAGCCGGTCCGAGGTGTCATAATCGGTGCTGACCGTTTCGGGGTTGCAGTTGATCATGATCGTCTCGTATCCCGCGTCAGTCAGGGCGAAACAGGCATGACAGCAGCAATAGTCGAACTCGATCCCTTGCCCGATACGGTTGGGACCGCCACCCAGAATGACAACCTTTTTGCGGTCGCTCGGGCGGGCCTCGCATTCGACATCACCCATCACAGGGGTCTCATAGGTCGAATACATATAGGGCGTCTGGGCCTCAAACTCGGCCGCACAGGTGTCGATGCGTTTGAAGACAGCCGTGACGCCCAGGTTCTGGCGCGCGCGGCGGACGTTGTCCTCGGTCCGGCCCGTCAGGTGGGCTAGGCGGGCGTCTGTGAAGCCCAGCATTTTCAGCGCGCGCAACTCTTCCGTCGTGGTGGGCAGGCCGTCTTTGGCCAGTTGCACCTCGGCCCCGATGATTTCGCGGATACGGGCCAGGAACCAGGGGTCGAATTTGGTCAGATCGTGGATTTCGTCATCGCTGAAGCCATAGCGCATCGCCTCGGCAATCACGCGCAACCGGTCTGGCGTTTGCTGCGCCAGCGCCCGCGTCAGGGCCTTGTCAATCGCGGTCTGCGCGTCGGCGTCCTTGCCCACGATGATGCGGCTGATGACCGGATCGTCACTGGCCCCAAAGGTGCGGGCGTCGGGGGCGGGCATGCCCTCAACCTCGATCTCGTCAAAGCCGGTCAGGCCGGTTTCCATCGAGGCCAGCGCCTTTTGCAGGGACTCGTGGATCGTACGGCCGATCGCCATCGCTTCGCCCACGGACTTCATCGCAGTGGTCAAATAGGGTTCTGAGCCTGGAAATTTTTCAAAGGCAAAGCGCGGGATTTTGGTGACGACGTAATCTATGGTCGGTTCAAAGCTGGCGGGTGTCACCTTGGTGATGTCGTTATCCAGCTCGTCCAGTGTGTACCCAACGGCTAGCTTTGCAGCGATTTTGGCGATGGGAAAGCCCGTGGCTTTGGACGCCAGCGCAGACGACCGACTGACGCGCGGGTTCATCTCGATCACGACCATCCGGCCATCTTCGGGGTTTACGGCCCACTGCACGTTTGACCCGCCGGTTTCCACCCCGATTTCACGCAGCACGGCGATGCTGCCGTTGCGCATGATCTGGTATTCCTTATCGGTCAGCGTCAGGGCCGGGGCCACAGTGATTGAATCACCCGTGTGCACGCCCATGGGGTCAACGTTTTCTATGGCACAAACGATAATCGCGTTGTCGGCCTTGTCACGCACGACCTCCATTTCGAATTCTTTCCAACCCAACAGGGATTCGTCGATCAGGATCTGATTGACGGGGCTGGCGTCCAGACCGGATTTGCAGAAATGTTCATAATCATCCCGATTATACGCCACGCCGCCGCCGGTGCCGCCCAAGGTAAAGGCCGGGCGAATGATCGCGGGCAGGCCAACATAATCAATGGCGGCCATGCATTCTTCCATGGTGTTGGCAATGGTGGCTTTGGGGTTTTCAAGCCCCAACCGATCCATCGCTTCACGAAACAGCTTGCGATCCTCGGCCATCTCGATCGCATCACGTTTGGCGCCGATCATCTCGACCCCGAATTTTTCCAGCACGCCCATCTCTTCCAGCGCAAGCGAGGTGTTCAGCCCCGTCTGTCCACCCATCGTTGGCAACAGCGCATCGGGGCGTTCCTTTTCGATGATCTTCGCGACGATCTCTGGGGTGATCGGTTCGATATAGGTCGCATCGGCCATATCCGGATCTGTCATGATCGTGGCGGGGTTCGAATTGACCAGGATTACGCGATAACCTTCCTCGCGCAGCGCCTTGCACGCCTGCGCGCCTGAGTAGTCAAATTCGCAGGCCTGCCCGATCACAATAGGCCCCGCTCCGATGATCATGATGGACGAGATATCGGTTCTTTTCGGCATGACGGACCCCGGTGTGCGCAAATTGTCGTGGGTTATAGGCAACACGCGCGCAGACGCAAGGGCAAACCACTGGCCAGCAGAACCAGACAGTATACCCATTGACACAATGTTGAGCATCTAGGGGGTATTTGTGGTGTCATTAACGCATCTGACGATAAACATATGCCGAGCAGTGCTTATTGCACTTGTTACGCTGTTGCCCATTTCAGCGGTCGCTCAGGACAATGTTTCCTACACACTTTCAGACGGCCGCACTGTCCAGCCTTTGGAAACATTTCGGGAATGTGATGTTTGTCCTGAAATGATCGTCATGCCGCTTGGATCTTTCATGATGGGTGCGATACCGGGTGAATCGCGCAACCCGTTTGATTTCTACGGCGACGGGGCGACCGGGCGGGTGCGAGCACCGGATGAAATAAACATCATTCCAAGTGAGCATCCGCGTCATCGGGTTCAGATTGACATCCCCTTTGCGATTGGACGGAATGAGGTCACGCACGCCGAATGGATGGCCTGTGTTGAGGGCGGCGGCTGTACGCATAATCCAGATCATACTCTTTTTGTATTTCGCCGGGGGGGTGTGGCACTTGGGCCCATGCATCCTGTGATTGACGTGTCTTATTGGGATATACAGGAGTATGTTACCTGGCTGAACACCCAGATCGGGGCTGATGTCTATCGCTTGCCTACTGAGGCTGAGTGGGAATATGCGGCGCGGGCCGGTACAGAAACACGATTTGCCCAGGGCGATGAGTTGTCGGCAGATCAGGCGAACTTTTCACGCGCCGCAACGGAACACGTTAGGCAAACCATCCAACAAGAGCCTATGACGCACCTGACAAACCGGCGCATGCCAGTACGTGTCGATGAACTCGACGCCTCAAATGCTTGGGGTTTGCGACATATGTCCGGAAATGTGCGCGAGTGGACCCAATCTTGCTCGACAGAAGCCCATGTCGGACTAGCGACAGCAAGCGCTTATCTGCAGCTTGCGCAATCACAAACAACGTGTCGTCGTACAGCCAAAGGCGGTGCATTCACAACTGCGATGGATGGCGTCCGCCTTGCGAGTAGTACACAGCCAAAAGAAAGCCGTCGTGATTACAATCTGGGTTTCCGCATTGTACGAGATTTGACGCAGCAGTAGGTAAGCTGGTTGACGCTCGTTTCGTCACACTCAAGCGATTTACTAACAGTGTAAGGGCAAACCAAAAACGTCAGCCGCGTCACCCTCGGGTGGACCGCCAGAGTTAACCGATCGTTAACCATTCAGACCTAGCCCGAGCGACAAGCAAAACGGGACAGGATCACAACATGTATAACGTCAGCATTTCTTTGGACACCAGCGGTGGGTTTGCCAGCGACTGGGTAACCGAGGCGCATTTTGGGACAAACATGCTGTTTCATACCGACCGCACGGCAGAGGGATCGGATTTTCGCAGTGTGATCGAAAGCACGGGCGTCAGCTACATCCGCTATCCCGGCGGCACGATTGCGGAACAGTTTTTCGACATCACCGACCCCGACGCGACCACCGGAACGAACGTTATTGATAACAACGGCGACACCAGAAACCTCGAAACGCTAAGTAATTTTGTAAACTACTGCGATGAGATCGATGCAAACCCCGTGATCGTCCTGCCGACCTATCGTTATTTCGATGAAACAACGCGCCAGGTCCGGCCCGAGGCGGAAGCTGAGTACAAGGACTTTATCCGCGCCCTTCTGACCGACGCATACGGCAATATCGATACCGTCACGCTGGAACTGGGCAATGAGTGGTACCAGACCAGATTTGACTGGACCGTCGAAGAGTTTGCCGAATTTCAGGCCACTGTCGCCGGTTGGATTGATGAGGTCGCGGCTGAGCTGGGGGAGCGCGGCAATGTCACGCTGCTGGCGCAGGCCGGTCGCAACGACACGACCGAAAGCAACGATATGCTGGCCGCGGCCTTTCAGGATGATCCATCCCTGATCGACGGGGTTATCACGCATATCTATGGCGTAAACAACTCGGGCGACCCATTGGGCATTGGTGGTGGTGCCGACCGCCGTCTGGATATGATTTCCGATGTCTGGTCGACCGCCCTGGCCGCGATGTCGATATCGCAGTCACCGAATGGAATGTGGGCGACGATGGCGCGGACAATACGCTGATCACCGGCCTTATGCGCAGCGCGCCGTTGATGCGGATTTTTGGCGAAATGATGGAAAACGGTGTCGATCTGTCGATGCTCTGGTCAACACAGACGAACCCCAGTCCTGGTGGCCTCAGCCCGCGTGAAGGCAATGGTGATCACTATACTCCGACCGGATACCTGTTTTCGATGCTGTCTGACGCTCTGGTCGGGTCACGCCTGCTGAGTGATGATATCTGGCTGCGGGATGGGACGACCCAGATCGGCTATAACTATAACTTCCAGGACGGCGACAATTACACCAGCTACTTCGTGTCCGGCGCCGATGGTGACATCGCGCTGGATATCGATCTGTCCGACTACTACGCCCAAGACGCCTATATCTATGCCACGGTGCTGGGCGCCGCCCCCGGGGACAGCGGCACCGAGTTTCTCTCTGACGCGTCCATTTCGCATATGACGGCGCTTGGTTTTGCGGGTCTGGGTGCACAGGACTGGAACTTCGACTACACCCTTGGCGCCTATGAGATGATCCAGATCCGGGTGATCGTCGGCACCGGTGTCGATATCGAAGGCGATCGTTTCAACGCGATTGCAGACCAACTGATCGGCAGCAACTATGGTGACACTCTGGCCGGACATCTGGGCAACGATCTGCTGAATGGCTTGGGCGGCGATGATATTCTGGAAGGTGGCGCGGGCAACGACACGATCAGCGGTGGCTGGGGCCACGATGTGCTGGCAGATACCGCCGGGGCCGACAGCCTTTGGGGCAACACGGGCAATGACTCGATCTACGCCGGTATCGGCAACGACGTCCTTGGCGGAGGGGATGGAAACGATCTGCTGTTCGCAGGCGGCGGAAACGACACCGTCTGGGGCGGAACGGGTGATGACGCCATTTACGGGCTAGATGGCGACGATTCGATGTTTGGCGGCGACGGGGCTGATCAGCTATGGGGCGGAAACGGTAATGACACGATCTTTGGCCAAGCCGGGAATGACCGGCTGGACGGTGGCGTCGGGCACGATTCAATAAGTGCCGGTGGTGGCGATGACCACGTTTTTGGCGGTGCAGGCAATGATACTTTGTCCGGCTTTGATGGAAATGATGTCCTTCACGGAGGCGATGGAGCAGACGGACTTTGGGGCGAAAACGGTAATGACAGTTTGTACGCCGGTGCGGGCAACGACGCCCTTGGCGGTGGGGCTGGCAATGACCTGATGTTCGGCGGCAGCGGCCAAGACATCCTTTATGACGCAGGTGGCAGCGACACGATGTACGGGGGTGCCGACGAAGATAGTTTCATCTTCACGCAAGCGCCGCAGAATGACGTTATCGGTGATTTTGAACTTGGGCTGGACAGCCTGACACTCAGGCAGGATTTCTGGGCAGGTACCCTGACAGCCAGTCAGGTGATCGAGCAATTCGCAAGCGTGGTTGGGAATGACGTGGTCTTCGACTTCGGCGGTGATCAGGTCATCACGCTGCGGGGGCTTGGGTCGACAAACGGTCTGGCAGACGATCTGGTCCTGGTCTAAGCACTTATGCCCCGCTGACGCCTGCCTCGGCAAAGGTCGCCATGCCCGAATGGCAGGCCAGCGCGGCTTTCAGGATGCCAAGGGCAACTGCGGCGCCTGATCCTTCGCCCAGCCTTAGGCCCAGTGACAGCAGCGGCTCTTTGCCAAGGGCCGCCAACAGGTCGGCATGCGCGGCCTCGGCGCTTTGGTGGCCTGCGATGGCATGATCCAATGCGCCGGGTTGGGCTTTTTCCAGCACGGCCGCGGCCGAGGTGCAGATAAACCCGTCCAGCATAACGGGGCAGCGTTCAGCGCGTGCGCGGGCAATGGCCCCTGCCATCGCCGTCAGTTCGCGCCCACCCAGACAGCGCAGCACCTGCAGCGGATCATCCAGATGCGCCCGATGTTGCGCAAGCCCCGCAGCTACAACGCGGGTCTTCAGCTGCAGCCCCGCATCATCAACGCCGGTGCCACGGCCCGTCCAACGCGCGGCATCGCGATCGAAAAGACCGGCAGCCACAGCAGCGGCAGCGGTCGTGTTGCCGATGCCCATTTCGCCCACGATCACCACATCGGCACCAGGGTCGACCGCAGTCCAACCGATGTTCAGGGCCTCGACCACCTCGGCCTCGTCCATTGCAGGGGCCTGTGTGAAATCCGCCGTCGGTCGATCCAACGACAGGGCGTGCACATCCATGCGGCACCCGTGCAGATCGGACAGCTGATTGATCGCCGCACCACCCTGTTCGAAATTCGCAACCATCTGGGCGGTGACTTCGGGCGGAAAGGCCGACACACCCTGCGCCGCGACCCCGTGATTGCCCGCAAAGACGATGACCTGAGGCGCATTTATCGTCGGCGCCGCCATGCCGCGCCAGCCCGCGTACCAGATCGCAAGCTCTTCCAACCGGCCCAAAGCACCCGGCGGTTTGGTCAGCTGAGTGTTCCGCAACGCCGCCTGCGCCTGCGCGTCCGTGTCGGCGTCTGGCAGCTCCGACAACAGGCGGCGAAAATCATCAAGGGTGGAAAAGGCGTCTGTCATGTGACCTCTCATTGCTGCCGCCGCGCGATGTGCTAAAGCTGTTCCGACCGTTTCATGCGATAGAAAGACGGCAATGTCACGCGATCAGGGGCCTTTGATCCAATTCATTGATATTCCTGCGGCTTTGGGCCTGTTGACACGGCTGCCCATCCGCGTCGATGCGGGTCGTGCAACGGCGCGTGGCGCGGCCTGCGCCTGGGCCTTTCCGCTGGTGGGTGCAATTGTCGGATGGCTGGTCATGGTCATGGCATTTGGCCTGATCGCCCTGGGTGTCGATGCCTCGGTCGCGGGGGGGCTGATTCTGTTTACCCAGGTGATACTGACCGGCGCCCTGCACGAAGACGGCTTGGCCGACAGCGCCGATGGCCTATGGGGCACGTGGGATCGTGACCGGCGGCTTGAGATCATGAAAGACAGCCATATCGGCACCTATGGCGTTATCGCGTTGATCCTGTCGTTTCTACTGCGGTGGATCGCGCTGATCCACGTTTTGCAACACAGTGTCGTGCTGTTGGTCGTCATCGCAACGCTCAGCCGTGTGCCGATGGTCATCCTGATGGGCTGGCTGCCAAATGCACGCGAAACCGGCCTGTCTGCGGGCGTGGGGCGGCCAAAGGCGGCGACCATGATGCTAGCAATTGCGGTGGCCCTTGGCGCGACCTTTCTGATGGCCACGCCCGATGTGGGGCTGATGCTGGGTGGCGTCACGGTCATTGCAACGCTGATCGTCGGGCAGATCGCGCGCCACAAAATCGGCGGGCAAACGGGCGACATCCTTGGCGCGTCGCAACAGGTCAGTGAAATCATGCTGCTGCTGACACTAGCATGGCATTTTACCGCCTGACGACCCAGGTGACCAAAGGGCAGTTGACAAGTCTTACTAAATTAGTCAGATATTAATACAGATCTCCCAGCCACCCCATTTCAGGGAAGCCCGGAACCAACGAAATCATTTGGAGGTTCATATGGACGCCCCACATCCGCACCCCCTGCGACGGAATGACAGTTTGGCACGGGATCTGAAACCCTGTTGGCGTGAGATCGCGAACGTGCTGTCCGAAGGCACCTATTCAAGCGAGCTGCGTGTCGAGTTGTTGCTGGATCGGATCGAGGGTCGGCCATGAATATGAAGCCCACGTCCTTTGTCCCGCAACCTACGGTCGACGCCCCCAAACAGTTGCCCACCTATGATGCCCGCATGCTGGTGCAAGATGGCGTGCAAGCTCAGATCGTGCTGGACAATCAGGTCTATGTCTTGCGGATTACACGGGCAGGCAAGCTGATCCTGACAAAGTGAAAATATATCTTTTGAAAGAGGTCTTTGCAAAACCTTCATCGCCCGGTGTAAACCACCGGGCAGCGCCCGACCTCCTGCCATGGGCGGGCGCTTCTCGCCCACCCGCGGACGGGCGCTGCCCTGCGGATATAGCACCTCTATAAACCAAGATAATCGCGCAGCGCTGCCGGGGGATGGGCCAACACCTTAGCCGCAGGCGCGGGCGGGTTAGCTTGCCCATCGGCAACCACGATGATCTGATCGGCAATGCGTTCTGCGTCTTTCGGATCATGGGTGATCATCAGCAGTGTCGCGTTGTTATCGCGGGCGGTCTGCTTCACCAGATCCAGCATCTCGGCTTTCAACGCGGGGCCAAGCGCGGCAAAGGGTTCGTCCAGCAGGATCAGAGGTTTGGCCTGCAGCATAACCCGTGCCAGCGCCACGCGGCTTTGTTGCCCACCGGACAATGCGCCGGGTTTGCGATCCTCAAACCCGCGCAGCCCGACCTTGTCCAGCGCCTGCATCACCTGATCCTTGTGTGCGGGCGTCAGATGCAGATCGGGGCGCAGACCAAGGGCCACATTCTGAAACGCCGTCAGATGGGGAAACAGGTTATTGTCCTGAAACAGCAACGCGATGGGCCGATCCGCGGGCGTGCGCGTTGTGATATCTGCGCCGTTCCACAGAATGCGGCCCGCTGACGGCTGCAAAAATCCGGCGATGGCGTTGAATAGCGTCGACTTGCCCGCCCCCGATGGTCCCATCACCGCGATGCTGTGCCCCTTCGCAACGGTCAGATCAGCGCCCAGATGAAAATCGCCCAGATCAATCCGCAGCCCCTCAAGCGTCAGCATTGGCGCGGCCCCCTTTGTCGAAGATCCAGAAGGCCAACAGGCTAAGCGCCAGCAGCAACAGCGCGGCCCCCGCCGCTGCCTCCAGCCGATAGGATTCCATCAGCCGATACATCTCAAGCGGCAGGGTCGCGCGGGTTGGGTCGGAAAACAGTGCGATGACCCCCAGATCGCCCATGGCCAGTGCGGCGGTCAATCCGGCCGAAAACCCGAGCGCCCGGCGCAAGCGCGGCAGGTAAAGGTAACGGAACCGTGCAAAGCCCCGCATCCCCAGCGCGTCGGCCAACCTGCCGAACTGCGCCTCGGTCTGTGCGACGGCCGGAACCAGCGCGCGCAGGGCAAAAGGCAGCGCCATGGCGGCATTCACCAGCGCCGTGATCGGCAGGACCACGCGGGTGGGATCGACAAACGGGAACAGCAAAATGAACATGCCCGTCCCAATGACTAGGGGCGAGGCCGCGATGGCCAGCAGGCTGATCCCCTCGACCCATAGGCGCCCCCTGTTCAGCGTGTTCAGCCAAAACGCCAGTGCCAGCGCCATGGCCATGCACAGGGTGGTGGCAATGATGGCCACGAAAACGGACCGGCCTGCAGCCTGCCAAACGGTCGCTGGCATCTCGAACGCGCCCGCTGCGCCGCGCAGGATCACCATGGTCAGGGGGGTCAGCAGGAACAGCGCCCCTAAGGCGATGATCGCGGCGTCCTGCGCCCTCAGCCACGGATTTCGCGCATCCCATCGTTCGACGGCACGGTCCAGCCCGCCGCTCGTGACCTGAGGCAACGCGAGCTTCAAGGCCACCGCCCCCGCGATGCCACAGACCAGAAATTGAAGCGCGGCCAGTTGCGCGGCTTTGCCCAGGTCGAAGTCGAACCGGAACGCTTGGTAAATGGCCAATTCGATCGTCGTCGCTGCCGGTCCGCCCCCCAAGGCCAGCGCGACGGCAAAGCTGGTCAGGCAGATCAGGAAAATCACCAGAAAAGCCCCCGGCACCGTTTCGCGCAGCATGGGCCATTCGATCTGGCGGGCAATGTCGGTGGGACGGAAGCCGAGGCTAGCGGCCAGCCGAAAGCGCTCGGCCGGAATGGCCAGCCACCCCTGCAGGATCAGGCGCGTGGCCAGCGGCAGGTTGAAGAACACATGCGCCAACAGAATGCCCTGCAAGCCGTAGATCTGGATCGGAAGCCCCGTGATGGTGGCGATCAGTCCGTTTCGTCCGAAAATGGCAAGCAGCCCCAGAATGGCGACGATCACCGGCAAGATAAAGGGTGCACCCATCAGCGTGATCAACAGACCGCGCCCCCGGAATTGTCGGCGGGCCAGGGCGCGGGCCAGCGGGATGGCCAAGATCACGCTAATCACGGCGCTAAGGCTGGCTTGCCAGAGCGTAAACCGCAGAACGCGCCAGTCATCGCTACTGATGGCCGTTAGCCCCTCGGCCCGCGACAGCACGGCGGCGAGGGTGCCGAAGCTGAGGAGTAACAGGACGGCGATTGATGTCCAGCCGGTGAGCTTCGACATAATTTTAGTCTCGCGAACATCTGAAAACTAAGTGACGAGGGCAGCGACCGGCCCGAGGGTGGGTGCTGAAAGCGCCCGCCCTGGGGGGCGGGTCGGGCGCTGCCCGGTGGTGCCCACCGGGCGGGACTTTACCGCGATAACGCACGCCGCCACTCTTCCAGTGCAGGACCGCGCAGGGCCTCTGCCTCTTCCTCGCTGTAAAACAAAACCTTTTCCGGCAGCTTCAGTTGCTCAAACCCTTCGGGCAGTTTGTCGGCCTCAAGTTTCGCAGGGAATGACCAATTGCCCTCAGGGATGATCGACTGAAACGCCTCACTCAGGATAAAATCCATAAACGCCTGCGCCAGTTCGGGCTGATCGGTGCCTGCAACCTGCGCGGCCAGTTCGACCATGAAATAATGCCCCTCATCAAAAATCGCGGCCTGTTTCGTATCATCCCCTTCGGCAATGATGTGATAGGCCGGGCTGGTCGTGTAGCTGAGCACCATATCAGCCTCACCATCGGTAAACATGCCATAGCTTTCCGACCACCCCTTGGTCACGGTCAGGATATTGGGCTGCAACTGTTCCCAGGCCTCTTCCGCGCCGTCGCCATAGATCGCCTTGACCCACAACATCAGCGCCAGACCCGAGATTGAGCTGCGCGGGTCCTGAATGACGATCTTCAGATCATCAGGCGCGGCCAGCAGGTCATCAAAGCTAGCGGGCGGCTGATCCATGCGCGTCGTGTCATAGATAAACGCCGTGTGACCCCAGTTGAACGGCAGAAAAACCTCGTCCGTCCAGTCGATCGGCATCGTCAGATCGCTGGTGTCCTGACCGTGGGGCGCAAACAATCCGGTGGCGCGCGCGCGTGCAGTGACGTCAGTGTTCAACCCGATCACGGCATCGGCGCGGGTGCGTTCGCCCTCAAGCAGCAGCCGGGGCAGCACGTCGCCCGTGACAAACTGCAGATCGCAGGCGCAGGTTGCCTCAAACGCCTGCTCAATCGCGGGGCCGGGGCCCCACTCGGACGCAAAATAGTCAGGCGCGTAAACTGTCAGAACAGGGGTTTCGGCCATCGCGACGCTGGCGGTGGCACAAAATCCTGCGGCATATATCAAAGATCTCATCTCGCTCTCCATCATTGCCACAGGCGGAAGTGGGGCTGGAGGCGTGTCCAGTAACCTTCCCTCCGCCGGTGTTAACCGGTTCAGGTTCAACGGGTTCGCTTTGCGCATCTCAGCCTTTGATCGGCACCCCGAGGTATCGTCAGATGTAACATCTGGCCCGGCGGGGGCAAGTCGAAACCGCTTGAGCGTCCGGGCCCGCGCCGTTAGATGCGTGAAGTTAAGGAGCGTTTGCGATGAGTATGAACAGTTTCGGCCACCTTTTTCGTGTGACGACATGGGGCGAAAGCCACGGGCCCGCCTTGGGTGCGACGGTGGATGGCTGCCCGCCCGGTGTGCCGGTGGATGCCGCGATGCTGCAGCAGTGGCTGGACCGCCGGAAACCGGGGCAAAACAAATACACCACGCAGCGCCGCGAACCTGATGAGGTCGAAATTCTGTCGGGTGTGTTTGAGGGGCAGACGACCGGTACGCCGGTGCAACTGATGATCCGCAACACCGATCAGCGGTCCAAGGATTATTCCGAGATCATGGATAAGTTTCGTCCGGGTCATGCTGATATCACGTACTGGCAGAAATACGGGATCCGTGATTATCGGGGTGGCGGGCGATCCTCGGCCCGGGAAACGGCGGCACGGGTGGCTGCGGGCGGTCTGGCGCGGGCGGCTTTGGCGGTGCTGGTGCCGGGGGTGCAGATCAAGGGCTATATGACCTGCATGGGCGCGCATGAAATTGACCGCGGGCGGTTCGATTGGGATCAGATTGACGAAAATCCGTTCTGGACGCCTGATGCGCAGGCGGCGCAGGATTGGGCGGTGTATCTGGATGATTTGCGGAAATCCGGCAATTCGGTCGGGGCGGTGATTGAGGTTGTCGCACGTGGCGTTCCCGCGGGGCTGGGTGCACCTGTTTATGGCAAGATCGACACCGATCTGGCCGCGGCCATGATGTCGATCAACGCGGTCAAAGGGGTTGAGATTGGCGAAGGCATGTCTGCGGCGATGCTGACGGGTGACCATAACGCTGATGAGATCACGATGGGGCCGGACGGGCCGGAATACAGCAGCAATCACGCGGGCGGTGTGCTGGGCGGGATCACCACTGGTCAGGATGTCGTGGTGCGTTTTGCGGTCAAACCGACGTCGTCGATTCTGACCCCGCGCAAGACGATTACCAAATCGGGTGAGGCGACCGAAATCGTAACAAAAGGTCGTCATGATCCCTGTGTTGGTATCCGCGCGGTTCCCGTGGGCGAGGCGATGATGGTTTGTGTGATTCTGGATCATCTACTGCTGCATCGCGGGCAGGTCGGGGAAAACCGCGGGCAGATTGGCTGACAACGCCCATGGCCCCGCGACCGGATCGGTAGCGGGGTGGGTCTATCTGATCTGATAAAGAAAGGCGGCGCCGCCCGCTTTAGGCTGGTTGACCGGATCGGGGATGTCAGTCCCCCACCTTCGTTGATCTCATGCATGATTTTCGTACAGGTGGCCTGTGATCTGGGGTGTCAGTCCAAAACACAAGGTCTGGAAAACCAATTTATTGTCCGACGTCGTGGGACGCGTTTTAGGCCAGAGATACTAACAGCGGCTTATAGCAGCGTACGGCGGGATTTGAGTATTTTTGCCAAGAAGAAGACATTTATTGCGTATCATATCTTCTTCTTGGTGAAAATACTCCGGGGGAGCGCCGATAGGCGCGGGGGCAGAGCCCCCCAAACAGTCACGAAGATAAGGCAGGCGGATAATGTCGGCCATCAGTAGATATAGCGAATCTGATCGGTCCAGTACCGCTCAATCCGGCGCAGCGAATTGGTGATCGTGTCCATTCCATCCACATCAATCACGTCTTTGCCGATAAGCCCGTCGGCGTGGCGTTCGAACAGTTCGCGCACAACGCCATGAATGTAACGGCCCCGGTCTGTCAGGCGAACACGCACAGAACGGCGGTCGATTTCGCAACGCTGATGGTGCATGTAGTCCATGTCGACCAGTTTTTTCAGGTTATAGCTGACGTTCGAGCCCTGATAATAACCGCGAGATTTCAGTTCGCCGGCCGTTACCTCATTATCGCCGATATTGAACAGCAAAAGCGCCTGTACCGCGTTGATGTCCAGTATGTTCAGCCGTTCAAATTCATCCTTGATCACATCCAGCAAAAGCCGGTGCAGACGTTCCACCAGCGCCAGTGTGTCAAGATATGTACCAATGAAGTCGCGCTGCGTCGTCGTCTCCATCTGTGAATGAATGCTCATCGTGCTCTCCGCCTTTTCTTTAGAATCAGCTTTAACGGCGAAGTCGCTACCATCTGGTTAAGAGGGTTCTGTTTTTGTCCCCTGCATTTCGGCGGTAAAGGCGGAAATCCCGGTGATCAGGTCCAGATATTGCAGCGGTGTGGGCTGCTGACCGCTGACCCACTGGTAAAGATCATGATCGTTTTCCGACAGCATCGCATCGTAAAGATCCAGTTCGACCGATGTCATCTGATCAAGGCGCGCGTCGGAATAGTGGCCCAGAATCAGGTCCATTTCCTTGATCCCGCGCCGCCAGCTGCGCATGCGCAGCCGTTTCAAGCGGGCCTCATGTGGTTCAGTCATCACTGGGCCTTCAACGTCGTCCGCAGGCGCTTTTCGACCAGCGCCAGGCGGTCAGCCGATTTGCTGAACTGCGCCTTAAGTTGCCGGATTTCCAACAGCAGATCGTTCAGATCTGCAGGCAGTTCGATATCATCGACCGGAGCGTCGACGCCGTCCCCTTCGCCATTCAGCAACCAGGTCAGTGATACATTCAACACACCCGACAACATCTGAAGCTTGTTGGCGCGGGGTTCTGACAGATCTTCTTCCCATCCGCGCAGGGTGGTCAGTTTGACACCAAGCCGCTTAGCCAATTGGGCTTGTGTCATTCCTGCGCTTTCCCGTGCGCCTGCCACGCGATCCCCAAAGGTTGATGTTTCGGGGCTGTACCAATCGTCTGCTGCGTTCGACATGCTGTCCTTTCCGGGTCATCCTGCTTGATCGCATTCGCGTTGCAACCTAAGACAGCTGGGCTGGAACATCAAATCAGGAGTGTCAGATGGCCTTTTTGTCAGCGACTTTGGACCGGGTGAAGCCTTCGCCGACAATTGCGGTGACCAATAAGGCGCGTGAGTTGAAAGCCGAGGGCAAGGATGTCATCGGTTTGGGTGCGGGTGAACCTGACTTTGACACGCCGCAGAATATCAAGGATGCAGCGGTTGCGGCGATTGCAGCGGGTAAGACGAAATATACAGCCCCCGATGGGATACCTGAGTTAAAGCAGGCGATTTGCGATAAGTTCAAGCGTGATAACGGGTTGGATTATGCGCCTGCCCAGATCAGTGTCGGCACAGGTGGCAAGCAGATCCTTTATAACGCCCTGATGGCCACGCTGAACCCGGGCGATCAGGTGATCATCCCCGCGCCCTATTGGGTCAGCTATCCCGATATGGTGCTGCTGGCGGGTGGTGAACCAGTGGCGATTGAGGCGACGCTGGAAAACAGTTTCAAGATCACCCCTGATCAGCTTGAGGCCGCGATCACGCCCAAGACCAAATGGTTCATCTTCAACTCGCCCTCGAACCCCACCGGCGCTGGCTATACCTGGGACGAGCTGAAGGCGCTAACAGATGTTCTGATGCGGCACCCGCATGTTTGGGTGATGACGGACGATATGTACGAACATCTGGTCTATGACGGTTTCGAATTCTGCACCCCTGCGCAGGTGGAACCGGGGCTTTACGACCGTACGCTGACCTGCAACGGGGTCAGCAAGGCCTATGCGATGACCGGCTGGCGGATTGGGTATGCGGGCGGGCCGGAACAGCTGATTGCGGCGATGCGCAAGGTGCAGTCGCAAAGCACCTCGAACCCCTGCTCGATCAGCCAGTGGGCCGCGGTCGAGGCGCTGAACGGTACGCAGGATTACATCCCCGGCAACAACGACATCTTCAAACGCCGCCGTGATCTGGTGGTCGGGATGCTGAACGAGGCACCCGGCATCACCTGCCCCACACCCGAAGGCGCGTTTTATGTCTATCCGTCGATTGCAGGCTGTATCGGCAAGACGACCCCGGCAGGTACAGTCATTGAAAATGACGAGGTCTTCGCGACCGCCCTTCTGGAAGAAAAGGGCGTGGCGGTTGTGTTTGGGGCCGCCTTCGGATTATCGCCCAACTTCCGGGTCAGCTACGCCACATATGATGAGACTTTGAAAGAGGCCTGCACCCGCATCCAGGCCTTCTGCGCTGCACTGAGCTAACGACACACCATGCTGCAACATCAGATATTACGATATCCTGCCAGTTTGTTCATGAACTCGGTGTGAAGCGTTTCAAGCTTTGACGTCATTTCTGAGAAGTTTTTTGCGCACGGCAAAAGCGCTTCTTCCTCCATGATATTCCAGAACATCTCGGGACCATCTTTTTCAACGGCCTTTCGGACCTCATCAGCCATTCCATAGTGGTATTCATGATCGTAGAAAAAGATACGACCGCGCCGTTCGCCCGAGAGCGCCTGCACGATCAGGTTTCCCCCGGCATCCACACCGACGGGAATAACATAATCCAGAAACCATTTTTCAAAAAAGCCCATCTCGCCAAGCCGCTCTGGGTAACCAAGACCGGGTATATCAGTTCCAAGGCCGAAAATATCTGTGATATCGCGAAGCAAACCGATATCACCTGCCTCTGCTTCTTCACTTAAATCGGCTAATTCCTCATAAAATGGATCATCTGTCTTCCACTCAGGGCTTTGCCACCAAACATAGGATTGGCCGTTTACTTGCCGTAGATATGCAAGATGGTCGTCACAAAGCGCATGTGGAACTTGTGCTTGCAAATCGGCAATCTGTGCGTCTGTCGCCGGGTGAGCAGCCATATCTGTGCCAAATTTTGCATACTCACCGCAATAAAGTTCCAGCAGCAATTCAGTTGAGTTGCCGGGGTTGTCCACCTGTTGCGCCTTGACCGTCACCTTGTGAATGCGCGCCGGGTCAGTAAAGCTGAACCCAAAGTCATAGATACACGCCTGACCAGGACGAAATGTAACGTTTGCTCCGTTGGTTTGTGGTGTCCCGTCCGGGCGGAAAGCCTGCACCGTAAGGGTCATCGGATCATTGGTTTCATCGTCATCACTTTTCAATACGATCGAAACGGCCGGATGTTCGCCGGTGCAAATGGGCATGGGGCGACCCTTCCAATTTCCGGTCAGTTGAAAAAGTCCATCGCTGTCTTGTCTAGCGGGGCTGGCTCGGCGAATTTCGGGGTGTGGCATGAAAATCCTCTTGAAATAGCAATTAAAGGTATTGGTTAAATCACACTCGATTGATTGTTCAATTGTGGGCAGTTGTCAAACCGCGCCATTCACTGCATGGTCGCCCAAAAGTCCGGCCCGCTGCAGGTAAAAAAATGAACGAACTGCCAGAATTCTACTTTCGGATACGCGAAAACGGGGCTGCGGTGTTTCGGGTTGATACCGAAAATCGCCAGCGCCGGATTGAGTTGGACCAGATCGCCGTCGTCAACGTGAAGAACGGCGAAATCAAGCCTCAGGGCAAGCATGTGCTGACGGACCATGAAATGGCGGCCATTCAGGACTGGCTTGCGAAACGGATTGTCTTGCTGGCCGAACGCGATGTGGACGACATTCTGCGGACGGTCGATCACCTGAACCTGACAACGCAGTGGGCGCAGTCCAAGGCGACGTCCGATCAGCTTGAGGCCGTCACCGATGCACTTTTGCTGGCGATGCACGACCTGCGATCCGTTCTGGTGCGCAAGAAGGCAGACCGGTTGTTGAAGGATAAACCGCAGTCTTAGGCGGCGTCAGCCCATCAGATCGGCTGCGCCAAGGCGTCTTTCCAGCCGGTGGTATTTCGCGCGCTTGTTGGCCGATCTTTCATAGGCCTCGACCGAAACCGTCAGCCAACTGATCAGAAGATGGGCCTGCATGCAAAATTCAAAAACCTCGCGGTTGATGGCATGGTGATAGGCGCTGAAGAATGATGCCTCAGTATCGCGCGACAACCCGCTTGGGCCGATATTACCCGCGTCATGGTCCAGACGGAAATCCATCTTGATCAGATCGACAATGTCATAGACTGCCAGCTTGCGGGTCAGTTCGGTGAAATCGACGCCATAGGTCTTATCCCCCCCGATCAACAGGTTATTTCCGTGAAAATCGCCATGGGCCTCAAGCTTTAGATCGGGCGTGCCGCGCAGACGATTGACCCCTTGCTTTATGCGATGCAGCGGCGCGTTATAAAGCGACGCAGGCGCTTTGGGGTTTTCTTCGGCCACAAGGCTGTCGATCTTGGTCAGCATCCATTTGGGCCAGAAGGGCACCTGTTCACCGGGGCCAATAGTGTGCAGATGGTTCAGCCATTCGCCGGCCTGCCGAAAGATCTGGTTTATCTGATCCGGGTCGGTCAGCCGCCTGATCTGTCTATTGGCGGTGGGGCCTGAATAAACTCGGTCACCAGAAAGCGGCCGTCCTGGGCCAGATAAACGGGGCGCGGCACAGCAAACGTGGCGCAGTCTTTGAAGTGCTGATGAACCCGCTGCAGGTTGGAATATTCGCTGCGCAAACGCCCGCTCTGATCTGCCGTCGTGTCGGTTTTCAGGGCAAAATCCTGGGTGCCGTTGGACAGTTTGAACACATGCCGCTCACGCGGGTAATCCTTGGCCTGATAGATACGCTCGACCTCAAGCCGGGTGCCCGGAAACTGCGCATCCCGAAATTCCCGCACGCAGGCATTCAGAAACCGGCGATCGTACTGCGCCTTGTCCCAGTCAAACAGTTTGTATGGTTTCATTGCCTTGTCTATAGCGCCATCTTGTGAACGGACCGTTATCGGTCTGGCGATCAAGCGGTCAAATGACGCTCCAACCCTGGAACAACAGCCCGACGGCAAAGGCGCCGGTCAGCGACAGCGCGATATAAAGTGCAAAGACCGGGGGCCGTGCCAGGGCCCAAACGGCCATTGCTGCGGGGATCGAGGTCACGCCGCCGGCCACCAGAAAGGCCAGTCCTGCCCCCGGCGCCATGCCCTGATCGATCAGGCCGCCGACCAGTGGCAATGCAGCGTAGCCGTTCAGATAGGCGGGCACACCCACCAGCGTTGCCACAAAGATCGGCATCAGCCCTTCGCCACCCAATGCGGCTGTGACGGTTTCGGCGGGGACCCAGGCCAGCATCAGGCTTTCCAACACAAAGGCCAGCGTCAGCCATTTGGAAAGAAACAGCGTGGTCTTCAGGGCATCCCGCGCGAAACGCGCGCGCCGTTCGGGTTGCGTCCAGAACTGCCAGACAACAGGTTTTGGTGATCGAACGGCCGACGCGCCACAGCCGCCATTCCCGACACCCTCGCGCAGTGGATTGGCCAATATGGCGCTGCCGGACAAGGCATGAATGGTCAGACCGCCGAACAACCCCAACCCGATAGCCGCCAGCGTCTTGGCAATCGCAAATTCCAGATCAAGCATACCAGCCGTCAGGAAAAACATCGACGGGTCCATGATGGGCGAGGCCAGCCAGAACGCCATTACCGCAGACAACGGCACGCGCATCGCCAGAAGCGCTGCGATCAGGGGAATAACGCCGCAGGAACAAAAGGGCGACAGCCCGCCCGCCAAAGCGCCCATCAGGATCATCAGCAATGGCGCGCCAGTGAAGGCCCGCGCGATCAGGTTGTCTGCACCAGTGGCCCCCGCCCAGGCCGCGATACTGATCGACAGGATCAGGTAGGGTGCCGTATGCAATAGCGCCTTGCCTGCGAAAACCGTGCTGCTTGCGGCCTGTCCTGGATCGAAAATTGCCAGCAAGGCCAGGATCAGGACGGTGACAATCCAGACGCGCTCATGCCGCCACAGATACTGTATCCAGGATATCGGGCCTTTTGCGGAAATCGTGGCGTCTGACATTTCGATACCTCTAGGTTTATAGTTGTTTTAGGGCAAAAGAAGGCCCTAAGCAGTGTCTTCGGCCACGGCGATCACTTTGACCCCGGTGCAGCATTCCGAGGTCAGAAAATCGACCAGTTGATGCATGGCGGGATAGTCGATGCGATTGAACACCTCGCGCCCCCGCTTTTGCTGAGTGACCAGACCGGCATCGACCAGCATCGACAGGTGATGCGCCAGGGTCGAGGGGCTGATGTTCAGGTGCTGACCAATATCCATGATCCTCAACCCATCTTCACCGGCCTTCACCAACAGGCGGAAGATCGATAGACGGGCGTCATGTCCAAGGGCGGCAAGGGCGCGGGCGTTTGGGCTGGTCATTGTCATAGGGCTAAAATAACTATAATTCTAGTTTTGTAAATATCTTATTGAATCCACTTCTGCGACCGGGCGTTGAGAATACCGATATCGACCTTTTGGCTTTCGTTTTTTTCATATCTGGCCATTTGACGGAATGTGCCGACTTCGGGGTCACACGCCTGTTGTCGGGGGCCGGAACCCTAATTTATTGCACGATAATCCGATGTTTAACGACGCCTAGTGCGCTGTTCGTTCGGCCCAACCGGCAAAAACCTTTTCCAGCGCGACGACGATATAGAACAGCAAAATCCCCAGCACGGCCAGCGCGATCAGGACGGCGAACATTAGTGGGTAGTCTGCGTTGATCTTGCCGCTGTCGAACAGGTGGCCCAGGCCTTTGCCGTGGGGTTCGACGATCTCCATCAGGTTGGTGCCGATAAAGGCCAGCGTGACGGCCACCTTCAGCGCTCCAAAGAACTCGGGCAGTGTTTTCGGCAGGGCGATTTTCCAGAAGACGATGAATTGCGATGCGCCGAGCGACCGCAGGATGTCGCGGTATTCGGGTTCCAGCGTGGACAGACCGATGGAAACCGACACCGCGATTGGGAAAAAGCTGATCATAAAGGCGATCAAGATGGTGTTCATGTCGTGTTGGCCCACGAAGATCAGCGCGATGACCGGCACAACGGTCGCCTTGGGGATCGCGTTAAAGCCGACCAGCAGGGGGTAAAGGCCTTCGCGCACCGTGCGGGAAAAACCCATGACCATGCCGATCAAGGTGCCCACGACGACCGCCAGACCCAGACCCGCGACCGTGCGCCACAGCGTCTGCCAGCCGTATTCCAAAAACAGCCACCGGAACCGCCAGAAGGCTGGCCAAAGATCAGAAGGCGAAGCCATTTTGTAGTTCGGCCAGTTATTGAACCAGACCAGCCATTCCCAGAGCGCCAGGAAAATCAGGATGGCCAGGATGGGCACGGCGATTTTGCGAAAGATTTTCATTCAGCAGCCTCCGCCGGGGCACGGCCCTGGGCAACTTCGATCTGATGACGCAGCGTGGCCAGCATGTCGACTGCCTTGGCGGTATACAGATCATCGATTTTGCGATTGTCCCCCAAATCGACGGTCAGTTTATACTGTGCTGTGGCGGGGCGACCCGACAGTACCACGACCTCATCGGCCAGAAACACGCTTTCGCGCAGATCGTGGGTGATCAATAGGCAGGTAAAGGGTTCTTCGGACCGCAAATCATGCATCGTTTGCCATAGGTCTTCGCGGGTAAAGGCATCAAGCGCGCCAAAGGGTTCGTCCAAAATCAAAACCTGCGGGCGATGGACAATGGATCGACACAAGGATGCGCGTTGACGCATGCCGCCTGACAGCTCGGACGGGCGTTTGTCTTCGAAACCCTCAAGACCCACCAGCGCCAGCAACTGACGCGCGCGGTCCTCGCGTTGGGACTTGCTGAGTTTGTTCTTCACGATCTCAAGCGGCAGCATGACGTTCTGTAAAATCGACCGCCATTCCAGCAGGACCGGGTTCTGAAACGCCATACCAACCGTCGCACGGGGGGATGTGACGATTTCACCGCCCAGCCAAACCTGACCTTCGTCCGGGCGCATCAGGCCCGCAATCAGTCGCGTCAGCGTCGATTTCCCGCACCCCGACGGGCCGACAACAGCGGTAAAACTGCCCTCGGCCATCTTGATGTTAAGATCCCGCAAGACCGGCAACGGGCCGCTGTCGGTCTTGTAGGCGTGGCTGACGGCACGTAGCTCGATTGGAACAGGCATTTATTGCAGCATCAGCAACTCTGCCGCGGGCAGGTAATCATTGGTGAAATACTGCGGCGCGTCGGTGGTGTTCTGGAATTCATAGGTCGTGGCCAGTTGCACCAGCGCCCTTGCAAAACGATCCGCATCGATCCGCCCCATGCCATTTTCAGCGGTATGTTCGGTCAGAACATTCGCCCCAATGGCCAGTTGCAGCCGGACCGTTTCCAGTTCGACGTCACCGGCGGGATTACGGGCAATAACGGCAGCCGCCCCCGCCTGAGGATCGGCAATCGCATCGCGCCATCCGGCGGCTACGGCTGTCAGGAAGTCAGTGACGGTTTCGGGGTTGGCCTCGGCAAAATCGGTGTTGACGATGATCGCATTGCCGTAAAGTTCCACCCCGTGATCGGCCATCAGGATGGTGGTGATGTCATCTTCGGGCACGCCAAGACGGACAAGGTTCAGATACGACGAAAAGGAAAAACCGGTCACGCTGTCGACCTCGCCCGCGGCCAGCATCGGTTCGCGTGTGGGAAAGCCCACCGGTTCGACGGTGATGGTACTGACGTCGATGTCATTTTCCTGGGCAAAGATCGGAAACTGCGCCCAGGCGCCATCGGGGGGCGGTGCACCCAGGACAGAGCCTTCCAGGTCTTCGATGCCGTTGATCCCCTGACTTTTGCGCCCAATGACGGCAAAGGGTGGTTTGTCATAGACCATCATCACGGCGGTCACCGGTGCGCCCGGGTTTTGGTCCAGGAATTTGATCAGCGAATTGATATCGGCAAAGCCGAACGGAAACGCGCCCGTGGCGACCTTGGGAATGGCATCCAGCGACCCCTGTCCGGCCGAAATTTCAACGCTTAGACCCTGTTCGGCGAAATGACCGTTGTCGATGGCCAGAAAGTAAGCGGCGGCGGGGCCTTCGAATTTCCAGTCCAGGGCAAAGGGTATTTCGGTGTCGGCTATTGCAGCTGTTGCCAGCGACATCGCGGTGACGATGCCTGTCAAAGTCGCTTTGATCATGGGGACCTCCTGTTTTTCTTGGCTGACGCAAGGCTTAGCAGCGCAGCGCGTGGCGGATAGCCCAGGGCCTTTGTTTGCCACCAAATGAGGCAACCGCCGATTGTTTGGGCTAAAATACTGTGCAAACTGCCTGTTCTTTAGGCAAGAGAAAAGTCGGGGGTGATGCGATACCCTTGTAATATACCGCCCGGTGCGCACCACCGGGCAGCGCCCGACCGCCCCCATGGGCGGGCGCTTCACGCCCACCCGCGGACGGTCGCTGCCCTAAGTCGTCGTACCTTTAAAGCGTGATGCGGAAGCGGGCAAAACCATCGGGGCCTTCCCCAGCCTGTTCGATGGTCACGCTTTCAAGATCGCCCAGATATTCAACCGCTTTCGGTCCGCTGTCGAAAAGCACGCTGGTATCTGCCAATGGGGCAAAGCGCCAGTTGCCGTCGGCACTGGGCTGAACCGTGCCCTGTTCGACGATATAGCGGACGATCACGTCGCGGTTGGTATCGGGGGCCTCGAACACAATCGTGTCGCCCATCGCGCCGGGGAAACTGCCGCCGCCGCCCGCGCGATAGTTGTTGGTGGCGATGATGAATTCCTGATCATCCGTGATAGGTGCGCCGTTATAAGTCAGGTTGATAATCCGGTTGGCATCCGCGTTAATCAGCCCGCCCTTTGGGTCAAACTTCGACGGTTGGCTAATGTCGATCTGATAGGTCACACCGTCGATCACATCGAAATTATAGCTGGGAAACTCCGGGTTCAGCAGTACCTGATCGGCCTGACCGGGCGTGATCTGATTGAACATACCCGCGCTGCGTTCCAGCCAGTCTTTCACCTGCGCGCCGGTCACTTTCACCGCACGCACGGTATTGGGATAAAGGTACAGATCGGCCACATTCTTGATCGCCACATCGCCCGCGGCGACGTCGGTGTAATTCTCGGGCCCACCGCGCCCACCGGCCTTGAACGGGGCCGCGGCCGACAATAGCGGCAGGTCGGCGTATTCCGTACCCGCCAGCATCTGTTCCAGGTACCAGTGCTGCGCGTTCGAGACGATCTGGACCGATGGATCATCGGCCACCAGCGCGAAATAACTGTGCAGGGGCGCGGCCGTCTTGCCCACCGCGCGACGGATATAGGCCAGCGTTGCATCGTGATCGGCGGCAACGGCATCCAGCACCTTTTGATCACTTTCGACCAGCGCGGTGATCGAGCGATCCTCGTTCCGCTGCGAAATCGGGCGCGTTTCCACACTGTGCGTCATCACTCGCCACGCGCCGCCCTCATAAGCCAGCATCAGGTCGATGACCCCAAGGTGGCTGCCCCAGAATCCGCCCATCACGGCGGGTTTGCCATGCAGGGTGCCTGCGGCGGGATCGATGACCTCATTCGCCTCATAATCCGGACCGGGGAAGGTGCGGTGGTGGTGGCCGGTCAGCACCACGTCAATCCCGTCAAGCGCGGCCAGCGGGACGGATGCGTTTTCCATCCCTTCAATCGCGTTCACCTCGCCAATACCAGAATGGCTGAGCGCGATGATAATATCGGCGCCCTGTTCCTTCATCTGGGGCACATAGGCGCGGGCGGTTTCGACGATATCGCGGGCGATCACGTTGCCTTCCAGATGGCGGCGGTCCCAGATCATGACCTGCGGCGGCACAAAGCCGATCAGACCGACCTTGATGGGTCGGGTTTCCCCGCTGCCGTCTGTCACCATCCGGTCCAGGATCACATAGGGTTCAATCAGTGTTTTATCCGCAGTGGGCGATGCACCTGCCTGAAGCGCGATGTTCGATGTGACCACGGGAAAATCGCTGCCCGCCAGTGACTTCATCAGGAAATCAAGACCATAGTTGAATTCGTGATTGCCAAGCGTCATCGCGTCAAAGCCAAGCGTGTTCATCGCGGTGATGACCGGATGCATGTCGCCCTCCTTCATGCCGCGTTCATAGGCGATATAATCGCCCATCGGGTTGCCCTGCAGAAAATCACCGTTGTCAATCAGCAGACTGTTCGTCGCCTCGGCCCGGATATCATTGATGATCGATGCGGTGCGCGCCAGCCCGACAGTATCGCGCGGGCGGTCGGCGTAGTAGTCATAAGTATAGACATGCACGTGCAGGTCGGTCGTCTCCATAATCCGCAGATGCGCCTGATTGGTGCTGGCGCGCGCAGAAAAAGGATGCAGCGCGATCAAGGCGCCACCTGCTGCGGTTGTTGCAATAAACTGTCTTCGGCTGAATTGATCACGGTGCTGGCTCATCGTTTTTCCCCCGGTTGCGGTGAGTCCCAAGGGTAAGCTTAGCATGACGCAGGCGGAACGCACGACCCTTGCGCGTTGTTTTGCCAAGATCGGCACTTTGATCGTCACGAACCATCTGCACGTTATACGTGTGTAATCCGAATTTGCCATCCGTTTCTGCCCATGGCATTGGGGCAGAAAGGAAAAAGAATGAAGATTGCTGAGACAGTGACATTCGGCGGCTCGGGCCTGGATCGGGCGGCGCAGCTTCGGATCAAGACCGACGTTCTGGCAGGATACATCGAAAACGATGCGCCTGTTCTGATGATGTGGCGCGGCAAGCCACTGGTTCGTGGTGAAAAGCGGGATGCCTTGGCGTGGGTGACCAAAAGCCATCCGTTGGTCGCGGATCGGGCGGATCGGCATGTGTTTCTGGGGCTGGATGGGGATCAGGCCTGGTTTGCGGTGGACGTATCCCATTGGGAACCGCAGGAACTGGATCGCGAAAGCCTGGGGTTGTTTCTGGACCCAAGCGAACAGCATCCGCCCGATGTGCCCACTGATCACGTCTTTGCCGAACTGCGTATGGTCATGACCCGCCTTAGTGCGCGCGACGCCGAATTGGCGGCTACGGCCAAGGCGGTGTTGGGCTGGCACCGCACACACCGCTTTTGCGCGGCGTGCGGCGCGGAAAGCCAGATGACCCAGGCCGGGTGGCAACGTACCTGCGGCACCTGCGGCGCGCATCATTTTCCACGCACGGACCCCGTGGTGATCATGCTGATCACATATGGCAACAAGGTGCTGTTGGGTCGGTCACCCGGATGGCCGGACCGTATGTATTCTCTGCTGGCGGGCTTTGTCGAACCGGGTGAAACCATCGAGGCCGCCGTGCGCCGCGAGGTTTATGAGGAAACACATATCAAGGTAGGTCGCGTCGGTTATCTGACGTCGCAACCCTGGCCCTTTCCGGCTTCGTTAATGTTTGGGTGTTATGGCGAGGCATTGAATCAGAATATCAAGGTCGACCCGACCGAGATTGAGGATGCCATTTGGGTGACGCGGGAACAGATGATGGATATTTTCGCAGGTCAGCATGATCGCGTTCTGCCGCCACGCAAGGGGGCGATTGCCGGTTTCCTTCTGGAAAACTGGATCGCGGATCGATTGGACTGACGCTAATGAAGTTTTCCGCCAAAGAAGATATCGCCGCCCCTGCCGATTTTGTGTTCGACCAGATCGTCGATTTTGACAGTTTCGAAGAACAGGCCCAAAGGCGCGGGGCCGAGATCGAACGGATCAGCCCGCCGGGTCACGTGGGTCAGGGCATGAAATGGGACATCCGGTTCAATTTCCGCGGCAGGCAGCGCAAGATGAAAACCGAGCTGCAAAATTTCGACGCGCCAAACGAACTGACATTCTATTCCCGTGTGGGCGGGCTGCAGATCACGACCCAGATCGATGTCATCCCCTTGGCGCAAAGCAAAACGCGTATTGCCATGTCTTTTGACCTGAAGCCCACGTCGCTGTCCGCGCGGCTTTTGTTGCAGTCGATGCGGCTGATCAAGGGCAATCTGACCAAGCGCTACAAGGCCCGCGTTCAGGACTATGCGACCGAGCTGCAGGGCAGATATCAAAACCAGCGATAGGCCCGTTTTGCGGGCCGCAGTCCGGGTTGCACCCCATGGCGGGCATGGCTTATAGAAGTGCAGATTTCGACAAGACCGAGACAGGAGAAGACCCATGGCAGGGCATTCCAAATGGGCAAATATCCAGCATCGCAAAGGGCGCCAGGATGCGGCGCGCTCTAAGCTGTTTTCCAAGCTGTCCCGCGAAATTACCGTGGCCGCCAAGATGGGTGACCCTGATCCGGAAAAGAACCCCAGGCTGCGTCTGGCGGTGAAAGAGGCCAAAGCGCAGTCGGTCCCAAAGGATGTGATCGAACGCGCGATCAAGAAATCCCAGGGCGGTGATGCCGAAACCTATGACGAAATCCGCTACGAAGGCTACGGTCCGGGCGGCGTGGCCGTGATTGTCGAGGCGATGACCGACAATAAAAACCGCACCGCCAGCACCGTGCGATCCACCTTTTCCAAGAATGGCGGCAATCTGGGGGAAACGGGCTCTGTCGGTTTCATGTTCGACCGCAAGGGCGAGGTAACCTATCCGCCCGAGGTTGGCGATGCCGACACCGTCATGATGGCCGCGATTGAGGCCGGCGCTGAAGACGTCGAAAGCAGCGAAGACGGTCATATCATCTATTGCGCGGACACCGACCTGAACGCCGTCGCAACGGCGCTTGAGGAACAATTGGGCGAAAGCACCTCGACCAAGCTGATCTGGAAACCCACCACCACGACCGAGCTTGACCTGGACGGGATGCAGAAACTGATGAAACTGATCGACGCCCTGGAAGACGACGACGACATCCAGCGCGTGACCGCGAATTTCGAAGTCTCAGACGACATTCTGGAACAGCTTGAGGCGTGATCTGCGGTTAATATCTCAGGCGATGGTCACATATTCTGCTGGCACATGATCGGTCAGCCAGACACCGTTTTCTGACAGCCAAAAGACATGGCCAGCCGCGTGCATCTTTCCTGCGGCGACGGTCAGGATAACGGGTTTGCCGTGGCGGGTGCCGACCTTATGGGCCGTTTCGGTATCAGGCGACAGGTGAACGTGTTGACGCGACATGGGGCGCAGGCCTTCGGTCATGATCGCGGGCACGTTTTTGTCGGCGGTGCCGTGGTACAGGACCTCGGGCGGCACGCGGGGTTCAAGGCCCAGGTCAACGGTGACCGAATGCCCCTGATTGGCGCGGATGCGGGTGCCATCGGGGTTAAGAGCAAAGCGTTGCTTGTCGCTTTGCGCAACGATCCGGGTCAACGCATCGCGGTCCAGACCATCGGGCGCCGCGGTCAGCAAAGCATCGACATCCACCCAGCCCCCGGCATCCAGCGTCACCCCCGCCACCCCCGGATCATGACGCAGCACCAGCGACATCCATTTGCTGTGGCTGCGGTCGGATTTTGGCATCAGTCCTCGGTCACCACCCGCAGCGACAGCTCCATCAGCTGTTCCGGCATCGGATCGCTTGGCGCGCCCATCATCAGATCTTCGGCGCGCTGGTTCATGGGGAACATGATGACCTCGCGAATATTCGCCTCGTCCGCCAGCAGCATCACGATCCGGTCGATCCCGGCGGCACATCCCCCGTGGGGTGGCGCGCCGTATTGGAAGGCATTGACCAGGCCGCCAAACCGCTTGCGCACCTCATCTTCGCCATAACCGGCAATCTCAAAGGCCTTGAACATGATTTCGGGCTTATGGTTCCGGATCGCGCCGCTGACCAGTTCATAGCCGTTGCACGCCAGATCGTACTGATAACCCAGCACGTCCAGCGGATCGCCGTTCAAAGCCTCCATCCCGCCCTGAGGCATGGAAAACGGGTTGTGTTCAAAATCGACCTTGCCGGTTTCGTCGTCTTTTTCATAGATCGGGAAATCCACGATCCAGGCAAAGGCAAAACGGTCCTGGTCGGTCAGACCCAGCTCATTCCCGATCTCAACCCGCGCCTTGGCAGCGACCGCCTCAAAGCTTTCAGGCTTCCCACCCAGGAAAAAGGCCGCATCACCAACGCCAAGGTTAAGTTGCTGACGAATGGCTTCGGTTCGCTCGGGGCCGATGTTTTTGGCGAGGGGGCCTGCGGCCTCGAATTCAATAAGAGTTGGTCCAAAATGGTTCTCTATAATACTTTCTGCCGCCTGAATTTTTTCGATATGGCCACTATCGATATTTTCTTTAATTCTTTCAATTACTTCTTGTTTTTCACTCTGTGCTTTCATTTTCTCATAAGTAAATTCCTCATCGTCGACCTTCCGCGTCACGACCCAATTTGTCATACGCTCGTAAGTTTGTTCATCGAAATCAGGGTTGGGATTGCCATCGACCTCACGCCAGAAAATATACCCCATCCCCGGCAGACCCTCTTTCTGGGCAAAGGCGTTCATCCGGTCACAGAATTTGCGTGAGCCGCCGCCCGGCGCTGGAATGGCGCGGATTTGGGTGCCGTCTTGCTCCAACAGTTTCGCGAAAATCGCGAAACCGCTATCACGAAAGTGGTCAGAGACCACTTGCATTTTAATAGGATTTCGCAGGTCAGGCTTGTCGGTGCCGTACCAGAGCGTCGCGTCACGGTAGCTGATCTGGGGCCAGTCGGTATCAACCTTGCGCCCGCCGCCGAATTCCTCGAACACGCCCTGCAGAACGGGCTGGATCGTGTCGAAAACGTCCTGCTGCTCGACAAAGCTCATCTCCATATCCAACTGGTAAAAGTCGGTGGGTGACCGGTCGGCGCGCGGGTCTTCGTCGCGGAAACAGGGCGCGATCTGGAAATACTTGTCAAAGCCCGACATCATGATCAGCTGCTTGAATTGCTGCGGGGCCTGGGGAAGCGCGTAGAATTTGCCCGGATGCAGGCGCGAGGGCACAAGGAAATCGCGCGCGCCCTCGGGGCTGCTGGCGGTGATGATCGGCGTCTGGTATTCGCGAAATCCGATATCCCACATGCGCTTGCGGATGCTGGCCACAACGTCCGACCGCAGCTTCATGTTTTCCTGAAGTTTTTCCCGGCGCAGGTCCAGGTAACGATAGCGCAGGCGGGTTTCTTCGGGATATTCCTGATCGCCGAAAACCAGCAATGGCAGTTCCTCGGCCGCGCCCAGAACTTCCATATCGCGGATAAAGACCTCAACTTCGCCCGTCGGAATTTTCGGGTTGATCAGGCTTTCGTCGCGCGCCTTGACCTCTCCATCGATCCGAATACACCATTCGCTGCGCACCTTTTCAATCTCAGCAAACACCGGGCTGTCGGGATCGGCCAGAACCTGTGTCACGCCATAGTGATCCCGCAGGTCGATGAACAAAAGCCCCCCATGATCGCGGATGCGGTGGACCCAGCCCGCAAGGCGGACGGTCTGCCCCACATGGGATTTGTTCAGTGCGGCACAGGTGTGACTGCGATAGGCGTGCATTTTGGCGTCCCTTCGGCGGCGTTCAGCGTTGCGCCGATACACAGTGAGACGCGCGTGATGTCAAGGGACGACGGGGTGTCAATCCCGCCCGGTCCAGTTTAATGTGGTGAAAGAGCGATTAGGCCGCCTTCGCAGTCAGGCCAAAAAGGTCGGGTTTCAGCACATTGAACTTTTCACAAGTGTCAGGAAATGCGCGCCCTTTGGCGGCCTGACCAGGGAAAGCGATGCATTGAATGCCTGCGCTTACGGCCGCTTCGGCGCTTTCGGGCGTGTCTTCTATTGCAATGGCCTGAGTTGGCCGTATGTCGAAATGCTGCAGGGCATGGTGATAAATATCGCTGGCGGGTTTTGGGGCGTTGACCTTGTCACGCGCGCCGATATAGCTGAAGTCGCTGCGCAGAATATGGGGCGACAGACCACTGAAAATCAGTGAAACGGTGTCTGCGCCGGTCGTTGTCACAAAACCGATGGGGATGCCTGCGGATCGCGCAGCGGCGATGGTTTCACTGACGCCGGGGCGCGGCAAAAGCCCTTCGGTCCCAGCCAGTTCTGCGAAATATGACACCTTGGCCCGGTGCAGCGCGCTTGCATCCACATCGACGCCCATTTCCTCGGCATAGCGGGCAATGCGGGCCTGACCGCCGGGTTTGTGCAGCAGTTTGAAATAGGTCTGCTGGTCCCAGACCCAATCCAGACCCGCGTCCTGAAACGCCATATTGAATGCGCGTCGCTGCAGATCGGATGTTTCGGTCAAGGTGCCAATGGCACCGAAGAAGATGGCTTGGGGCGTCATGGGCGGATACTCCTTATCTGTCAGGGCCTAACCGCCCACATCGGTGAAGGTTCCACCTAGAACGGCTTTTGCACATTGCCAGAATAGAAAAACATGCCCAGCCCGAAGGCAAAAACGATGATGCCAGCGAGTGAATGCAGGATCACAGCCATCGTAAAGCTGCCGCGGTGCTGATAGGCCCAGGCAAAGGCCAGACCGCCGAAAAATGTCATGGCGATGACGATCCAGTTCCAATACATCAGGTGGGCAAAGGCAAAGAGTGTGGCGTTCAGAATGATGGGCGGCCAGTGCCCGTCTGGCAGAATCTCGGCATAGCGGCGGAAAAACAGAGGGCGAAAGACCAGTTCCTGCGGCAGGGCGCTGAGTACCGGGTAAAGCAGCGCGATCATGATCAGCAATGCTGGGTTTTGCCGGACCAGAATGAACAGATCGCCCGGCGCCGTCAGTTGCATGACGATATAAGCCGTCAGCGCCGTCGCCCCCGACATCAGCAAAACCGCGCCCCAGTCGACCCGGCGCGGCACCAAAAGGCTGCGCCAGTCAAAGCCGGGCGTGATGTGCAGCAAAACAATGCCAAGCGCTGTGAAAGAAAACAGTAGCGGAAACAGTGCGCTTGGCGGGAAGGCCACCGCGATGATCAAAGGGATGACACAGAAAAAGGCCACGAATTCGGCCCAAAGCCGCCTGTTGCGCCTGCGCGCGTGTATCTGCCCCTGCATCGTCATTGCAGGCTGTAGGTAGTCCCGAGACGGTCGTTCGACCAGTTGCGGTCACCAAAACGTTTTTTAGAGCATCGTCCTAAAATCTGAAATGTGTTTGATGAGAGCTAAGGGCAGCGACCGGCCCGAGGGTGGGCGAGAAGCGCCCGCCCTTGGGGGGGCGGGCCGGGCGCTGCCCGGTGGTTCCACCGGGCGAGTTAGTTGAGCCAAGCGTTCTCGACTATCAGAATGTTTTTTAGCTGCCACCAAGCATCGGTTCCTGCGGCACCAGCGGCGTGATCACGTTACGAAAACTTTTCCATTCTGCTGACAACCGCTGATACCTTGGGTCGGTCCGGGCAATGGGTTTGCCGAAATCGCCATGCATACGGTCTTTGTGTTGCATGTAAAACGCCAGATTGGTCAGCTTGTCGGCATCGCGCACACCGCTTTTGATCGCCTCATCAATGCAGGTCGGCCAGAAGTTTGAGGATTTCGTAAAAGCCTCACGTACGGATTTCGAAAATTCACTTAGATTGAACATGGGGATCGTATCCTTCATCAAATGTAGTTCCTTAAAATAGGGGTTGCCCACGGAATAAAATGCGGGCCAAACGATAAAATAATCGCCCCATAATTATCGCCTTTTACCGATTTTGAGTCAATCTTTGGTTGCGACCGGGATCTGTCTGCTTGCAGGCCGGGCGACATTTCATCACGTCTTTGTGCCCGCCCTTGCGCCAGATCTCTGGCACGATAGCTTTGGTCCATGGAAAACGAAGCTATCATTCGACTGGGTATCTTTATCGGTCTTTTCGCCGTTCTGGCACTGCTTGAGACCCTATTGCCGCGCCGCGCCCGACGGGACCGCACATCGCGGCGCTGGATGACAAACTGGGCGATCGTGCTGCTGGACACGCTTACGCTGCGGCTGCTGGCATTAGCCTTGCCGCTGTTGGCCGTCGGCGCGGCCATCGACGCGCAGCGGCTGGGATGGGGTTTGTTTAACCAGATTGATCTGCCCCTGGTGGTCGAGGTCATCGCGACCATCCTGATCCTGGATTTCGCCATCTGGGCGCAGCATCTGATCACCCATAAGGTGCCGTTCCTGTGGCGCATCCACCGCGTGCACCATGCCGACCGCGATATGGATGTGACGACCGCCATCCGGTTTCATCCGGTCGAAATCGCCCTGTCGATGGTGCTGAAAATCGGGCTGGTCTATCTGTTGGGGCCAGTTGCCTGGGCCGTTGTGGCGTTCGAGATCTTGTTAAACGGCACTGCCATGTTCAACCACGCCAACCTAAGGCTGCCCCTTTGGCTGGACCGCGCGCTGCGGCTGGTTCTGGTGACGCCCGATATGCACCGCGTGCACCATTCCGTGGACCGGGTCGAACATGACAGCAACTATGGGTTCGCGCTTAGCTGGTGGGACAGGCTGTTTCGCACCTATCGTCCGCAACCGCTGCAGGGTCATGACGATATGACCGTCGGGCTGGAATGGCAGGATGATCGGCCCTCGACCCTGGGGTGGAGCCTGGCTTTGCCGTTTCGCCGCAAATGACGGTGGATCAGATCGACAGCCTTGCACGGGCGCGGGGTTTGACCGTTTTGGGCGCGTTTCATCCGACCCCGGACGATCAAGTACCCCATGATCCGGGCACTTTGGTCATGCTGGGGCCACATGAACCGGATTTCTGGTCGATTTTTGCGACATCGGTGGAATACGCCGATGACGGTGCCGATCCTTTGGACCGATGGTCGCGGCGCATCATTGGCACCATGGCCTGCGATCTGGGGGCCAAGGCGTTCTTTCCCTTTGGCGGGCCGCCCTTCCACCCATTCATCACATGGGCCAAACGCACCGGGCGGGCATGGGCGTCACCTGTGCACTTGTTAGTGCATGACACTGCGGGTCTCTGGGTGTCATACCGTGGCGCGCTGGCATTAAAAGACCAGTTGCCTCTGCCGCCCGCACACAAACAACCCTGTGAAACCTGCCGGGATAAACCCTGCCTGACGGCCTGTCCGGTTGGCGCATTGACCAAGGATGGATACGACGTGCCAGCCTGCAAAGCCTACGTCTCGGGCCCCGGTCACACATGCCGGGAAACAGGCTGCATCGTCCGCGCGGCTTGTCCTGTCAGCCAGACCCATGGACGCAAAGCCGAACAGGCCGCCTTCCACATGGCGGCCTTTCTGTGACAGGCGCAGGGTATCGATCACAAAACCGCGCAGCAAAGCACATGATCCCTTTGCCTGCGGGTATTTTCGCGGTATGCTTGTCCAAATAGACAAAGCAGATGAGCAGGCAATGATAGCGTCTTGGGGAAAAGCCTTCGCACTGGCAATGATGCTGGTGCCCGCGGTTACTTTGGCAAACGCACCGGATCGATCGATCCGGCCCGAGGCACGGGTTGTGCAGCCATCCTATGAACCGGTGCGGTTTCTGGGCGGCTCATCGCTGCGCCCGCAGTTACGGCCCGATCTGGTGGCGTCACGTCAGGATCAGCAGGTGCAGCTGTCGACCTCAAACCGGGCGTTCCAGCGCTGGATTGACCAGTTCAAACGCCGCGCCCGAGGGCAGGGTATTTCGCAAAGCACGCTTGATGCAGCTTTTCAGGGTGTCAGTTACAACACCGACGTCATAAGCCGTGACCGCAATCAGGCAGAGTTTACCAAGACAATCTGGCAGTATCTTGAAACCGCCGTATCCCAGACCCGCATCCGCAACGGGCGCGAGGCCTTGCGCAAACATGCCCGTGTTCTGGATCAGATTGAAGCGCGCTATGGCGTTGATAAAGAGGTCGTCGTCGCCGTCTGGGGCCTGGAAAGCGCCTATGGCAGTTTTCGCGGTGACACCCCGATTATAGAGGCGCTGGCGACGCTGGCTTTTGACGGGCGGCGGGGCGCGTTTTTTGAAGAACAACTGATTGCCGCGCTGAAAATCATCCAGAATGGCGATACCGATGCGCGTAACATGACCGGCAGTTGGGCCGGTGCCATGGGGCACACGCAGTTTATTCCGACATCCTATCTGGCCTATGCCGTTGATTTCCGCGGTGATGGTAAGCGCGATATCTGGTCCGAAGACCCCACGGATGCACTTGCGTCGACCGCCGCTTATCTGGCGAATTTTGGCTGGCAGAAGGATCGCCCCTGGGGGGTCGAGGTCAAGCTGCCCCGCGGTTTCAACTATGCGCAAGCCAATCGCCGGACCAAGAAATCGCCCGCCCAGTGGGGGCGACTGGGTGTTGTCGGTTTGGATGGCAAACCGGTGCCCAACTATGGTCAGGCTTCAATCCTGTTGCCCGCTGGGGCGCAGGGCGCGGCGTTCATGATTTTCAAGAATTTTGAGGTCATCGAACGCTATAACTCCGCCGACGCCTATGTGATTGGGGTGGGCCACCTAAGCGACCGCCTCAAAGGCCGCCCCGCCATTCAGGCCAGCTGGCCCACAGATGACCGCGCCCTGACCCGCGCCGAACGCCGCGAACTGCAAGAACGGCTGACACGCGCGGGCTTTAGCACCCAGGGCGTCGATGGCCGCATTGGCCCAAACACCATCTCTGCCATCCGTGCGTTTCAAAGGTCAAAAGGCCTGGTGCCCGATGGCTATGCATCGTTGGAGTTGCTACAGCAGCTTAGATAAGCTGAACTAATCCACATAGGATTTCAAAGAGCCTTTAGTCACAATTCGTACGCTGAATGGCCTGCATGAGATTGAAAACTTTACGAGCATCTTTGATGAATTCAAAACCGACTGGAAACGTGACATTGTATCCAAGTCCGGAATGGCGTCCCTTGTGCGTATCTACTGCAAAATAGACTGATAGTTCTTTACGGCCGACAAGTTTGAGTTCTGTATCTTGGTTAATATGGTAGACTTTAAGAATAGGGTCGCCGAACAGATTTATAAAGCCAATAAAAGCTCGCCGATTAGTCAAAAGATAGCTTGTTTTTCTGCGCTGTTTAAAATCAATGACTGCCGGACCAAATACAAATAGAAGACCGATTGAAATAAAAAATAACCCAGCAAACAATCCGTCTGTCGTAGAAAAACGCTCATCTACTAAAAGTGCATATATAGTTACTGCAATAATACCTAATCCAAAAACTGAGGTAAACTTGAACAGTTTACGCTGATCGAAATTATAGCCAGGATGCCCACGCCAAAGCACTTCTTCATCATCCTGAAGATCAAGTTTCCATGTTTTTGGCATGAAAGATCACCTAACAAAATCCTGGATATAGCTTGGATATCCATCGATGATCTAAGTACGCGATGCTGGTATCTCAAGCCCCAATATCAATCAAACCAAAACACCCTTCGGCTGGCGCGCCTGGATCAATAGTTCCATCGCGGCCATGCGGACGGCGACGCCCATTTCGACCTGTTCCTGGATCACACTGCGGTTGATGTCGTCGGCAAGTGTCCCGTCAATTTCGACCCCGCGATTCATGGGCCCAGGGTGCATGACGATGGCATCGGGTTTGGCGTAGGCCAGTTTTTCCGCATCAAGGCCGTAGCGGTGATAGTATTCCCGCTCGCTCGGGATAAACCCGCCGTCCATCCGTTCGCGCTGAAGCCGCAGCATCATGACGACATCGACGTCCTGCAGGCCTTCGCGCATGTCTTCGAACACTTCGACCCCGAACTCAGCCACCTGCGAGGGCATCAGCGTGGGCGGGCCGATCAGGCGGATACGGTTTTCCATCTTGCCCAGCAGCAGGATATTCGATCGCGCCACGCGGGAATGGGCGATGTCACCGCAAATCGCGATGCTCAGCCGGTGCAGCCGCCCCTTGGCCCGGCGGATCGTCAGTGCATCCAGCAGCGCCTGTGTCGGGTGTTCGTGACGTCCGTCGCCTGCGTTCAACACCGCGCAGTTCACCTTATCGGCCAGCAGGTTCACCGCACCTGAATGCGGGTGCCGCACGACCAGCAGATCGGGATGCATCGCGTTCAGCGTCATGGCCGTATCAATCAGCGTCTCGCCCTTTTTGATCGAGGACGCCTGCATCGCCATATTCATCACATCGGCCCCCAGACGCTTGCCTGCCAGTTCGAAACTGGCCTGCGTGCGGGTCGAATTTTCGAAGAACATATTGATCTGCGTCAGCCCGGCCAAAGTATCGCGGTGCTTGATCTGTTGGCGGTTCAGCGACACATACTGATCGGCCAGATCCAGCAGGGTGGTGATTTCGTCGGGGCCCAGATGTTCGATCCCCAAAAGATGTTTGGCCCGCCAGTTCATTGCATCCCCTTGATGTGTTGGGTGTTCTATAAAGGAACCAATGGAAACTCTGCAACAGAGCACTTTCGCAAGGAGGCGCGCGATCCCCATTCGCTATCTGCCGAGATTTTAGAATTTATGTAATGCCACAAAGCAAAGCCTCATGCAGTTCTGACGAAATGTCAGCTGTGCGGTCCAACCGAACCTATGCAGTGTTAGGATCAGTATCCGCATTCTACGCCACGCTTTAAATGGGCGATCTCAACTGACATATTTTGGCAGTTGGTATGGATTAACAGGGACGGATCGCGTACCAAGACAAACAGGAGCATCCAATGTCCAAGACCGTTATCGAAACCGTCACCTTCAAGCTGAATGAGGGTGTAAGCCGCGAAGACTTTGTTACGGCTGCCAAGGGGATGAGTTCATGGGTCGAAGCCCGTCCCGGCTTTGTCCACCGTCGGCTGTCCTGCACAGAAGACGGAACATGGATCGAACATATCCAGTGGGACAACATGAACGCCGCAAAGGCCGCCGCGGCCGAGATTGGCAAAGTACCCGGGAACGCCGATTTCCTTGCCGCCATCAACGGACCGACTGTCCAGCTCATGCATTCCGAGCTGGAAGTGGCCCTCAACTGACCGGTCGATGCAGCGCAGCGCGCGACTTGCGGAAATCGTGGAGATCGTCCGGGACGGGCGGCTCCACCTTGCCCGCGACATCGCGGATGCGCTCGAGGTTTCCATTCGCACCATCTACCGGGACATCGACACGCTGGTCGCGTCCGGCGTCCCGATAGAGGGGGAACGCGGGGTTGGCTATTTGCTGCGCGAAGCGGTCTTTCTTCCGCCCATGGCCTTGTCGCTGACTGAGCTGGAGGCGCTGACCCTTGGCATGGCCATCGTGCAAGAGGCCGCCGACGAAGACCTGCAAGCCGCTGCGCGTGCCGTGATGCGCAAGGTAGGAGAGCACGCGTCGAACCGGCGCCAGGCCCCGAAGTCATGGGGCTTCGGTGTCTATGCGTTCGAACGCGCGCGCGATGGCTTCAGGCATATGCCGCTGATCCGCCGGGCGATCCGCGAGGGTCTCAAGCTTCGGATCGCGTATCGGTCGCTGGATGATCGGAATTCGACCCGCGTGATCCGCCCGCTGCAGACCGAATACTGGGGCCGCGTCTGGACCTGCTCGGCATGGTGCGAGCTACGCCAAGATTTCCGGGCGTTTCGGATCGATCGGATGCAAAGCTGCGAGCCGACCGGAGCACGTTTTCAGCCAGAAGCGGGCAAGACAATCGAGGATTACCTGAAACATGTTGCAGACCAAATGGACCCGGATCGAGACGGTGCATGAGTTCATTACGAAAGAGCTTAACGGCGTTTTTGCCAAAGACGCCTGGGGCGAGACCTCATATTTCTATAACCCCGGCCATGTGTTTGAGCGGGGGACATATTTCGCCACGATCAAGCAGAAGGATGGCGAGAATGACAAAGCCTCTAGCCTGGATCGGGACGGCGTTTGGCGCTTGAATATGGGCGTCAGCAAGGGTGCGTATTTCAAGCTGTTCGGCCCGCCGCCGCCCCGACCGGGTAAGGGCGGTATCGTCGATGGCGGGTGGGATTTCACCGCAAAAGACCAACTGACGCCACACCCGGTTTATGGATGGATGTCATGGCTGTCCGTGCTTAATCCATCAAACGAGACCTGGGATAAATGCACCGCGTTGATGGCAGATGCGCACACGCGCGCGCAGAAGAACTTTGAAAAAAGACTGGCGAAGCTCGGACAGTCGTAGAAGCACCAACACAGACATTCATCCGCCGCGCAGCATTCGGCAATCTAGCGGCTTCTAATCGACATAGGTTTAAGTATTCGCGAAATGGTTGGAACCGTCTGATATTCAGTTGAACTGCACTACGTAATTCAGAAAGTGTTTACCTTTGCACGTTCCGGCCCTAGCTTTGGCACGTGGAAGACATGGATTTTCATACAGCGAAAGCCTTGCTGGATTGGCAGGTTGAAATGGGCGCGACCGAGGCGATATCGGAAACGCCTATCAACCGATACGACGTGCCTGCGCAAAAGCCGAAACCAAAGCCGATCTCGGTTCAGAAGCCGCTATTGGACGAAGTTGATCCTGTTGCGGTGGCACAAGCGGCGGCCGATGCGGCCAGCGATCTGGACGGGCTTCAGGCAGCCATCGCCGCCTTTGAATATTGCGAGCTGAAAAAAGGTGCCAAAAACCTGGTTTTCAGTGATGGCAACCCCGCCGCGCGCCTGATGATCATTGGCGAGGCCCCGGGGCGGGATGAGGATCTTCAGGGTCGCCCCTTCGTTGGTAAGGCCGGGCAGCTGCTGGACAAAATGCTGGCCGCCATCCAGATCTGGCGCGAAACGCCGGATGCGACGGCCTCAGTCTATATCGCCAATGTCCTGCCCTGGCGCCCGCCGCAGAACCGTGACCCCAAACCCGAAGAAATCGCGATGATGCTGCCGTTCGTGAAAAAGCATGTCGAACTGATCGATCCCGATGTGATTGTCCTGATGGGCAATATCTCGTGTCAGGCGATGCTGGGGCGCAAGGGCATCACCCGTCTGCGCGGCCAATGGACCGAAGCCGTGGGCAAGCCCGTCCTGCCCATGTTCCACCCCGCCTATCTGTTGCGCAGCCCCGAAAAAAAGCGCGAAGCGTGGCACGATCTGTTGATGCTGCAAAAAAGGCTGACCGCATGAAGATACTCGCGTTTTCCGACCTGCATCTTGCCGCAAACCGCGCCCGTGATCTGGTGTCTGCCAGTGCAGAAGCTGACCTGGTGATCGGGGCAGGCGATTTCTGCAATCACCGCATGGGTCTGGACGAAGCGATGGAACTTTTAGGCGGCATTAAACGCCCCTTTGTCGCGGTTCCCGGCAACGCCGAAAGCGCCGATGAACTGCGCGATGCAGCGCTGGACGGCATGACGGTTTTGCATGGTGAGGGCACCGCAATCGACGGCATCGCGATCTTTGGCATCGGCTATGCGATCCCGGTCACGCCCTTCGGATCATGGTCCTGCGACCTGAGCGAAGACGCCGCCGAGGCGATGTTGGACACCTGTGACAGCGCAGACATCCTGATTACACATTCCCCACCCAAGGGCATCGCAGACAAGACCTCGGCAGGACTATCCGTTGGGTCAACCGCAGTTCATTCCGCGGTCGAACGCGTGCAGCCCAAGCTGGTGTTTTGCGGCCATATCCACGACAGCTGGGGAAAATCGGGCAAGATTGGCGAAACCACCGTCCACAACCTGGGTCCCAAGGTGAATTGGTTTGAGGTATGAGTCAGATCACCTGGGTGCTTCAGGAAAAGTCTATAAAACCGGATGATTTCCAAGGGCTGCGTCAGGCGGTCCTTGCGCATGATCATAGACTTGAGATCATGAACGTCGTGCCATTTGCCCATGAACCGGACGGTCCCATTCCGCACCTTAACGGCCCGGTTGTTGTTTACGGGTCCGAGGGGCTGTTGAACGTCGCCCGTCATCAAGGTTGGGCGCCCGCTGGGTGGGACGGCGATTGTCTGAACCAAAGCGCGGTTCTTGGCCATCATGGGACCCATGCCCTGAATACCGGGGCCGCCGTCGTTCCGCATACTGATATCGCTGACCATATGCGCAACCATGGGATGCACCGCGCTTTTCTGCGCCCTGATAGCGAAGGCAAGGCGTTTCCGGGGCAGGTGATGACACTGGACGAAGTCGAAAGCTGGCTGACCCGCCTGCACGACGCAGATTATTTTGCAGAAAGCGTCTATCCTGTGGTTGTTGCCCCCGTTCAAAAGATCGGACGGGAATGGCGCAGCGTTATCGTCGACGGCCAGATCGCGGCCATTTCGCAATATGCCAATCACGGCGAAAATGACCGCCAACCGGGTGCACCTGCTGATGTCGTTCAAGCACTGCAGGCGGCCGTTACGCACTATGCCCCTTTGCCCGTTTTTGTTGCAGACATCGCAGAGTGCCTGCAGGACAACCGGATAAGCTATAAGATCATCGAATATAATTCGTTTAATTCTGCTGGCCTCTATGCCTGCGATAAAATGACAGTTGTTGCAGCGGTCTCGGGCCATGTCGCCGCGCAGTTCGTATGAAGGAGGTCGGATGTCCCGCATAGATGAAAGCATGGAGTTTATTCCGGTTCGAATCGCGGTTCTGACGGTGTCGGACACGCGGTTGTTGGATCAGGATCGGTCGGGTCAGACGCTGGTCGATCGGATCGAAGGGGCGGGGCACACTGTGGCCGCGCGTCAGATCCTGCCGGATGAGCGGGATCAGATCGCGGCTCAGCTACGCGCCTGGTGCGCTGATCCGGAGATTGATGTTGTGATATCGACCGGGGGCACCGGCCTGACCGGTCGTGATGTGACTGTCGAGGCGCACCGGGATGTTTATGAAAAGGAAATCGACGCCTTTGGCACGGTGTTCACGATTGTCTCGATGAACAAGATCGGGACGTCCGCCGTGCAAAGCCGTGCGACGGGCGGGGTGGCCAATGGCACATATCTGTTCGCTCTGCCCGGCAGCCCCGGCGCCTGCAAGGATGCCTGGGATGAAATTCTGGCCAAGCAACTGGATTACCGTCACCGCCCCTGTAACTTTGTCGAGATTTTCCCGCGGCTGGATGAACACCACCGCAGGAAGTGATCTTTTAGACCGCTGCAGCGCATTTGCGGCAAAACGGGGTAAAGGGGACAACATCCAGCCGTTCCTGGCTGATTTCAGCCCCGCAGACCGTGCAAAAGCCATATTCGCCCTCGTCCATCCGCTTTAACGCGGCATCAATGCGGATGATTTCGTCGCCCGCAGAGTTGCCCATCTGCTCCAGCACCTCATCAGTTTCACGCTCAACCGCCCGTTCTTCCCAGTCTTGGGAGTTGTGTGAGTCCAACTCTTCCTCCACCTCATCGCCGCGCTGAACCAGTTCCGCCCGGCGGGCCAGCAGTTGTTGCTTGCGATCCTCAAGTGTGCCCATGGCGTGTCCTCCTTTTTTCAGCAAACCTATGGCACACGTGACGCGCGGGCTTTGATCCGGATCAAGCCCCCTAGCCATGGGCGCGCGCCTGCCGCATAACGCGTTGTCATGACCCTGCCGATTGAAGCGATCCTGCCTGATCTGACCGATGCCCTGAAACAGCAGGGGTGCGCCGTTTTGCAGGCACCGCCGGGGGCGGGGAAAACCACGCGCGTGCCCTTGGCGCTGCTGCAGGCGGGCCTGACCCAAGGGCGGATCATTATGCTGGAACCGCGCCGTCTGGCCACGCGGGCCGCCGCCGAACGCATGGCGCATACACTGGGTGAAAAGGTGGGGCAAACCGTGGGTTACCGTATGCGTGGCGAAACCCGCGTGTCGAAAGACACCCGGATCGAGGTCGTCACCGAAGGCATTCTGACCCGTATGCTGCAAAACGATCCCGAACTGACCGGGATCGGCGCTGTGATCTTTGATGAATTCCACGAACGATCCCTGAATGCCGATCTTGGTCTGGCGCTGTGTCATGAGGTGCGCGAGGCCCTGCGCGACGATCTGATCATCCTTGTGATGTCGGCCACGCTGGACGCAGAGCCAGTGGCCAGAATGCTGGACGCGCCCATTATCACATCGCAGGGCCGCGCGTTTCCCGTCGATATCCGCTGGCTGGACCGGCCCGTCCCCAAGACCACGTGTTTTGAGGCGGCCATGGCGGACCTGATCACGCAAGCGGCCCATGAAACCGACGGCAGTATCCTGGCCTTTTTACCGGGCGAAGGGGAAATTCGCAGAACACAGGTCGCGTTGCAGGGGCGTCTGCCCGATGATTGCCAGATTCACCCCCTGTTCGGCGCGATGGCGTTTCAGGCCCAACGCGCTGCCATTGCCCCGGTGAAGACGGGTCGTAAGGTCGTGCTGGCCACGTCGATCGCCGAAACCTCGCTGACCATCGATGGCATTACCGTTGTTGTCGACGGCGGCAAATCCCGGCGCGCGCGGTTTGATCCGTCATCGGGCATGTCGCGGCTGGTCACTGAACCTGTTACCCGGGCCGAGGCCACTCAGCGCACCGGTCGGGCCGGGCGTCTTGCGCCGGGCACGTGTTTCAGGCTTTGGACCAAGGGGCAGGACGGTGGGCTGCACCCCTTTCCACCGGCCGAAATTGAGGCCGCTGATCTGTCAGGTCTGGCGTTGGAATTGGCGCTGTGGGGTGCCGCGCCCGATGATTTGGCGTTTCTGACGCCGCCCCCTGCGGGCACTTGGGCCGAGGCAACGGCGCTGCTGCACATGCTGAATGCCCTGAAAGACAATCGTATCACCAACCACGGTCGCGCCCTGGCCGCGCTGCCCCTGCACCCACGGCTTGGGCATATGCTGGTGACGGCCGGACAGTCCGCCGCGCCGCTGGCGGCTTTGCTGGCGGATCGTGATCCTTTGCGGGGGACCGATGCTGATCTGACACTGCGTTTGAAGGCGCTGAAAAACGGTAAAGATGCGCCCGCGTCGGCCAGTCCCGCGACGCTGGACCGCATCCGGCAAGAGGCAAAACGCCTGCGCCAGATGGTCGATCATAACGCGGGCCTTGGCCCCGCTGCGATGGCGGCTTTGGCCTATCCCGACCGGATCGGTCTGCGGCGCAAAGGGGATCAGCCGCGCTTCATTCTGTCTGGCGGAAAAGGCGCGGTTTTGGATGCCGCCGATCCTTTGGCCACGCAGCGTCTGATCGTAGCGACCGATCTGGATGGTGACCCGAAAGAGGCCAGGATCAGACAGGCGATTGCCATATCCGAGGTCGAACTGCGCGATCTTTTTGCCGATCAGATTGTCTGGACTGATGTCTGCGAATGGTCGCGCCGTGACCGCCGCGTTGTCGCCCGTCAGCAGGAACGGTTTGGCGCAGTGGCGCTGAATGATCGCATCTGGAAAGACGCGCCTGACGATGCAGTTGCCCTGGCCATGCTGGACGGTGTCCGGCAGTTGGGCTTGCGTCTAGGCGATGCCGCGCGGCGTTTTCAGGCGCGGGTCGAACTGGTGCGGGCATCGGGTGTCGGTGTGCCCGACTGTTCGGATGAAGGGTTGCTGGACGACCTTGCGGACTGGCTGTTGCCGCATCTGACAGGCGTACGAACGGCCGAGGATTGGGATCGTTTCGATGCGACCGATGTATTACGCGGGCGGTTGACGTGGGACCAGCACCAACAGGTTGATGCATTGGCACCGGCTCATTTTGAAACGCCCATGGGGCGCCGGGTGCCCATTGACTATGGTAGTGACCATCCAACGATCCAGGTCCGTCTACAGGAAATGTTTGGCGTCACGCAGCACCCGATTGTTGCAGGGCAGCCCCTGCGCATCAGCCTTCTGTCACCCGCGCAGCGCCCCGTTCAGGTGACGATGGACCTGCCGGGGTTCTGGGCCAGCAGCTATGCCGACGTGCGCAAAGATATGCGCGGCCGTTACCCCAAACACCCCTGGCCCGAAGACCCGACACAGGCCGAACCAACGCTGCGCGCAAAACGGCGCTAAAGTGTCGTCCGCCGTCCCGGACTTGATCCGGGACCTCAGGAAAACTGCGATTGTTTTCAGATGAATTTACAGAATATCAATATATCTTAACACCCCGAACAATCTTAACAGACGACATCATCACCGTCCGCATTGACAGCCCAAGTTTTGTACAAAAAGCACGCATTTAATCGTACAAATCTGAGTCTTGATCGTACAAAACCTGTGTACGAAACGTACAAATTGTCGCAAACGCGACGCATCGCTTGGGGTGCGAACGGTTCTTTAACTGACAAGCGTGTCCAGTTTTTCTGCTGTTGTGGCTTTCATGCTGTCCCGGTCGGCAAAACGCGCGTACCAGTCGGTCAGCGCATCATTCCCATGCCGCCAGCTGCGGTCATCGTGCCGAAAATCCAGATAGGCCAAGGCGCAGGCAATCGCGATATGGGCGGCATCCAGCGACCCGGAAAGATGGCTCATCCAGCGGGTATTCACCACCGACACAGCGCGTGACACTTTCGCCCACTGCGCCTCAAGCCATTCTTCTGACTGGATTTTTTCGGGGCGGAAACGCTTTTCATAGACCATCAGAACGGCGGCCTCCATGATGGCATCTGCCGTCGCTTCCAGCGTCAGCGTTTCCCAAAGATGGGTTTCAGGATAAAGCCCCGCATGCACCCGCGCGTCCAGATAGCGGCAAATGACGCGACTGTCATAGATCGCAGGCCCATCGTCGCGCACCAAAGCCGGGATTTTGCCGATCGGATTGACAGCCGTCAGATTGGGGTCAGGATCGGCCGGATTGGCCGCAACCTTCTGCAGCTCAACATCCCCCATTTGGCCGGTTTCATGTAATAAAACCAACACCTTACGCACAAAGGGCGATGGCCCCGCCAGCAATAATTTCATTCTTTTTCGATCCGTTTGATCCGAAGCCGCGCCAGAAAGGCTGCGTCAATCTCAAACCCCAGGGCCTGACCGGTCGGAAAATAACGGCGCTTGATCCGCCCTGAGGCATTTACCTGATCCTCATCCCGCGCCAGTCCGATGCCTTCGTCGACGACGTCCAGGGCATCTTCAACCCTTTGATTTCGCGGCAATTTCGGAAAGTTGCGCGCCATAACATATGTCGCTGCAATCAGCAGGCCATAGCTGGCAATCGGTGCAAGGGGTAGGGCCATATCCAAGTCCTCCTAACCTTAATGTAGGCAGTCGGGCGGTGTCTGTCCATGCTATGGGAAAATCGTTATGTCATCACCCGCTTTCCAGACGGGATACTTCTGCATAATACTTTGAAATTGCTGAGAATTTATAAAGCGATCCAGCCAATCCCGCAGCGCCAACCACGGCTGATCGTCAAACCAGCCTTTATCCGTATTCGCAAATTGACGGACAAACGGGGCAATCGCCATATCAGCGAGCGTCGGGCTGGTGCCGTAAAGATAAGGCTGATCAGCCAGCATCCCATTGATTTCAAAAAGAAATTCTGCCCCCGTGGCGCGTTCGTCCAGCGCGTCGCTGCCATACCGGGTGCTGTATTTGTAGCGGTCAAGGGCGGTTTTGAACGGCCCGTCGCTTTCGGCAATAAGGTCAAATCCGTCTTGCGGCATCCTCAACAAGTTTTCCGGGTCGTTTTCCCCAAGCGCCCACAGCATGATGTCCAGACTTTCATCGATCACCCTGTCCCCCAAATCAAGGCAGGGCACCGTCGCGCTTGGTGATTTTTCCAGAAATTCCGGGGCCTTATCGCGCAACAGGATTTCGCGCAGTTCGCATTTTATGCCCGCCGACTGAACCGCCAGCCGCGCGCGCATGGCATAGGGGCACCGCCGGAATGAATACAGCACCGGCAGGGACGACTGCGTCGCATCGATCATGCGCGCAGTTCGCCTTCCACGTAGCGCTTGATTTGCACTGGCACGATCTGGCCCTCGGGCTGCGGGGCGTCAAAATGCACCTCGGCGAACTGAGGCGTGCGGCCCATATGAGGGTTCTCCATCAGAACCTGATGCATCTGACTGACCTGCGCTTTCAGATGCTTTTCAACCTGCGCCTCGCCCGACATCCGCAACCGTCGCGCACGGTCCTTGATCGTGTTTCCATCGACCTGAGGCATCTTTGCTGCAGGCGTCCCCGGCCGGATGGAATAGGGGAAAACATGCAGCCACGTCAGATCGCATTCCTCAACCAGCTTTAACGAATTTTCGAACATCGCATCTGTTTCAGTAGGGAAACCTGCAATAATATCAGCGCCATAGGTCATGTCGGGCCGCAGCTTGCGGGCGTCTTCACAAAACCGAATTGCATCGTCCCGCAGGTGGCGGCGCTTCATGCGTTTCAGGATCATATCGTCGCCCGCCTGCAGTGACAGATGCAGGTGTGGCATCAGGCGCGGTTCGGTTGCAACCGCTTCCATCAACGCCTCATCCACCTCGATCGAGTCAATCGAACTGATCCGCAGACGCGGCAAATCGGGCACCAGCCTGAGGATCCGCATCACCAGATCCCCCAGCTTGGGCTGCATCGGCAAATCGGCGCCCCAACTGGTCATGTCGACCCCGGTCAGCACGACCTCATTATACCCGCGATCTACAAGGCGTTTGATCTGATCCACCACTACACCTGCCGGAACCGACCGCGAGTTGCCACGGCCGTAGGGAATAATGCAAAAGGTGCAGCGGTGGTCACAGCCGTTCTGAACCTGCACATAGGCACGTGACCGGGTGCCAAAACCGTCAATCAGGTGACCGGCTGTCTCGGTTACGGACATGATGTCATTGACCTGAACCGCCTCGGTCTCGCCAATGAAATCAGCCGCAAGATCCGCCCAGGTGTCGGGCTGCATCTTTTCGCTATTACCAACGACGACGTCCACCTCGGCCATCTCGGCAAAGCGTGCCGGTTCAGTCTGTGCCGCACAACCGGTGACGATCAGCTTGGCATCCGGGTGGGCGCGCCGCAGCTTGCGGATATCCTGGCGGGCTTTGCGCACGGCCTCGGCGGTGACGGCGCAAGTATTGACAATCACGGCGTTTTCCAGACCGGACGCGCTGGCAAGTTCCTTCATCGCCTCGGTCTCATAGGCGTTCAGACGACAGCCGTGGTTGGAAAAAACGGGCGGTCTTGTGGTCATGGCAGACTGTCCAGAAAACCGGCCGTCAGCACACCGTCGAACACATGCATCGTCGGTCCGGTCATCCAGACCCCATCATCGCGCCAGTCGATATCGATCTGGCCTCCATCCAGATCAATCCGCACAGTCCGGCTGGTCAGACCCCGCCGCGCCGCCGCTACGGCCACCGCGCAGGACGATGAGCCCGAGGCCAGAGTGATGCCCGTCCCCCGTTCCCAGACCCGCATACGCAGGTGATCCGACCCGATGCGCTGAACGATCTGGACATTGGTTCGTTTAGGAAAAAGCGGATGTGTTTCGTATTCGAGGCCAAAAACGTTAAGGTCAATCGCGGCAACATCATCGACAAAAAAAGTACAATGCGGATTGCCCATACCTGTGGCGACCGGGTCGCCGTCCATTGGCAGCTTCAGGGTATCCATGGGCTGAGACAGCGGAATATCTTCCCAATTCGTCTGCGGATGCCCCATGTTGACGCGAGTCAAGCCATCGCCAGCATCCTCGGCTGCAAGAACGCCATGATCCGTTTCTATGGTCAGATGCGAACGGCCGCGCAAATCCATCTCGCGCCGCGCAATGCAGCGTGTTGCGTTACCACAGGCGGCCGACAGTGACCCATCCGCATTGAAGAACACCAGTCGCAGATCAGCCTTTTCAGATCGCCCAATCACGGCAAGCTGGTCAAAGCCAACACCCCGGTGCCGGTCAGCCACAGCGCGTGCCAGATCGGCCGTGATAACATCATCGTTCTCACGCGCATCAATCACCACGAAATCATTGCCCAGCCCATGCATTTTCATGAATGGCAGGCCTGCCCGAGTCGCATTGTCCATCATGTGCTGGCATATAACGCGCTGATCCTGTTTTTGAAAGCAATGGCGACGAAAAGCGCCCATTTTAGGGTTGACCGCCGGACGACCCCCACCTAATTAGGCGTCTCGTAATGACTCGGGACTGTGTCTGAGTTACGCGATATGAAGTGGGCCGTTAGCTCAGTTGGTAGAGCAACTGACTTTTAATCAGTGGGTCACAGGTTCGAATCCTGTACGGCTCACCACTTTTACATTTTATAACAGTAGGTTAAGATATACTCTGCGTGTTGAATTTTGGGCGTCCTGTCATCCGGAAGCAATACGGAAGCAGCATGATTGAAATTCCAAGTGTTGTAACGCTGCACTACGCTGACCGGCCAGAAATGTACTGACCATCTAAACTGCCCTGACGTAACCGCGAATCTGCGTGCTATTGTGAGCAAGGAACCGTTCATCTGAACGGTTCAAGCAGCCTTCAAATCGCTGCTTAAAAGTCGAAAACCTCGCAATTTGATCTGAGGTGAACTTAGAAGGAACAAGTATATGGAAAGAGCAGGATTGGCTATTTTAGTACCGTCCGTATTGGTACCGGTCTTGGGTCCAGTTGTTTGTATCAGCTTGGTTGGTATCGCACTCTTCAAATTACTAAAGGATGATAACATCGACACAGAGACTGAGAATGGAGACCATTCAGCTGGGCAAAACGTTTTGGTCGATGCTCGCACTTCATGCTCAAGTGACAATGAAAATATTGATGATGATAGCCCCCGCTGTCAAACTACTGAAACCGTCGCTGAGTTGCCAAAACAAGAGATGATCCGCCAAGTGATGTCTGAACTGGGAAAGCGCAGCGGCGCCGCACGGGCTAAGAAGGCCAAAACATGAACTAAGCACCTTGCGGCCCAAAATTGACATTGGGCCGAACCACCTACAATGCTGGGTGCTTTCCGAAAGCTGAGATCCGTGCAAACAAGGAGGGCACCCGAAGGTGCCCAACTGTTTCCTGTGTATCAGCGCAGATTATTGCACCTATCCTGATCACGCGAAGGCAAAATCGCTTTCCTTTAGATCTTCGAGTGTCAGGCCTTCTAACATCAGTGTCGTCCCGGCTAAATCGTCGACGGCAACACCCTCTGCTGTTTCACTTACGTGATTGGTCATTAAGTCCTGATAATTGTCGATGCCGGGCAAGCCACTCAGATCAATAGCGTCATCTGCATTACTCTCAGCAAAGATAAATGCGTCATTTCCCTGATCGAGTTGCGCCATTGTGGAGGCGACAGAACTGCTGGAACTATTGGTAGAATTCGTTGCAAAGGTGAGATTTGCGGTACTGCTGAAACCCGTTTCGATATCCGGCATTGTGACTGTATAAGAGCCATCAGCAATCAAGCTGGTACCACTAAACACTCCGCCAACAACAAACCAGTCCCGTGGTGTAGAATTGTTGGCACTTGCTGCCCCAGAGAATGATGCAGAATACTCTCGAATTACCTCCATTTCTATGGGATCCCATACACTGTCATGGTTCCAATACCGTAATGCAACATAAAATTTAGCAGTGCTGGAACTTTGAAGAGCTCCATCGTAGTATAATTCTTCTGTATACGTAACCAGGCTACCACCTGAACCACTCTCTGCACTTTTAAAGTGACATGAGCCGCCCATTGTGGCAAAAACGTCACCGAAGAGGTCTGTATTTATTACTCCGACTTGAGCTCTATCATCGTCCCCGGTTTTAGTTGCGACTGATACGGTTCGCGTATTTGAGAAGGCAATTTCTGGAGGGGCGGCTTCTAAAATAGTGTTACCTTCATCCTCGTCATTTGGATCTGCAATGATATTGATCCATGGAGTATATTCTATTGTATATGTGTAGGACTGAGTACCTGTCTTTATTGTGTATTCAGGCACACTTCCGCTGTCTGGCCGATCTTTAGACTTGAAGATGTCACTTGCCTCAGGATTCAAAACAATCGCATCGATTGCTGCGAGCTGCGCATCCGAAAAACCAAGTTCCGCGACATCGAACAAGTGAAAATTGTCTTCCGTCAGACCTTCAACGGTCACAGCGACAATGCCCTCATCGGTTCCTGTGATGGTATCCTGACCGGCACCGCCCCAGATAACGGCGACATTATTCTCACTCCAATGTTCGTCCAAGTGGAAGGTATCGTTACCAGCCCCACCTGCAAAATACTGAATACCTGCACCTGACGCGATGAACACATCATTATGGTCGGTGCCAACAGCCCCTTCGATATTTGTGTACCGATCCCCGGCCGCTTCGCCGCGTGACCCAGTGCCAGCGGCCAGATCGACCGTGACGCCGCCCAGGCTTCCATCAAAGTAGACCAGATCAACGCCATCTCGGCCATCGATAATGTCAGCGCCCTTGCCACCTTCGAACAGATTGGCTTCGTCGTTACCGTTCAAAATGTCACCTTGTGCGCTGCCAACCACGGCTTCGAAGTTGTCTATGGTGATTGATGTGCCACCGGATGCGATCTGGCCTGGCCCGCCCGTTGCGCTTGCCAGATCAACCTGCACGCGCGCGGTCAGGCCAGATATATCAATCGTATCCAGGCCAGGCGTGGTGTCATCTGGCAAAGTGACGATATCGATATTCTCTTGCCCATCGATCTGAACTTCCCGCGATGAGCCACCAAGGATATCGACGATCTGCGAGAAGTTGCCCTGAAGATAAACTGTATCTGACTCATTCGACCCGACAATGCGTTCAATCGATACAAGCGTGTCGACCGAACCATCCTCTTCGCTGGCAAAGAAAACGCGATCCCCCTCAATGCCTGCCTGATCGGAGTCAAAGTCGGAATTCAGGAAGATATCGACACCGCCATTTATGACACCATCAGAACCTGTCAAATAAACCGCGACATCAATGCCGCTGCCCCCAGCCAGCGTGTCGCTGCCCTGACCGCCATTGAGAATGTCGTTATCATCGTCCCCGCGCAGGAGGTCGTTGTCGATGCCCCCTTCAAGATTGTCATCGCCGTTCTGGCCATAGAGGAAATCGTTACCCTGGTTGCCATAAAGAAAGTCTGTGCCACCCGCGCCGAAGATCATGTCGTCGCCGTCAAGACCAGCGGCAAGATCACCTTCCGCAAACAGGATATCATTCCCGTCTGTCGCCTCAGACGACATGCGATGGGTGACATCGGTGTAAACAGGTGAAGGCTGGTCATCACCGTCATCGGGCGAGGGGTCGTCTAATTGCGTCCAATCAGTTGGAGTATGGCGCTGAAAGACCTGGTCAAGCACAGAGTCAATCAGACCCTGAACGCCGCCCATGAATGGCCGTGTCAACGTGGCGGCAGCTATGGCAGCATTGAGTGCAACTTCAAATCCCGTTTGAACGGATGGCAATATCCCACTGTCATCAACGGCCACAACCTTTCCAGTTTCGTTCGAGATAATAACGTCAAGCGGTCCGTCAAATGGGCTACTTGCACCATAGGGTAAACTGAGCCGATCATAGCCAGCACCTGAATAATCTGAAATTTGCTTACCACCGAAACTGCCATCATCATCGATAATAACCGCTAAGCCAGCCAGCGCTGACGCCTTTGCACCCGGTGATAACTCTGGATCACTAGGTGGGGCTCTTAGCCATTCGATAATACTGTCGCGGCTCACCGCTCCTGTGGCATTGTATTCATCAACGACAATGCTGACGAGTTCGCTTACAACTGAATTTACCACCCGAATAGACTGCTCAAACGGACTTGCTAGAATATTGCCAGGGAAGTAATCAACATTATCGCCCCAACCTATAAATGTACTATCAAAAACTGCATCATCATTGATAAAACCATTGCCACCTAACTCTAAATCAATAGTCGCCGCACTCAGTGCAGCAATCGCAACATCTTGAGATAACTTGTAAATCCCATCATAAGTCTCTGGAAAGCCGGTGGCTGGCGTTTGAAAAGCTTCCTGCACCAAACGATTAGCTAGAAATGCGCTTGCACCAATAGGATCACTGAAGGTTGATATTTTCGCTTGCAGCGCGAGTTGCGAGCTGCCGTTATCATCTTTGTAGGCCATCATGCTGCCGTATGTCAGGTAAAATCCACCCCGGTCACCTGACGCAAGAATACTATCGAGAAAATCTAGTTCCTGAGCTGTGATGCTCAACTCGCCATTTATTGATCTGGAACTCATTGTCGTCTCCTTAAGTACAATACTGGGTTGAGGTGATTAGTTTTGCGCAACAACGCGCGCCTTAAGAAATTCTTGGTGCGCTGTGATAAAGGCGGGCAGGTTACAAAGGTGCCGTCCTTCAAATCTAATAGACTTGACGATATAGCTATTGAACTGAGCGTCCGCTAAACAGGACGTTCGCCCTGTCTTGAGATCTCGAACCTCACATTCCGCTACTACAGAATAGTCGCCACTATCGTTTGGTAATCCAAAGATACGCGCACGAGTAAAAGGTTCAGCAACCGTTTGGGGAGCTGTTCGAGTAAGGTCATGAGGTTCACCGACATGCCATAGTCTGGCCTCGGTGTTCTCAAACATCTCATACCCGCAATAGCTATCCCGCAGGTCATAGATATCACCCCGGGTTGCACCTGGTGCGTAGCCAGAGAAGCTCTGATTTCGCATTTTCGCTTCTCTAAGACGGTTATTCCAAAAAGGCAGAGAGAAGCCCCTAGTGACGCTGATGTTCGATACGAATTTGTTGTCAATGGCTACCGAAGCAGAATATCCATCAATGCTATTCCCAGCTCTAATCTGATCTGGTCGATTTTCATCCCATTCAGTAATGGTCAAGAAAAATGCGATATCCTCTTCGTGAGCAATCGTTGCCGCTCGACCGAGATACTTCATTTCAATTCCGAAAGTCGTAAAGTGGCCTGTTGTCTTATGCCTAATTCCACTTAACCGATCATACTCATGCAGCGTCATCTCAATCACGCGGTCTGCTTCATAGCGCGGCGCTACCCCGATAGAATAAAATGGGGGGTGGATATTCTCATCCGTGTCTGACTGGTTTTGTGCAAAAAGAACGAATGACAGTGCAGTCAGCGCAACTGCAGCGAATGCGAACTTTTTCATTGGATGCCACTCTGGAATTCGTTTTGGGCGACTACTTTGCTCTCTAAGAACTGCTGATGTGCAGCGATTAAAGCTGGGGCGTGGCAAAGCATTTTACCTTCGAAACCATAGCGTACCATGATGTAGTCATTAAATTCGGTCTCGATCTGGCAATGATTTTCACCGTTTTCAAAAACGACACTTGTTTGGCATTGCGCAATTATAGAATAGTCGCCTTCGTCATTTGGTAGTGCAAATATACGCGCGCGATCGAATGGCTCTGGTACTGCTGTGGGTGCAGGTCGTGTTAGATCGGCAGGTTCGCTAAGCTGCCAGCGTCTGGCCCCTCTATGTTCGAATAGTTCGAATCCACAATAGGTCTCACGAAGATCGTATATTTCACGAGCAAGATATATCTGGCCAAGCCCTGCACCTGGAGCATATCCGGGAAATTTTTGATAGTTCAGTTTTGATTGCCTCAATTCTTGATTCAAAATAGGAAGATTAGGCTTATGGCCAGCCCAGAGCGAAGCACTCATAATATAACGGATCGATGGATCCAAAGCTTCCGGCTCAAATCTGATACCGGGCCATATCTTATCAGGTTCATTCGGGTCCCATTGAAAAACAGTCAGGAAAAAGCGAACGTCACGGCCGTCTGCTATTGTCGCAGCATTGCTTAGATACTTTCTTTCAATCCCAAAGGTTGTGAAGCGACCTGAGGTTTCAAACTGACGCCTTTCGGGGGAACGAATGTAGTCATGTAATGTCATTTCAATCACACGATCGGCATCGTATGGCGGCGATATCCCAATTGAATAATATGGCGGATGGATGTTTTCGTCGTTTTCAGACTGATTTTGTGCAAAAATGACGACCGACAGAGAAGCCAGCGCCACCGCTGCGAATACGAACTTTTTCATTGTATGCCTCTCTGAAATTCGTCTTGTGCGACAACTCTCGCTTCCAAGAATTTTTGATGTGCCTCTAGAAATTTTGGAAGTCCACAAAGATGCTGACCATCGAACCTGACTCTCTTGCCGATGTAATCATTGAAGGCGAATCTAGCTTCACAATAGGTGCGACCTGTATCAAGATCTTTGACCTCACATTCAGCAACTAAAGAATAGTCACCGTCATCGTTTGGTAGGCCAAAAATACGTGCACGGTTAAAGGGTTCTGCAATGGTTTGCGGAGCTGTTTCGGTAAGATCATGAGGTTCACCTAGATGCCATCGTCTGGCTTCGGTATGCTCGAATAACTCAAATCCGCAGTAACTATCACGAAGATCATATATCTCGCCACGCATGGCTCCTGGTGCGTACCCTGAGAAGCTTTGATTTTTCGCCTTTGCTTCTCTAAGTTCTCTATTCCATCGGATAAGGTTTGGTTGGTCATTTGTGGCGATTATAGCGCTCATATTATTCTCAAACGCCATCGCACCCGTGTATCTATCTGGACCATTGCCAGGTGCTATCTGATCAGGTTTTTTAGAATCCCATTCAAACACCGTTAGAAAAAAGGATACATCTTTACCGTCGGCAATCGTTGCAGCTTGACCGAGGTACTTCATCTCAATCCCGAACGTCGTAAAACGTCCAGTTGTATCATGCAGTGTTCCACTTAACCGATCATATTCATGCAGTGTCATCTCAATCACGCGGTCTGCTTCATATCGGGGGGCCATGCCGGTTGAGTAAATTGGCGGGTGGATATTATCGTTATTTTTGGATTGATTTTGCGCGAAAATGACCAGTGACAAGGCACCAAGCGCGAGGACGGCGTAGAGAATTCTTTTCATCAATCTTCACCAGAATCCATGTGTCAACTTAAGCTTACACACGGTCACCTTACGGTTGAAGTGACATTTGTGACGCACATCTGATCGTCGCCGATGTTAGCGAACAACATGCGTGGCTCTCAGCAGATTTTGGCCGAAGTTGCATGATGTGCTCAGCTTTAAGTGAAAGGGCAAAGAACGCACTGAAGCGAGTTCTTAGGCGGATTATCACCTATGGGTAAGAAGTAAGAAAAATCTAGATTTTAGCGTCTTCAATTTCCGACATGTTGCGCAGTTAGATTATATCGAACCTTAGGGGCCTTGTTGGGATTGACCAGAAACTGCAGCACCAACGTGGTTTGGTTCTGAGTTGACGTTGGATATCTTGCAAACGTCAGCATTTCAGCGTGCAATTTGCTGAATTAGTCTCTGCGGGGAAAGATTGCTTTCCGCCGTTCCAACTCAGCGCTGAAGCCCGCCGTATTGGTTTAAGCATTTCGGTCCAAACGTTTCTTTCATAATTCTCTCGGCATCTTCTTTTGTGACTCGGTTCTCAGCTTCAATGCCTTCGTTGCTTCTATCAACGATCTCATCGCTATCAGTCTGCTTGAAGCCTGTTCCTTTATTTGTTTCTTTAATTGTTTGTCTGAACGTATGTTCTTGTACTTTCGGAACGCGCGTTCGGATCAATGCTGAACGCTCGTTCGGGTACTCTTTAGCCTTCGCATTAGATAGGGAATGTTCGTTCGGTATTTCAGCTTCGGGCGTTTCCATCTTGTAAATGTTTGTGCCGCCATAGCCCTTTCGTCCCTGTTTTTTCGATAAGTGGCCTCGGTCTACCAGCATGGAAACCGCATTTGAGACCGCGCGTTCGGTGAGACCCAATTCCCTTGCAATTGTTCCTTGGGACGGGAAGGCTTCCTCAGTCTTTGAATTCAACCACTTCGGCAGAAGCAAGACAATTCGAAGTGCTGTAGGCGACAAGCCTTTGTCCTTTGATACTCTTATCTGCCAAACTGTCTTCCGAGCTGCGAAATCCCGCCCAGACTGAAATTCGCGTCGATAGGGAACTTGACCAACTGTGACCTTCTTTCCTTGTGGCCGCGCTTCATCTTCAGCCATTGAACTGTGACGTGCTGGTGATTGTCTTGCCATCGATCCAGTCAAGTAGATCACGCCGCCGGTAACGGATGGACCGCCCGGAAACTTTGACAAATCGTGGCCCGCCGCCGCGATGCCGCCAGTTTTGCAGTGCACGCATAGAATAGCAGAGTAAATTTGCCGCCTCGCGTTCATCCATCAATCGGTCAAGGTCGCTGTCCGCCAGCATAGTTTGTATACGTTTATTCATTTCAGGTCCGCCTATTTTCGATGAGCGTTGTTGCCCGCCCTTAGACGTACGATGGCGGAAATGATGTGGTTAGACGGCACGAAATACTAAGTTCGCAACATCCAGCGTACCGAATTAAATACAATGATATCAGTTTCTTAAAGGGAGTGCTGCGCTGCCACTAATAGTTCGGAACACTGACGTTACGAATTACTTCCGAAATGGGCCAGATACTTTCCAGCTGTCTGGTGTTTCATCCGCCCAGCAACGATCAAATTGACGTCGGCTGAGACCCGGTATCTGATCCATCATCTCTGCTCGATACTGGTCTTTGGTCTTGCGTTTCTGACCTTTTGCAACCTCGGCACGCAACCGGTTCGTGCACTGTGCCTTTGCTGTGAGGCCACCGTCGCCCTCTGGAACGACGCCGAACCGTTTGATCCACTCGTCAAACTCAACCCGATTGATGAGCGCTGCAGCTCGTCTTGTTCCGAAGAGTTGGTTCTTGGGTGCGCGGATCATGGACAGGCAGAAATAGACTCGGAAATCTGTGCTGTTGGCCCAACGCTTCCAATCGACGATGGTCGATGGTCCGAAAAGCAGGGTTAATTCACCCTGCTTGAATGCATCGCGAAGTTCAGCTTCAACCCTAGAACGCCGTTGAAACGCTTTGTGGTCTTTGATCCAATTATCTTGCACTTGGGGCAACTCATGCAATTCTAGCTTCAGACGTTCCTGCTCTTTATAGATAGCCTGAAATTTGTGGTTCTGTATTGCGGCTGCTTCCTTGTCACTTTGATCAACGAAGACTTGCGTGAGAGCGTTCTCGCGCCCCACCAACACATTAAGCGCATCAAAAATGGCCCGTCTCTTCTGCCTGGTCTCGTCTGGATCGCCGTAGTCGCGTGCCCAAGCTTCCCAACTTGTCCATTCGCTTCGGAACATCGCACGCCCGGTTTCGTCGAAGGCGTGCAGTAGCGGATAAAACAGGCTGAGCGTAAAGGTAGACATATGTGACCATTAGCAAGAATGAGGGGTGTCTCTACCCAACCGCATACCGAGCCGAATGCAAGGGCACGGCCGTATGTATGGTTACCTAACGATACGTAGGGGCTGAACCGTTGCCGAACGGTTACGAACCGCCATTGCCAACCGTGATGCAACGGTTCCGGCTGCGCTTTGAACTGCATCATCTGCGAGGTGTGCATAGCGCAGGGTCGTCTGGAGATTCTTATGACCGAGAATTTCCTTCAGCGTAAACGGATCAATCCCCTGTTTCATGGCAACTGAAGCGTAGGTGTGACGTAGGTCATGGATACGCACATCTGGAATGCCAGCCCGCTTGCGAATACGGTTCCAAGGCTTCTGCAGGTTGATCAACCGTTCACCAGCTACGTCTCCGACAATGACAAAGGGGTTTCCCTCTTCGCGGGGGAGTTCTGTAAGAATGTCGTGGGCTTCCCTTGGAAGCGGAATGCGGCGGCGCCCGGTTTTGCTGTCGGGAAGTTCCAGGTGGTGGGACGTAACATAGTCCCACCGCAGCGTCAGGATTTCACTATGTCTGCATCCTGTGTAGATCAGCAGCAGGATCGCTGAGACCGCATAGATGCTTTCTGAGCCATCTTCGAGTACGGCAGCAAGCGTCGCGCCAAGCCTGACCTGTTCCGCGTCTGACAGATAGCGTTTCTTTTCTTTTAATCAGTGGGTCACAGGTTCGAATCCTGTACGGCTCACCACTTTACCTTTATTTTTCAAGTACTTAATGGAATGTCTGTGTTTAACAACGCTACATGATTGCTGCATGGAAGCATTACGGAAGCAGCGTAAAGAACAATACAGTGCGATGTATTTTAGCAACACACCAAGCACTCTGAAGCATTTATCTTTCCGGCCAATTAAAGCAAAGGTCAAACCAGCCCAATGCCGACGTCCGCTTGGGATCTTGGTTTCTGCGCTAGCAGCCCACATTCCTACCATTCGCGGCGGGCGCAAAATAGTTCGATAACCGAACTTACCAAATGCAGATATAGCGCCCTTTCGCTGCGGCTGCGCCAAGGTCTGCTTTCTTCAACGGAAGCGGAGTGCTTTTGTAGTCTAAGTTTTCGGACAACGATCATAAAAGATGTGGTTTCGAGCTAGACGGCAGCTGCATCATAGGTCCCCGGTAGAAGTGTGATTGACGTACTTGGTGCCACAAGATCGTAACCAATTCCAGCAGCCTGTATGACCCGCAGCTCACCGAATTCGTCCACACCTAGCCATTGAACGAAGTAGCCGCGTTCTAGCTCATCTGTGTTGATCCACGAAACAGACCAGATGTCTCCTCAAGAACGTCACCTGTTAAGATAATAGTCATTATATACAAACTATACTGACCTATCTTGTTAATAGTCTGGTGTTAAAACCGTGCTCCTTCTATCTACATTGTATGGAAGCCAAATCTGATCAGAACACACAATGTGTATCGTGCTTTAGAGACATAGATCACCGCGCGATGATCTGCCCGAATTGTGGCACTCAGCAGAACTGGCGCAGGTATTTGCCTTTTGGAGAATCCACTTTAGCACTTGCTCTTTCAGCTATAGCTCTTGTTACTGTTCTCCTTCCTGATCCAAGGGCAGTCATAAAAGAGGTTTTAGACTATTTTTCTGGGACTAATTTCGCCATCAAGGCGGTTTTAGTTGATATTGATATCGACGATATTTCGATACTTGTGAAGAACGAACAGAACAGCGAAGCCGCGATCAACAGCATTGTTTGTCTGCTGAATATCCCGCTCGACCCGAGCCTCAACATCGATAAAATTTTGAGGCAACTTGCGGAAGGACGTGTTGAACGCCCCTCCCCCCTAACGGTCGGCGAAACTATGGGAGTGTTTCAAATGGCTTTCGAGCTAGAAAACCCTGCTATGGTGCCCAAATATGAGTCAGCGGTTATAACCCTACCCAATGTCGAAATCTCTGCTCCACTTGGAACAAGAAGGCATAAAGCTCCTAACGATACTGTGGTCAATTTTTGCGCAACCATGGGCGTCAACTTTGAAGATGATTTTGCTATCGGAGCCATCATGTTAAAACCCGAAGAACTGATCGGCATTGACCTTCTAGAAGTCCTTGAACGTGCAGATTATGCAGAAACGAACGAACACAAACGGCAGGTTGATATGTCAATCGTAACCAATGCTCGGGCTAAGAACTCCGAGCAACAGAAACAGCCGTAATTTCCGTAAGATATATTATCACGCATGTTTTCTTAGTCCGATCTCGATAGGCACAACGGCCTCGCACTTTCAAAACTTTTGTCTGTGACCGAAGCTGACATCGGCTTGGGATAAATGCCTGTCTCACCGACAGGGAAATGCTTCCGTCATTGCCTGTGTAAACAAGATTTGTGCAGGTCTGTGACGTACCTGAGGATTGTCTTCAAGATAGGAGACAAAAACGTCGACCATTTGCTGCGCGGCAACTGTGTTTGGCGTGCAGTAACCCAAGACTGTAGTAAGATCTTGCACGGTGTTTTGGAGTGGTTCTTGGCCGCCATCGGCTTGCTGCACCACGTTAAGCGCAGTGTACATGCCTCCATCGTTCACTCCAAAAACGTAGCCAAAGCAAAATCCGTTGTCACCTAAGTTCGAACTACTACAAAAGTCCAAAATGGTGTTACCATCAAGGCTTTGCGGCGATGCGCTGCTTGGTCCAAGCATCATGAGTGTTGCAAGCATTAGAGTTCTCATAGTCCTAATATGTCTCGTAAGGCCGTCTTGAATCAAGGGAGTCTTGTTCACGACTAGCGTCAATGCGTTTTGGGCTCACTGTGCTGGCAGTGGTCCTAGTGTTCGCGTGTCCACTTCGGTTCGTGTCTACATCTGGCGGATTTGTTAGGCAGACCGACTCCAGACTAAAGCGGACATAGTATAGCTCGGCACGCCAAACGAAGTTCAAATACTTGGATTGCGTACGATCCAGTCGGCCACATTAGGGACTCAATATAAACAATCTGTATTTCTAACAGGCTGTGCCACTTACCCCATTGCCGCGCATCAGATTTTCTTTGGCTCGCAAGGCTGCTAATGGTTTGCTTGTCTGGTTCGCCCGGTTAAGTTCACAGCATATGTTTTTCAGGTGAGGGATAAGAAGTGTCTGAAGTCTCAGGGTTTGATCCACTGGTGTCAGAGAACGCTTTAAGCGGCCTCAACCACTCAATTGCGTCCGAGGCTATCCGGTGCGAAGTCCTGAACGTTCTAAAAAGCTACACCGGTTACTTTGATATCTTTTCAGAGCTGCTTCAAAACGCACTAGATGCAGTCGACGCTCGGAGGACCAGCGAAGGGGCAGAATATTCTCCCCAGATTGACGTTGAGATCGATCTGCAACGGAACGTCGTTCGAGTAAGCGATAATGGCTGCGGTATGACACTTGACGAGTTCAAGTTCTGTTTCCGCCCGAATGTCAGCTTCTTGCCGATTCTGTTGAAAAACAACGTGTTTCTGGCGCAGAAAGTAGTTTGTTGAACGGGGTGCGAGCACCTTTCTGATCATGCTTTTCGCGTTTGCAGCGGTGCAGGAAAGATCTTTGCGAGTTTGCGGAGGTTCTGGGCGGTGGCGGCGAGGATGGAGTGAGAATGGACCGTGGCCCCAGTGGGGCCGCGTAAGCCGTTCGAACCGTTTGCGCCGCATGGGCCACGTAATCGGAGGCGA
>NZ_JACNMP010000040.1 GCF_017592335.1 Pseudaestuariivita rosea | reverse complement strand
CGAGACGCCGCCGAACGCACGATAGAGGCAACATGGCGCAGGATCGGTAAGCTGCTCGACCGCTTCACCCCGCAGGAATGTGCGAATTACCTTGTCAACTCAGGATACGCTTCAACCTGATCTCATCTTGCTCTAGTGACTATCAGCAGGCATACGACTCCTACTACAAGTATAGCTAACAATTCGTGATCAAATTTCGTATCTTGAGCAGATGCAATCAAAGGACAGCACAGGTATCTTACGAAGGTAAATACATGCTCCGACTACAAAGTCGGGACACATGCTTCTAAGCCGCCAGCCCCTTACTGCCCATGGCCAGAAACTTGCTGCGGCGTTCTTTCAGAAGCTCTTTCGGGGACAGGTCGGATAGGTCTTTCAGCATGTCCCGCACCGCGACACGCACGTTTTCCATGGCATCGGACCGATGACGATGGGCGCCGCCGGTGGGTTCGGGGATGATCTTGTCGCAGACCTCAAGCTGGTGCAGGTCCTGGGCTGTCAGGCGCAAGGCCTCGGCCGCTTCGCGCATGCGTTCGGCGTCTTTCCACAGGATCGTGGCGCAGCCTTCGGGGCTGATCACCGAATAAATCGAGTGTTCCAGCATCGCCAGACGGTTCGCCGTGGCAAAGGCAACGGCGCCGCCTGACCCCCCCTCACCAATCACAACCGACACCAGCGGCACCTTGACCTGCAGGCATTTTTCGGTCGACCGCGCGATGGCCTCGGACTGGCCACGCTCTTCTGCGCCCTTACCGGGATAGGCGCCGGGCGTGTCGACCAGCGTGATGATCGGCAACCGAAACTGATCGGCCATTTCCATCAACCGGATGGCCTTGCGGTATCCTTCGGGCCGCGCCATGCCGAAGTTGTGGGTCAAGCGGCTTTGGGTATCGTTGCCCTTTTCATGCCCGATCACGACGACCGCCTGGTCATCAAACCGGGCCAGACCACCCATCACGGCGTGATCATCCGCGAAGTTGCGATCCCCGGCCAGCGGCGTGTATTCCGTAAAGATCGCCTCGATATAGTCCTTGCAATGGGGCCGATCGGGATGACGCGCGACCTGACATTTTCGCCATGGTGTCAGGTCTTTATAAAGGTCCACCAACAGCGCGCCGGCCTTTTCATCCAGCGCGGCCGCCTCAGCCTCAAGATCCATTTCCTGATTTTCACGCGCCACCGCGCGTAATTCTTCGGCCTTGCCTTCGATTTCTGCCAGTGGCTTTTCAAAATCAAGATAGTTGGTCATCTGCCGCTCCGAAACATCCGCGGGATATATGACGGCACTTAGATACAGATGCAACTGCCACCGGTATTCCTTCATCACCGGGTGCAGACGGGTCACATCTGCAACTCAGCAAGATTTGTGAAAACGGGCTGTGGCATGCCAGTCTTGGAACGACCCAATGTGAAGGTATGCAAATGACATCTGCCTATGAAAAGCGACTGATCCGTGTGCTGGAATACATGCACAACAACCCGACCGGTGATCTTTCCCTGGATGCACTGGCCGACGTTGCGGCGATGTCGCGGTTTCACTGGCACCGTGTCTTTCATGCCATGACAGGTGAAACATGCGCACAGGCGGTGCGCCGGATGCGGTTGCACCGTGCGGCATGCTGGCTGGTTCAGACGCACTGGCCCATCCCCGAGGTCGCAAAGCGCTGCGGTTTTGAAAACCTTCAAAGCTTCACGCGCATCTTCGGCCAAAGCTACGGCATGACACCTGGGGCGTTCCGAAATCGGGGTGATCTGACGTCACCCCTGTTGAAACCGGAAAGAGGAGACTATCCCATGTACTCTGTTGAAATATCAAATTTTTCAGATCGCCGGCTGGCTGCATTGCCCCATCAGGGGCCTTACGTCGAGATCGGGAAGACCTTTGAAACCTTAAGCGGTATCCTGACGTCGCGCGGGTTGTGGCCCAAGGTGAAAGGGATGCAAGGCATATACTACGATGACCCAAGCGCCGTCGCGCCCGAGCAGTTGAAAAGCCACGCAGGCGTGCTGATCGATGAGGACGAGACGATGCCGGATATCTTCGAGGACGTCAGACTGGAAGGCGGGCGCATGGCGGTTCTGCATTTCAAGGGGCCCTATGCAGGGCTGAAGGCGGCCTATGATTATGTCTATGGCATCTGGCTGCCTGAAAGCGGTGAAGAGCCGCGGCATTCGCCGCCGACCGAGATCTATCTGAATGGTCCGCAAGATACAGTGCCCGAAGATCTGTTGACGAATATCTGCATTCCGATCAAGTGAAACAGCGGGGTGTGTGCCGTGGCAGACGCCCCAAATGTCCTAAAAGCAACGGATATTTTGCGAACTATGGTTAACCCGGCATTTGCCGTTGCATTTCGAAATCATTGCCAGCACATCCTTCAGCATAAAACTGAGCGAGGGAAAAATATGTTCACAAAATACAGCCTGCTGCTGGCTGCCGCATTGGCTATGGCAACACCTGTCATGGCCGAAGATGTCAACTTTGGCGATGACAGTGGCGATTGGAGCAATGATAACGAGTGCGACGACCGTCGTTTCTTCGGAAATGCAATGGCCGACACACTAAACTGGGAAGACACCGGACGTGACGCGACCGACTGTAAGGCTGCGTTTGATCTGGATCAGGTCAAACTGTGGAAACTGGAAGAGGCGCGTTCGGCCACACAGTGCAGTGCGATAAATTTCGGTGATAATTCAAGTCAATATGCAGATGACGGTGCCTGTGATGACCGCCGTTTCGAAGGCATCGGCGCGGCCGAGATCATGACGACAGACGACATCGGCAAGGACGCGAACGACTGTCAGCGTCTGTGTGACTTCGGTCTGATCTTCTTGCGCGACTACTAAATGTTGTGGCCAGTCCCGGGGTGGGGCTGGCCCATCTTTGCGGCTTATCCCGCAATCATTTCGGCCTGACGTACGATGACCTCGGCCTGTTTGATGCTGGCGATGTCAACCAGACGGCCTTTGTAAACCGTTGCACCTTCTCCGTTGGCCTTGGCTTTTTCCATAGCGTCCAGAATCTCACGTGCCTCGGTCACTTGTTCTTCGGATGGCGTAAATACCTCATTTGCAAGGGCAATTTGCTTTGGGTGGATCGCCCATTTACCGACCATGCCAAGCGTGGCTGACCGACGCGCCTGGGCGCGATAGCCCTCGTCATCGCTAAAATCGCCAAAAGGGCCATCGACGGGCAAGACGCCGTGGGTGCGGCACGCGGCGACGATTGCGGCCTGCGCCCAATGCCAGGGATCGGACCAGTGTTTGGCGCTGTCATGCAGCATATAGTAGTTTTCCTGCGTGCCCCCGATGCCGGTTGTTTGCATACCCATGGACGCGGCGAAGTCAGCGGCGCCCAGTGACATCGCATGCAGGCGGGGACTGGAAGCGGCTATTTCTTCAACATGGGCGATGCCGGCGGCGGATTCGATAATCACTTCAAAACTAATGGTTTTTTTTCGGCCCTTGGCGGCCTCGACCGCCGTGGCAAGGGCATCGACGGCATAGATATCGCTGGCATTTCCGACCTTGGGGATCATGATCTGATCCAGACGCTCGCCCGCCTGTTCCAGCAGATCGACGACGTCGCGGTACCAATAAGGCGTGTCTAACCCATTGATTCTGACGCTTAAATACTTGTTGCCCCAGTCGATATCGCCAATCGCCTGGATGATGTTTTTACGCGCTGTATCCTTGTCATCAGGGGCGACCGAGTCCTCAAGATCCAGGTTGATCACGTCCGCCGTACTGGTCGCCATTTTTTCGAAAATCGCGGGGCGAGAGCCGGGGCCGAAAAGCTGACAGCGGTTGGGGCGTGCGGGGGCTTGGGGTTGGATTCGAAAGGACATGGGCCACCTGTAGGTAAGGATATTGCGTTTGCAGTTGCAGCATCGATAGATTACTGCGCAACGGTTCACAAGCCGCAATCCTACGGCGGACTATAGTCGCATGGATTTCGGATGCACGTGGTCACAGACGCAACGTCACAGATATTAACGCACCGTTTAAGCTGAATTTGGGCCAAAATCGAATGTGTAAATTGCACATTTCCCGCAAATCGCGGTATTCTAGATGTGCAATTTACACATTTATTTGTGATTTCACGACTATTTGGGGGGTTTGGTAGATTTCACCCGATTCCAGCCTATGGATAGGTTTTGTGTCAATGCGCACGGATCGGCAGGGTTTCGGTCATAGTTTCACAGAATTAACCCTTTTTCAGGCCCGTTAAGATGTCATAAATCGCACCGTACGCAGCCAAACTTTGCAACTTTGCAAGATGCGAATCGGAAAACTTTGCAAATTTGCAGAGACATTAAGGTTTGGGTAGCACCTGCGAAAACGCACACTATGAGGTCCCGGATCACGTCCGGGACTACGCCAAGATCAGCGGCGGCCTTCACGCAACCACGCACCGGTTGCGAAAAGCGCGGCCAGCAGCAGGAACAGCCAGGCGGGGACCAGCGACGTGACGGTGACATCGGCGGTCACATAGGCCTGGCGCGGGGTCAGGCCGATCCAGCCACGCCCGGCGGCCGGACGGCCTTCGCGAACCGAGCGGATGGCGGGCACGCCGTCTTGCAGCCGTAGGATGCCGCCGTTGGTCTGATCGACCAAGGGTTCCAGCTTATCGCCACTGGCGATGGTTTCCACAAATTCGCGCGGGGCGGTCGGACCCAGGGCGATGACGGCGCCCTGGTCGCCTTCGGACAGGCGATAAAGGCCGATTTCGGGGGCGTCATACGTCGCCTCAAACCTGCCGGGGCTGACCTCTTCCATCTCAAGCGCGATCTCTTCGCCGTCGGGACCGATCACGGTGACGGTGCCGACGTTTTCACCCAGGCTGCGGCGGATGATCTGCATGGATTGGCCGTTGGGTTCGGCCCACAGCGCCTCTTCCTCAAGATCGGGTTCCTTCATTAGCCAGTGCGCCAGACGGCGCAGCAGTTCCAGTTGGGGACCGCCGCCCTCAAAACCCCGGCTCCACAACCAGGCGTGGTCCGAGGCCATCAGCGCCACACGCCCTTCGTCGACACGGTCCAGCAGCAGAAGCGGACGTTCCATGCCGCCCATCACAACATCGCTGCCACGGGCGGTGACCTCGATCAGGCGGAACCAGCGGCCCCATTCGGGGTCGGCCTCGTCAACCGTTTCGTCAAGATAGCCGTTGGCCAGTCCTTCGGTCACCGGGTGGCGCTGGCCCAGATCGGTGATCTGCGGCAGGAACGGCTGTTCGATCACACGGGCGGTGGGCGCGCCGGGCAACACAAGGCCAAGGTCAGAGCGATAAAGGCTGTCGACCCCCGCAAAATCGGGACCCGCTGCGACCAGCACCGCGCCACCATTGCGGACATAGTTGGCAATGCTTTCCAGATAGAAGCCGGGCAGGATGCCGCGCCGCTTGTAGCGGTCGAAGATGATCAGGTCGAATTCGTTGATCTTGTCGATGAACAATTCGCGCGTGGGGAAGGCGATCAGCGACAGTTCTTCGACCGGGATGCCGTCATGCTTTTCCGGCGGGCGCAGGATGGTGAAATGCACCAGATCGACCGAGCTGTCGGATTTCAGCAGGTTGCGCCAGGTGCGTTCGCCCGCATGCGGTTCGCCCGACACTAGCAGAACGCGCAGGCGGTCGCGGACGCCGTTGATCTGGACGACGGCGGCGTTGTTGCGGTCGGTGATTTCGCCGGGGGCCTCGGGCACGATGAACTGGATCACGTTCATACCGCCGTGGGGTAGTGAAACGGGCAGATCGATGTCCTGACCGACGGGGGCGTTGAAGGTCAGGGGCGGGTCGCCATCGACGGACACCTGAAGCTGGACCTGTTCCGTTTCGCGCGGCACATCGCCCTGATCTTCGATCCGGACGGTCAGGGTGACGGGTTCGCCCAGAATGGCAAAGGCGGGGGCGTTCTTGACGATCAGGCGGCGGTCCCAATCACCATCGCGCCCGGTCAGCAGGACGTGCAGCGGTGCGGGCAAGGCGGGGGCGCGTTCGATGTCGTGCAACTGGCCATCGGTCAGCAGCAGCATACCGGCGATACGGGCCATCGGTTCTTCGGACAGGGACTGGGCCAGCGTCGTCATCAGTTCGCTGCCGGCGTCGCCTTCGCCATCGCGCAGGGTGACAACGCGCAGTTCGGTGTTCGGGCGGGCTTCGATCCGGGTGCGCAGGGTTTCAAGGGCCTGATCAACCTGTTCGGACCGGTCGCTGATCTGGGTCTGGCTGGCGGTTTCGTCGACGACCAACACGACGATGTCGGTCAGGGGGGTGCGGTCCTCTTGCTGCAGGGACGGGTTGGCCAGTGCGGTGGCCAGCACGATGGCCGCCAGTGACCGCAGCCACCAGCCCGACAGACCGCGCCATATGGAAAAGCCTAGAAAGAGTGCCGCCACAGCGATGGCCAGCCACAGCAGCGGCCATTCGATCAGCGGGTCAAAGATGATCTGTCCGGTCATTGGCCTAGCCTATCCAGCAGTGCGGGCACGTGAACCTGATCGGATTTATAATTCCCGGTCAGGACGTGCATGATCAGATTGACGCCAAAGCGCATGGCAATTTCGCGCTGGCGTTCGCCTGCGTAGCCGCGTCCGATGGGGTACAGGTGGCGCCCGTTTTCATCAATAGCCCAGGCCGCGGCCCAGTCGTTGCCGCCGATGACCACAGGGGTGACGCCGTCGTTGAGGTTGCGGAACGGCATGCCTTCGATCTGTTCTGCGTCGGGCGGCGCGGCCTCGACCCAGACATCGCGGCTGTTGTGGCGACCGGGGAAATCCTGCAGCAGGTAGAAGGTGCGGGTCAGGACGTGGTCACTGGGCACGGGTTCCAGCGGCGGGATATCCAGCGGTGCGGCCAGTTGCTGCAGTTTGCGACCGTTGGGCGACGATGCGCCGAAGCTGGCGGTGTTGGCGTCGCGGGTGTCGAACAGGATCATGCCGCCGGTGCGCAGATAGCGGTTCAGGCGGGCATAGGCTTCGTCTGATGGGATCGGCTGATCGGTGGTGATGGGCCAATAAAGGAAGGGGAAGAACGACAGCTCATCCGTTTCCAGATTGACCGAGATCGGGCGCGCGGGTTCGACCGATGTGCGCTGGAACAGCACGTTGGACACGCCCAAAAGCCCGGCAAAGGCCATGTCGTCGATCTGCCTGTTGCCGGTGATGACATGGGCCAGGACGACCTCGGACGTGGCATCCAGGGCAAGAGCGTCGATCTGCGTATCCTGCGCGTGGGTGTCGTTGGCGGTCAGCGTCAAGGCGGCGACGGCGACCATGGCGGTTGTCACGGCGCGGGGGCCTGTCAGACGTCCGGCCAGCCAGAGCGAGGCGATGATATCGATCAGAAGCAAAACGAAAGCTCCGGTAAGAAGGGCGCCTTTCAGGGCGGTTTCGGCGACAACCGCCAGCCCCTCCAGCGTGATGCGGGCGGGCCAGGCTGTTCTGGTTAATGTTGTGTCGGGTTGGGTGACATTCAATGCGATGCGGCGATCTTCACCTGCATAAAGGCCGGGCGGCATTTCGGGGCGCAGCTGCCCTTCGGCCAGATCTTCGCCACTGACGCCGGCCAGTGTAGTGGCATCCAGAACCTCGCCAAAGGCATTCAGCATCTGATCGGGCGCCCAGACGGTGCCCGCCAGATCTTCGGCATCGGGCATGGCGGGGCGGGTTGATATGGCCAGACGTTCCAGCATTTCGACAAACAGACCCGACAGTGGAATGGTGGACCATTCGGCATTCGCGGTGACGTGGAACAGAACGATCTGCCCCTGCCCTTCGCGTTTGCGGGTGACCAGCGGCGTGCCGTCGGCCAGCGCGGCGATCACGCGGTCGGACAGGGTCGGATCAGGCTGGGCCAGCACCTGGGCCGAGACCGAAACATCAGGCGGGATGGTCAGCCCAAAAAACGGCGAGGTTTCGGCAAAGGGGCTCAGCGCTTTGGGTTCCCCCCAGCTCATGGCGCCGCCGACGCTGCGGCCACCGGCGCGCAGACGGACGGGCAACAGCGGGTCTTCGTCCTGACGGCTGACATCGCTGGCGGCCAGTCGCGGCCCGGCAAAACGCACCAGCATACCGCCCTGATCGATCCACTCCAGCAGCCCCTCGCGTTCAAGGTCCGACACCTGCGCGACATCGGCCAGGATGATGACATCAGGATTGGCCAGCAGGATATCTTCCAGCGTGCCGTCGATCAGATCGGCGGTGGGTTCCAGCGCCTGTTCCAGATAGTGGGTGGGCGACAGCAGTTCCAACCCCTCGCGCCCCTCGCGCCCGGCGATCAGCGCGACCTCGCGCCGTTTCAGGGCGTCGTCGGTCAGGGTGACAGCCCCGGCCGACCGCATGCCCGGAATTTCAAAGCGTGAAATACGATTGCGCAGCTCGGGCGGCAGGGTCAGTTCGACTTCAGCCCGCTGCGCGCCGGTTTCGAACTCGGCCGTGGCAATGGCCAGTTGACGTTCGATCCCGGCGGGGTCCAGACCACGGGCCGAGATTGTGACGCTTTCAGCTGCCCCTCCGTTGTCGCGGATGGCCGTGATGACGATGTTGCCATCCTGAAATCGGGCGGGTTCCAGTGCATAGATCGGACGGGGGCTTTCGAACACGGTGACAGGGCCGCGATTTTCGAAGGAAACCAGGACATTCCCGCGGCCTTCGCGGGCCAGCCCGTCGGACAGCCAGAAGGTTTCGAACGATCCGGTCAGGCCCTGCGCCCAATCGGCGGCATCCGTGGGGGTCCAGGGGTTGGGTTGCAGGCTGGGCAAACGGCTGAGCAAAACATCGGCCGCCTGAAACTGCAGCTCGCCTGCGGGGGGATCGGTCAGCATGACAAAAGCCACGGGGCGGGCCCGGCGGGCGGCTTCCTCTAGCAACGCCTCGATGCGATCCAGACGGCGCGGCCAATCGCGGGCATCGGCCCATGTGCCGTCGGCCACGATCAGCAGCGGTCCGTCGCCTGTGCGTTCCTCTTGCGGGTTCAGGACGGGGCCTGCGAACCCGATGATGACCGCAGCGATGGCCAGCGTGCGCAGCAGCAACAGCCACCATGGCGTTTTATCGGCTTGGTTTTCTTCGTCTTTCAGGCCCAGCAAAAGCACCACGCCGGGGAAACGGCGGCGGATCGGGGCGGGCGGCACAGCGCGAAGCAACAGCCACAGGATGGGCAGCGCGATCAGCCCCAGCAAAAGCCAGGGCGCGGTGAAACCAAGGGCGCCGATTGTGAACATCAGACACGCTCCAACGATGAATAAAGCCACAGCAGCGCCGATTGCGCGCTGTCGCCGGTGTGATGTGTGCCGAATTGCCAACCCGCCGCCTGACACAGATGCAGCAGGCGATCTTTGCGTTCAGCCAGCCGCGTCAGGTACTTATCGCGCAGGTCGCTAGCCTTGAGCGTTTCGTATCTTAACTGCCCCGACATGCTTTCAAAGATCGTGCGACCGTCAAAGGGGAAGATCTCTTCCTGGGGGTCGAGCACCTGCAGAAGCGTTCCGCGCACCCCGCGGTCGGCCGCCTTGGTCAGCGCGGCTTCGACGGGTTCGATGTTGCCCATGAAATCCGACACGAACAAAGCGCGCGAATGGGGCAGCATCCCGCGGGCCTCGGGTTGACCATAGTCGGCGTCGTTGCTTTCGTCCGACAAAAGGGCCGCGATGCGCATTAGCTGCGTTTCCCCGGTGCGTGGCGGCGCATCAAAGGCGGTCAGACCTACACGTTCGCCTGCGCGCAGCAGCAAAACGGCGATGGCCAGCGCCAGCGTGCGGGCGCGGTGGCCCTTGGTTTCCAGGTTCTTGTCCGAGGCAAAGCGCATGGACCCGGCATTATCGACCCACATCAGGACGCTTTGCGCAATCTGCCATTCCTTCTGGCGGACGAACTGCGCGTCACTGCGGGCAGACCGGCGCCAGTCAATCGTGCGCAATTCATCCCCGTATTGAACGGGGCGGTATTGCCAGAATTCGTCGCCCATACCAGCGCGCCTGCGGCCGTGGATGCCCAGCATCACCGTACTGGCCAGATGTTCGGCCGCCGCAAGCAAGGGTGGCAGCGGACTGGCAAGGTCTTCGGCCTGTTGTCTTAGGGTGACTTCGGGGGTCACGCGGCGGCCTCGATCCGGGTGACTTTGTTGGCGACCTCTTCGATCAGGGCGCCCAGTTCAACACCACGCGCACGGGCCGAGAATGACAGCGCCATACGGTGGATCAGCACGGGCCGGGCCATTTTGATGACGTCTTCGGCCGATGGGGCCAGGCGGCCATCCAGCAGCGCTTGCGCCCGGACGGTCAGCATCAACGCCTGTGCGGCGCGGGGGCCGGGGCCCCAGCTGACGCTGTCGCGGACAATCTCCATGGCTTCGGGTTCATCGGGGCGGCAGGCGCGGACCAGATCCAGAATCATTTCAACGACGGCATCGCCCACGGGCATCCGGCGGATCAGCGTCTGGGCATCCAGCAAGGATTGCGGGTCGAAAACGGCGTGCGCTTCGGCCTCTTCTATACCGGTGGTCGACAGCAGGATATCGCGTTCGGTGTCGCGGTCGGGGTTGTGCACATCGATCTGCACCAGAAAGCGGTCCAGCTGAGCCTCGGGCAGGGGATAGGTGCCTTCCTGTTCGATCGGGTTTTGCGTGGCCAGCACGTGGAAGGGCGTGCCAAGCGGGCGGTGTTCGCCAGCGACGGTGACCTCTTTTTCCTGCATCGCCTGCAGCAGCGCGGATTGGGTCCGCGGGCTGGCGCGGTTGATCTCATCGGCCATCAGAAGCTGGCAGAAAATGGGGCCTTCGATAAAGCGGAAGCTGCGACTGCCGTCCTCGGCCGTTTCCAGAACCTCGGACCCCAGAATATCGGCGGGCATCAGGTCGGGCGTGAACTGGATGCGGTTGCCGGTCAGACCCATCACCGTGGACAGTGTATCGACCAGACGCGTTTTGCCCAGACCCGGCTGGCCGATCAACAGGCCATGACCACCACAGATCAGCGAGGTCAGCGTCAGGTCAACAACCCGTTCCTGCCCGATGAATCGGTTGGTGATCGAGGCCTTCGCCTGCCCCAGTTTTGCGCCCAATGCATCAATTTCGGCAACAAGCGCTTCGGTCTCGGCCATGACAAATCCTCCTGATCGCATATATTCCTAACAAAGCAGATATCATTCGACAGACAAATGGCAAAAGGAATGAGTGGACAAAACATTGTTACCCCATCGGCAGAAAGTCTAGCGGCGTCTGCCAAAGCTGCCTCAAAAACAGGCATTCCGCCGGTACATCTGTGGAATCCGCCCTTTTGTGGTGATCTGGATATGCAGATCAGACGCGACGGGACGTGGTTTTATAATGGCACGCCGATTGGCCGCCCGGCGCTGGTGCGGCTGTTTTCATCGATCCTGCGCAGGGATGGGGACGACTATTTTCTGGTCACCCCGGTCGAAAAGGTCGGCATCCGGGTTGAAGATGCGCCCTTTGTCGCGATTGATTTCGAACAGGTTGAGGATGGTTTGCAGTTTGTGACAAACGTTGGCGACAGTGTTGTTGCGGGGCCGGATCACCCGATTCGTGTGACGATGGATGACAGTACTGGCGCACCTGCGCCCTATATCCTGATCCGCGCAAATCTTGAGGCGCTGATTGATCGCAAAAGCTTTTACCGTCTGGTCGAGTTGGGGCAAACCGCCCGCCACGATGGCGAAGACTGGTTTGGCGTCATGTCAGGCGACACGTTCTTTCCCCTGATCCGCGCCGCTGATCTGACCGATGCAGGCTGAAACGAAAACAGGGCCCGCATGCAGGCCCTGTTCTGTTTAGGATTGCGAAAATCAGACGATGTTGAGCGAATCTTCAAGTCCCGCCAAAGTGCCCAGACCATCCAAGGTGATGCTTTCGCCATTGTCGAAAGACAGCACAATACTGCCATTGACGATTGATCCATAGGTGTCGACGACCTGCTGCGTGGTCAGCGTACCGGACCAAAGCGCGTCATCCAGCACCAACTGATCCTCTGCCGCGTTGAAGTCAAAGATCACATCATCACCATCGCCGCTGCCAAAGATGAACGTATCGTCCCCCGCACCGCCATAGATCGAGTCGTCGCCAGCGCCTCCGTTGATCACATCGTTGTCGTTGCCGCCAAAAATCTGATCATTGCCGCTGTCACCGTTGATGGTATCATTGCCGTCCCCACCATAGATCACGTCGTTTTGGTCACCGCCGAAGATGCTGTCAGCCCCCGTACCGGCAAAGATGCGATCGTTCCCCGTGCCGCCGAAAATGGTATCATTGCCGGCATTTCCGCTAAGCGCGTCACTATCAGCGCCACCAATGACGACATCATCGCCGTTGCCGCCGAACATCGTGTCCTCTCCGGCGCCGCCATCCAGCTGGTCGTTCCCATCAGATTCGGCGATCTGGTCATTCCCGGCCCCGCCAAAGACCGTGTCTGCGCCATTACCGCCCCCGATGATGTCCGCACCATTACCGCCAAAAATCAGGTCATTCTGATCGCCGCTGAACAGGACATCGTTTCCATCTGCGCCATAGATCTGATCCGCACCTGCGCCGCCGTAGACAGTATCGTTTCCGGCACCCGCGACCATGGTGTCGTTGCCAGCGGCACCGCCCATCAGATCGTTTCCGTTGAACCCGATGACAGAGTCATTACCAATGCCAGCCCAAAGCGTGTCATTGCCCTGTTCACCGTTCAGAGTGTCATCACCAGCCCCGCCGAAGATCAGATCGTTCTGATCCCCACCAAAGACCGTATCACTACCATCCGCACCGCCAAGCGTATCAGCGCCCGTACCACCGACAATCGAGTCATTGCCCAAACCACCCCACAAAGCGTCGTTGCCGGCACCGCCATCGATGTTGTCGTTGCCTGCGTTACCTTCGACCGAATCATCGCCCAGTCCGCCGCCGATGGTGTCGGCGCCGTCTTGGCCAAAGATGGTGTCGTTCCCATTATTACCGTTAATGACGTTGTTTGCCGCATTGCCCAAGATCCGGTCATTGCCGGAACCAGCTTCCAGGTTTTCAAGAACGGTGCCCTGTGCGACGGCGATGTTTCCGATCAGGCCGCCGACGTTCCAGAATGTATCCAACCCGGTTGTCGGCGCCAGATTGATGTAATCATTGGTCGTGCTGAAAGACAGATCGACCAGGTCAGTTCCGCCATTGTCGTAGATGGTGAAGGCCATATCGTCACCGGTATACCAGGATGAAGGGCCGCTTGCCCCTGCGATCATGGCAAAGACCGTGTCCAGATATGTGCCGATGTTCGAATTCCTGCCACCCCAGGTCGTGTTGCCATTCGTCGTTTCACTGGCGCCATACAGGTTTTGAATGGCCAGGATGTCGGCGATCATTGTGGTTGCCTGAAGCGCACGGGATGCATTTGTGGTCGTATTTTGATCCTGGTCGAAATACGACATGATGGAGACCTGCCAACTGTCGTTGGCGAACGTCTGATCTGCGCCATATGTCGCATTACCGTTATAGGCACCCTGGTGGCCAAGACCCAGCGCATGACCGATTTCGTGAACGTAGGTCGTAAATGAATAGCTATCAATAGTATCGCCATAGAAGTTCACCCAAGCTTGAGTGACCACAACTTCGGACGATAGAATATCCCCACTTGAATTCGTAGTGCTGACCGCAAAAGCTGAAGCCTCAGACGCAGGTACACCTCTGCCAGGATCTTCGTCATCAAAAGTGATCATCGCACCGGACGACGTTGTTTCGACAAATTCGAGGTCGGCGACCATTTCCCAGGTCTCAAACGCCCAGCGCGCCAGCTGCTGACCTGCGGCTGTCAGACCGGTGATATTCACCGTGATGACATTGCTGCCGTCAGTATCGAATGACCGCCCACTGCGTCCGGTTGATTCCCAGTACCCATCGGTCAGGAAATCAGCAAGTTCATCTAACGTACCAGGCTCTGTAGGTGTGGGGGGCTGTGTGCTTCGGACTGCAACTGTGTATGCGCCTGTATCAGGTTCACCTGAGAATGCAGATGCCTGAATGAAATAAGTACCCGAGTAAGACGCCGTAAATGTGATGTTGGAATAAAGGCCGGGCCCACCATCATCATCCTGCTGGATGATGTTGCCGCTTGCATCACGTAGGTAAAGGTAGGTGTCGTCGAAAGCACCCGAACCGTTCATAGCAATGTTATAGGTTTCGCCAGCCTCAAGTGTGATGCGGATCCAGTCATCATCTGTCGACGTCGAGCGTGTTCCATTGAACGTATCGCCAACGCTCATGACATTTGACGTAAAAGTATCGTCTCTCGATCCGGGAACCTCTGTGACAGTGGCGCCTTCACCAATAACGCTCTCTAAGCACTCATTATCTCTTGGTATAAATTCATTGCAAATAACACACATAATATCATTCCCATTCTTACCCGTTACGCACGGTTTGCGTTATACACTCTGACTCTACAAACGCAAAAGTTCAGGAGTGTATTTAATGAGATCTGCGGCAAATTTTCCCATCATACGTGGCGTCAATGTCGCATCCATCACGTCAAAATTAATAACCGGACCTTCGACGAAATCCTGACCGGCGTCGGCCACGTCCAGGCGCGCGCTGATGCTGTCGTTGGTTTGCCGGGTCACGACCAGTTTCACCTGGATACCATCTACAGAAAATCTCTGGTTTTCATCCGCATCAAAAGACCGAATGATTTTATCCGACATCTGATCCTGTAGCTGTGACTGAACGTCCGTACACAGCGCCGACGTCTTGTCTTCGCAGATCAGACTGACCAGCGCGCGTTCTTTTTGAACCTGAGATGCGGCCTGTGTGGGATCGGATGGCATTATTACAAAGCTCAACGTTATGAAGATGAAAAACAGTGATCGCGAATACATGTCGAAGTTTATCATAATTGGACGTCTAGCACAGCCTTTTTGTCACAACCAGTGTCCGTAGAATTGTCAAAGGCTTGTTCTTACCGGTCAATATCAGGCGGTTTTGCTCAGCCGTTCTTCCAGCACATCGAAGGGCACGCCGGGTTCGTCCTTGGCCATGCGGATCACCAGCGATGTTTTGACACTGGCCACGTTATCAGCCGAGGTCAGCTGTTCGGTCAGGAAGCTTTGGAAAGAACTCAGGTCAGGGGCCACGCATTTCAGGATAAAGTCGACCTCGCCGTTCAGCATGTGGCATTCGCGCACCAGCGGCCAGTTGCGGCAGAGATCTTCGAACGCGCTTAGGTCTGACTCAGCCTGACTTTGCAGGCCCACCATGGCAAAGACCTGAACCTCAAACCCAAGGGACCGGGCATCGACGTCTGCGTGATAGCCCTTGATATACCCGGCTTCCTCAAGTGTTCTGACCCGGCGCAGACAGGGCGGGGCCGATATACCGACGCGCTTTGCAAGCTCGACATTGGTCATGCGCCCGTCGGCCTGCAGTTCGGCCAGAATCTGTCGATCGATCGGATCAAGTTTGCTTGCAGACATCGAAAACTCCCTCTTGCGACAAACCTTACGTCGGGTAAGCAGCAGGCGCAATATTATTTCGCATACGCGCAATTTCGTTAAAGGAAAAGAGGTTACATCACAAATATTCACATGATGCATGGCGGTCATGCAGGGGGTTCCGTCTGCCCGGTTGCGCCGTTATATCCCTGTGACCTGATTTGTCTGAAAGAGTCGCCTTTATGTCTGATCCACGCCGCACCAAAGTTCTGATCATCGGTTCGGGCCCCGCCGGTTACACCGCCGGTGTCTATGCCAGCCGCGCGATGTTGAACCCCATTCTGGTTCAGGGGATCGAACCCGGCGGTCAGCTGACCACCACGACCGAGGTTGAAAACTGGCCCGGCGATACCGAGGTTCAGGGCCCCGATCTGATGGTCCGCATGGAAGCGCACGCCAAGGCCATGGGGTGCGAGATTATCGGCGATATCATCACATCGATCGACTTTTCGAAACGGCCCTTTGTGTGCCAGTCCGACAGCGGCACTGAATATGTGGCCGATGCGATCATCCTGGCCACGGGCGCGCGGGCGAAATGGCTGGGCCTGCCGAGTGAGGAAAAATTCAAGGGCTTTGGCGTTTCGGCCTGTGCGACCTGTGACGGGTTCTTTTACCGCGGGCAGGAAATTGCGGTGATCGGCGGCGGGAATACCGCGGTGGAAGAGGCTTTGTTTCTGACGAACTTCGCATCCAAGGTCACCTTGATCCACCGCCGCGACGAACTGCGGGCGGAAAAGATTCTGCAGGACCGGCTGTTCAAGAACGAAAAGATCGAACCCCTTTGGTTTCATGAACTGGATGAGGTTCTGGGCGACGATACCCCGCTTGGTGTGACGGGCATTCGGGTGAAACATACCGACACAGGTGAGACCCGCGATATTCCTGTCAAAGGGGTCTTTGTCGCCATCGGCCACGCGCCAGCCAACGAACTGGTCAAGGATGTTCTGGAAACGCATATGGGCGGCTATGTCGTCACCAAACCGGATTCGACCGAAACGTCGGTGCCGGGGGTGTTTGCGGCCGGTGATCTGACCGATCATAAATACCGGCAGGCGGTGACCAGCGCCGGTATGGGCTGCATGGCCGCGCTTGAGGCGGAACGGTTCCTGGCCGAGGCTGACTGAGCCATAGTTTTGGCCATAAACCCTTTGACAACCATTGAAATGTACTTGCAGTCCGGTCCGCACTCGCGTTAGGCGACAGCGGACCATTCACCACGACCGTTCGGTAAGAAGAGATTTCATCAATGTCCATGGCCCCCAATCTGACCCCGATCCCTGAACTTTATGTGTCCTATGACAGTGCGCAGAAGATGAAACATGAAGCCGCTGATCTGACATCCTGGGATCTGTCACCGCGTCAGATTTGTGATCTTGAGCTGCTGATGAATGGGGGCTTCAACCCGCTGAAGGGGTTTCTGGGGCAGGCAGATTACGAGGGCGTTGTCGAAAACATGCGTCTGGCCGACGGGACGCTTTGGCCGATGCCGATCACGCTGGATGTGTCCGAAGATTTCGCGGACCAGATCGAAATCGGCCAGGATATCGCGCTGCGCGACCGGGAAGGCGTGATCCTGGCGACCATGACCGTGTCGGATCGTTGGGTGCCGAATAAATCGCATGAGGCCGAACAGGTTTTCGGTGCCGATGATCAGGCCCATCCAGCCGTCGATTATCTGCATAATGTCGCGGGCAAGGTCTATCTGGGCGGTCCGATCACCGGCATTCAGCCGCCCGTTCACTATGATTTTCGCGCGCGCCGCGACACACCCAACGAACTGCGCGCTTACTTTCGCAAGCTGGGCTGGCGACGTGTTGTTGCCTTCCAAACGCGCAACCCGCTGCACCGCGCGCATCAGGAACTGACCTTCCGCGCCGCGAAAGAGGCACAGGCCAACCTGCTGATCCACCCCGTTGTGGGCATGACCAAGCCCGGCGATATCGATCACTTTACGCGTGTGCGTTGCTATGAAGCCGTGCTGGACCAATACCCGGCCACCACGACGACGATGAGCCTGCTGAACCTGGCCATGCGCATGGCTGGCCCGCGCGAAGCGGTCTGGCATGGCCTGATCCGCAAGAACCACGGCTGCACGCACATGATCGTCGGGCGGGATCATGCGGGGCCCGGTAAAAATTCTGCGGGCGATGATTTCTATGGCCCCTATGACGCGCAGGATCTGTTCAAGACCCATCAGGATGAGATGGGCATCGAAATGGTCGACTTTAAGCACATGGTCTATGTGCAGGACCGCGCGCAATATGAACCGGCGGATGAGGTGGAAGAGGGCGCAACGGTCCTGAATATCTCGGGCACCGAATTGCGGCGCCGTCTGGCCGAGGGGCTGGATATTCCCGAATGGTTCAGCTTTCCCGCCGTGGTGGCCGAACTGCGCAAAACCCGCCCGCCGCGGTCGCAGCAGGGGTTCACCGTGTTTTTCACCGGGTTTTCGGGGTCGGGCAAATCGACGATTGCCAACGCGCTGATGGTCAAGCTGATGGAACTGGGCGGGCGCCCCGTGACGCTGCTGGATGGGGATATTGTGCGCAAAAACCTCAGCTCGGAACTGGGCTTTTCCAAGGAACACCGCGACCTGAACATCCGCCGCATCGGGTTTGTCGCGTCCGAGATCACCAAGAACGGCGGCATCGCCATCTGCGCCCCGATTGCCCCCTATGAGGTGACACGCCGCGCCGTGCGTCAGGATATCGAACAGTTCGGCGCCTTTGTGGAAGTACATGTCTCCACCAGTATCGAAGTCTGCGAAGACCGCGACCGCAAGGGGCTGTATAAACTGGCGCGCGAAGGCAAGATCAAGGAATTCACCGGGATTTCAGACCCCTACGATGTGCCCGCCAATCCCGAACTGCGGGTCGATACGGAAAATGTCGACGTCGACAACTGCGCCCATCAGGTTCTGCTGAAACTTGAATCGCTTGGGCTGATCGCCGCGAACTAAGGGTTGCGCGGGCCTGTGACGACCCGCGCAAAGTCGTGTTAGTTGACGGCTTTGGCGTCAACCACGTCTTTTTCGATCACGTTTTGCGATGCGATTTCGATGCGTCGGGGCTTCAGGGCCTCGGGCACTTCGCGGACCAGGTCAATATGCAGCATGCCATCGGTATGGCTGGCACCGGTCACGCGAACATGATCGGCCAGATGGAACCGGCGTTCAAACGCGCGCGTGGCGATACCGCGGTGCAGGTATTTGCGTTCAGCCTCGTCCTCGGCCTTGCGGGCCGACACATGAAGGGCGTTTTCCTTTACTTCCACGGAAAGATCGCGATCGGCAAACCCCGCAACAGCGATCGAGATGCGGTATCCGTCATCCGATGTCTTTTCGATGTTGTAGGGGGGATAGCTGGATTGACCGGCATCATTCGTCAGGACGCGGTCCATCATATCCGCCAGCTGATCGAAACCGACAGTGGCACGGTAAAGGGGAGTTAGGTCAAAAGTTCTCATGGGTCATCCTCCATTGAGCGACAACAATTATGCCTTCCATTCCGGACAGGCGGGTTTCCAATGCAGACCCGCTAAGGCGGCGCCTGCATTGTTCAGATGGGATGGCCGTTTTTGTGTTTCAAGCCCCCTGTCTATTCTGCGACAGGTCCTGATGTTTTGGGGTCTTTTAATTTGGCTCAAATATGATGACAGGCTGGGGCGTTCCGGCAGGGGGTTCGGTGGCGACAGGTTGCTGAGCCTGCTGAGCGGACGGGGAAGTGCGTGTGAATAGCGGCAATGAACCGTCTTCGCATGGCAAACGCAACTGCATGCCAACTTCCAGAACGTTAGGATCAGGACCAATAATGTCGCGGTTCGCATTCCACAAGGCGCGGAAACTCAGATCATCGTAAGCGGCTGTTGCAATGATATTCAGCGTATCACCGGGCTGTACGGTGTAAACGCTGCAGGCTTCCTGAGCGGACGCAATGAAAGCACCTGCTGTCCAAAAAGCCGCTGCCATCGCAAGTCTTTTGTTTATCATAATACTATCCTCCCTCATTCGTACCGCTGACACCATCTATCCATCGGTATACTGCAGTATTAACCGATTCGGACGAAATTGGATAAATTTGCTGGTCGAAAATTATTCTTCGGGGATGCTACGCTAAAAATGGATCGCACGCCCATACGCATCCAATACACTTTCATGCATCATTTCTGACAAAGTCGGGTGCGGGAAGACTGTATTCATCAGGTCTTCCTCGGTCGTCTCAAGCGTACGGCCGACGACATACCCCTGGATCAGCTCGGTCACCTCGGCCCCGACCATGTGCGCGCCCAGCAGTTCACCCGTCTTTTCATCAAAGATCGTCTTCACCATCCCCTCGGGTTCGCCCAAGGCAATCGCCTTGCCGTTACCGATGAACGGGAACCGCCCCACCTTGATCTTATAGCCCAGCTCTTTCGCCTTGGCTTCGGAATACCCCACGCTGGCCACCTGCGGATGGCAATAGGTGCAGCCTGCGATGCTTTCGGGCTTAACCGGGTGTACGTTGTTCTTGCCTGCGATCAGTTCGGCCACCATGACACCTTCGTGGCTGGCCTTGTGCGCCAGCCACGGGGCACCGGCGATATCGCCAATGGCATAGACACCTTCGACGCCTGTGCGGCAGTATTCATCTGTGACGACATGGGTGCGGTCGACCTTGACGCCCAAGCCTTCCAGCCCCAGACCTTCAGTATTCCCGACGATGCCAACGGCGCTGATCACCGTGTCAAAATCGTGCTTTTCGACCTTGCCGCCGACCTCAATATGCGCGGTCACTTTGCCCTTGCCCCGGTCAAGCTGTTTAACCATGGCCTTTTCCATGATGGTCATGCCCTGCTTTTCGAACTGTTTTTTGGCAAAGCCACTGATTTCGGCGTCCTCGACGGGCAAAATACGGTCCATGACCTCGACCACCGTCGTATCGCTGCCCAAAGTGTTATAGAAACTGGCAAATTCGATCCCGATCGCGCCCGATCCGATCACCAGCAGCTTTTTCGGCATCCTTGGGGGAACGAGAGCGTGCTTATAGGTCCAGACCAGATCGCCGTCGGCCTCAAGCCCCGGCAATTCACGCGCGCGCGCGCCGGTGGCCAGGATGATGTTTTTCGACGTCAGCTCTTCTGTCCCTTTGTCGGTCTTCACGCTGACCTTGCCCTTGGCGGTGATCGTGGCATCGCCCATGATCGCAGTGACCATGTTTTTCTTCAACAAGTGCCCGACCCCACCGTTCAACTGTTTGGCCACAGCCCGCGACCGCGCGACGACAGCGTCCAGATCATAGTCAATGCCGCTAGCCTTCAGCCCAAATTCCTTGGCCCGGTGCATCAGGTGAAAAACCTCGGACGACCGCAACATGGCTTTGGTCGGAATACAGCCCCAGTTCAGGCAAATCCCGCCCATATGTTCGCGTTCGACAATCGCGACATTCAGCCCAAGCTGAGCCCCCCGGATCGCAGCCACATATCCACCGGGGCCAGCCCCGATCACGATCATATCAAAAGACTTCGTCGCCATGTCGGCCCCCATTTCTGAAAATTAGTTTAAGGTTAAACTATCTGCCCGCACGCTTCAACGGTTGATCATGTCACGGTCAATAATCCGTATTTGGCTGGCCCGCCAAAGTAACCAAGATATGAAAATCAACCCTGAAACTGTTGAAAGACCCCTTTTCACGGGCATCATGGCTCTTATATAGTGCCGCCTACACGGTAACCCCCGAGTCTTCCCGAATTGCAGATGACGCAGATTAAAACGATCATGGCAGACAAAGACGATGACGGCGATGTCGGTGTGGTGCTTGAAACGCGTCAGAAGACGCAGCGCCCCCCGATGTACAAAGTCATGCTGTTGAATGATGACTACACCCCGATGGAATTTGTGGTGCACGTTCTTGAGCGTTTTTTCGGCATGACCCACGCCCAAGCGTTTGAGCTGATGCTGACCGTGCACAAAAAGGGCGTCGCGGTGGTTGGCGTGTTTTCCTATGAAATCGCCGAAACCAAAGTGGCGCAGGTCATGGACTTTGCCCAACGCCACCAGCATCCGCTGCAATGCACCATGGAAAAGGAATAGGTCGCCCCTGAATGGCGTCCCGATTAAGCCTTACGATTGAGCGCGGCTATGTCGCGCTGCCGCCCGATGGCCGTATCGCGGTTTTCGGGCCGCGTGCAGATGCTGACCTGTCTACGTTGCCCAAAGACAGGGTGACAGTTCTAACCAGCTTTAAGCCGGACCATGACCATTTCAGTCAAGCCGGATATCACGTGGACACAGTCGACCAGGGTCCCTTTTCATCCAGCATAGTGTGTCTTCCACGGTCAAAGGATTACGCCAAACTGATGATCGCGCAGGCCGCGCAACGTACAGATGGGCATATCATCGTTGACGGCCAGAAGACCGACGGGATCGACAGCCTGATCAAGGAATGCCGTAAACGCACCGACGTTGGCGCAGCTTTTGCCAAGGCCCATGGCAAGGTTTTTAGCCTGGTCAAAAGCGATGCGATCCTGGACTGGCTGGCGCTGGATGCCCCGCTTGATGTTGAAGGTTTCCAAACGCAGGTCGGTATCTTTTCCGCAGACCGCATCGATAAGGGGTCGCGATGTCTGGTTGAGGCTCTGCCAAAACTCGGCGGCGCTGTCGCCGATTTCGGCGCGGGCTGGGGGTATCTGTCGGCCCAGATGCTAAAGCAAGACACCGTCGGCACCCTGCACATGATTGAGGCCGACAAACGCGCCTTGAACTGCGCCCGCCATAACATCACCGATCCACGGGCGGCTTTTCATTGGTCCGACGTAACGACCTTTCTTGCGGACGATCCCTTCGACACCATCATCAGCAACCCGCCTTTTCATACGACTCGTGCGGCCGATCCGGGTCTTGGGCAGGCTTTTTTAGGCGCGGCTGCGCGAAATCTGAAACCCCGCGGCACGCTTTGGATCGTAGCCAATCGTCATCTGCCTTACGAGGCCACACTGAAAGATATATTTCACGATGCTGAAGAAGTGGCCGGAAACACTGCGTTCAAAGTGCTGCGTGCGCATAAACCTCGCCGTGGGCGCTGATATCGCATAGGCTTTCCGAGAATCAGGAGCGTAGAATGTCATTTTCCATCGCAGGAAAGACCGCAATCGTGACGGGTGCTGCCAAAGGGGTTGGGCTTGCCATCGGGCGGCAGTTCATCGATCAGGGCGCAAATGTCATGTTTGCCGACATCGATGAACAAGGCCTGGTGGATCAGATCGGCGAACAGGCCAGTGACAGTGATTCGATCCGATATTTCGCGGGCGATCTGCGCGAACGGCTGACCATTGCAAATCTTCTGTCGGCGACAATCGACGAATTTGATCGCGTGGATATTCTGGTGAATGCCTCGCGTCAGTTTGAGCCGTCTGACCCTCTGGACCCTGACAATGATACCATCGAAATGATGTTGCAACAGAACCTGATGACCAGCCTGCGGCTAAGCCAGATCATCGCCCGCCGCATGATCAAACAGGCCAACGGTCAGGATGAAGGCACCGCCGGGTCGATCGTTAACCTGTCGTCGATCGCGGCCCGCCGCACCCAGCCGCAGATGCTGGGATATTCGGTCAGTTGCGCGGCCCTGGATCAGATGACGCGGTCGCTGGCCGTTGCATTGGCCCCACACCACATCCGCGTCAACGCAGTGGCTTTCGGCAGCGTGATGAGCGCCAGCCTGAAAACATCCCTGCAGGATCACGATGAATACCGTGACGAAATACGGCACAACACGCCCCTGTCACGTATTGCCAGCCCGGGTGAGGTCGCGGATGCCGTTCAGTACCTGGCGTCGGACGGATCGGGTTTTGTGACCGGCCAAGTCATCACAGTTGACGGTGGCCGCACGCTGATCGACCCGGTTTCAGCGCCCGTGCACTGATCGGCATTTTGATGATATGAGGACTGTGAACCCTATTTATTGACACCCGTAAGACATTTGTCACATCTGCAAAGATGTTATCGCGAGGTTTTGTCTTGCTTGGCGCCTGATAAGCCATTAAAGCCCGTTTGTCTTTGAGATCAAAGATCAAGTCGCCGCAACCTTGTAAAAACGGGCTTAAAACATGCAACGCTCTCATCTTCCCGGCATTCTTGCCATGGCCGCCATCGTCGTGGCCTCAAACATTCTTGTACAGTTCCTTTTCGGCCAGTGGCTGACCTGGGGGGCGTTCACCTATCCGCTCGCCTTTCTGGTCACCGACCTGATGAACCGCATCTACGGTCCATCCGCAGCGCGTCAGGTTGTTTTTGCCGGCTTTATTGTGGGTATATTCTGTTCATTGGTCGGAACACAGATCGTGGGTGAATATGGTCCGTTGGTCACCTTCCGCATCGCGATTGGGTCAGGTCTGGCGTTTTTGACCGCTCAGCTTCTGGACGTTCAGATATTCGACCGGATGCGGGACGGCGTGTGGTGGAAAGCTCCGCTGGCCTCGACCATCATCGGATCATCGGTCGACACGGCCCTGTTCTTTACCATTGCCTTTTCCGCCAGCCTGACATTCCTGGAACCCGGCAACGACGTCAGTTGGGCTGGCGAGGTCCGGCCCATGCTAGGTGTCGGACCCCAGGCACCACTTTGGGTGTCGCTCGCCTTTGCGGACTGGCTGGTCAAACTGTCACTGGCGCTGCTGGCCCTGATCCCGTTTCGTATGATTGTGAAGCAATTCGCACGGCCTGCGGCATAAAAAACCTTTGACAAATCCGGCAAAGATGCCACCTTTGGCTTAGGTTTTAACAAACGAAAGGAGGTGATCCAGTGTCAAGAGAGATATTGGAGAGAGGTGTCGGAACAATTCAGGAGGCGCGCCGCTAAGGCAACCCTTGGCGTGCAGACGCCCCTGAACGGACCTGCGGTCCTAACCGACCCGCCTCCGTAGTTCTCGAAGGGCCGCCCAAACGGGCGGCCCTTTTTGCGTGAACGGAATAAGATGCCACGCAAATTGGACGCGATAATAATGCTTCATCAAAGCGTTTTACACTTAATCAAAGGTATGGAATGTACAGAGCCTTACGTTGGGCTGGTGTGACCCATATAAGAACAGTTTCGACGGTAAACACTGAAGCCACAGGGGTTTATATGACGTCATGCTGAAACCCATTCGGCTTTTGCGCAAGACAACACAATCACCATCGCGACAGTGAACAACGGCGACATGATCCGGATGCAAGGCTATACGGATCAATTCACAGCCGAAACGGGCATAGCAGTTGAATGGGTGACGCTGGAAGAAAATGTGCTGCGTCAGCGCGTTACGACCGATATCACCACCAAGGACGGTCAGTTCGATATCATGACCATCGATATGTACGAAACGCTAATCTGGGGCGCGAACGGCTGGCTTGTTCCACTTGATGATCTGTCAGCTGAATATGACGTGGATGACATCCTGCCGGCGATGCGTGGCGGACTAAGCCATGACGGCACACTTTATGCCGCACCCTTCTATGGCGAAAGCTCGATGATCATGTATCGCACTGATCTGATGGAGGCCGCCGCGAAGCAATATATCGCAATGCGCGACCTCAAGGGAATACATCGAGCTGGTCGCTGAAAACCAAAGCTGGGCCAATGTGCCGCCGGGCGCACATACCTCGCTCTATGACAATCCAAACTATCAGGTGGTTCAGTTCGCGCAGATGACGTTGGATTCGATCCTTTCGGCGGATCCCAATGACTCGACGGTCGAACCAAGCCCTTATGTTGGCATTCAGTTTGCAGCCATCCCTGAAGTCGCAGGCATCGCGACACAAGTCAGCCAGGAATTCTCGGCTGTTTACGCCGGTCAGCAAACGGTGGAAGAGGCACTTGCCAAGGCTCAGGCGATCACAACCGAAGAAATGGAAGCCGCCGGTTACTAAGGCTTTCATTCCAGCGGGTGGCGCCCTGTCGCCCCCCCCGCACTGTCTTTCCAAAACGCGCGCTCACATCGGCTTGTAACCGCCTGAACATAGAGGTTTTGCGTCATGGCCAGCTCCGCTAGAGAGATGTAGTTCGCACGAAATTCTGCAACAGACTGCGCAGATACGATTGAGATTCCGCGATCTTTGATCGGCCAATTGATCTCTTCGACTTTCAAGCACACCGGCATCAATCAGTTTCGTGATTGCGCTAGAGCGTGATGAAATCGACCTGAATCAAGGGGGATTCACATAGGCTTATTTTGCTGATTCACTGTCGCCGACCACAAGATGGAGGGCGAGCAGTGGGTAAGGCACTTTCGATGGACCTTCGGGAGA
>NZ_JACNMP010000039.1 GCF_017592335.1 Pseudaestuariivita rosea | reverse complement strand
CGAGACGCCGCCGAACGCACGATAGAGGCAACATGGCGCAGGATCGGTAAGCTGCTCGACCGCTTCACCCCGCAGGAATGTGCGAATTACCTTGTCAACTCAGGATACGCTTCAACCTGATCTCATCTTGCTCTAGTGTTCAGAATACGCTTGAAGGTCAGGGCGGAAACGACACGGTTATCGGTATGGATGGCTCTGATAATGTAGTTGGCGCCGATGGTGATGACATTCTGATAGGTGGTTTTGATCTTAGGGAGATAGAGCCGACCGAACAAGACTATCAACTGGATGCGATTGATTTTCTCTACAGTGGTGCTGGATTTGATACCTATCACGCTGTGAGAGGCGATCAAATCTACGACAATGATGCCGTTGGTGGCGGCCAGGCATATGGCGATGGTCAGGTTATATTTGAGGGAATAACGCTCACAGGGGGCTTTGAGGTGCCGCTTGGTGTTGCACCAGGTCTTTCGTTACCGGGAACTGGTTTGGGGCCAACAGGCTTCACCTACTACCAGGGGGCCGCGGGTGAGTTTTATTGTATCGCAGAAACAACCTACATTGACCTAGATGGGTCTGTCCGACCTACAACGATATGTGTTGTTTTAAAGGAAGTAACGCCAACATCACAGAACTCAATCGCGATCTTTGATTTTGATACCACAGCCGAAAGCTATCTTGGCATTGCGTTGACCACAGCATCAACTGCAATGACCGCAGTTGCGGAAATTCTGCTTGATATTGCCTCAGACGTATTCGAATTCGGCGATCCAAATTCCGAAACCGAAGTGTCCCTAGAGTTTGACCTAGCAACAGTCGCTTCATCATCGCAGCTTTATTTGGATGAAGAAAGTAATTTTGAAGATCGGGCAGAAGACATCTTGGCTTCCATCCTTCAAACCGAAAATGATCAGCTGCAGTTCGTCTGATCAGACCAAAGAGCAGCATCATTAAAGAGATGATGTTGCTCTTTATTCTCGCAATACGTCACAGCGTATCAGGCGATCAATGTGTTCCATCCACATTGATGTGTTATCAGTATATTCAACAAGATTGAATGGTTCGTTTTCATATACGAGCCACGGCTTAATCCAAGCTATATCATAGGTCGGAGGGCCATAGTTTTGAAATGCCTCGCATAGATAACGATGATACTCTGGCTCCTCAAAACGAGTGGCATTTACACGTTTTAGAAGCTGATCAGTAAGCGCTTTAGTTTCTGAGCGCGGGAAATATCGTGACCGCTGATCTTGAAGCATGTAAGGTGTAAAGCCTGAAAGACCCAAACGTCTGCGATCAAAATGATAACTAAAATATTCTGCGACTATCATATGCGCAGCATTTTCAGCCTCGCCTGCAAGTAGACATGAAATGACATATCCCGATATTTCCGGGGGCGTTTTATCAGAGCTTAATTCATGTAGAGCTATACAGTCAGGCCAAGGCGGGCCTGACAGAAAACTGGGTTGTGGCCCTTTACTCGCCTGCTCCCGCGATTGACGTCTGATAGCTTCTAATTGTTCTATATTCAATGGCCCTTCATTTAATTGATATTTTTGGAGTAATGGATTGCCCTGGGCAGGCTCGACGGAAATTTCGCCATCAGCTTTAAGAACAGCTGTCGTTAAGAAAACAGCAATAAATGCTGTCATCAGAGAATTCATTTTCGTACGAAGGATAACCATGACGCCTCCATTTAGGGATCGAATAAGGCTGAACGGGGTCGCCTCTGGCAAGGGGCAAGATAGTATCATAAGCCCCTGATGAAGTTACCTTGGTTCATTGCTTTTGTCGCGCCAGCGAACAATCCATACAATGAATGCTGCAGCTAACAAGCCAGATGAAAGTGTCAACGAACCAGAAATCAACAGCTTGCTGTGATTTGCAAGGAATAATACCGAGCTTACCACAACAGCTAAACCACCGGCCCAACCAAGCAAAACAAGCATAATTGCCATGCGCTTTTGCTCTTTCAGAGGACGATCACGAATATCCATAGTCCGATCCTTTCATCATTAATGGCCAATTCCGCTCAGTGTAAAATAGGGCGTTAACCCTGACTATCATCTTTCCCGCCCCCTTGGTTCCTTCAGAACCTTCTGCAGCGTGTCTCGATCCATGATCGTTTCATAAGCCTTCGCCACAGACCGCACCTGGTCCCGCGCCGACGCTCTTTCGGCGGGCGAACGTAGCTTTTCAATCGCTGCATTCACAGTGTCAAAATAGCTGGCAATAGCTTCTTGTTCTTTTGTGCCGGTATGAACGCGCTCAGGATCGACGGCGAAGGTGATAGCCCCTCGCAACAATTCGTCAGATCCCATGTTCGAAACCTTCGATGCCGTGATCCAGGCAGTCGGATTTATTCGTTCGGTCGCAAGTTCAAATCCGGCTCTTTCTGTAAGCTGATTGAGCACCTGCATCTGTGTACGCCCGTTCCCATCACGAAAGGGGTGTGCATAGTTCAGGTTGGAGACAACTCGTGCCGCATATTCCCCGAACTGATCATGGTTCATCCCCTGGCCGAAATTTCCACCTTTTACCAAACGCTCGACATGATCTAGGCCCCCGGCCACATCATGCTCTGAATATGCGCCCGCCGGTCCCTGAAACCTTATTAGAGAAACGCCAAATTACTGGTACTGAACGAGGGGGCTAGACATACGATCTCTAATGGTGAGGGGGGTACCTCGCAAGCCACAGTTTCTGCGACAATCAATGGTCAGGATGAGCCGATCTATGGCACGGATCAGAATGATACGCTGAATGGGACAATTGGAAACGACATCATCGTCGGCGGGCTTGGGGATGATGTCCTGACCGGCTATGCGGGAAATGATACCTATCGTTACACCCTGGGTGATGGTCACGATACGATCCTGGACTATGAACCAAATATCAATGCCGATCGCCTGGTTCTGAATAATATCACACCGGGTGATGTCGTGCTCTCACGTAATGGCAGTAATGTCATCATGGCGATGCCCGATGGCGGTTCCATCACGCTGGTCGATGCCTTGCGCAGCAATTGGTATGTCATTGAAACTATAGAATTTGCCGATGGCAGTACCTGGAGCCATTCGGCGATGCGGCATCAGATGATCGAGGATATGAAGGCTACCGACACTGTTGTGGGCACAGGCTGGAATGAGACCTATAGGCATACCTCCGGCGATGGCTCCTATACGATCCTGGATAATGGCAGCAACTCGACTGACAGGCTGGTCTTCACGGATCTGAATGCCTCTGATGTGACACTGTCGCCTGTGAATAACGATATGATCTTCAGTTTACCCAACGGTGAAACCATCACAGTTCTCTCTGCTTATAATAACACCAACTATGCGATCGAAACGGTTGAATTCGCAGATGGCACGGTGTGGAACACGGCCGAGATCGCAGCACAGCTGATCGCGGGCCAGGCGACAGCGGGCGATGATCTTGTGGTCGGTACCACACTTGAGGACACGGTCTATGGCGGGGCGGGCAATGATACACTGCGCGGCGGCTATGGGTCCGACACCTATCTGTTCGCGGCGGGTGATGGTCAGGATGTCATTGACGACAATGGCTGGGACAGTATCGATGTGCTGGCGATCAGCGGCTATGGTCCTGATGACCTGACATTGTCGGATGGCGGCAACAATCGCTTACTGATCAGCTTTGCAGGCACCACCGATAGCATCACGATCAATGGGATGCTGAACAACGACCGCTACGACCGGATCGAAGAGCTTCGCTTTGAGGATGGCACGGTGTGGAACACCGCCGAGATCAACGCACAGCTTATTGCTGACCAATCGATGGCGAGCGCTGCTGTGATTGATGGTCCAGAAATAGCCGCATCGACCTTATCCAGTCATGACGCAGGCCTATCGGTTCAGGACGATGCAAGCACAGATGAGATCATTCTCAAACCTGTCGAGAGTGACATCTGCATCATGGACGAAACGCCCAGTCTTGTCGAGCTTGACCCGTTGATCTGCGTCATGCCTGTGCCCGATCTGGACAAGGAAGAGAAGCCTGCACCTGAGACCATCATCGACGTATCCAACCCGGATGTCTTTATCTTCGAAGACAATCACGTTTGGTAACGGGCTGCCTCAAACGGCCTGTGGGGGTGTCGGGGGAGAGACCTCGCGCCCCTGACTGGTGGTGCAGCGGCCAAACGCCTGCGCGTGGTTTGCAAGGGGGCACGCATTGCCCCCATGACCCTGGCCCAGCTCTGAGACGCTGGCGAAAACCAACATTAACCATGAAACAAACGATTACGGTTAATGTTCACAAATGTTCTGAATTTTGGCCACTTTCGCAGCTTCGGGCCACTTGGGCCTGTCAGGCTTATGTACCACGTCAGCCCACAACACAGACAGGCGAACCGTGGTTACTAATTGACTGGCGCGCGCATAACGGCCTTTTCGCTGAGGAATTCGCGAAAGAGGTCATGCGTCACTATTCCGTATGGTCAGCTCAGGATGTGGCGGCACGCGTTTCCAGCATAAAACGTCGTGCCCAGGCCGCGGTTACTGCAAAACAGACGCCTGCGCCATCTTCGCTGCGGCACAGGCATGGCGCCGATGATATTCAACTGCAAAAGGATCAGATCCTGCATGCCGGTTTCTTTTCATCCGATCGTCTGTGGGTCAGACACCCGCGGTTTGACGGAACGCTGTCGGGCACGATGATCCGCGAAGTCTGGATCGGCACCGATGCCGCGCTTATTCTGCCCTATGATCCGGTGGCGGACAAAGTGATGCTGCTGGAACAGGTCCGTATGGGCCCCTATGCGCGCGGCGATGCAAACCCTTGGACGCTTGAGCCGATCGCAGGCATGGTTGATCCAGGCGAAACGCCAGCCGATTGCGCCCACCGCGAAGCGATGGAGGAAGCAGGCATTCGGTTTCAGGGCCTCAACCCAATTGCGTCTTATTACGCGACGCCAGGTGCCTCGACCGACTATTTCCACAGTTTTATCGGCATCTGCGATCTGTCAGAGGCGGGTGCAACGACCGGCGGGCTTCAGGACGAAGGCGAAGATATCTTCGTTCATGTGGTGCCATTCACGAAGGCCATGCAGCTGATCGAAACGGGCGAAATCCAGGTCGGTCCCCTGATCCTGATGTTGCTGTGGCTTGCGCGAAATCGTGAAACACTGCGCGCATCTGCTTGAGTTCCCGTCACAGCAGTCCTAAAGCTGTTGGTCAGAAAAGGAAGGCCGCGATGTTTGTTTACAAAGACCTGCCCGACGCCATCGGCAAGACCCCCCTGATCCGCCTGCGTGCCGCCAGCGAAGCGACAGGGTGCGAAATTCTGGGCAAGGCCGAATTCATGAACCCTGGCCAGTCGGTCAAGGATCGCGCGGCGCTTTACATTCTGCGCGATGCGATTGCCAAGGGGCAACTTCAGCCGGGCGGCACGATTGTCGAAGGGACGGCGGGCAACACAGGCATCGGACTGGCCCTAGTCGGTGCCGCGATGGGGTTCAAGACGGTGATCGTCATCCCCGAAACCCAAAGCCAGGAAAAGAAAGACATGCTGCGTCTGGCCGGTGCCGAACTGGTGCAAGTGCCTGCTGCGCCTTATAAAAACCCGAATAACTATGTACGCTATTCACAACGCCTGGCCGAAAAGCTGGCGAAAACCGAACCCAATGGCGCGATCTGGGCCAATCAGTTCGACAATATCGCCAACCGGCAGGCGCATATCGAAACAACCGGGCCCGAGATCTGGGAACAGACTGGTGGCAAGGTCGACGGCTTTATCTGCGCGGTGGGGTCGGGCGGAACCATGGCCGGTGTCGGCATGGCGCTACAGCCCAAGGGCGTGAAAATCGGGCTGGCCGACCCCGACGGCGCAGCGCTGCATAGTTTTTACACGACGGGCGAACTGAAATCTCAAGGGGCCTCGATCACCGAAGGGATCGGGCAGGGGCGCATCACGGCCAATCTGGATGGCTTCACGCCGGATATGTCCTTTAATATCCCCGATCGCGAGGCCCTGCCGATCGTTTTCGATCTGCTGCGCGACGAAGGACTGGTCATGGGGGGATCAACGGGTGTTAATATCGCCGGTGCGATGCATATGGCCCGGGAAATGGGTCCGGGCCATAGGATCGTGACAATTCTGTGTGACTATGGAACCAGGTATCAGTCAAAACTGTTTAATCCTGAATTTCTGCAGCAGAAAGGTTTACCGGTCCCTGATTGGCTGGAAATGGCCCCGCGCAGCATTCCCGGTGTGTTTGAAGACGTCTGATGATCATTCGTATTTTTCTTTTCCTCGCGCTGGCCTTTGCCGGGCTAAGCGCATCACCCTCGGTCAGTTTTGCACAAGAACAGACCGGGCCGAATTATGAACAATGGGAAAACGTCGCTTCGCGCGCTGAAGAGGTGATTGAGGCGGGCGAGGCTTCGAATGCTGCACTTGAGCAGTTACGAGCGCAACTGGCGGTCTGGCGCGAAGGGTTTCTGACGGCACAGACGGCCAATCAGACCCGCATCGAAACACTTCAAAGTCAGTTAGCGGCCCTTGGTCCTGCGCCTGAAGAGGGCCAGACAGAGGAACCCGAAATTGCTGAACGCCGCGCCGCGCTAAATCAACAGCTTGCCCGTCTGCGCGCGCCCGTCACCGCCGCGGAAGAGGCCTATACCCGCGCCAACGGTCTGATCACTGAAATCGATAACATCATCCGCGAACGACAGGCCGCCGATCTGCTGCGCGCAGGGCCGACCCCCGTCAATCCCGCCGTCTGGATCGAAGGGGTCGAGACAGTGGCGGAAACCGCAGCACGCATCCGGGACGAGGTCCGCCGCGCCTGGCTGACACCGGGTCAAAGGTCCGAACTGCGTGAACGCGGCCCGATTGCCGTCTTTTTCCTTATTTTCGCACTGGTTTTACTGCTGCGCGGCCGCCTTTGGATGGAAAGACTGGCCACGCGGTTTTCGGGCCGCGGGCAGGGCGTCTGGAGTTTTCTGATCTCATTCGGTCAGATCATTATTCCGATGGTTGGCATTTTTGCTCTGGTCAATCTGATCTATGCATCAGGTATTGTCGGCATACGCGGTGACGTTATCGTCGGGCAATTGCCCGAAATGGTTCTGATTTTCTTTGCCGCGCGCTGGCTTAGCATGCGGGCCTTTCCACGCAATGACCGGGAACAGAAACTGTTTAAGCTAGACACCGCGCAGCGCCGCAAGATGCGCTTAAACATCGCGGGCTTTGGTGTATTATTGGCGTTGGCCATGCTGTTCAACGCGCTTGGTGACAGCGCCCGCTATAGCGAAAGCACGAAGACGGCGCTGATTTTCCCGCTGATCGTCATATCAGCTTTCTTTTTGTACAGAACCGCCCGCCTGTTGCGGCAGCATCTAAAGACCGACAACGAAACGGAAGAAGACGTCAGCTTTTTTGATCGCCTGTTATCGTTGCTGACCAAGGCACTGGTCACTGTATCGGTCATCAGCGTTCTGCTTGGGATTTTCGGCTATATGCTGGCGGCCGAGTCGCTGATGTTCTCGACCGTCATGACACTTGCGCTGATGGTCTTTGTCGCGATTTTGCAGCAGCAGATTGGCAATGTCTATGTGCTGATTTCCGGCAGGGGCGAAGATGGCCGCGATTCACTGACGCCGGTTCTGATCGGGTTTGCCCTTGCGCTAGCCTCGGCCCCCATTCTTGCGTTGATCTGGGGCGCGCGCGTTGCTGACCTGACCGAACTTTGGACACAGTTCCGCGAGGGTCTGGTCATCGGTGAGACACGGATTTCGCCCAATGATTTCCTGCTGTTCATTCTGGTTTTCGCCATCGGCTTCACTATCACGCGGTTGTTGCAGGGCACGCTGCGTACGGCTGTTCTGCCCAAGACCAAAATCGACATCGGCGGGCGCAATGCAATTGTTTCCGGCCTTGGATATCTTGGCGTTTTCATCGCGGCCCTTTTGGCGATCAGCAGCACCGGGCTTGATCTAAGCTCGCTTGCCGTCGTGGCCGGTGCGCTGTCGGTCGGCATCGGTTTCGGTCTGCAGAACATCGTGTCGAACTTTATTTCGGGCATTATCCTGTTGATCGAACGCCCCATCAGCGAAGGCGACTGGATCGAGGTCGGCGGCCAAATGGGATACGTGCGTTCGATTTCCGTGCGATCCACGCGGATCGAGACGTTTGATCGAACAGACGTGATCGTGCCGAACGCCGATCTGATTTCCAATCAGGTGACGAACTGGACCCGCGGAAATTCTGTTGGCCGGGTGATCGTACCCGTCGGCGTGGCCTATGGCACCGACACGAAAAAGGTCGAGGAAATCCTGACCGAAATTGCCCGTGCGCATCCTATGGTTCTGCTAAACCCTGCACCCAGTATTCTGTTCATGGCCTTTGGTGCGGATTCCCTGAACTTTGAAATCCGCGCGATCCTACGGGATGTGAATTGGAAGCTGAGCGTGCTGTCGGAAATGAACCACCAGATCGCGCAGCGCTTTGCTGAAGAAGGCATCGAAATTCCATTCGCACAGCGCGATATCTGGCTGCGCAACCCCGAGGCCCTGCAGCAACCTAGCGCGCCGCCGACGCGCGCAAAGAAGAAACGTGCATCAGGTCAGCCCGACACGCCCGAGGTCGATGATCCGGACTCAAGCGATGACTGACGCCTGACATGCGCTGGCGAGATACGTCAGGCGAAGGGCGTGGGCCGGGGTGGGATCCGACGTCAGCGCCTCGGCCCCGCGGGCCAGCATCGACAGCCCTATGGCATCCGCCCGCCGCGCGATGACGCTTAGCTTGTCACTGACCGAAAAGCTAAGCGTTTCGCCCGCAGCCTCAATCGCGTCCGCACATAGCCGTTGGATCGGATCAGTCTGAACACCCGAGGTCAGATCGACGCGCGGGATCTGTGAAAATCGTTTCAGCAGCCCCGCCAGCATGCCACGCTGTTCCTGACGGGGCAGGGCATCCAGCCCAAAATTATGCACCGTCAGCGCGCCTTTATCCGTCACGATGACCGACACAGGCGACAGCCTTAGCAGGCCATCTGTTATCATGGCTTCGCACAGTATGGCCTGCACGTGACGCAGATTGTCATAAAGCCACGTAATATAACGCTGCGCATCAGCGCCAAAGGTCAGCTGCAAAGTCGCGCGGGCCTGATCCACGACAACCAGCCGATAGGCCTGATCGAAATCGTCGAAAACATATCCTTCGATCTTGGCCGGGTGCATCAGAACCGGCTGCGCAAACCCGCTTTGCCGCAGACCGCCGCCCATACGCGTCGCCAGGTCCTGGCGCAGGGTCATCCAGTTGGTGTGCAGGATGCCGTCGTCGTGAAGTTGTGTCAGGTCTGCGGTGCTTATGGCGGCCTTCACCTGACCAAAACAGGACGGCGCGATTTGATTGTCATCGGACAGCTGCAAATCATCAATCTGCAAATGCTGCCCCATCAAAGCCTGCGTCATTGAGCCACCAAGAAACGGGCCAAAATAAGCCCCCTGGGGCGAAAATGTCGGATCGGCGCCCGCTGCGCGTGCGACCGTCGCCGTCAGCCAGGATTGTCTTACAATATCAAACCCATAGACGCTAAGGCCCCGCGCACCGCTGAGGCCCTGCCATGTCTTGGCCCCCAAAACGATCAGGTCTGACGCAGAGGCCGGTTTATAGTTGCGCTTTAATGTGCCCGTCAGTTTCACATCGCCCGGCGCGGATTTAAGTGCAGTCGTCAACGCATAGGTCGCGGCGGCCGTTCGCAGAAAGTTTTCAGTGCTGAAGTCCACATGCCGGTCACGCGCCAATTGGGCCTGTTTCGCTAGCCCCCGCAAAAGCGCGGTCAAACGCGGGGCCGCCTGCGCACGGCTGGTGATCGCCAGATCGAACAGTTGATCTTCGGCCAGGGCCGAGCCACCGGTCAGCACCGCCTGCACAGCCAGTTCCAGGGTTTTGCCGACATCATCCAACAGATCGGCCGTCAGTTGGTCGTCGGCGGGGGCAACATCTGACAGCGTATCCAGCGGCTGCGCGCCGGATATCGCGCGAAAGGCAACCGTGGCGGCCGCAACAAACAGGCGTTTGCGGGTTTGCGGGCCTTTGAAAACGGCCTCTTTCAGCGCTTGGCCCGCCATGAAAACCACTGGCGCGGGTGCATCGGGCAGGGTGACGCGCAGGTTCAGGCCCTCGGGTTCGATCTTGGCGTCTGTGCTAACGCGCGCCAGGTTAACGGCCTTGTCCCAATCGGCCCCTGCAAACTTTTGCACAGCCTCTTGCGATAATTGCGAAAGTTCGTCCTGGGCTAAGGGCAGGTCGGGTGGCGCTGTGTCCCCGCCACTTTCGCGCAAGGTCATGACGGCCAGAATAATGTGGCGGCAAACGCCCGTTGCGGGGCAGGGGCAGCGGGCCGCTTTCGCGCCGCCTTCGTCAATCTCGACCGTGTAACCGTCAGCCTCGATAACGGCCGCGGTGGCGTCGCGCGAGGTGATTGTGGCTTTGCCAGCCTCGGCATCACGACCGGCGCGGCGCACCAATCCTTTTGAGGTCAAAGCCTCAAGCGCCGTATCGTCGTGGGCGGCCAGCATGGCATCCAGGCTCATGTCATGATCTCCGCCAGCCAATTGGCGAAACTATCGGGCGTCATCGCCGCCACCGGCATACCCAGATCAGCGACACGCGCCGCGATGGTGTGGTCATAAAACGGAATACCGCCTTCATCCAACGCGATGATACCGGCCATACGCACGCGGGCTTCGTTCATGCGTGCGATGGCAGCGTACAGTGGTCGGGGCGAGGCCCCTTCAGCAAAATCACTGATCAGGGCAAAGACGGTGCGATCCGGGTTTTCGACAAAGCCTTCACAGTACCCAACCGCCCGCCCGATATCGGTGCCGCCCCCCAGTTGCACTGATAAAAGCGTCTCTAGCGGGTCGGTTAGGTTATCCGACACATCGATGATCGATGTATCAAACAGCACCATTTTCACATGCACACCGGGCAGCCCGCTAAGGATTGCGGCCATAACAGCGGAATGGATGATGCTGTCGGTCATCGATCCGGATTGGTCAACGCATAGGATCACGCGCCAGGGCAGGCGCCGTTTGGTGCGGCTGTTGAACCGCAGCCGTTCGGCGATGATCCGGCCTGTTTCGGGGTCATAGCTTTTCAGATTTTCCCGCAGGGTTGCGCGCCAATCAAAATTCGCGGCCGATTTGATATTCGATCGCTGAAACCTGTTGCGACTGCCGGAAAAGGCGCGCATGACATCGTGGCGCAAACGCTCGATGATCTCTTGAATGATCTTATCAGCGACCTCTCGCAGCTTTTGTTTGACGGCCGGATCGGCGCGCCCGTGAAAGCCCAGAAGCACCTTCAACAAATCTTGGCTAGGTTCAAGATCATCCAGCACCTTTGGGTCTTTCAGAAGGTCGGTCAGGCCGTAGCGGTCCAGCGCGTGATCCTGCAGCGTTTCAAAGACCGACTGAGGGAACAGCGACCGCGCCTTGCCCAGCCATTTCACGGCGTTCATCTGGGTTGGGTCCAGACTGCCCGGCCCGCGATCGCGATTTATGCCGCGACCATCGTATTCGCGACCGTAAAGGTATTCCAAGGCCCCGTCCATCTGGCCGTCGGCACCGCCCAGACCACCCAGATTGCGGTCGGCATAGCGCCCCAGAACCAGACGCCAGCGGCGGGCATTTGCGTCGGTCATGGGTTTGCCCCCGCGGTCAGCCAGTCCAGCAGACTGTCGGCTTGCATTTGATCCCGCAGGCGGGCCTCGATCGCCAGTCCACGCTGCAGATCGTCTTCGCTGATGGTTTGGACCGCGGTGAAATCGGTGGCCCGCCCACCGTGCCGCCGCGCCAGCAGGTCAGCCAGCCGGTCGGTTTCACGGGGGTTCAGGTTGGTGAAGGCCAGGCGCAAATGGGGCAGGATCTGCAGAAAAGCAGCCTCGTCCAGGGCCTGCAGGAAATCATCGACGACGTCCAGCAGCGCGGGTTTGTTCCACAGCAGCGCAGGAACTGTGTGCAAAATGCCTTCCAGCACGCCGATGCGCGATGGTTCGTCCAAAGACGCGCCGTTAAAGCGACCCTGCAACGCTATGATCAGGTCATCTTCGTCCCGCAGCCCGGCCACCACGCAAATGGCTAGGACAGCGCCCAAAATCTGGGGCGGCACGTTGCCCTGGGCCACGCGGTTCATCGCATCGTCGAACAAGGCGCGGTCAAAGCATTCATCCGCATCATTGCGCAGCAGTTCATTGACCAGACGGATCGCATCCAGCCTTTCGCGGACCTCTTCATCGGGCGTCGCGGACAGGTCATCACACAGGAAGATCAGCCGCTGATAGGCCGCCTGTCGCACGCCATCCAAATCCAGGCTGTCAGGCGCGCCCATAGGTCCGGCAGATTGTGCAATGAAATGAAGCCATTGCAGGGCGCGGGCCGTGCTGCCAAAGGTGCCGTGGTTCTGGATGCTGTCGCTGATACGGTTCAGGAACGGGTCCAGATCGGCCCCAAGCCCGGCCAACAAACCGCGCCCGAACAATTCGATCAGGGCGCTGATATCCTGACGTTTACCTTCATCGTCCAGCCGCGCCACTTCGCGGGTCAGATACCCCAGACAGGCGGCCGCGACCCGGTCGCCCAGGGCCGACAGTTCGATCAGGCGGCCTTCGACCACGGGCGACCAGTTATAGGTCCATTCCTCGAACAGCAGTTCGGTCCGCGTATTCGTCAGATAATCGGGGCCAATATCCAGCCTGGCAAAATTAGACTGCAGCAACGTCATGGCGTGCAAAAACCTCGAGGCTTCAAGGTGCCGGTCATTCCGCCGAATATCCAGCTTGCGGCGACGTTCCGCACTGTCGCTGATGTCCAGCCGATGCTTGCGGGCCAGCCGCCGCGCGTCCTCGACCAAGGGCGGCGATCCGGCCGAGGCGGGGACGTCGCCCAAAGAATTGCCCCGCAGGTACAGCAGAAACCGTTCGGTCCAGACCTCATTCCGGCTGACTTCGCCCTTGACCAGCGAGGTTCTGATCCCATCGATCAGATCATGCCGCATCGCGCCAGGTCTGCCACGCAGCAGCGCCAGGGCCTCGGCCGCACGCAACGCCTCGACCTGGGCAGGCAGGCTGAAGGCCTGTCCATCGGCGCGCATCTTCGCCGCAAAGCCCGAGATCAGGTCGGTCGCCGTTTCCCGCCACGCGGGCGTCCCATCGGCGCTGGCGGCACGCTGCCACAGTTCCTGATAGTATCCCGGCTGCGGCAGCCCCGCACCGTATCCGGTCAGCGCGTCCATCGCGGCAAATCCATAGCGGATCAGATAGCTGTCGGCCGTATCGCTGGTTTTTGGGCTTTTGGCTTTGCCGGCCTCAACCGCATCAATCAGGGCAGGGGCGTGAAAGCCGCCCACCACGACTACGACCGGCCCGTTACCCAGCACATCCAGCAGAGCGGCAGACATATGCGCCTCGCGAGCGGCATCGCCAGTTCGTTCGATTTCGGCCGCAGTCGTTGTGCTGCGGATACCGGCGCAATAGATGCAAACGTCTTGCAGGAACGTCTTCCAGTCCGGGTCGCCTAGGCGTGATTCAAACAGATGATCCCAAAGCTCAAATCCATCTCGACAGCCAATTTTCTTCGATAAAGCAGTGATATAATCGCCAGAGTTAAAGTGCCTGTCATCGCTAAGCAGAATGGGCTGATCCTGCGGCATGTCGTTGCGAAAGCTTTTATCGGCGGCGGGCAGGTCGATGAAAGACAGCTGCGCGCCGAATTTTTGCCCCTCAACCAAGGCGATGTATTCCGGCGAATGCGCGCAAAAGGGATAATAGGCCGCAAGACGTGTGTCATTGTCTTGGGTGATCAGCGATACGATCGCCACGGGCGGCTTGGTTTCAGGGTGTAGCAACAGTGGGATCTGGCGGGTAAAATCGGTGGGGCCTTCGATCAGAACGTGCTTGGGTTGAACTTCCGCAATCAGCTGCCGAACGGCCCAGGCGCAGGCGGGGGAATGGTGACGGATCGGCACGACATAAAGCCCGCGGTCCGGCTGGAACAGCTTGTCGCGGATGGCTTCGAAGTGGCGCTGATCAGTCACTCAGGCTCGCTTTGGCTGATTTATAGAAATCCGACCAAACGCGCGAGGATTTGCCGCGCGGTTTGGCGATCTGTTCAACATAGGCACGCAATTTTCGCGCGTCTTCTGGGTCGTCCTTGAACACGACACCGCGCAATTGTCGTGCGATATGCCCGCCGGTCAAAGGGCCACCATCCAGATAGGCGGCCTCTAACACGGCTGCATGGGCCACATTCACTGCCTCGGCCGTCGACATGACGCTGTTGGGCACCGAAACGCTTGCACCTTCGGCTGTGGTGCCGGTGCGCAGGTCGCGAAAAACGGCGACAACCACATCCAGCACATCCTGCCCGACCTGTGGGGCGACGGGGTGATCGGCCATGCGTTCGGCCACCTGCTTGCCCACCAGCTCTTTCTCAAACGCCGCATCGGCAATCGGCAGGACAGTTTCGAAATTGAAACGCCGTTTCAACGCGCTGGACATGTCATGCACGCCACGGTCGCGCAGGTTGGCGGTGCCGATGACGTTGAAACCGGGCGCAGCGCGATGTTCGACACCCGGTCCAAGTTCTGGAATCGCAATGGTTTTTTCCGACATGAGCGAGATCATGGCATCCTGAACCTCGGGCGCGCAGCGGGTTAGTTCCTCGATCCTTGCGATCTGGCCGCCGCGCATCGCGCTCAGCAGGGGCGAGGGCACAAGGGCGCGTTCACTGGGACCTTCGGCCAGCAGAACAGCGTAGTTCCAGCCATAGCGCAGGTGGTCTTCGATCACACCAGCGGACCCTTGAACAACCAAGGTCGACGTCCCACTGATGGCCGCCGACAGCAGTTCCGATAGCAGCGATTTCGCCGTGCCGGGTTCACCGACCAGCATCAGACCCTGCTGGCCCATCAGCGACACGATACAGCGGTCGACCAGCGGGTCATCCCCGAAAAACTTCTGCGACACATCCAGCGCCGCGTCCCCCAGAATAAACCGCCGCACCGCGCGCGGCGACAGATGCCAGCCTTTGGGCTTGGGGTCCGTGTCAGCCTGCACCAAACGGTCCAGTTCATCGGCATAGCGCGTTTCAGCCGGGGCGCGTTGAATGTCATCTACCATGGCATTTTCTTCTTCCAATCAGGGTCATGGCTGGCGCGGGCCGCCATGGCATAATAGTCGTTCCAGCATTCCGAAAGCAAAACCGGCGGCACTTCGGACAGCTTCAGCGCGCCCTTGGTCCGCCGCCCGTCCCATTTGCGAAACTCAAGTGAGATCATTGCAGCGGCGACGTTTTCTTCGGGTAGGCAGTTGCCGGAAAACTCGATCACAGCGGCCAGTCCGGCGCTGCTGAAGGTCTTGATGTATTCATAGAAAAACCCGCCGTCTTCGGCCTGACCGCGTTCATAACCCAGTTTGTTCGCAATGCCGCGGATGGTGAACGTGTCGGTCACCCAGCCTTCCCGGTCCGTGATGCGCGTGTCGTCTTTCTGGGCCTCGGGCAATCGCAGCAGGTCACGCCCGAATTGGGCGAACAGGGGTTTGACCTCATAATCCTCAAGATGTTGCGCCCAGGCCTGGGCCGCGCTTTGATCCATCAGCGCGCCATGGGCCAGACGGATGCTGGCAAATTGGGTCGGGTCCACCATTTCGTCGTTTACATCGGTGAACTCACCCTCAGCCGTTGGCCGGAAAGAGGTGACGACCTTATCCTGATCGTCCAGCCCCAGCCAGACCAGCCGTTCAATCAAACGTCGCATCACGGGATGGTCGTAGAAATCACGTTGCCAGGCCTCTTGCGTCCAGCTGCGTTCGGCGCAGAGCGCTTCGTAAAGGCGTGCGGTCTGCATCGCGATGACCTGTTTGATTTCCTTCTTCGACGCCGACAGCTGTTTCTTCGACGCTTTGGTATCATCATCGGTTCCGCTGGACAGCGCCTTGACGACCTTGCCATCGGGGTTGGTCAACACCAGCGTCAGGTCATCGCCCAACCGCGCGCTGTATATCTTTTGTTCGGGGCCGCAGGGCAGTTCCAGGATGCCATCGTCGTCCAGGCCAGCAGTCGGTACAGTGCGATCCGACAGTTCGTCCAAAGACCAGTTCATGCGGTCGGCGACAGTCTGGATCAGCTCGCCCGCAAAAGCCTGAACACCCTTTTGTTTCAACCGCGTGGCCGCCGCGATGACGACCTGCAGCGACACCGGGTCACCCTTGGCCGCCAGCACCTCCAATAGCGATGACGCCTGCGACGTGCGTGATCCGTGGTTGCGCAAATAGCCCCGCACCAGATCGGCCGCGGTCGAAGGCGGTGTGCGCGTGGCCAGCCCCAGGATGCCCTTGTTGGCCGCACCGCTGTTCAGATATCGCGATTTCACCTCGGACTTCAGATCGGCGATGGCGCGTTCCAGGGTATAGTCCTTCATCCAGCGTTGGTACATTTGCACACGGTTCTGCGCATGTTTCTGGGCGTAGTCATTGGCCTCTTGATCGGTCGGGCGGGCGGTGTCGTAGTCGACCCAACTGTTCAAAATCCAAGAGGAAAATTGCATGGAGTCATCAGGTGCAAGCTGATCGAAGTATAGCTCAAACAAAGTATTACCGCCGGGCTGTTTCAGCTTGTTTGCCATGAACACCCACCATCGCAGCACATCGGCCGGAACAGGTTTTCCGTTTTTGAAATGCGCCTTTGGCATGTGGTCCAACTGCAGCCAGGCCAGCTTGTCGAATTTTGCCTTTTTCAACCCGGTTTCAGCTTCTTTAATCAATGCCGCGGGTCCAAGATAGCTTTCAAGATTTTCGCCAAGCTGTTGTAAAGCCGTTAGAATTGCGGCACGGGCCAGTTCGCTTTTTTCTTTCTTCAGACGCGTCTTCAGTGGTTTGATCGCACTGTTGCGTCCACGTGTTCCCATCCACTCAGCGACCCCGGCGCGGACAGCCTGACGGCTGTCATCCAACAATGCAGTCAGACGATCATCAACTTCGGGTATATCCATAAGCATCTGGCGGGCATCGGCTTTGCCTGATTTGGCTGTTCCTGTCGCGACCTCAAGCAAAGGCGCGAAATAGCGCATGGGCGCTTTGGGCATGGCCATCAGATACCGGATCGCAGCAGGACGGCTGATTTTGATATCGTCTGAACTGACCAACCCGAAGGCCTGATCGAAAACATCCAGATTTTCTGCCATATAGGGCCAGAGAGCCCGGACCGGCAGATCATCAGGGCTGACACCCCAATACCCGTCGCTTGGAATCATATCGCGCAGAAGATCCCCTTTGACCATCTTGCGGTTCATACGGTTTTGCCAACTGCCGAATTGGATGTGCTTGCCAACCTTAACGCCAATTTCATCCAACCAACGGAAATCGCCATCTGGGCCATTCAGCCATTCCATTGTGCGGGCTGCAAAAAAGGTCTGGTGATAGGGGTTAACAAGCGCGCTGATGTGATAGGCCGACAGGATCGTCATGGCTGCAATATGATCGTCTGACAGTCTAGGCAGTATCTTTTTTGTCCATTCAACGGCTTTGTATTGTAAAAGATGAAGCGCCGTCCGCGCCTTTTCTTTGTTCAATTGGTCCCAAGGCGTCTCAAGTGTGTGAATTGCATTCTGGACCAAGTCTTTGGGCAATAACTGTTGTTTGTAAAAGTATTTTTTGCCTTTGTTTTCCTGATTATATTTATTGATCCGATCGTTTTCTGCCTTGACCAAATCTTCCAGCTCTTTGCGTTCAGCAGCGCTGATTTGGATCGGCGCTGGTTCCGGCAGGGGCTTCTGCCGCGGAATTTCAACCCAACTGCCATCCAATGCAGTGTAGCCTGTCAGATCGTCACCGCCTTCTTTTGCATCCTGAGCCACAACGGACCGCGACGCCATCGCTGTTTCAATTACCGCCTTGATCCGCGCGGTTTTTTCGGTTTTCAGATGGTCCTGCAATGTTGCATCGGCACTTTCGGTCCCAAGGCTAACCAGCAGTTGCACCATGCCTTCGCGAACGGCGGTGGTGCCTTTTGACAGACGCTCGCCAACCAATGACTCGATCTGATTGGCTGGCACCGTTTTCAAGACGTTCAGGGCTGCCTCTCGCACCCCTTTCGCACTATCACCGGCCTGATCCATTAGAAACGCAAGAAACGGCTCTGTCTGACCCAATTCCCATTTGCGAAGCTGTTCGATAAACTCGATCCGGCCCTTCGCGGGCAATGGCTTAACCCCTTGCAGAACCATTTGCGGGTCCGTCTGCGCCACTGACTTCAGATCAATCAGACTACGAAAAGCATTCGTGTCCAGTCTTTGCCAGGTATTGCCCTGCCAGAATAGCACGTCAAACAGATCAGACCTGCCACCACCCAGTGTTTCGGCCAGCTGAAGAAGGTCGTCCGGTGTGACCCTGACAGCATGCGTTTCCCCTTCTTTTTTTCCGGTGCGGCTGATCAACTGTCGTGCTTCGATCACGATTTCCGCCATGATTATACGATAGGACAGCGGAACCGTGTCCGACCCTAGAAGATACATATTCTGGCTTGTTCCAACGGCTTCCAGAACTCTGCCGTACCGCGCAACAAGGTCAAGATCATAGGGCTTCAGGCTGATGAAAAGCCGACGCCTGCCGCGTATAATCTTGTCCGCACCAGGACTGAAATATGTAACAGCCACGCCTAATGGATTGTTTTTACTGGCGCTTAGCGTGCTGATCGTGGACAGAACCATCTCATCTTCGCCGGTCAGCACATAATGAGCGGCCTGACCCCCAAGCCCTTTGCGGATTTCGTTCAAACGGGACATATCCGATTTTACGATCCGAAGCGATGGACTGTCGGCCGTATCGACATTGATAAAATTGACCATCTTCTGAAAAAGTTTTTTCAAGAGTTTATCTCGCCTGACAAAGATCACCTAAGGTCAGCTTAGGGGACAAAACGGGCCGGGTGCAATTGCCTCTTTCACGAAATTTTCCGCAGGCGATTAACTGTGGTGCGGTTGCACAAAAACAAATGCCCCACCAGAAAGGTGAGGCATTTGTGAGCGTGAATGTATTAGGAGGCCCGCTCACAATGCCTGCCAAAAGTTAATCAGACCCTAAGCCCGGGAACGGTGCGTCAAATTATCGATACTTTATTCGCCCTCAAAGGCACAAAGCGCGTGCACGTCCATACCCAGATCCTCTAACAGTTTCCGCCCGCCCAGATCGGGCAGATCAATGATAAAGGCGCAGCCAACGATCTGCGCGCCCAGCCTTTCGATCAGTTTGATCCCGGCCTCGGCCGTGCCGCCCGTGGCCAACAGATCATCCACGACCAGCACCCGTTCGCCTGCCTGCAGTGCGTCATCGTGGATTTCGACGATCGCCTCGCCATATTCCAGCTTGTAATCCTGGCTGATTGTCGTGCCCGGCAGTTTGCCCTTCTTGCGGATCGGCACGAAACCCACGGTCAACTGATGCGCAATCGCACCGCCCAGGATAAAGCCGCGCGCCTCAAGCCCGACGACCTTGTCAATCGGCTGGCCGGCATATGGATGCAGCAGCTGATCAATGGCCATACGAAAGCCGCGGGGATCGGCAAAAAGCGTTGTGACATCGCGAAACATGATCCCTTCGTGCGGGAAGTCGGCGATCGTACGGATGTAGTCCTTGACGGTTTTCATGGGGCGCGGCCTTTGTCTGTTAAACTCTATCGGACGACATTGGGGTAATGGCGCAGCAGAACCATTCGGTCCTGACCATTCAGCGTCGTGATGTCATTCGGGCCGTACTGTGAAAAGATCGACCGGCTATAGTTGGGATTATCAATATCGGTCATTAGCCCAAGCGATTGGATCGTTTCTTCCAGCACAAGCGATTTCATCTGATTTTCGGGAATGGTTGTCGGCAGTATAATTATACTGCGATAAATCCGCAGGCGTCCGTCCCACCAGACATAAAACCCCGCGCCATCAACGATAAAGCCATCCATATCAGGATAACCGCTGTTTGTGACCGGTTGACCACTGCGCATGTCCACCATCCACACATGAACATCGGTATCGGCATTGTCGCGCAGCAATTGCAGTTGAACGCCAGAGTTCACGCCATTGATTTCACGCACCGCATGTCTAAGGGCGGCGCGGGCATCGGCCTGAACGGCATCGGGATAGCCGTCATCAATCTGGGTTATGCTGACCCGCAGGCTGCGCGCCATTCGGGCGGGCCATTTGACCACAGGTTTCTGACAGTCAGCACCGGGCGGGGCCGCGCAGCTGATCAGGTCATAGAACTGAGCATCGGTCAGCCTGCCGGTGCTTTCGATATATTCCTGCGCCCGCACGGTTCCAATGTGTGACAGCATGACAAGGCCAATCAGTATATATCGCATTCAAGCCCCCAGAATGCGACCAGCGACGGCGTCCAGTTTGGCGACCATGTCAGGGTCACGATGTTCTGGTTGCGTCAGAACAGCATATTCAAGTGCGCGGTCACACCCATGGGGGCAGGGGGCGCGATCCGGCCCCAGAAGCGCGGGCAGGCGTTTGACCAAAGCGCGGGCATTATCGGCATTGCCCATGAGCGTCTTGATGATTTCGGTCACGTCAACCTCGCCATGATCGGGATGCCAACTGTCATAATCGGTGATCATTGCAACCGAGGCGTAGCAAATCTCGGCCTCGCGCGCCAATTTTGCCTCGGGCATATTTGTCATGCCGATCACATCGCAGCCCCAACTTTCACGGTACATCCTGGATTCGGCCAGGGTTGAAAACTGCGGGCCCTCCATCGCCAGATATGTACCACCGCGATGCACGGTTACGCCAGCATCCCGCGTGGCGGTTTCGCAGGCATCGCCAAGGCGCGGACAGGTGGGGTGCGCAACACTAACATGGGCTACGAAGCCACTGCCAAAGAACGATTTTTCCCGTGCCATGGTGCGGTCGATGAACTGATCCACGACCACGAAATGCCCCGGCGCCATGTCTTCGCGGAAGGACCCACAGGCCGAGACCGAGATGATATCGGTCACCCCAATCCGCTTGAGCGCATCGATATTCGCACGATAGGGCACGGTGGTCGGTGAATGCACATGCCCGCGACCATGGCGGGGCAGAAACGCCATATCGACCCCATCCAGCACACCGGTCAGGATCTGATCTGACGGCGCGCCCCAGGGCGTATCGACACTGAGCCATTCGGCCTGCTGAAGTTCATCCAGATCATAAACGCCCGATCCGCCGATAATACCGATTTTTGTCTTTTGCATTTTCGTCTATCCCTCTGGCCGGTTCAGGCTGAAAACTTCGGTCACGCGCGTGTAATCCTTGTAACCAAGCCGGGCCAGTGGCTGATACCGTGTCACGTCGAAAATCCCATCTTTCAGGCAATCGTCGCGAATATGTATGCCGACAACTTCGCCAAAGACAACGTAATTCGCCTCGCCCGGCAGTTTGACAATCTGGGTCATCTGGCATTCCAGACTGGCCGGCGCATCGGCCACGCGGGAACAGGCGATCTGTTCACAGGCCGCCCGCGGAACGGTCGCCAGTTCGAATTCATCGGTGTCCTTGTCCCACGGCCCAGACGTCTGGTTCATGACATCGCGCATGGCGTATTCGACCGTATTGACACAAAACACGCCCGTATCCTGAATATTGGCAACTGTGTCTTTGGTATTGTCGCGATCGGGCTTGGCCGAGGTCGATGCAAACATGATCTGGGGCGGCACATAGGCGACGGCGTTAAAAAACGAATAGGGCGCCAGATTTTCGGACCCGTCACTGCCCCGCGTCGAAATCCAGGCGATCGGGCGGGGTGAGACAATGGCGTTGAACGGGCTGTGGGGCAGGCCGTGTCCGTCTTGTGGTCGATAGAACATTGATACTCCTGATCAGGTTTGCCCAAGGCGTACCTGCGTGTTACTGGCGTTTCCAGCCAAAAAAGAGGGGCGGGGGTGTTTCAGCTGCATCCGGAAAAACAGGACGACTGGTGGGAGGTCGAGGCACTTTACGATCTGTGCTTTGCGCCTGGCCGTACCGCGTTGTCATCCTACAGGTTGCGCGATGGCGTTGATCCGATCACGGATCTGTCACTGGTGGCGCGGGACGGGGACGGCATCTTGGCGGGGGCCATTCGTGTCTGGCCAGTTATGGTTGCCGGGCAGCTTGCGCTTTTGACAGGGCCGATTGCGGTACACCCCACCCGACAGGGCGAAGGGCTGGGCGGGCTGCTGATCCGTGAAACCATCGACCGTGCGCGCCGCACAGGCTGGCACCGCATGCTATTGGTGGGTGATCATCCTTACTACGGTCGTTTTGGATTTACCAAACTGCACGACGTGGTGATGCCAGCGCCCACAAACCCAGATCGTGTTCTGGGCCTGGACCTGATTAAGAACGCGTGGGTCGGCATCGCTGGACCGGTTGAAAAAGCGGGCGGCAATTTGTAACACCGCGAAATCGCGATGATCGGACTATATGCAGCGACGAAAGAGTTGGAGAAAAGACGTTGGACTACACCACCCATCTGGACCACGCCCTGAACACGCTGCATGACGAAGGCCGCTATCGTACGTTTATCGACATCGAACGCCGTCAGGGCCAGTTTCCCCATGCAATCTGGCGTCATCCAAATGGGGAAGAACGCCCCATAACAGTCTGGTGTGGCAATGATTATCTGGGTATGGGCCAAAACCCCGAAGTTCTGGCGGCCATGCATGAAGCCCTTGATGCGACCGGCGCCGGGTCGGGTGGCACGCGCAATATCAGCGGCACGACTGTTTATCACAAACGGCTTGAAGCTGAACTGGCCGATCTGCACGGGAAAGAGGCCGCTTTGATGTTCACCTCTGCCTATGTTGCAAATGACGCGACCTTGTCGACGCTGCCCAAGCTGTTTCCCGGCCTTGTGATCCTAAGCGACGAACTGAACCACGCCAGCATGATCGAGGGCATTCGGCGCAACGGCGGGGCCAAGCGCGTTTTCCGGCATAACGACACGGACCATCTGCGGCAGCTGCTTAGCGAGTTGCCCTCTGATGCACCAAAACTGATCGCCTTTGAGTCCGTCTATTCCATGGACGGCGATTTTGGTCCGATTGAAGCGATCTGCGATCTGGCAGATGAATTCGGCGCCCTGACCTATATCGATGAAGTGCACGCCGTTGGCATGTATGGCCCGCGCGGGGCAGGGGTTGCCGAACGGGACCGTCTGATGCATCGCGTCGATATCATCAACGGCACGCTGGCCAAGGCCTATGGCGTGATGGGCGGGTATATCGCAACCAGCGCGAAAATGGCCGATGCGATCCGGTCTTATGCGCCGGGCTTCATCTTTACGACATCGTTGCCACCCGCCATCGCCGCCGGTGCTGCCAAATCGGTCGAGGTGCTGAAGCGCAGCTCGCAATTGCGTGAGGCACATCAGACGCAGGCCAAGACGCTAAAGATGCGATTGAAAGGTCTGGGGCTGCCTTTGATCGATCATGGCAGTCATATCGTTCCGGTTCATGTGGGCAATCCCGTGAAGTGTAAGATGCTGTCAGATCGGTTGCTGGAAGATCATGGCATTTACGTTCAGCCGATCAATTTTCCGACCGTGCCCCGCGGCACCGAAAGGCTGCGTTTTACCCCATCGCCTGTTCACGGTCCGGACGAAATTAACCAACTTATCAGCGCATTAGACGCACTTTGGTCACAATGTGCGCTAAATCGTGCTGAATTAACGGGTTGATAACGCTCTTTGGATGCGCGGCTTTCTGGTGTATGTTAGCGATATGTAAACGGGGATGGCATACGGCGAATCATAGAAAAGGGCTTGTCGTATCGTAAACAAACGGGGCAGATTGTATGATCGGGCGAAAAACACCGCCCCTTGTTCAAGAAGATGAGTGCGTTAGGCCAAAAGGTTTTGACGATTACAAACTTCGACTTGGCGATGTTATGCGAGGGGAACGCGCAACGCTTGGAAAATCGCTGCTGGATGTCCAGCGCGAATTGAAAATCAAAGCCGTCTATATCGACGCCATCGAAAACGCCGATCCTGAATCCTTTGAAAGCCAGGGATTTATTGCCGGATATGTCCGGTCTTATGCGCGATATCTCGATCTTGATCCGGAATGGGCCTTTGAATCGTTCTGCGAAGAAAGCGGCTTCAAGTCGGCCCACGGTATTGAGGTTGCATCGTCACGCAAGTCAGATGGCAACAGCATCATCGCTGGCCCTGCACTTGATCCATTCGATGATCCCAACTCGGTTTTCGCACCGACAGGCGACGGTTTTCTGTCAAGAATTGAAACCGGGGCCATAGGGTCGACCTTTGTTCTTCTCGCACTTGTCGGCGGTATTGGTTACGGCGCATGGTCAATCTTGCAGCAGGTTCAGAAAGTGCAGTTTGCGCCAGTCGAACAAACACCAGAAGTTTTAAGCAGCGTCGACACCATCGGGTCATCTGCAGGGGCAGGACTGACGGACACAGAACTGACTGGTATTGTACAACCATCATCAGACGCGCTGGATCGTCTGTACCGTCCGCAAGCGCTTGATACCCCTGTTTTGATACCCCGTGATGCTCCGATTGCCAGCATTGATCCAGCCTCGGTCGGTGCTTTTTCACAAAGCCAAACAGCGGGCGACGCCAATATACCCCTGCTGGACCGCCTGCCTGAACCTACGCCCATTCAGGTCGTCGACACAGCCGTCCCCGATGTTGTCCTTTTCGCAGTTGAAGACAGTTGGGTGCGTGTTCGCGCCGCCAATGGAAGCGTTATATTCGAGAAAACGCTGAACCGTGGTGAAGAATACGTAGTGCCTACAATGGAAACGCCACCAACCCTTCGCGCCGGAAATTCGGGGGCACTGTACTTTAAAATTAACGGTCAACCATATGGTCCCGCAGGTCGTGGATCGTCGACTGTTAGGGATGTCGTTTTATCGCCCGAGAGCCTTATGAACGACTATCAGCCTGCGGATCCCGTCAAGGATCAAGTACTTTTTAGTCTAATTAATGTCGCCGAGGCAAACCCAACCACCGAATAAACTGTCGCACTCAGTTGTCCCTTGGTTGAAATATGTCTATCTCATCATCAGGCTAAGCTGAGAGTAGGGCAAATGTCACTGAACCATATTCGACCGTGGCGTAATATTTATCGTCGTAAATCCAGACAAATTCATGTTGGAAATGTTGCGATTGGTGGTGATGCCCCGATCTCGGTTCAGACGATGACGAACACCGACACAACAGATGTCCACGCGACTGTTGCACAGGTACAGGCTGCAACAGAGGCGGGCGCCGATATCGTGCGTGTCTCGACGCCGGATCAAGACAGCACGCATGCCTTGAAACAGATCGTCGCTGAAAGTCCGGTGCCGATCGTGGCCGACATTCATTTTCACTATAAACGCGCCATTGAGGCGGCAGAAGCGGGTGCCGCATGTCTTCGCATAAACCCCGGTAACATCGGCGACGAAGCCCGTGTGAAAGAGGTTATCAAAGCGGCCAAGGATCATGGATGTTCAATCCGCATCGGTGTCAATGCCGGCAGCCTGGAAAAGCATCTTCTTGAAAAATATGGTGAACCTTGCCCTGATGCGATGGTCGAAAGCGGGTTAGATCATATCAAAATCCTGCAAGACAATGACTTCCATGAATTCAAGATCAGTGTAAAAGCGTCCGATGTCTTTTTGGCCGCTGCGGCTTATCAAGGGATCGCTGAGGCAACAGATGCTCCAATTCATTTGGGTATCACCGAAGCCGGCGGTCTGGTCAGCGGTACCATCAAGTCGGCGATCGGTCTGGGCAACTTGCTTTGGATGGGCATTGGCGACACCATCCGCGTCAGCCTGTCAGCCGATCCAATTGAAGAGGTCAAGGTTGGTTATGAAATCCTCAAGTCGTTGGGATTGCGGCATCGCGGGGTGAATATCATCAGTTGTCCAAGCTGTGCCAGGCAAGGCTTTGATGTCATCAAGACCGTCGCCGAACTCGAAAAACGCCTTGAGCACATAAAAACTCCCATGAGCCTGAGTATCATAGGATGCGTCGTGAACGGCCCGGGCGAAGCTTTGATGACGGACGTCGGTTTTACTGGCGGTGGGGCCGGATCTGGCATGGTCTATCTTGCCGGTAAGCAAAGCCACAAAATGACCAACGATCAAATGATCGAACATATTGTTGAATTGGTTGAAAAAAAGGCTTCTGAGATCCAACGGCAAAGCGCGTCGGACATTGATTTTCCATGTCCTGAAAGGGCTTGAAAGCCACATTGACGCGTTCGTCGTCTCCCGCTCTTCGGCAATGAAGGCTGGATTTTCACTTAGAATGCCAAGGACACCATGTGCGACAGGCTGATCGGCGTGCAAAAGTGTCCCCTCTGACAAATCAGTTCAGATGCTTCTCAAAGGTATTGGGCAGCAGATTGGGGATGTTGGTCGTGGAGACGATTGGAAAGATCAGGCGCGCATTCCAATTGTCGCGTAACACTGTGCGAAAGGTGCTCCGTTCTGGTGATACGGAGTTCAGCTATAACCGGTCTGTCCAGCTGCGTCCCATTATTAACGAGCTCCGACATCCTTTGCCGGAGTTCTCTAATGTCGAGACTGCGGTGTGTTCAAAATCAACAACTTAGTATTTTTAATTTATGAGACTCTGCGTAGAGGACGTTTTCCAGTTCTGCGTTCAAAAGCCGATCTTCAGAATGAGGCGATCGATGTCTTATATGCGGGACAAACAGCCATTTGCCGCGTATGCACCAATGATGTCGGATCACCTAATTTCTGAGACTGGACCTTTCCTGTTTTGATGCCGCTCCTTTGATAGCATTTATTGCAGCAAAGGAGACGGATTATGGGACAGAAGCGGGCGGGTGAATTCCGCCAAGATGCGGTGCGCATTGCATTGACGAGCGGGCCGACGCGCAAACAGGTGGCTTCTGATTTGGGCGTTGGCCTGTCGACGCTGAACAAGTGGGTGACGGCGCATCGTGACAGTGATTTTGTGTCTGACAAGGACCTCGACTTTGCGCGTAAGAATGAACGGCTGCGGCGAGAGAACCGTATGCTCAAGGAGGAGAGGGCGATTTTAAATTGAAACCGGATCAGAAAAGGCCTCGGTGGGGCGTTTTCCCGGTGGAAGGCCACCCAGGTCTTCGCGGGCCTAAAGCTATGAGGTTCAGGTTCATCGAAGAACACCGTGACAGTTTTCCGGCCAAGCACTTATGCCACGCTGTCGGTGTCAGCACGCGCGGATTGCGGGCCTTCCGAACCCGCCCGGCCAGTCGCAGAAAGCGGTCTGATATGGTGACGCTTGCACACATCAAAGAACAGTCGCGTCTCAGCCTGGGCAGCTATGGTCGGCCAAGAATGATCGAAGAGCTTAAGGAGATCGGTTTGGATGTGGGCCACCGCCGTGTTGGCAGTTATGTCTGGACGCGGGAGGGTTGGCTGTATTTGGCCGTGCTCTTTGATCTGCATTCCCGACGTGTGATCGGTTGGGCCGTCAGCAATCGCATGAAGCGTGACTTGGC
>NZ_JACNMP010000038.1 GCF_017592335.1 Pseudaestuariivita rosea | reverse complement strand
CGAGACGCCGCCGAACGCACGATAGAGGCAACATGGCGCAGGATCGGTAAGCTGCTCGACCGCTTCACCCCGCAGGAATGTGCGAATTACCTTGTCAACTCAGGATACGCTTCAACCTGATCTCATCTTGCTCTAGCCTAGCAAGCGCGACACCAGCGGCGCCCCGACGATCACCACGACCATGCGCACGACGTGGTGCACAACGACAATCGCGGCGTCGGCCCCAACAACCAAGGCCAATATCGCCATTTCGGCCTGCCCACCGGGCGCGAAGGCCAGCATCGCCTCAATCAGCGGCAGCAATCCGGCCTGATAGACGATTTCAGCAAAGACCAACGCGATAATGGCCAACAGCAGGCAATACCCGACCGAGGCCGCAACGATACGGCGCAATTCGGCGATGGTGATCCCGACATATTTTGCGCCCACATTCAGACCGATGAAAAACTGGGCCAGCAGGATCGCCTCGGTCGGGGGGCGATGGGTGACGATACCGGTCAGGGACAAGGCCGTTGCCACCGCCATCGGCCCCAGGATCGAGGCGCCGAAAAAGCCAAGCGCGCGGAACAGCGCCCAGCCCCCTATTCCAGCGGCGATCATCAGGATCATTTCCCATATGGGCAGTTCGGCCGCCGGCAGACCGATGGGCTGGTCAAGGGTTTCGCCTAGCCCCAGGGTCAGTATCAACGGCAGGATTGAAACGATCACCAGAACCCGCGTTGCATGCATCAGCGACATGGCCCGCACATCGCCGCCCGCCTCTTCGCCAAACGCCAGCATGTCCTGAAGCCCGCCCGGCATCGCGCCATAGTATGCCGTGGCCTTGTCAAAACCCAGCCGTCGCAGGAACGGCACACCCACCAGTCCGATCACCAACAAATAAACGGGGACCAGTGCGATGGACCAGATCAGCGTACCGATTTGTGAAAACAGCGCTGGCGTGATTGATAGCCCGACGGCGACACCAAGAACGGTGCGCATCGCATTGCCGACCGGTTTGACAGTGTTTAACCGGACGCCAGTCAAAGCTGCAGCCAGGCAGGCAAAGATCGGGCCCAATAGCCATGGCAGCGGCAGGCCCAGACCATGAAACACCGCGACGCCCGCCAGCGCGATGCCGCATGTTAGCAGATGGGTGATCAAGACGGCTGTCCGGTCATGGCCGCGGTAAAATCATCAACCGTTTCACCCTGATAATCTGGCGCATCACGGCCAATCACAGCGTGTCGCGCGGCGATGGCTGTGATCAGTTGTGCGTTCAATCCGGCGCCAGCCAGCATATCAGCGCAATCGCGCATCTCGTCTCCCCGTCTTGCCCCGTGCAGCACCATGCGCTTCAGGTGATATCCTGAAATCTTGCGCCAATCGACGCTTGGAAACGTCGTCTGGATTGAGCTCAAAACCCTGTCAGTCTGATCAATCTGCGCGCCCATCAGGGCCATATCCGCAAAAAGTGCCTCAAGCCCTTTGATAAAGATGGACCGCGTCAGTTTGATACCGGCAACAGCGCCAAAGTCTGCGCCGATATCCTGAATATCAAACCCCGCTGGTATCAGCCTTTGCGCCACCCACCTGGCCCTTGGTCCACAGGCCAGAAGCGGAACGCCCACACCGCATCGCGGGACGGTATCCATGGCGACCCCGTCGATAAAATCCAGACCACTTTTTGTAACATGCCCCTGCACAAGCTGTTTGGTGACGGGCGCGACAGACTTGGCTGCCGTTTCAGTCTGGCGTGCTATGACCGTTGACAGGACCAACGTAGCATCGCGAACAGCTTGGACATGCGAAGCAGCGGGACGCACCCGAATGCTTCCCGCCCTAGCACTGCGCTTGGGGTCGATATCAAAACCAGTGCCCTGCCCTCTGGCTTGTACAAGTGCTGCACTGATCACAAGTCCAAGGTCCCTGGGGACACCCATAACTTTAGGCGGTGTCCACCAAGGATAAGGCACTGGGCAGTTGAAAAGGTAATGCATGATCGTCCCCGATGATGTCGAGGCAAAGCATAGCAGGAAGCCATAGAATGTCAGGTGATGAAAAAGCCGCCGATGACGGTCGGGCTTGATCCCGTTTGTCATGCAGCCCATCCCACCGCCATCAAGATAACGCATCTGCCCAGCGTCCTTCGTTGCCTGCCAAAGCGCGGACAATTTGACCGGCATCGCCACACTCTTATCAGCCGCGCGCCAGAAGCGACGCGAGATTGCGATGATCGGCACCCGGTCCAGATAGGCATTGGCGACCGCATTCAATAGATTTGTGGACCCTGGCCCAAATGTCGACAATCCCCGGCTTACCCGTCAACATGCCCGAGTCTTGTACCATTAGATCGGCCGTGCCTTTACACCCCGCCAGAACAAAATCCACGCCCTGGGTCCTACAGGTCTCAAGAAACGGGACCGAAGGGTCGCCAGAATACCCAAAGACCGGGCCCGTCCCCGCCAGTTTCAAAAAATTGCAATGACTTCGGACACGTTCATGGTGGTTTGATTACCTTGTTGTGTTATTTTGTATGTTATTGCATGCAATTAAATCCAATAGAGTTGAAACTACATATGGCAGCGCATCCCAAACAACCGCTTCGCACATCGAATGATGTGTATCGCCTGCTGCATGACGATATTGTCGAAGGGCGCCGTAAACCGGGTAAGCGCCTGCGAGAAAGTGATTTGGCGGATGAAGTCGGCCCGTCACGGACGCCTATGCGCTAAGCGTTGCAACGGCTGGAGAGCACGGCCCTTATCGAACATATTGTCCATAAGGGCGCGATCGTGCGGCAGTTGGATTATCAGGCACGAATGAACTTTATCAGATGCGCGAGGCGCTGGAAGACGCGGCGGCGTCCTTTACTGCCCGCCATATTTCGCAACCTGAACTGGAAGCGCTTTATGATATTCTTGAAGCTGAAAAACAGGTCATCGAAGATCCTAAGGCCGCATCAAAACTGAACAAAAGCTTCCACACCGCATTGGCGCACGCCGCCCATAACCGATATCTGCTTGACGCGCTGGATAGTCTGGGGCTGGCCATTGCATTACTCGGCCTGACGGCCCTTAGCCTGCCCGAACGTAAGCAGAACGCTTTGGCCGAACATCAGGCTATTCTGGATGCCATCACCAAGAATGATACCGCAGGCGCCGGAGAAGCCGCCAAAATCCATATAAGAAAATCGCACCGCGCACGACTGCAACTGCTACTTGAAACTGAACTGGGGTAAGCCCCAGGACTGGATCTTCGTATTTACATCAGTTTCGGACGACCTGTACCGAACAAGTGGCGTGGCGGACGACGCGGGCGGTGTTTGGGCCGATCAGATAGTCCGACAGTGACGGTCTGTGGGCTGCCATCACGATCTGGGTGGCAGAAAGTTCATCTGCCAGGTTCAGGATTTCTTCGTAGACGACCCCATAGCGCGCAACCACATCAAAATCTGTACCCGCCGGTGCATATTCGGTACCAAGTTGTTCAAGACGCGTGCGTGCTTCCTTTAGAAGCTCATCGATATTCAGCTCTTCAGACCCACCGGTTTCACCACGGATTGAATAGCGCCAGTCAAGGCCGCTGACGATCTCGGGAATGACTGTCAGGATAGTCACTTTTGCCCCAATGGCGCGGGCTAATGCAAAGGCCTGAGGCAATGCGTTTTTCCACGAAGATTCCTGCACCATGTCTATCGGAATGAGAAGATTGTCAGACATTACTTTATCTCCGTTCAGGGCGCATATACAACCAGATCAGCCAGCCGAACATGATGAACACCAGCGCTGTCATGACAGAAACCGCAGGGGATGGGTTCACGGCAGCCGGCGGTGCAGGCAGCATCGGGGCCAGGGCCGGTGCGGCGCGGATGGCAGGATCCAGGCCGATGGTCTGACCAAGCGCCTGGTGAAGCGCCCTTACCGTTCGATCAGAAAGTGCTGCGACCTCGGTTGGGATCGACGCCCCCGGCCCTTGTGGCCCAACAGCATCGGTGTCAACCACCACCGGTCCGGCCAGTACAAGCTGTGAGGCCAGTGTCTCAGTCGTGCCCGTCTGGCCGTCATAGCTGTCTGATGGGATACGCGCCTGACGCAGTTGTGGAAAGCGGACCAGATTGTTGCCACTGTCCCAGCCATTAATTGCCAGCAGACTGCCGTTTTGCAGCATATCCTGAACAATTGGGGATCCGATCGGGGCGATAATCAAAATGGCATCTGCATCTGCGCCTGCAAGGTCGTTAACAGGGGTGACAGTCATAGCGTCAAATGCCGTGGCTATGATCTGTGCTGTGCGATGTGATGCTGACCCGACGGGACCCGTCGCCAGAACTTCCACTTCGCTTAGGTTACGTATGTTACCCCGCCCAACGATATGAACATAGGCTTGACCAACAACGCCGAAGGCCTCGAAGGGACGGGTCAATAATGAACCGTCATTCTGTAGATCAGCAAATTCGACGGCTGCGACCATGGCGATCGGAACATCGCCAGAACCGACTGCGGCCAGCGGATCTGTTCTTTCTTGCAAAAGCACTCGGCGACCGGGATAGGCCGAACGGACGGCACGCAGGGCTGTTCTTTCTTCTGGATCGCTGCTGATGAAAGGTGAATGTGCTATCAGCACCGGTTCAGATATATCCAGTTCATCACCAGTATCCAGCAGACCCATTTCAGCAAGCGCGGCACGGGCGACATCACCCGGTGCAAGCGTATCACGATCCACTTGGCTGTTCAGTCTTTGCATTGTTGCGGCATCCAGTTTCCCCGCCAAACGGTTCAGGACGGTCTGTAATTCGGGAAAACGAACCAAGGCGTCGGCTCTGACCAGAGCCGCGGCCTGGTAGACAGGGAAAAACTGCAGATCATCTTCCAGCAGCAACAGATTCAGATCAGCAAGCTGTCCGTCGGTCGTATAGACTTCGATTACATCGGCTGACCCATCCAGAAGGCTGTCATAAAGCGATGTCCTGTCTTCCAGCGGCACTGCATTGACGGCGTCAAACTGCATGCCATAGCGGGCTGTCATCGGCTCAAACCCATCAAGGGGGCGTGTCTGGAAATCAGCTTCGATACCAATCGTCAGACCATCAGCATGCGCAACAAGGCCCGAAATCGACGTTATACCCAATTCGTCGGCACGGTCTGCCCGCATGGCAAGGCCATAGTTATTGGCAAACCCGAAACGATCCGACCACGCCAGCCCCAACGGCTGATAGAGCGACCGAACACGTTCCATCGCTGCATTACCATCGGACATCGCGGGCTGACCCAGCATAACCAGACCCGTGCCGTTGTATTCGGGATAAATGTCGATTTCGCCCCGTTTCAAGGCTTCCAGATTGACCAGGGTCGACCCAAGATTGGTACGCCGCGTGACAGCAATGCCCGAATCTTCGGCCAGGGCGGCAATCATTTCCGACAGGATTGTGCTTTCGCTGAACTCTTTGCCGCCAATCTTAAGCGTATCCGAGGCATCATCGCAGCCCACCAGTCCAATCAGGCAGAGGATTACAAACAAGTATCTCATTGATCCTACTCCGCCGGTGTTTTGACATGGCCACGAACTTCACGCGGTTTTCTTCGATCTGGCTTTTCGCGACGGATCGCGCGCATAAACCCCACGACTTGCAGCAGAAGGATCACGGAAAATGGTAAGGCACCCGTGATCGCCATAGCTTTGGCCACCGTGATCGAACCGGTCAACAGTGTCCCTGCTGTCAAGACCGCGATCAGAACACCCCAGACCATCTTGTGAAAGACGGGCGGGTTCAGATTACCTTTCGTCGTCATCATCGATAGAACAAAGGTGCCCGAGTCGGCCGAGGTTACCAGGAAGATGAAAATCAGCAGACAGGCGACGCCACCCAATATTTCACCTGCGGGGAAGTAATCCAGGAACGTGAACAACGCGGATGTCACATCGGCAAAAACCAGTTCGGTCAGGCCACCACCGCCAAACAATTCGATGTAAATCGCCGTACCGCCGAAAGCGGCAAACCAAAGTATCGAAAACATGGTCGGCACAAAGATCACGCCGATACAGAATTCGCGAATGGTGCGCCCCCGGCTGATACGCGCAACGAAGATACCAACGAAAGGCCCCCACGCCAGCCACCAGATAAGATAGGTCAGCGTCCACCCACTGGTCCAACCTGCCAGATCCTCATACGGGAACATCTTGAAGGCCATGGCGGGCAGGCGCGAAAAGTACTCGCCGATCGAATTCACAAAGGTTTCCAAAATAAACCGTGACGGCCCAAATACGATCACGAACAGCAGTAGCAGGATGGCAATGATCATATTGGCGTTCGACAGAATTTTGATGCCTTTATCGACGCCTGTGGTGGCCGAAAGCATATAGCACACGAAAAGCACGCCCATGATGATCAACGAAACGGTGGTAGTGGCACCGAAACCGAACACCTCGCTTAGGCCGCCGCGCACTTGCAGCGTGCCCATGGTCAGCGATCCGGCCAAGCCAAAGACGACCGCCAAGACACCCAGCACATTTGCCAAGGTGGCGATTGGCTTTTGTTCTGGCCCTGTGAAAATCGAGTTTATGGGCGTTGAGATTTCAGACGTCTCATTCCGGCGGAACGTGAAATACGCGATCACCAAGGCGCAAACCCCATAGATCGCCCAGGCATGCAGACCCCAATGCAGGTTCGTGATCACCATCGCTTCACGCGCGGCCTGCGGTGTTCCGCCCTCCATACCGGGTGGGCCTTCAAAATGATAAATCGGCTCGGCCACGCCCCAAAACAACAGTCCTGCGCCCATACCCCCCGCAAACAGCATCGCTATCCACGAGGCGGTCGAAAACTCAGGCCGTTCGTCATCAGCGCCCAGTCGGACATTTCCATAGGGACCAAAGGCCAGATAGCCGCTAAGGATCAGAAAACCGGTTGTGATCAACAGCCAGTACCAGCTTAGGCCGGTCAGCATGTAGTTTGTGAAACCCAGGAAAGTGTCGGTCATACCATCAGGGTCGATCAGACCCCATCCGCCGATACCTGCGACGCAGATCAGCGAAATGACGAAAACCGCGTTGAAGAGAGGCGGCCTTCCGACGTCGGCCTTTTCGTTGCCGTCTGCCATGATTGTTCCTCCCCAAGCCGCTTGCCATCACATTCGAAGCACCGTGCTATGTATTTTTACCATACTAGCCATGGTCGAATTACGTTAGGTCACCATTCAACCAATAAATGTATTTGTCAATTTGCGACATTTTTGGTCGCATTTAATCATGTTACCTTCTAAATCATAGAATTTTGAGCCTGCTTCAAATCAGCTTCAATAATGCCGCCTTTCGACGAATCGCTCTTAGCCAAGGTCGCTCACATGACCCCGTTTAAATCGGCGAGCGACACAAAAAGCCGCCGAAAGAGTAACTCTGACGGCGGCTTTTGTTTCATTTGGGCCAGCTTAGTATCCGCTGGTCGGCTTAAATACCAAAGTCAGATATCAAGGCCGGATCAAGCTGATTAGCGATATCATCCAGCACCAGAGACGACCCGCTTTCAAAGTCGAAGATCAGATCGCCTTCGCTGCTGCGGGCTGAAAAGCCATCGCTGGACGATGCCTGGGCCTGTTGGATCAGTGCAATCATCTCATCGTCAGTCGAGGCGCTGTAGGTCTGCCCGTCCACCTGGAACCGCAAGGTGTCAAAGGTCCTTTCAGTACCACTGGAGTTCAGATCGAAGCCTTCGATAGTCACCGTTTCACCGGCGCTTTCTTCCAGATACTCAAAGACCCGAACGTCACCGCCGATGCCCTCAAGCGTTCTTTCGACAGTCGCCTCGGATCTTTCCTGTAAACCCGCTGCGGCTGTCAAAGCTGGATCAAGCTGCCCCGCAATGCCGTCAAGCACCAGCGACGATCCGCTTTCGAAATCGAAGATCAGATCACCCTGGTAGCTGCGCGCCGAAAACCCATCACTTCCTGATGTCTGGGCCTGTTCGATCAAAGCAATCATCTCGGCATCGGTCGAGGCACTGTAGGATTGGCCATCCACCCGGAACTGCACGGTGTCAAAGGTCCTTTCTGTACCACTCGAGTTCAGATCAAAACTATTGATCGTGGCTGTTTCGCCCGCGCGTTCTTCGACATATTCGAAGGTGCGGACGCCATCGCCTGTGGGTTCAAGCGTTCTTTCGCCAGGCTGACCGCCCGATCCACCACCGGACCCGCCCCCGAGTTCAGATGGATCAGAGGTGTTACCGGTTGCCACAACACCAGATGTGCCGCTGCCCAGTGTCACAAGCGCTGGATCGTCAGAACTGATCAGGTTGTCCGAAAAAGTCACCGATCTGACATCATCAATATAGGCATTCCGATAGGTCGAATCCAATATCGCGTTGTCCGTCACGCTGATTCCATTTGGCAGGGTGCCGGTGTAGTTATCGGAACCATCGATGACGATGCCCTGAACGTTTTCGACAAAGGTGTTGTTGGTGGCCGTTACATTATCGACGTTACTGCCGATAAACAGCCCGACGCCGCCGTTGACCCCCTGAATACCGTTGTCCATGACCAGGTTGTCATAGATTCTGATATCCCTGACACCGCCGCCCACGTCGGATTGTTCATCAGCAACAGCGATTGCGTCGGCTGTATTGTCGAACACGACGTTCTGATAGACATCAATGTTGAAGGATTCCGCCCGATTACCATCGATATAGATGGCCGGACCGCCCTGATAGCCTGCCGGCGTTCCAGAAATCGCGGCCACACCGGTGACGAAGTTGTCGTGGATAGACCCGTTGCGAGCACCAACCTTGGCATCGATCCCTTCGCGGTTGCCACCATTCACAAGGTTTCCGGCCACCTCAAAACCGTCAACACCCCAGACGCTGATTGCCTCTTGCTGTCCGTCACGGTCGCCGCGGCCCTCATATCTGTTGTTGGCATCAATGACGGTGTTGTTCAGGATGCGGATATTTTCGCCTGTGACTTCCTGCTCACCACCATCGAAATAGGAATCCGGCATGGCGATGATGCCAGGGCCACCACTTTTATACGTCTCGATATTCTGAATCACGACGTCATTTGCATCGCGCATGGCCACACCGGCGAACGAGCTTTCCTCGATCCGAAAACCGTCAATGACCAGATAGCCCTGGCCAGCGGCCTCGATGTTACCCTCATGCCAGTTCTCGTTCATCGTGTCGTTCAGAATTGGGTCACGCAGAACCACACCATCTTCGGCTTCCAGAATGATATGGCCATCCCGGGCATTTCCCGATTTCTCGATTGTTACGATTTCGGTATAGGTGCCCTCTTGCACCAAAACGCGTTCCCCGGCTGAAACGGGTGACTCGGCACTCATCGCATAGCTGATCGTCTTCCACGGCAACTCGGCCGTGCCGGGGTTCGAATCATCACCATCGGGCGAAACATAATAGGTCTTCGTCGCCTGTGATGTATCAAACAGGTCGACATTTTCGCGCAGGTCTTCAATGACACTGTCGATGTTCGGGTTGTCGCCCTGAAGTTCTGAGATAAAACTGTCCATCTGCTGATTTGCGCCCACGCCGTTTGACTGCGCTGCCGCGCTTGTGGTCGTTCCGTTTACCATAATGGTCTCCTTGGAGGTGGCCAATCTATATTATGCCGTCGCCACACATAGCCTTGATATCGAAGCGACACCCAAAACCATCACTGGCAACAACGAACTCGGAATTGATGATGTTGCGGATCAACATTCTTATTGATGATCATTTCATGCGCGATGATGGCCATGACACCACGTCAAGATCATGCGAAATGGCTAACCGGTCTTTTTGAACATGTCTAGAGTCCTGGACAGTCTAATATGTCCATACGCAGCAACACGCCGATGCGCCGAAAACATAACCTGTAGTTATGCAATCATCGACAGTTTCGGACCATGCTGTTGATTATTTCCGACGACGTTTGCGACGGTTGACTGCGGCCTCAGTTGGGATCAGGACCAGCGCGGCCGAAGCACCAATGATCGCGTCCAGACCCGGGCTGCCGAAGCTAAGGTTAAACATGACCCTGATCATGAACAAAAGGATCACCGCCCCAAGCGCGATAATGACCGACGGGATAATACCATTATGCGTCACGCCCCATTTTTCAAAGGCAAACCCGACGATCCCGGCGATCATAAGTGATCCAAAAAACGCAAAAAATCCCATGTAACGCTCCTGACGGTGATGGTCTTAATATCGGGCCACGGCGCAGGAATGCAATGGTAGCGCTAAGGTGCCGCTTGATTAGTGGAATAAGGACAATTGATAGACACACTTTCCCGCAGCTTGGTCCATGTCGCTTCTTCAAAGCGCTCGGGCCATTCTATTTCAAGTGCCTTTGCCCGCTTGCGTGCAATTGGAAGATACGCCTTGGCGTATGCTAGATGCGCTTTGATTATAGCGTCTCGTTCGGCGATTGGAGCAGGCAGTGATTTCAGAAGCTCTTTCTGCTTGTCCGTGATCAGCCTGTTCAAATGCAGCGCACCGCCACGGTTCGGCGCATTGGTTTCTTCGATCAGCAATTCGACAAGCAAGTTTCTAAGGTGAAAGACCCCCAGAACGCCGTTGATATAATCTTCGCGCCCTTCGACAACATGCAGCAGACCGAGTATTCGAATAAATTCTTCAATCTGATAGCGGAATTTCTTTGGATCGGGATCATTTAGTGGCGCCGTGTCCGGCAGTTGATCATACACACCTTCATGATCAAATAAAACCTGCAAATTATCTTTGGAATACGCACTCAGTTGATCGGCTTTGAGAATAAGCAGGTCAATTCGTGTCCAGTCTTGGGTTATGGCATTGATTAGAACAGGCGCAGCTAGCCGATCGCGCCATAATACAATCTCACTGATCCTGGATACAGCCTTGCGCCAAGCCTCAGCAATTTCCTCCGTTGCACCGCCGTCCGTTACAATTAAGAAGTCAAAGTCGCTAAAGGTATCTGCGCAACCGTTGCCATAGCTGCCACTTAAGAACAGTGCCTTAACACCGGCAACGTCTTTGACCGCCTCGGATATGATTTGAATGGTCTCGGATTTATGCAAGCACAGTGTCCTTTGTGATCTGCGTGCCGTTCAGGAACTCTTTTTGTTGTTGGATGCCGCGGCCCTCGGGTTGGACCTGTAGCAACTCAACGGCACCCTCGCCGCAGCAGATGGTCAGGGCGGCGATAACCTGACCCGGTTCGCCAGAGCCAGCCACGACACGCGAGCGGATCAGTTTCAGGCGTTTGCCGTGCAGGGTAGTCCAGGCCCCTGGAAATGGGGACAGGCCGCGGATCAGGCGGTCGATTTCAGTCGCAGGGCGGGTCCAGTCGACACGGGCCTCGGATTTGTCGATTTTATCGGCGTAGGTGACGCCAGTCTCGGGCTGCGGTTCGGGGGTCAGATCGGGCAATTCGGCAAGGGCCCGCACAATAAGCCGCGCACCCATTTGCGACAGGCGGTCGTGCAGGTCGCCCGTGGTCTCGGTTTTACCAATCGAGGTGGCCTCGCGCAGCAGGACCGGGCCGGTGTCCAGCCCAGCTTCCATCTGCATGATACAGATGCCGGTTTCCGCATCGCCCGCCATAATCGCGCGGTGAATGGGCGCGGCACCCCGCCAGCGGGGCAAGAGGCTGGCATGGATGTTCAGGCAGCCATGGTTGGGCGCATCCAGGATCGGCTGCGGCAGGATCAGGCCATAGGCCACGACAACGGCGATGTCCGCATTTAGCGCAGCGAACTCGGCCTGCGCCTGATCATTGCGCAGCGACGTCGGCGTGCGGACGGGCAGACCCAGGGCCTCGGCCCGTGCGTGGACGGGCGTTGGGCGTTCTTTTTTACCCCGACCCGCCCTGCGCGGGGGCTGGCAGTAGACGGCGCAGATATCATGACCCGCCTCGACCAGCGCATCCAGCACCGGCACCGAAAAATCCGGCGTGCCCATGAATACCACTCTCATGCCCGCACCTTTTTCGCTTTGCGCAGCAGCATATCGCGTTTGACCTTGCTGAGATTGTCGAAATACATCCGCCCCTGCAGATGGTCGATCTGATGCTGTACGCTGGTTGCCCACAACCCCACGAAGTCACGGCGGTCGACAACGCCTTGATCGTTTAGAAAGCGCACGGTCACAGCGCGGGGACGTTCGATCGTGGCCGAAACACCGGGCAGATTGGGCGAGGCCTCCTGATGCGGGCGCAGCTCAACACTGGAATGCAGGATTTCGGGGTTCGCCATACGCACCGCCTGCCCGCGCTTGTCGCTGGCATCGACGACCGCCAGTTGCAGCATCACCCCGATCTGAGGGGCCGCCAGCCCCACGCCGGGCATCGCCTCCATCGTCTCGATCATATCGTCCCAGATCGCGCGGATATCGTCGGTGATGTCCAGCACCGGCTCTGCCACTGTACGCAGGCGTTTGTCGGGCCAAGGGACAAAAGGGAGAACCGGCATCAGGCCCGCGCGCGTTCTTTTTTCAGCTTTTGCATCTTGCGCGTGATCAACTGACGTTTCAACGGCTTGAGGTAGTCGATGAACAGCCGACCATCCAAATGATCGATTTCATGCTGCACGCAGGTAGCCCAGAGGCCGTCAAAGGTTTCTTCCTTCAGGTTGCCATCGCGGTCCAGCCACTCGACAGTGACCTCGGCCGGGCGTTCGATATCGGCGTATTGTTCGGGGATCGACAGGCAGCCCTCTTCATAGACATTCATCTCGTCCGACGACGCCAGAATACGTGGATTAAACATAACCGTCGGGCGAGGTTCGGCGCCTTCTTCCTTGATGCAATCCATCACGATCAGACGCTGGCTGACACCGATCTGCGGCGCAGCCAGGCCAATGCCCGGCGCGTCGTACATGGTTTCCAGCATATCGTCGGCCAGCGCGCGCAACTCGTCGCTAAGGTCAGGTACAGCCTCGGCAACCTTTTTCAGACGCGGATCTGGGTGGATCAAAATGGGTCGAAGTGTCATGCGGTTCATTTAGGACATCAGGGACCGCGTTGCAATCGGGCTTGCGCGTGGGCCATGCGTCGCTACTTTTAGGCAAACAGATCAGGAGTCTCCCATGTCATTTGACAAAATCATCGACCGCCGTGGCAGCCATTGTGTGAAATGGGACATGATGGAACAGCTTTATGGCGTTTCCTCAGAAGATGGGCTGGCGATGTGGGTGGCTGATATGGATTTCCCGCCACCCCAATGCGTGCAAGACGCGGTGCAGGCGATGCTGGATCACGGCATCTATGGCTATTTTGGCGATGACAGTAAATACCGCGCGGCGATCCAATGGTGGATGCAGACGCGCCACGGCTGGACGATTGAGCCAGACTGGATTTTCACCACCCACGGGCTGGTCAACGGCACAGCGATGTGTGTCGACACCTTTACGGAACCCGGCGATGGCGTGGTGCTGTTCACGCCCGTCTACCATGCCTTTGCCAAGGTCATCAAAGCCGCAGACCGCAAGGTTGTCGAATGCCTGCTGGCCAATAATGAGGGCCGGTATGAGATGGATTTTGACGCCTACGATGCCCAGATGACCGGCAATGAAAAGATGGTGATCCTTTGTTCGCCGCATAACCCCGGCGGGCGGGTCTGGACACGCGAGGAACTGCAGGGTGTGGCTGACTTCGCGCGGCGGCACGATCTGATCCTGGTTAGTGACGAAATCCACCACGATCTGCTGTTTGAGGGCCACCGACATATTCCGATGGCTCAGGTCGATCCCGACATTACCGACCGGCTGATCATGATGACCGCGGTGACCAAGACCTTCAATATCGCGGGATCACATGTGGGCAACGTCATTATCGAAGACCCCGACCTGCGCGCCAGGTTTGCCAAACGGATGATGGGCCTGGGGATGTCGCCCAACAGCTTTGGTCTGTTCATGGCGACCGCCGCCTATTCCCCTGCGGGGGCGGCCTGGGTGGATGATCTGATGGTTTACCTGGAAAGCAATCGACAGCTGTTCGACGACAGCATCAACGCCATTCCCGGACTGAAATCCATGCCGCTGGAGGCCACCTATCTGGCCTGGGTCGACTTTTCTGGCACGGGGATGAGCCGCGAAGACTTCACGTGTCGCGTTGAACAGGACGCCAAGATTGCCGTGAACCACGGGCCAACCTTCGGCACCGGCGGCGATGATTTTCTGCGCTTCAACATCGCGGCGCCCCGCGCAGTCATAGAAGACGCAGTGGGGCGGATGCAAAAAGCCTTTGCCGATCTGCAATAACCTGTGCATCTGCGAACGGGCACTGCGCGGCCCTGCCTGATGCGCGACCATGGCCTTTGCGCTATTTGAAAGCCAAGCGTAAAGGAGATGGCAATGGGCCAACTGGTAGACGGCGTCTGGCATGACGAATGGTACGACACGAAATCGACGGGCGGTAAATTTGTTCGCTCGACCGCGAAGTTCCGCAACTGGATCACGGCAGACGGCAGCGCAGGACCGTTCGGCGAAGGGGGCTTTCCAGCGGAAAGCGGTCGCTATCATCTATATGTCAGCTACGCCTGCCCTTGGGCGCACCGCACGCTGATATTTCGCAAGCTGAAGGGGCTTGAGGATCACATCACCGTCTCGGCCGTGCACCCTGATATGCTGTCCGACGGCTGGACGTTTGAAACAGACGACCACGGCGCGACCGGCGACACGCTTTATGGCCTGCCCTTCGCCCGCGACATCTATCTGAAAGCCGACCCTGGCATCTCGGGCCGCGTCACCGTACCGATCCTGTGGGATAAAAAACGCGAAACCATTGTGTCGAATGAAAGCTCGGAAATCATCCGCATGTTCAATTCGGCCTTCGACGGGCTGACCGGCAACACCCTCGATTTCTGGCCCGCTAATATGCGCGATGATATCGAAGAGGTGAACAGCCGCATCTATGACACCGTCAACAACGGCGTTTACAAAGCAGGCTTCGCAACAAGCCAAAGCGCATATGACGCAGCGGTTGCGCCGCTGTTTAATAGCCTCGACTGGCTGGAAAAACGCTTGTCTGAAAACCGTTATCTGATGGGTGATCGCCTGACCGAGGCTGATTGGCGCCTGTTCACAACGCTGATCCGCTTTGACCACGTCTATCACCTGCATTTCAAATGCAATCGGGCGCGGATAATCGATTATCCGAACCTGTCAGGCTATGTGCGTGAGCTTTACCAATGGCCCGGCGTCGCCGAGACCGTGAATATGGAACATATCGTGCGCCACTATCATTATAGCCACGAGACCATCAATCCGCATCGGGTTATTCCGATCAACCCGAACATCGATTTCATGGCCCCACATCACCGCGAACAACTCAAAGCGGCCTGACCATCATTGTTCCATAAATACTCAAAACAAAACCCTGCGGGACACCGCAGGGTTTTTCAAATCCAACGACCAGCCAAAGCTTACTCTTCAGCGGCTTCTTGTTCAGCCACACGTGCTTTATCAGCAGCGCCTTTGGCAGCCACATCGCGATCCACAAATTCAATAATCGCCATCGGAGCCATGTCGCCATAACGGAAACCCGCTTTCAGGACACGCACATATCCGCCCTGACGGTCCTTGTAACGCGGGGCCAGCACGTCAAACAGCTTTTCGACGTATTGGTATTGTTTCAACTGGCTAGCGGCCTGACGACGTGCGTGTTCATCACCACGTTTACCCAAAGTGATCAGCTTTTCAATCACCGGGCGCAATTCCTTGGCCTTGGGCAAGGTTGTTTTGATCTGTTCGTGTTCGATCAGCGAACCCGCCATATTCGCAAACAACGCCTTGCGGTGTTCATGGGTTCGGTTCAGGCGACGATAGCCTTTTGCGTGACGCATTTTCTTAGTCCTTATTCAGCTTTTGCTTTGTCTGGCGGCTGATGCGTGTCAGCCACTCTCCTTGGGGCGGGATTGCCCGGTGTGCAAATGGGGCCGAAGCCCCACCCTGCAGATTAAAACGAATCCTCGAATTTCTTGGCGAGGTCTTCGATGTTGTCTGGCGGCCAGTCTTCAACATCCATGCCAAGATGCAGCCCCATGCCAGACAGCACTTCCTTGATTTCATTCAATGACTTGCGGCCAAAGTTCGGCGTACGGAGCATCTCGGCTTCCGTCTTCTGGATCAGATCGCCAATGTAGACAATATTGTCGTTCTTCAGACAGTTTGCCGAACGTACCGACAGTTCAAGTTCATCGACTTTCTTCAGCAACAGCGGGTTGAATTCCAGCCCGTCGTCTTCCTGTTGGGCCGTGGCGCTTTCAGGTTCGTCGAAGTTCACAAAGATCGAAAGTTGATCCTGCAGGATACGTGCTGCATAGGCAACGGCATCATCCGGCGTGACCGACCCATCGGTTTCCAGCTTCAGCGTTAGTTTGTCATAGTCCAGAACCTGACCTTCTCGGGTCGGCTGCACGTCGTAGCTGACCTTTTTGACCGGTGAATAGATCGCATCGATCGGCATCAGACCAATCGGGGCGTCCTCTGGCCGGTTTTTGTCAGCCGCAACATAGCCTTTGCCCGTGTTGACGGTCAATTCCATGTAAAGATCAGCCCCATCATCCAGATGGCAGATTACATGTTCGCGGTTCAGAATTTCGATACCGGCGGTCTCGGCGATATCGCCAGCCTTTACAACGCCAGGGCCCTTGGCCGAAATCGACAGACGCTTTGGCCCTTCGACTTCCATACGGATCGCGACACCCTTGAGGTTCAAAATGATATCAGTGACATCTTCACGCACGCCAGCGACGCTGGAAAACTCGTGCAATACATTATCAATCTGAACGCTGGTGATTGCAGCGCCCTGAAGCGAGCTCATCAAAACGCGGCGCAGGGCGTTGCCCAACGTCAACCCGAAACCGCGCTCAAGCGGTTCGGCCACAACTGTCGCCTGCCGCATGGGATCGTTTCCCGGCTTGACCTCAAGTTGTGTTGGTTTGATCAGTTCTGCCCAGTTTTTGTGGATCATGCGTCCCTCCATTCCTGCCTGCCTTCCATGTCCTAAAAGGCACGCGCCCGAGGATAAAAATGACGAACCGGGGCAAGCCTGCCATGCCCCGGAATTGAAAACCTGATTAAACGCGGCGACGTTTTGGCGGACGACAGCCGTTGTGTGCAATCGGTGTCACGTCGCGAATTGACGTGATGTTGAACCCGATGGCGGCCAGCGCACGCAGCGCACTTTCGCGGCCCGAGCCGGGGCCCTGCACTTCGACTTCCAATGTCTTTACACCGTGTTCCTGTGCCTTTTTGCCTGCGTCTTCTGCAGCCATCTGTGCGGCATAGGGTGTCGACTTCCGTGAGCCTTTGAAGCCCATTGTCCCGGCAGACGACCAAGCAATCGCGTTGCCCTGAACGTCTGAGATCAGAATTTTCGTGTTGTTAAAGGTGCTGTTCACATGCGCCACACCTGCGGCGATGTTCTTGGAGACCTTCTTTTTCGTGCGACGTGCTTCGCGTGCCATGTCGTGCCCCCCTTACTTCTTCTTGCCGGCGATCGGTTTCGCCGGACCTTTGCGCGTGCGCGCATTGGTATGTGTCCGCTGACCGCGAACAGGAAGGTTACGACGGTGACGCAAACCGCGATAGCAGCCCAGATCCATCAAACGTTTGATGTTCATCTGCACTTCGCGGCGCAGATCACCTTCGACGTTGTAGTTAGCGTCGATATGTTCGCGGATGGCCAGAACCTCGGCGTCGCTCAGTTCGTTCACGCGACGGGATTCTTCAATTTTAACGGCTTCGCAGATTTGCTGTGCAGACGCACGGCCAATTCCGGTGATATAAGTCAGGGCGATTGGGACCCGTTTGTTGGTCGGGATGTTTACGCCGGCGATACGTGCCACGTTTTATATTCCTTTCGTTGCGGTTCCGTAGCTCCAGAACCTTTTTTCACAACGTAGGCCCGAGGCATCCGCCGTCGGGCCGCAGCTGATTTTCAGGTGGTCTTGCGATACGAGCTAGCCCCATATGCAAATTCGATTCTCATCAGAGATAGCGCTAGCTATGGGCTTTTGGCCCAAGCGTCAAGGGTGTTTACCTCTTGTCAAGAACTTTCTTTATGTCACCGGCAACCGTTTCGATGTCAGCCAAACCATTGACACCGGTCAAATCCCCCTTGGCATAGTAATATCCGATCAGGGGCGATGTTTTCTTATAGTATTCCATCAGACGCTTGCGCAGCGATTCTTCGTTATCATCGGGACGGCGGCGGAAATCGCTGGCGCCACAGACGCTGCATTTCCCATCCGCAGGCTGGGGTTTGGTCACATCATGATAGACCTCACCACAATTGCCGCAGGTCGACCGACCTGTGACACGTTCGACCAGCACATCGTCGTCGACCTGCATCTCGATCACAGCATCCAGACGCTGCCCCATCTTGGCCAGCAGATCGGCCAAGGCGTCAGCCTGTGCAAGTGTCCGGGGAAAGCCGTCAAAAATCACGCCCCCCGGCAGATCACCATTCAGCTTTTCTTCGATCAGGCCAATAACGATTTCGTCTGTCACCAGCTCACCGCGTGCCATGATACCCTCGACCTGCTTACCCAGCTCGGTGCCTTGGGCAATCGCCTCTTTCAGCATGTCGCCGGTGGACAGTTGTACCATGTCCCACTCTTCTACCAGACGCCGCGCCTGAGTTCCCTTACCGGCGCCCGGTGGTCCGAGCAGTATGATATTCGTCATCGTCTGGCAGGTCCCTTCTTGGTGCGCTTTCTGCCGCGCAATTGAGACTTTTCAAGAAGTCCTTCGTATTGATGTGCCAGCAAATGCGACTGTATCTGCTGGATCGTATCCATCCCGACGGACACGATAATCAGGATCGACGTGCCGCCGAAATAAGCTGTGATCGCAAGTTCGTTGCGGATCATCTCGGGCAGCAGACAGACAAAAGCCAGATAGGCAGACCCAAGCACCAATATGCGATTGACCACATACTCCAGATACTCGGCAGTCTTTTTGCCGGGGCGAATGCCAGGCACGAAACCGTTCTGGTTCTTCAGGTTATCGGCCACATCATCGACTTTGAACGACACATTCAGCGTATAGAAATACGTGAAAAAGATGATCATGCCGCCAAAGAACGCAAAATAAAGCGGCTGTCCGGGCCCAAAGTACGCCAGCAGCGTCGACATCACCGGACCCGCATCCTGACCCGAAAACGTCGAAACAGTTGTTGGCAACAGCAGCAGCGAACTGGCGAAAATCGCGGGGATCACACCGGCCGGGTTCACCTTGATCGGCAGATGGCTGGAACCGCCATCATAGACCTTCATACCCACCTGACGGCGGGGATACTGAATATGGATCTTGCGCAAAGATCGTTCCATGAATACCACAAACAGCAGCGTGGCAAAGATCATGAAGATCACACCGACGATCACAGCAGGGCTGATCACGTTGTTCCGACCCTGCTCAAAGAACTGTGCCAAAGCGCCGGGGATTTCAGCGATAATGCCAACAAAAATGATCAATGAAATCCCGTTACCAATACCGCGTGCAGTGATCTGTTCACCCAGCCACATCAGGAACATTGTACCACCAACCAGGGTCACAACGCAGGAAATGCGGAAGAACCAGCCCGGGTCGGCCACCAGCCCGCCGGCCTCAAGACTGACGGCCAGACCGTAGGCCTGGAACGTCGCCAGAAACACCGTGCCGTAGCGGGTATATTGGTTGATCTTTTTGCGGCCCTGTTCGCCCTCTTTCTTCAACTGTTCCAGCGACGGCACCATGGCGGTCATCAGCTGAACGATGATCGAAGCCGAGATATATGGCATGATCCCAAGGGCAAAGATCCCCATCCGGCTGAGTGCGCCGCCCGTGAACATGCCCAACACACCGGCAATGCCTGATGCAGCTTCATTCATAAAATTCTGCAGGGCAGCCGCATCAATACCAGGGGCCGGAATATAGGTACCGATCCTGTAAACGATCAGAAGTCCGATAGTGAAAAATATACGTTGGCGAAGCTCAGTGGCTTTCCCGAGGGCGCCCCAGCTGATGTTCGCCGCCATTTGCTCTGCTGCAGAAGCCATACGCGATCTCTTTCAAATCAGCGCCGCCTGACCGGTTTCCCGGACGGCGGCGCTTTGGAAACTCGTTGGGTTTATGTAAGCGGCCCTCGCGCCGCCCACAACCTTTTATTCTGCGGCTGCCGCCGTTGTGACGTTAAGTGAACCGCCGGCCTTTTCGACAGCCTCAATAGCAGACTTCGACGCGCCGGTGACATTCAGCGTCACCTTGGCCGAAAAATCACCCTTTGCCAGAATGCGGACACCGTCCAGTTTACGGCGCACCAGACCACTGGCGACTAGGGTGTCTTCGGTGATCTCACCCTTGGCATCCAGTTTCTTGGCGTCGATGAATTTCTGGATCAGGCCCAGGTTGACGACAGCAAATTTCTTGCGGTTGGGCTTGTTAAATCCACGCTTTGGAAGGCGTTGATAAAGCGGCATCTGACCGCCTTCGAAACCCTTGATCGCGACGCCCGAGCGGGACTTCTGCCCCTTGATCCCGCGGCCACCGGTTTTACCCATGCCCGAACCAGGACCACGTCCAACGCGTTTACGTTTCTTGGTTGCACCGGGATTATCCCGGAGTTCATTCAATTTCATTTCGCTTCTCCTAAGCCGGATGTGACCCCCGAAGCGTTCTGGGCCAACCACGGCATTTCTTGGTTTTGTTGAGTCGGGCCTTTGAAGGACCACTGAGGGCGTATAAGCGCAGGTCGATAACATTGCAATACTGTTTCACCCGATTACTCTTCCAGCTTGGGGAAATAGGGCGATAGATGTATATCATCCGCCAACTTCAAATTACCCTTTCGAAGTACGTAGACTTGAAACATGTTATGCTTGCCGAAAGCATCTTCATCGTTGTGAAAGTGTAAAAGTCCGTATGACCCAACCGCGATATTCGCAATCATATGGAATAGCTCTACAATTTCCGACCAACGATTATCTGCATGGTTTAAATTACCATTCACTATCAGATTAGTAGCGCCGTTCTGCTCAACTATCATAGCTACGACATTGGACTTTTTTACAATGTCCTCGGTAGACGCAGCAATCTGTTTAAGTGAAGTTTTAAATAACTGATCATCTTCATCTACTTCACGATAGGCTTCGCGAAGAGTTACCCAACCATGGAATTCTATCATAATGTCGCCTGCCCGAAGTTTCTTGATCAAGCCATAAACAGATTTAAAAGTAATGCAAAACGCCCCAACGGTTTCCCGCGGGGCGTTTGTTCTATGAGGTCCCGGATCAAGTCCGGGACTGCGCAGGGGCTTAGCCGCGTTCTTCGATGATCTCGACCAGATGCGGGATGCTGTTGACCATGCCGCGGACCGAAGGGGTATCTTCCAGTTCGCGGGTCTTGTGCATCTTGTTCAGGCCCAGGCCGATCAGCGTCTGGCGCTGTTTGGCGGGGCGGCGGATCGGGCTGCCAATCTGCTTGACGACGATGGTTTTTGCCATTGCTCCGTCTCCCTACGCGTCTGTCGCGGCTGCGTCTTCAGCAGGCGCTTTCGAAGGTGCGTCTTCCTTGTGCAGGATATCAGCAACCTTTTTGCCACGACGTTGGGCGACCATGCGGGGGCTGCCCTCTTTCTGCAGACCGTCGATGGTGGCGCGGATCATGTTGTATGGGTTCTGCGAGCCGATCGACTTCGCAACAACGTCCTGAACGCCCAGCATCTCGAACACGGCCCGCATTGGACCACCAGCGATGATCCCGGTCCCGGTTGGGGCGGTGCGCATGACCACTTTACCGGCGCCATGGCGGCCCTCGATATCATGGTGCAGCGTCCGGCCCTCACGCAGGGGCACGCGGATCATCTGGCGCTTGGCTTGCTCGGTCGCCTTGCGGATCGCCTCGGGCACCTCTTTCGCTTTCCCCTTGCCAAAGCCCACGCGGCCCTTCTGATCGCCCACAACCACCAGGGCTGCGAAGCCAAAGCGCTTACCACCCTTCACGGTCTTGGACACACGGTTGATCGCCACGAGACGATCGGCGAATTCGGGGGCTTCCTCGCGGTCGCGACGTCCCCGCCCTCTGTTTTCACGTTCTGCCATTGTCGTCTCCTTAGAACTTCAGTCCGCCTTCACGGGCAGCGTCGGCCAGCGCCTTCACCTTCCCATGAAACAGAAACCCACCGCGATCGAAATAGCATTCGGTCACTTTGGCTTTCTTGGCACGCTCGGCGATGGCCGCGCCAACTTTGGCGGCGGCTTCGACGTTGTTCTTGCCAATCACGCCTAGGTCCTTTTCCAAAGAAGAGGCCGAGGCAACGGTCACGCCGTTCACATCGTCGATCAGCTGAGCACTGATGTTTTTGTTTGAACGGTGCACGGACAGGCGCATTCCGCCCACATTCCGCTTCCGCAGTTTGTTCCGAACGCGCAGGCGGCGCTTCAAGAACAGATCTCGTTTGCTGTTTGCCATTGTTGCGTTCCTTACTTCTTCTTACCTTCCTTGCGGAAGATATACTCATTTTTGTATTTGATGCCTTTGCCCTTATAGGGCTCAGGCTTACGCCATTCGCGGATGTTCGCCGCGACCTGACCAACAAGCTGTTCATCAGTGCCTTCGATGACGATTTCGGTCTGTTTAGGCGCGGTAACAGTCACACCCTGCGGGACTTCAAAATTCACCTCGTGCGACAAACCCAGCTGCAACTTCAAAGTGTTGCCCTGCATCTGTGCACGGTAGCCAACGCCATTGATCTCAAGTTCTTTCTTGAAACCATCGGTCACACCGGTCACCAGATTGGCGACCATCGTGCGGCTCATGCCCCACTGCTGGCGTGCGCGTTTCGACATGCCACGCGGGTCGATCTTGATCACATTGTCTTCAACGCTGATCGTGACATCATCGGTCGCAGTGAAGCTGCGGGTGCCTTTCGGACCCTTCACTTCAATCGTCTGGCCTGACACGGATGCAGTGACACCCGATGGCAGCTCGACCGGTTTTTTCCCAATACGAGACATCCCAGACCCCCCTAGAAGACCGTGCAGAGGACTTCGCCACCAACATTGTTGGAGCGCGCCGCTGCATCCGACATCACACCCTTGGGCGTGCTGACAATCGAAACACCCAGGCCCTGGCGGACCTGCGGAATTTCCTTAACGCCCATGTAAACGCGACGCCCGGGCTTTGAAACCCGCTTGAGTTCGCGAATGACAGGGGTGCCATCATAATATTTCAGACTAATTTCGATGGCCGGATGGCCGTCTTGACCAGTCGTTTTTTCATATCCGCGGATGTAGCCTTCGTCAGCCAGAACATCCAGAACCCAGGCACGCAGCTTGGATGCTGGTGTCACAACCGTAGATTTGCCCCGCATTTGCGCATTGCGGATCCGGGTAAGCATATCGCCAAGAGGATCGTTCATTTTCTAATCTCCCCTTACCAGCTCGATTTCACCATGCCGGGGATCTGGCCATTTGAGCCAAGTTCCCGCAGCGCGATCCGCGACACTTTCAACTTACGATAGTAAGCATGAGGGCGACCGGTCAGCTGGCACCGGTTGTGCAGCCGGGTGGCCGAGCTGTTGCGCGGCAGTTTGGCAAGCTTAAGGCGCGCTTTGAAACGCTCTTCCATGGGCTTGCTTTCGTCATTCGCGATCTCTTTCAGCTCAGCGCGCTTGGTGGCGTATTTTTCCACCAGACGCTGACGCTTCTTTTCGCGCTCGATCATTGCTTTTTTAGCCATAACTCTCTCTCCCGACCGCTTAGCTGTTGAACGGCATGTTGAAATGCTTCAACAGCGCCTTTGCTTCCGCATCAGTCTTTGCGGTGGTGCAGATAACGATATCCATACCCCAAGCCTCGTCGATCTTGTCAAAGTCGATCTCGGGGAAAACGATGTGTTCCTTCAGGCCCATGGCATAGTTGCCGCGGCCATCGAACGACTTGCCCGATACCCCGCGGAAGTCACGGATCCGTGGCATCGCGATGGTGATCAGACGATCGAGGAATTCATACATACGCTCGCCACGCAGGGTCACTTTTACGCCCAACGGCATTTCTTCACGTACGCGGAAGCCCGCGATGGATTTCTTGGCCTTGGTGACAACGGCCTTCTGTCCGGCAATCGCTGTCAGATCCTCTTGTGCGGATTTGACCTTTTTGCTGTCTTTGACGGCCTCGGACCCTGCGCCAATGTTCAGGACGATCTTGTCCAGACGCGGGATCTGCATATCATTTTTATAACCAAACTCTTCCTTCAGAGCGGCACGGATGTTTTCCACATAGGCCGTCTTCAGGCGTGGGGTGTAGTTTGCTGTATCAAGCATCAATCACGTCCCCCGTGGTCTTGGCAAAACGCACTTTCTTGTCGCCTTCCATACGGAAACCAACGCGCGTGGGTTTGCCATTTTTGTCCAACATGGCCAGGTTGCTCAGGTCAATTGGCATCGCTTTAGGGATGCGCCCGCCCTGGCTGTTCTGGCTTTGCTTTGTGTGACGGATCGAGATATTCACGCCATCCACAACAGCTTTACCGGCCTTGGGATCAACAGAAGAAATCGTGCCTTCCTTGCCCTTGTCCTTGCCGGCCAATACGACGACCTTGTCGCCTTTTTTCAGTTTTGCGGCCATCTTACAGCACCTCCGGGGCGAGCGAGATGATTTTCATGAAATTCTTTGCGCGCAGTTCACGAACAACTGGTCCAAAGATACGTGTACCGATGGGTTCGTTGTTGTTGTTCAGAATGACCGCTGCATTGCGATCAAAGCGGATCGCGGTGCCGTCTTCGCGGCGAACTTCCTTGGCGGTGCGAACAACGACGGCCTTCCGAACGTCGCCCTTTTTCACACGGCCGCGTGGGATGGCTTCCTTAACCGAGACGACGATGATGTCGCCCACGGACGCATATTTGCGCTTGGAACCACCCAGGACCTTGATGCACTGAACCCGGCGTGCGCCAGAGTTGTCAGCAACATCCAGATTGGTCTGCATCTGGATCATTTAGGTTTCTCCCGACCTATGGGGGGCGTGCCTGCCTGTTCCCCAGGGTTTCGATTAAACCGAAAGGCTATCGCTTAGTCAGCAATAACCTCCCAGCGTTTTGTCTTCGACTTTGGCGGACATTCCTGGATACGGACTGTATCACCAACGTTAAAGGCATTCTTTTCATCGTGCGCCCGGTATTTCTTGGACTTACGAATGGTCTTTTTCAGAACGGGGTGTGTAAAACGACGCTCAACCGAAACTGTGACGGTCTGTTCGTTCTGGTTGCTTGTCACAACACCTTGAAGGATACGCTTTGGCATAGGATCAAGCCTCCGATGCCGCAGCAGCGGCCTTTTCGTTCAGAATTGTTTTGACGCGCGCAGCATCGCGGCGAACCGTTTTCATGCGGGCTGTGTTTTCCAGCTGACCTGTCGCTTGCTGAAAGCGCAGGTTGAAGCTTTCTTTCTTCAGATTGGCCAGCTCCTCACGCAGCTGATCAGGTGTCTTATCACGCAGTTCCTGGGCGTTCATCGCCTTTTTCCTTTCAACATCACCGGTAGGCCCCGAAAAGGGTCACCCTGATTCCAGTGGAGTTCATGATGAGGCGTCCGTATAGGACCGCAAAACCAGTATGGCAAGCACAAACTTACGTTTTTTGCTTTGACTGACCTTATTTCTTTCGGCCCAAACACAGACATCTATTATCGATGACGTGAGGTCATTAACCCGCCTTTAAGTGGAATACGACCTGCATTGCTTTTATGAGGTTGATGGTAAACTTATCCTAAGTGAGATCATAATGAAAAACGGACTTCTGCTTGCAACCCTGCTTCTTGTTACGGCATGCGGATCACCCAAGCCTGACTTGGTGACAAAATGCATGTTTGAGGTGCAACCCACTGGCCAATACATCTCAACCGATCTTGATAGCCCGACGGTCGTTCCGGGTGAAAATGGGACGCAGGCCGGTGCGGACGCATTGAATGAATGCATTCGCCAAAAAGCATCTCAAGCCTAAATCAGAAAGTAAATGACCAAGCAGGGGAAACGTTTGGTCGCGAAGTCCTGGACCTGGTCTGGGACTTTTTTGATTGAGTACGTCGTTAAATTCCCGGAAATAGCTTTTCCAAGTATGGGCGGGACGTTATTCAGTCTGGTATGACCACGATCAAATCTCTTTTCGCCACCCGCCTTTATCACGCGCAACTAGGCAAAATTGATACTGCCGAGCTTGAGGCAAGCTGCATCGCCATTGCCGAGGATGATGAGGCAGGCCAGAACTGGTGCGAGGAACACGGCTATCCCGGCTATACATCCTATGCGTCGCTGACCGACCTACCCTGGCGGTTTCCGATCTTCAAGGATTTGGTCGGTGTGATTGACCAACACGTCGCGGCTTTTGCCAAGGATGTGCAGTTCGATCTGGGTGATAAGCAGTTGGTTTTAGAAGATATCTGGATCAATATCCTGCCCGAGGGCGGCATTCATACCGGTCACATCCACCCGCATTCCGTGATCTCGGGCACGACCTATGTGGCGATGCCGCAGGAGACCAGCGCGATCAAATTCGAAGACCCCCGCCTGCCCTTCATGATGGCCGCCCCCGCCCGCGTGAAAGACGTGCGTGAAGAGTTACGGCAGTTCGTCTATGTGGTACCTGAGGTGGGGGACATCCTGCTTTGGGAAAGCTGGCTGCGCCACGAGGTGCCGATGAACATGGCGGAAGACGAGCGGATTTCAGTGAGTTTTAATTATGCTTGGAGTTAGATAATGTGGCCTGACGCAACGGGTAGGGTCTATACTTCATGGAAGCGTTGATAGGAATTTTTGCAATATTTTTAATAATTTGGTTAATTTACAGCATTAGCGATAAAAAGCCTTCACAAAAAATTTCCGAACACTTCGATAAAAACACCGAACGTCAAGGGTTAGAAAGGCAACGTCCGACAACATCTGGCGTAGAACATGATCCTCCGCCCCCAATTCCAACCTCACATCGCCTAAAAGGCCGCGCTTGGGTTATTGACGGTGACACTATTGTAATTGGAAATATCAAAGTTCGACTTGCAGGCCTTGACGCTCCAGAACTTGACCAGCCTTGGGGCCAAAAATCGAAGTGGGCTATGGTTAATCTATGCAAAGGGCAAATAATTCGATGCGAGTTAACAGGCGAAACATCTTATGACCGACTTGTTGGTACGTGTTATTTAGCTGACGGCACGGATATTGGAGCGGAGTTGATAAAACAGGGTTTAGCTTTGGATGGTGGGCATTTTTCTAAGGGTAAATATCGCCATCTGGAGCCGCAAGGCATTCGGAAACGGCTTAAATACTATGGCCGTTGGCGATAACTACCCGCCCAGTCTTAATCTAGGATTGCGATAGGCTAGATATCTACCAGACAAACAAAAACCCCGCCGTTTTCACAGCGGGGTTCTATATTGCTATAAGGGCCCAAGCCCGAAGTTTACCAGTCTTCGCGAACCACGACCCGGGTTTTCACGGGCAGTTTCATCGCGGCCAAGCGTAGGGCTTCGCGGGCGACGGTGTCGTTCGCGCCGTCGATTTCGAACATCACACGACCTGGTTTCACCTTGGCCGTCCAACGGTCGACAGACCCCTTCCCTTTACCCATCCGAACCTCGATCGGTTTTGCCGTGACCGGCAGATCGGGGAAGATGCGGATCCACACGCGGCCCTGTTGATCTTCACTCAGTTTGGGCGTGGCTTTGGTGCTGTTGAACAGAACGTGCAGATATCTATTGAATGCCTATATTCGTCTGAGCTGCTTGTCGCACACAACACTTGCAAAACGTCATTCCCCAGAGGTTATTGAGAAGTTAGACAAGAGTTTAGAGGCCGCGTCAAGACTGATAAGTATTACGCAAAACATGTTGATCAGACATCAAGGCGTCAGTGCCATTGGCATGGACCTGTCCCGGTTTGATGCCGCTCCGATTGCTCACTTAAGTTGCCTTTCGTTCGAAAGCTAAGCGACTCTTCCACCCGAGGGCTGAATGCCTGCGTCGTGGATTGTAGAAACCATTGATGTATTCGAAGATGGCTATCTCGGCATCGCGACGTGTCCACCGCCGCCAGTCCCTACGAGCGACTGAATGCGGTGCTGCTTGGCTGGTGTGACATTCTGACAGCATGCGCCGAAGGACGCTACATCATTCTGCCGCGCGAGCATTCGACCGGCACGAATTTCGGATCGCTTGAACGGCAGATCTACTATGTCGTGACCCATGTCGGCGGCAGGCCAAGCATTGCTGCAGTGAATTGACTTTTAGGAGAAGCGGTCGTTCAATTTCCTAGCGTGAATGTCCTCTTTCCACCAGAAATTGCAATTTTTCTCTTCCAATCAACACTGCCTTGCCGACGTTTGACCGCTTCCCAAAGGTCCTGATCCACGATGCACAGTTCCGGGACATCATCAGTTATCCACTCACTATCAGGTTTCACTTTAGAGACCCGTTTGCCGGTCTCAGGATGTTTTGAATAACGCAGCCGGTTCCAGATACGGCGTCCTATATGGACCACTGGCACTAATGGGTTCCGCAAACCGGGTACCTTACGGCTTAGCAGGCCGAGTGGCGCCCGGAACATTGCAAAGGGCAACACCGCGGAACAACGCAAATTCGCAAATGGTGAGTAACTGCGCTTTGAACTCGGCAGCCTTCTAGGCCCATTTGTCCGGTTAAAGCTGCCATGATTGAAAACAAGCAGTTTTCTTGCCAAGGTCCTCTTGGCGCGACGCTTGTGATTTAGTGTTTCGGCTCCCAAGCGAAAAGCTTTTATCCCGTTAGGCTAAGCTGTCCTGCGCCAGAACGGGCGCCTTAAAAGCGCCCGTTGCGTATGCTTAGGCAAGCGCGATGTTTGTAGCGCTTTCGCGGCCGTCGCGACCAGCTTCGATATCAAAAGTCACCTTTTGATCGTCATTCAAAGTCGTCATGCCCGAGCGTTCAAGTGCGGAAATGTGCAGGAAAACATCCTTTCCACCCGTTTCCGGTGCAATAAAGCCGAAGCCTTTGGTTGCGTTGAACCATTTCACTGTGCCATTGGCCATGTGAATTTTCCTTTATAATCGCTGCCCACGACATGCGGCAGCCCGGCTTCTCACAACGATGTCGAGCGCTGTGAGCCGGTAAAGGAAAACAGAGAGTCGAATAGAGGTCAGTAGCATGGATCATATGGCACGCATAGGGAAGAATTGCAAGGTGTACGTCCCATCCTCAAACTGGACCTGTCCCGGTTTCGTGCCGCCCCAAGTGCTCGTTTAAGCCCCTTCCGTTCGAATGCGACAGCCCAGTGCTGAGTGCCGTCGGCGCGGATTGTAGAAGCCGTTGATGTACTGGAAGATGGCCGCTTCAGCCTGCT
>NZ_JACNMP010000037.1 GCF_017592335.1 Pseudaestuariivita rosea | reverse complement strand
TCTCCCGAAGGTCCATCGAAAGTGCCTTACCCACTGCTCGCCCTCCATCTTGTGGTCGGCGACAGTGAATCAGCAAAATAAGCCTATGTGAATCCCCCTTGATTCAGGTCGATTTCATCACGCTCTAGCGCAGAATACAGCCCGCTTTCTCCATCGCCTGACGTGCCTGATCCAGCGATCCGTTCAGATCAATCGCGCGGCAGGCAGACAGGTCGACCGCCACCTTAAACCCAAGTCTGGCCGCATCCTGGGCCGAATAGTTTACGCAGAAATCCGTGGCCAGACCGACCAGAGTGACCGTATCCACGCCACGCGTCCGCAGATAACCCTCAAGCCCCGTGGGTGTAGTCTGATCGTTTTCGAAGAACGCCGAATAGCTGTCGACCTGCAGCCGAAACCCTTTGCGGATGATCAGGTTAGCTGGATCAGACCGTAGATCAGGATGAAACGCCGCGCCGTCGGTCCCCTGAACACAGTGATCGGGCCAAAGCACCTGCGCCCCATAGGGCATCTGGATCATATCGTATGGTTGTTTTGCCGCATGGCTGGACGCAAAGGATGAATGCCCGGCCGGATGCCAGTCCTGGGTAAAGACCTTCACTGCGAAATCACCCAGCATATCGTTGATCAGCGGCACGATCTGGTCGCCTTCGGGCACGGCCAGCGCGCCACCGGGGCAGAAATCATTCTGCACATCAATCACGATCAGGGCTTCGTTTTTCGGTCTCATGCGTGCCTCCTGCAGTGTTTTCTTACGTCAATGGGGGTTGTCAGCCCGCCATGCCATATCCTAAATCCGGCGTTATGTACGTTATCGCAGCCTTATATCATTTCACCCGGTTTCAGAACCCCGCCCAATTGCGTGCGCAGGTGTTGGTGGCCTGTCAGGATCACCAGATCACCGGCACCCTTCTGATTGCGCCCGAGGGGATCAACGGCACGATTTCAGGCAGCCGTCAGGGGATCGATGGCATCCTGTCAGTGCTGCGCGACCTGCCCGGGTGCGCCGATCTTGAGTGGAAGGAAAGCCAGTCTGATGAACCGCCGTTCGGGCGCCTCAAGGTTCGGCTAAAGCGTGAAATCGTTACCATGAAGCAGCCCGACGTCGATCCCATCGCCGCCGTGGGCCGGTATGTTGAGCCTGAGGACTGGAACGATCTGATCCAGTCAGACGATGTGGTCGTCATCGACACCCGCAATGATTATGAGGTCGCCATCGGCACATTCGACGGCGCCATCGACCCCGAAACCAAAAGCTTCGGTGAATTTCCCGATTGGTGGCAACAAAACAAAGACCGCTTCCACAACAAGCGTATCGCGATGTTTTGCACCGGTGGCATCCGGTGTGAGAAATCGACAAACTACCTGATCGGGCAGGGCGTTGATGAGGTCTATCACCTCAAGGGTGGTATCCTGAAATATCTCGAAACCATCCCCCACGATGAAAGCACTTGGAAAGGCGATTGTTTTGTGTTCGACAATCGCGTGTCGGTCGGTCACGGGCTGAAAATCGGCCCCCATCGCCTGTGCCACGCATGCCGTCGCCCGCTTTTGCCAGAGGACCTGCGCAAACCAGAGTTTGAGGCGGGCGTGTCCTGCCATCAATGCATCAATGAGACAAGCGATGCCGACAAAGCCCGCTTCCGAGAACGCCAAAAACAGATCACCCTGGCCAAAGCCCGCGGTGAACGGCACCTGGGCATAGCCCCAAACTAACCTTCTTCTTGGCAAAAATACTCGCGCCGCAGGCAAAATAGCGCGGCACGCGCGGCCAAACGCGCGCGACCAGCGCGCTCCGCTTAGTCACGGGGTGGGATCACCAGACCTTTCCGAACAGCGGGGCGCTCCAAAAACCGGTCCAGATAAGCAACCAGGTTTTTGTGATCATCCCAGCCCACAACATCTTTCGCGCCATAGAAATCCAACGCGCGCAGCCAGGGTGCAATCGCAATATCGGCAATCGAATAATCACCCGCAATCCAGTCGCGCCCATCCAGTTCCTTGTCCAGAACCGCCAGCAATCGCTTGCCTTCACTGATGTACCGTTCCTGTGGCCGCTTATCTTCCCACTCGCTGCCCGCAAATTTGTAGAAAAATCCAAGCTGTCCCAGCATCGGCCCAAGTCCGCCCATCTGAAACATCAGCCACTGCGTCACCTTCGCCCGATCAGTGGCACCATTGCCAAGCAACTGCCCCGTCTTACCTGCAAGGTACAGCAAAATCGCACCGGACTCGAACAGCCCGATTGGCCCATCGGGTCCATCAGGATCGATGATTGCAGGGATTTTATTGTTGGGGTTCAGCGACAGAAACTCGGGGCTTTTGACGTCGGCGTCGGCCAGCGTCACCTTATGTGGTTCATAGGCCAATCCCATTTCTTCCAGCGCAATCGATACCTTGACCCCGTTTGGTGTCGGGAAGGAATAGAGTTGAATGATATCGGGGTTTTCGGGCGCCCATTTCTGCGTGATGGGAAAGTCGGAAAGATCGGCCACGTGAATGTTCCTGTTCTAAGCTCTTGGTAAACGTAAAGAATTCCTGCGCAGAAAAAAGGCTTAGTCCTGTTTGCAAATGGCGGTATGACTGTGCACAGGCGCACTAAAACCATAATAAAAAGCGCCATGGTCAACAGTAGAGGAAATGTAAAATGCTGAACGAATTCAAGCAGTTCATCGCCCGCGGCAATGTCATGGATATGGCGGTCGGCATCATTATGGGCGCGGCTTTCACGGCGATTGTGACATCACTTGTTGATGATCTGGTCAATCCGATCATCAGCCTTTTTGTCGGTGGGATCGATTTTTCAGGCATGAAAATTGCACTTGGCGAAGGTGAGGATGCAGCGGCCTTCAACTATGGCAATTTCATCAATGCCATCATCAAGTTCGTGATCATTGCCTGGGTTGTTTTTCTGCTTGTCAAGGGCGTGAACCGGCTAAGCGAAAGCGTCAAAGAGGAAGAAGAGCAAAAACCGGAAGAGCCCAAAGGCCCAACCCAGGAAGAGCTTTTGATGGAAATCCGCGACACCCTAAAGGCACAATCGACCTAAGGTTGTCCACGCGCGGTCCCGGACCTGATCCGGGACCTCATGGTGTGCTGTGCTGTAATATCCGCGCGCCAAGGGCTGTCAGTCTGTCATCTACAAGCGCCCGTTCAGTCTGTGATAACGTCTGGTGGCGTGGATAACGTGGGGCGGGGCGGTCATTCAGAATGGGGCCATTCCACCCTGATGTGGTTTCGATAAATCGATCGACACCCGCTTCTCCGAATTCGCGCAGAAACCCCTGCACCACCACATCGACGTAGCTCAGCAGGATCGGATGATCGTCGCACGGCGCAGTATGCGATCCATCTTCGATCGTATAAATCGCGACTTCTCGCGCGCAGTTGGTCTTGGCAGTGGCGCGGGTATAAGAGGCCTCGCGCGCATCCAGCGCCGTCCAGTTGCCGCCCGGTACTGTGGCCACAAGCCCCTCAATCACAGTGTTCGGATCAGGCACAACGGTCAGAAAGGAAACAGGTCGCCCTTCGGCCCTGCGCCAGGCGCGTCGCCATCCGGTGACCTGAGTTGCGGTGGTCTCGGGATAGTTGTGCGTGGATCCATTCACCAGGGACCCGTAGCCAAAAAAACTGTCTCTCATTCCCGTGCTCTTAGCACCTGTGACGGTTTGGCGGCCAGTGGTCCCATGGTAAAGATCAACCCGGCCAGCACATTTGCAACAATTCCGCCCAGGATGATCAATATGGCTGATGTCCACATGACAGTAAAACCCGTCTCCATAACGAACGTGCTGACGGCCCATCCTGCGGAAATACCGGCGGCCAGGGCGATGATCCCTGCTGCCGCACCCAGAAGGGCTGCGCGTAACAGGAAGCTGCTGAAAATCCGTCTGCGCACAGCGCCGACGGTTTTCAGAATTGCCGCTTCATAGGTGCGTGCGGCCTGGCCCGCCGCCGCCGCCCCGATCAGCACCATGAAGCCGGTCAACAGCGTCGCCCCGGCGCCATAAGATGTTGCCGCCGCAATCCCCGCCAGCACCTGCGTGACCAGATCAATCGCGTCACGCACGCGGATCGCGGTGATATTTGGATACTGGCTGGCCAGATCGCGCAAAATCTGCGCCTCGGCTTCGGGGGCGGCATAGACCGTGGCGATATGTGTATGCGGCGCACCGATTAGCGCGGCCTCGTTCATCGTCATGACGAAGCCGATCCCGGCGGTTGAGAAATCGACGACGCGGAAACTGGTGATTTCAGCGACAATATCGCGGCCCAGGATATTGACCGTCAGCTCATCGCCGATCTGCAACCCCATCTCCAGCGCTTCTTCTTCGGCGAAGCTGATCTGGGGTGGACCGGTGTAATCATCAGGCCACCATTGCCCTTGCGTGACGGTCGTATTTTCGGGCTGGGCGGCGGCATAGGTCACACCCCGGTCGCCCGTGATCACCCAGTGATCGCCCGCGACCTCTTGCGCGGGGCGGCCGTTGATGCGGGTGATCACGCCGCGCAGCATCGGCGCGGTTTCCACATTGCTGACCTGTTCATCGGTGTTCAGCCGGTCCAGAAAGCCGGGCAGTTGATCGTTCTGGATATCGACAAAGAAATAGCTTGGCGCGACCTCTGGCAGATCGCCCGAGATCGCATTGCGCAGGTTGCCGTCGATCTGCCCCACCGCGGCCAGAACGGACAGGCCCAGGCCAAGCGACAGCACGACCGAGGTCGCCTCGTCTCGTGGCCCACCGATGGACCCAAGCGCCAGCCGCAACTCGGTGCGACCGCGTGCCAAAGGTCTCCGCGCCAGATAGCGCGCGCCATAGCGGACCCCGGCGGCCACAATGGCCAGCACGATCAGCACGCCGACGATACCGCCCGCCGTCCACAGCGTCAGACGCACCGTCCCGGAAAACCAGATCGCAATACCAACCAACACCGTTAGCAGCAGCGTAATCGCCACCAGATATCCCGGGCCGGGCAGATGCCGCCGCCCGTCCAGAGCATCCCGGAACAGTGTCGCGGCACGGATGTCATCGGCGCGCGCAAGGGGCCAGAGCGTAAAGACCATCGCCGCCAGCGTCCCGTAAATCGCCGCCTCAATCAGCGGCATCGGATGCAGCGCAAAGACGGCAGGCACAGGCAAACGTGCCTCAATCAGCGGGGACAGCAGCAGCGGTACACCTGCGCCAAGAGTCAGCCCGATCAGGATGCCCAGCACGGTCAGCACACCGATCTGCATAAAATAGGTCAGAAAAATCGTTTGCCGGTCCGCGCCGAGCGTCTTCAGCGTGGCAATCACGCTGGTCTTCCGCGCCAGATAAGACCGGACCGCGGCCGACACACCCACACCGCCCACGGCCAACCCCGACAGTCCGACCAGCACCAGAAACGCGCCAAGCCGGTCAACGAATTCTCGCACCCCAGGCGCTCCGTTGCGCGCATCGGTCCAGCGCATTCCGGTGGCTTCAAACAACCCTTCGGCCTCAGCCTCGGCCGCTGCCAAATCGGTGCCCTCGGGTAGATCAAGCCGGTATTTCGTCGAAAACAGCGTGCCTGCCTGCAGCAGCCCGGCGTCGGCCAGATCTTCGGTGCGCACCATCGTCCGTGGGCCAAGCGCAAAGCCGTCGGCGGCGCTGTCAGGTTCGTACGCGATCAGCGCGGTCAGGACGAAATCCTGCGTGCCAAGGCGAAAACGGTCGCCGATCTGCAGACCCAGGCGATCGACCAGCACGCGATCCATCACGCCGCCCGGCAGCCCGTTGCGCCCCGCAACGGCCTGATCCAGCGGCATCGCGGGGTCCAGTGTGACCTGACCGATCAGCGGATAGATATCATCGACCGATTTCACCTGCGTCAGCCCGCGTTCGACGGTGTCAACCCGCTCAACGACAGCCATCGACCGGAAATCCGTGACCTCGGACACCGCCAGCGCGTTTGCGTCCATCCAGGCAAGTTCCGCGTCCGACGCGAAGCGGTACGTGAACTCCATCTGCGCGTCGCCCCCAAGCAGTTCCGACCCGCGTGCCTGCAGCCCCTGTTGGATGCTTTCGCGGATCGTGCCGACTGCGGCAATCGCGGCCACACCAAGGGCCAGACAGGCCAGCAGAATGCGAAAACCGCGCAATCCGCCGCGCAGCTCACGTGCGGCAAAGCGGCGTGCTGTGCGGATGCTCATTCGGCGACCTTGATCTCGGCTGGGGTCTCAATCCGCCCATCCATCAGACGCACGGTACGGTCACAGCGCGCAGCCAGTTCAGGCGCATGCGTGACCATGACCAGCGTCGCATTATGCCGGTCGCGCAGACCAAAGAGCAGATCCATGATTGCCGCACCATTTGCGCCATCCAGGTTGCCCGTGGGTTCATCGGCCAGCAGAATGTCGGGTCGCGGCGCCGACGCGCGGGCCAGGGCGACGCGCTGTTGTTCACCCCCCGACATCTGGGACGGGTAATGATCCATGCGGTGGCCCAGCCCAACGGTCGCAAGCTCGGCCTCGGCCCGGTCAAACGCATCGCGCGCTCCGGCCAATTCCAGCGGGACGGCGACATTTTCCAAGGCCGTCATCGTCGGGATCAGGTGAAACGACTGAAACACCACCCCCATGTGATCACGGCGAAAACGGGCCAACGCATCCTCATTCATGACCGTCAGGTCTTGTCCAAGGGCCATAACGGACCCACCTGTTGCCTGCTCAAGCCCGCCCATCAGCATCAGAAGCGATGACTTGCCTGACCCCGACGGACCCACCAGCCCAAGCGTTTCGCCCCGCTGGACGTCAATCGAGATATCGTGAAGGATATCAACACGGCCCGCATTGCCCTGAAGCGAAAGCGCGGCATTATTAAGGGAAAGAACAGGATCGGTCATGACAGTGTACACACAGGGTTTTAAGTTGCTCGGCCTCGGGGGCATCCTTTCGGGATATGGGGCGATTGGCCGTGCGCGCAAGCTGATCTTTGCAATTGCGCTGATTTTCCCGATAACGGCGCAGGCAGAAACCGTGACGGTTGCAGCCCTGGGTGACAGCCTGACGCAGGGCTATGGTCTGCCTGTTGACGATGGTCTGGTGCCGCAGCTGGAACGCTGGCTGGCGGGGCAGGGGGCCGATGTGCAGATGATCAACGCAGGTGTGTCGGGCGATACCTCGGCCGGGGGTTTGTCGCGCGTGAACTGGACTCTGACGCCCGAGGTCGACGCGATGATCGTATCCCTAGGCGGCAATGACCTGTTGCGTGGGATCGATCCGGCAACGACCCGCGCGAACATCCGTGGTATTCTTGAGGCCGCACGGGCCGCGGGGGTCGAGGTTTTGCTGGTGGGCATTCAGGCGCCGGGGAACTATGGGCCCGATTACAAAACGCAGTTTGATGCCATTTACCCTGAGCTTTCGCAGGAATTCGAAACGCTGTACTGGCCCAGCCTGTTTTCACTGTTTCAAGAAGAAAACGATGATCTGGGTGACATCGCGGCCTATATGCAGCCCGATGGCATCCACCCCAATGCCGACGGCGTCGCCGTGATCGTTCAGGCCGTGGGCCCGGCGGTGCTGGATCTGGTGGAGAGCGTTCAATAGCAATGCCGGGCCGCTTCTATCTGACCTCGGATCTGGCGCGGATCACGCAGTTTTTGGGTGTCAGCGCCGAGGGGCTGGTCGCTGATCCGCCCCGCCATAATGTGGCGCCCGGGGAACAGATACTGGTGGCCCATGATGGCTATCTGCAGCACATGCGTTGGGGTTTGATCCCGGTGGGGCGCGTGAATGCCCGTGGCCGGCCGGTGATGGAGACCATCATCAACGCGCGGTCGGAAACGGTGTTCGACAAATCTGCGTTCGAAGGCGTGCAGCGGTGCATCGTGCCTGCGGATGGCTGGTATGAATGGACAGGTCAGACACGCCATAAAACCGTATGGCGCATTTATCGCAAAGACTACACCATGCTGGCCTTTGCAGCGATCTTTGATGTCTGGACCGCGCCCGGCGGTGCCCAGATCGCGCAGGTTGCGACCGTGACATGCGAGCCCTCGGCGGACGTGCGCGACATTCACCACCGCATGGGCGTCATTTTGCAACCCGACCAGTTCGGCACATGGCTGGGCGGCACAACCAAGGCTGCGGCTGACCTGATGCGGCCGTTTCCGGATGGGATGTTGACAGTAGAAAAAGCGACCGACTTCGATTTGTCGTGAATGAATCCGCCATGATCCCTCGACTTTTTTGCCCTTTGCATCATCTTGTAGGATCGGAATTTTGAGCGAGGTTTGAGATGTCGAATATGAAAAACATGCAGAACCAACTGGATGAACAGCAACGTCAGGATGCGGTTTATGAGGCTGCGATGGCGTCTGTCAGACGATCTCAACGGGCGCGCGAGGCCGGTGGATACGCTGTCATGTCGGCTGCCATGGGATACGGCGAAAGCGCGATGGGCAAGGGATGGTTTTCAAAAATCAACCACGCGGCAAAACTGTTCTGCATTGCGGCGGCCTTTATCATTCCGAACGCTTTGATCGTTTATCTGGTCTTTTAGGGTTTGATCATCACCTTGCCATCGGGCTTTGACAGGGCCAGCGGCAGGTTTTCCATGACCTGCGATAAGGAAAGCGTGGCGCTGACGTCTGTTTTCCAGCGACCGTCTGCGAAACGGGCCTGAACTTCGGCAATTGCGGCCATCTGCTTTTCGATAGGCGTATCCTGAAACCATTTGGTCAGCCAGAACCCTTCGATCCGCTTTTGCATGAAGATGAATTGCCCCATTTCGCCAAGCTTTGGGGCTTCGGCATTCAGTTTGCCATAGCTGACCCATCTTGCGCCAAAGGGCATTGCAAAGAACATATCGGCAGACGTCTGATCGCAAACGGCGTCCAGCATGACCCGCGGTTTCAGGTCGGAAAAGATCTGCCTGGCGTTGTCGCGAAAGTCCGGGGCCAGAACGTTCAGCACCTCAGTCGCGCCCAGGTCCTTCAGATGGTCAATCGGGTCATCCCGCCGAACGGTGCCTATGGCTTTCAGGCCTTTGTCCCGCGCCAGACCCAGCATAAGCTTGCCCAACTGAGATGTGGCTGCGGTAACGATAAAGGCATCGCTTGCCTCAGCCGCGATATCCACCATGGCCATCGCGGTCAGCGGATTGACGATCTGTGCGGCGCCGTCTTCGTCTGAGATATCGTCGCGCAGCGGAATACAGTTTGTCGCATCGGTCAGCGCGTATTCTGCCCAGGCGCCCGACCCGCTGGGCGCCACGACAAAGGCCACGCGCATACCTTCCTGAATGAACCCCGCGTTTTCGCCCGTCGCGACCACATCGCCGCATCCCTCAAAACCTGCTGGCTTGCCCTTGACCCGCGGCTGACCGTATTCGCCCTTGATAAAGTGCAGGTCAGATGGATTCACACTGGCCGCGCGCAATTTGATCAGAACCTGACCCGCGCCGGGTTGCGGCACGGGAATGTCAGCCGGTTCCAACCAGTCTGAGCTTTGTTCGATAAATGGGCCGGTGGCCGTATCGCAATAGCCATCGTGGCGTTGCAGCAGTGCGAACATGGTCTGTGTCATCCAAATCCCCCCGGGGTGGTTCATGCCCCGCGCCTATGGCGGGGCATAGTGGTTAAGCTATTGCAAAATCAAAGGAATCCACTGTCGCCCACAGATTGTCAAGCAGATGTGAATCCAGAAATTCGTTACTGGGTCCGTTGTCTGCATTCACAACGTTGTCGCCCAGATCATAGACCGTGCCCGACCCGACATGGCCCCAATAGGTCACCACATCATTGAAATCCTCGCCTGGATCATCGCCAAAGATTTCGATGATGCTTTCGTCACCCACACCATCGGCACGATATTGATCGTAATAGGTGCCATCGGCCCCGCCCAGACCGACGGCCTGAACCACGAATACCTCATCAAAAGCACCGGGGTTTGAGTCATAAAGCTCAAGCGCCGCCGCGGCCCCAAGTGAATGACCCGAGATATCCACATTGGCACCGGCGGGGATGTCATTGGCAAACATATCGGCGACGATGCGGTTCACGGCCTCGCCATGTTCCAGGGTGTTGCCTGCCAGGAACAGACCCACGATATCGGTGTTTACATCCGACAGCGATGACGTCCCCCCGATCGAAATCACATATTCCCCGGTGTCCAGATCGCGCATCAGCGACACGTTTGCCTCATAAAGGCCGCCGTTCGGGCTGAACCCCTTTTCTTCGACCACACGCAACAGTTCAAAGCTTTCGCGGGCGTATGTAACCTCGCTGTCCAGCCAGGCTTCGTCCTGAAACGGCAGAAAACTATCGCGGCTTACGAAATCATAGATGCCGTCCAGATCGGTGACATAGCCATCCGCGTCAACCAGACCTTCGTCCTGCAGTTCAGACTGATCCAGATATCCATGCCGCGACGTGATCAGCGCATCGCGGATCACGTCATAGTCGCTGTCGGCAAAGTCCGAGACCTCGATGGTTTCCTGTGGCACCTCTTCGCCCACCACTTCAAACGCATCATAACGATCCGGATCCAGCAGTCCGAACCGGTCAAGAAAGCTTTCCACCCGGTCGCGCCCGGCGAAATAGCTGTCAAACGCAGACCGCACTTCGGTGATCGCAACATCTGCAATTATATCGAGAATAGACATCAAACCTCCCCTTTTGATGATGGGGCGATGCTTCGTGACAGGCTTTTTTATTTCAACAGTTTAGTAAAGTTACGTTGCGGCAGTTTCCACAACCTAAGGCTGCTTTTTTCCTTAATAGTTGGGTTTTCGTTTTTCCATGAAGGCCTTGACGGACTCAGCAAATTCAGGGCTTTGCAGGCTTTTCATAAACACCAGATTTTCGGCCGTCATCCGGTCGGCGAGGCTTTCCGGCGCGCGTTGCATCAGACGCTTGGTTTCGCGCAGGGCGGCAGGTGGCAGTGCGCCAAGACGGGCCGCAAAATCGCGGGCAGCAGGCAGAATCGCATCGGCAGACAAGACCTTGGCGGCCAGTCCGGATTGCAATGCCTCGTCCGCCAGAATGGGCGTGCCGGTCATCAAGGCCTCGGCCGCGCGTTGGCGTCCGACATAGGCGGGCAACAGCAGGGAACTGGCCGCCTCGGGCACCAGCGCCATTTTGATAAAGTTGAAATGCAGCTCGGCATTTTCCGCCAAAACCACGTGATCTGTGTGCAGCAACATCGTCGCGCCCACGCCCACGGCCTTGCCCTGAACGGCAGCAATCAGCGGCACATCGCAACTGCGCAGATTGGTCAGAAATCGCAGAACGGGGCTGTCTGGCCCGGTGGGCGGACGGGCCATAAAATCCATCAGATCGTTGCCCGCGCAGAAGTCATCGCCATCGCTGTGGATGATAACGCAGCGTGTCGACTGGTCTGTATTCGCAGCCTCAATCGCGTCAAACAGCCCGGTGTACATTTCCACCGTCAGGGCGTTCTTCTTCTCGGGCCGCTTGATGCATATTTCGACGGCACCGGCATTTTCAGTCACTTCAAGATGATCAGTCACAGGGCTATTCCTTTATATCGGCCGCCCGGTCTGGGCGATCAGCATTTGGCGGGCCAGGCCCATACGCTTGACCCAGGCGTCGGGGTCTGCGGCACGCGCCTGAAAATGGGCGGTGGTTTCGGGATGGGAAAAGACAAACATGCGCCCGTCTTCCATGGCGTTCATCACGGCCTGGGCCACATCATCGGGGTCGATGATATCACCAGCGGCGCGCAAACTGGCCTCGGCCCCGCGGATCAGATCGGTCTGCACCCCTTGCGGGCAGATGCACAACACTTGCAGCCCTTCGTGGGCATGGGCGATGGACAGGCTTTCGGCAAACGACACGGCGGCGTGTTTGGTGCAGCTGTAGGGTGCAGCGCCCAGTTGGTTCAACAGCCCCGCGGCCGACGCGACGATCATAAAGCTGCCGCCGCCACGGGAAATCATACCCGGCACAACGTGCCGCGCGCCGTAGACAGACGACATGACATTGACCTGCCACGACAGCTGCCACGCGTCGTTGGGGGCGCCTGTGGCTGTAAAGGTGGGGCCATCGGCCATGGCAATACCCGCGTTTGAGACATAAATATCGACCGGGCCAAGCCGTCCCTCAACGTCTGTCAGAAACGCGGCAATCTGGTCTTCGCGGGTCACATCGACACGGGCGCCGAAACCACCGCAGGCTTTGCCGACCTCATGCGCCTGGGTCGCATCCAGATCCGCAATCGCAACCCGTGCGCCCGCTTTATGCAACATCTCGGCAATCGCCTTGCCGATACCGCGCCGACCGCCTGTGACAACGGCCACCTCACCAGTCAAATCCATGAATCCCCCCTTTTGCACAATGTCAGACTTGTGGCAGACGATATGTCAATAGGTGACGCTGCGAAGTTATCTGCGCCTGCGGGACACCTTGCGTTTGGCCTTGGCCGCCGACTGCTTTGATTTCGCAACCTTACGCCGCACAGGCTTTCCGCGGCCACGTGTCGGACCCTTTGGCATGGCCTTATCTTCAAGGCTAAGCAATTCCAGTTCCAACCCGCCAGTCACCGGAACCGCTTCCGCCAGACGCACGGTCACGCGCTGGCCTAGACCAATGACCATACCGCTGTCCGATCCCATCAGGGTCTGTGTTTCGGCATCATGGTGAAAATATTCGCGCCCCAACGTCCGGATCGGGATCATCCCATCGGCCCCGGTTTCGTCCAGCTTCACAAAGACCCCAAACCGCGCGATGCCTGAAATGCGGCCGGTGAACTCATTGCCCACCCGCTCGCTCAGATAGCTGGCCAGATACCTGTCCGTCGTGTCGCGTTCCGCCGCCATCGACCGCCGTTCCGTGTCCGAAATCAGCGCGGCGGTTTCCTCAAGCCCGTCGATATCCTGATCAGTCAGGCCGTCCTTGCCCCAACCATTGGCCCGGATCAGCGCGCGGTGCACGATCAGGTCGGCATAGCGCCGGATGGGCGAGGTGAAATGCGCGTATTTCTGCAAGGCCAGCCCGAAATGGCTGAAATTCTCGGGACTATAATAGGCCTGCGTCATCGACCGCAGTGTCGACAGATTGATCAGCTCGGCAAATTCACTGCCCGCCGCCGCGTTCAGCAACTGGTTCAGATGCTGGGTCTTCAGCACTTGTCCCTTCGCCAGCTGAAAACCCGAAGACTGCGCCGTTTCGCGCAACGCCTCCAGCTTTTCGGGCGAGGGTTCTTCGTGCACCCGGAACAAAAGCGGGCTGCGTTTGCTGACCAGTTCTTCGGCTGCTGCGACATTGGCCAGCACCATGAATTCCTCGATCAGCCGATGCGCATCCAGCCGGTCACGGAAGTTGACCGAGGTCACCTGGCCATCCTCAGACAGCTCAATCCGGCGTTCGGGCAGGTCCAGATCCAGCGGCTGGCGGGCCGCACGCGCCTTGGTCAGCGCTGCGTAAGCCGCATAAAGCGGGCGCAGAACATCGTCCAGCAGCGGGGCGGTTTTGTCATTCGGGGTCCCATCAACTGCAGCCTGCACTTCGGCATAATTCAGTGACGCATGGCTTTTCATCAGCCCGCGCACGAATTTATGGCCGATTTTGTGCCCCTTTGCATCGATCTGCATCCGCACGGCGATACAAGCGCGCGGGACGCCTTCGTGCAGCGAACACAGATCACCCGACAGCCGATCCGGCAGCATTGGCACAACGCGGTCGGGGAAATAGGTCGAGTTCCCCCGCTTGCGCGCCTCGCGATCCAGCGCGGAACCCGGCGTGACATAATGTGCGACATCGGCAATCGCGACCCAGATCACATGGCCGCCGTCGTTCTTGGGGTCATCATCGGGGTGCGCATAGCAGGCGTCGTCATGGTCGCGCGCATCCGCAGGGTCGATGGTGATCAGGGGCAGATCGCGCAGATCTTCGCGCCCTTTCAGCCCCGCAGGTTTTTGCGCGTCGGCCTCGGCAATCACGGTATCGGGGAACTGATCGGGGATGCCATGCTGATGGATCGCGATCAGTGACACGGCTTTCGGCGCCGACGGGTCGCCCAGGCGGTTCACGATCCGCGCTTTGGGCAGGCCCATACGCACCTTGGGGCCACTTTGTTCGGCCTCGACCAGTTCACCATCTTTAGCGCCGCCTGTTGCGCCTGCGAGCACGTGCCATTCCTTGTCACTGCCCTTGTCGATCGGCACCACGCGCCCACCTTCAGCCCCTTTGCGGAATATACCAACGATCCGTTGCGGGTTCTGACCGATCCTGCGGATCAGACGTGCCTGATAATGATGATCCTGGCCCTTGACCTCGGTCAGGCGGGCCAGAATACGGTCGCCTTCGCCCAAAGCCGGATCAGAGCTTCGTGGGATCACCAGCACAACCGGCTCAACCCCTTCGCCCTGCCATTCCATCGGCTTGGCCATCAGGTCACCGTCGCCGGTGGGCGCCTGCACCTGCAACACGCTGACCGGCGGCAGTTTGTCGGGATCGCGATAGGTCTTTTTGCGCTTTTCCAGGTGGCCTTCGTGCTCAAGCTCTTTCAGCACGCGTTTCAGGTCGATCCGTGCGGCGCCCTTGATCCCGAATGCCTTGGCGATATCGCGTTTCGAGGTCAGCGTCGGATTGTCTGAAATCCAGGTCAGAATGTCGTCTTTGGTGGGAATACGGGTCATGCGATCCGCGTAACACGAAGGACTGTGGCCGTCACGTTAAGTTTTCAGATCGCTCGCATGATCCACGTCGCGCAGTGTGTCGATTATGCCGATCCGGGCGTTGCCAAGGGTGGCGATGGTGTCGGCCATTGCATGTTCCGTAGACCAGCGCACACCATCGAAAAGCGTATTTGGCACCGCCCCGATCCGTTTCATCCCGATCAGCCAATACCCCCCATCGGGTGCCGGGCCAAAGACGGCGTCATTTCGCCCAAGTGACCGAAAAGCGCGGGCGATATGAGGCTTGTCGATACCAGGTATATCCGCGCCGATAATCGCAACAGGGCCGGGGGGCAGGGTGCGAAAGACACGCCCCATCCGGTCGCCCAGATCACCGAGGCCCTGCGGGATACGAGCCAAATGGCTTGGCCAGATGCGGCTGACCATGCCCTGATGATCGGGCGCGACAGCCAGAACAATTCGCCAGCGCGGATCGTCCAGACGGCGGATCAGGCGGGACACCTGATGGCGAAACCACCACGCCGCCGCTGTCATGCCGATATCCCGACCCAAGCGCGTCTTAACGCGGCCCGGCTGCGGCTCCTTGACCATGATCACCAGCGTTTTTACTCTATTTTGCAAAGTAATCCTGCAATATTCGGGTATAAATCGACTTTAATTGTTCGATTTGTGCAATTTCCACACATTCATCGACCTGGTGCATTGTCCTGCCAACAAGTCCAAATTCGACCACGGGGCAGTGATCTTTGACAAAGCGCGCGTCCGACGTCCCGCCCGATGTCGACAGCACCGGTGTCACCCCGGTTTCCGCCTGAACGGCAGTGCTGACCAGATCGGATAGATCGCCGGGCGGTGTCAGAAAGCTTTCGCCCGACACCGTGACGCGCACCTCAATCTCGACACCCGTGTCCTTGCTGACTGCGGCTGCCTTGGCTGACAACCATGCGGTCAGACTGTGCCCGCTGTGCAGGTCATTGAAGCGGATGTTCAGGGTCGCGCGGCATTCAGCCGGGATCACATTTGTCGCGGGGTTGCCGGTGTCAAAACCCACAACGGCCAGGGTCGAGGGGTCAAAATGCTGTGTGCCCTGGTCCAGCGGATGATGAGCCAGTTGATCCATCAGCCGCACCAGCGCATGGACGGGGTTCTTGGCCCGATGCGGATACGCCGAATGTCCCTGAACCCCGCGCGCCGTCAAATGCGCATTCAGCGAACCGCGCCGCCCGATCTTGATCATATCGCCCATCGTCTCGGGGCAGGTAGGTTCGCCCACCAGACAGACCGACATCTGTTCGCCCTGCGTCGCCATCCAGTCCAGCAGGGCTGTCGTGCCGTCGGTGGCATCGCCTTCCTCATCCCCGGTGATCGCCAGAATAACGGCACCATCGGGCGGCGTGGTCTGTACAAAATCAATCGCGGCGGCGGCAAAGGCGGCAACCCCCGATTTCATATCCGTCGCGCCCCGACCGTATAGCACACCATCGTCGATCTGCGCGCCAAACGGCGGTCTGGTCCAGGCCGCCTCATCCCCCACGGGGACCACATCGGTATGGCCATTGAACCCGAACGACTTCGCGTGCCCCTTCGCGCCCCACCGCGCGTAAAGGTTCGCGATGCCGCCCCGGTCAACGCGGGTGCACTCAAACCCGGCGTCAGACAGCAAGCTGTGCAACAGTTCAATCGCCCCGCCCTCGGCTGGCGTGACCGAGGGGCATTGGACAAGACGGGCGGTCAGATCGATGGGATTTGTGCTCATGTGACGGTCGATACCCGTGGGGCCGGGGGACTGCAAGCTATCCATCCCAACTGACCGCGCCCCCACCGCCAAACAGGTAAATCGCCACAATCAAACCAACGATCAAAAGCACCGATATCCCGACGTTCCAATAAAGCGAATTGTCGTACTTGTCCGAAAGCCAGCGCATCGGTCTGACGCCCTTGGTCAGAAAGACGATCTGGGCGGCCAGGTTGATCGCGATTATATTGGTGACCACCGTGATCAGGGCGATCAGCGCCTGCTGGTATTCCGATGCCCCCAGCAACAGCCCAAATGCGGCAAGCGGCGGCAACAGCGCCGCGGCGACCATCACACCGACCAGCGTTGATGTCTTGCCCTGCGCCACCATCAACGCCGCAGCCGCGCCAGAAGCCAGCGGCAAGGCGATGGTGTTCAAGCCCAGGGGTCCCGCGAAATCCATCAGGCTGGAATCAAGGTTAATCGGAAACGCCATACCGATCACGCCGCCAATAACCGCGGCCACGGCAATGCCCGCCGCCAGGGCGCGCAAAGCTATACCCAGCAAACTGCGGTTGCCCAGAGCGGTCGCAAAAGAAAACGCGATGATCGGCCCCAGCAAAGGTGCGATGACCATCGCCCCGATCACGACCGCGATTTGCCCGGTGTTCAATCCGATCGCCGCCACAAAGGTCGCCAAAGCCGTCATGATCAGATAATCCAGCGTCAACACGCTTGAGTTCCGGACATCGGCATAGATTTCTTCGCGCGCGGCACTTTCGTTGCGCTGGTCCAGCTCTTCCTGTTTTTCCTCATCTTTGGGTTCGGGCAAGACGGCCTGCGTTTTGTGGCTGATCAGCTGCCAATCATCACAGTCAGACAAAGCGTCCTTGAACCGGTCCAGCACATCCTGCGCCGCGCTATTGTGCAGGGTCAGAAAGTATTGAACCGGGTCATCATCGTCGGCACTGCGGGTGCGCCACCATTTTTCGACGTCAAGATCATCGCAGACCTTGTCCACATCATCAGACCAGTCCTTTGGGATCGATAACTGGATAAGCCTGAATGACATGGGGTATCTTTCCTTTGGATCAGTCCCGGCGCTCGGGCTTATCAAAAAACGGCGTCATCTGCGCGACGATGACCGAATTTTCATCCAGCGCGCGCTGCATCAGATCCTGTTCGTCTTGCGGAATATCCTGTTCCTCGGCCTGCCGTTCCTTTAGTGTGCCATAGCCCGTGACATCCAGTGGGGCCAGATCGGCCTGTTTCAGAATGGCCACCGTTTCGCGCACCGCCTCGGCCTCATCCACGCCGCTGGCAAAGCACATCAGCGCAGCCCCCGTCGCGCCCTCGGGCAACCCGTCACCGGCTTTGCGACCGACCTGCACCAGTAGCGTGTAGACCTGTTGCGCCCGTTTAGTCACGCAGCAACTCATTGATCCCGGTCTTGGACCGGGTCTTTTCATCAACCCGCTTCACGATTACCGCGCAATAGAGGTTGATGTTATTCTTTGATGGCATCGAGCCCGCGACGACCACAGAATAGGGGGGCACTTCGCCGTACATGACCTCACCCGTCTCACGATCCACGATCTTGGTCGACTGGCCGATGAAAACGCCCATACCCAGAACAGACCCTTCGCGGACGATCACGCCCTCGACCACCTCGGACCGGGCGCCGATAAAGCAGTTATCTTCGATGATCGTGGGGCCGGCCTGCATCGGTTCCAGCACGCCACCGATGCCCACGCCGCCTGACAGATGCACATTCTTGCCGATCTGCGCGCAGCTGCCGACGGTGGCCCAGGTATCAACCATCGTGCCGCTGTCGACATAGGCGCCCAGGTTCACGAAAGACGGCATCAGCACAACGCCCGGCGCGATAAAGGCTGACTTGCGCACGATACAGTTTGGCACCGCGCGAAAGCCCGCCGCGCGCCACTGATTGTCGCCCCAGCCCTTGAACTTGCTGTCGACCTTGTCCCACCATGCCGCACCCTGCGGGCCGCCGTTCTGCTGTTCCATATCCTTCAGGCGAAAGCCCAGCAAAACCGCCTTTTTCGCCCATTGGTTCACATGCCAACTGCCATCATCCTGCCGTTCGGCCACGCGCAGAGTGCCGCCATCCAGCGCGTTCAGTGTATCTTCGATCGCCTCGCGCGCCTCGCCCGTGGTTGCGGGTGTGATCGTATCGCGGGCCTCCCACGCAGCCTCAATCGCGGTTTCAAGCTGGGCGTTTGACATGGTGCTTCCCCTCATTCCATGCTGGCATCTGTTTGGCCGAGGCTATAGACGCAAGCTGACACAGGCGCAATGCGAAGGAAGCCGATGATGAAAGACGACCGCCGCCATCCGTTTCGGGACAGTCAGACCGATATCGAAACTGCGCGGCATGTGCCCGACACACCCCAAACCCGCGCGCCCGCTTATAAACTGGCGTTCGCCGACAGTGACTTTCTGAACCGGTCCGAACTGCGCCCCGTCCGACTGCAGCTTGAGCTGTTGAAGCCCGAGATCATGCTGGACGAAGCAGGCGTGGAATCGACCATCGTTCTGTTCGGCGGCGCGCGCATTCCCGAACCCGCGAAAAAGGATCAGGCCCGCACCCAGACGCTGGCCGATCTATCCAGGCATTATGATGAGGCCCGCGAATTCGCGCGGCTGATGACGCTGAAATCCCTGAAAAGCGGCGGGCGCGAAAACGTCATCGTCACCGGCGGCGGCCCCGGCGTGATGGAGGCTGGAAATCGCGGCGCCGCCGATGCGGGTGGCAAGTCGATCGGGCTGAACATCGTCCTGCCGCACGAACAGGCGCCCAATGAATATGTCTCGCCCGAGCTATGCTTTAACTTCCACTACTTCGGTATCCGCAAAATGCACTTCCTGCTGCGGGCCAAGGCGATCTGCGTGTTCCCCGGCGGGTTCGGAACGCTGGATGAGCTGTTCGAAAGCCTGACCCTGATCCAGACGGGCCGGATGGCGGCTGTGCCCTTTTTGCTGTTCGGCGAGGCCTTCTGGAAACGCATCGTGAACTGGGATGCACTGGCCGACGCCGGCACGATCTCAGAGAAGGATCTGCAGCTGTTCCGCTTTGTCGAAACGGCAGACCAGGCCATCCGCGAAATCGAAAACTGGACCGGCGCGGGTCAGAAACGCACCGACATTCCGGGCCGGTAAGGGCAGGGTGGCAGGCGACAAACCTGCATCAGACCGTCTTGCATGTTTTGACCGCCTGTCAGACAGTGCCATTTATTGAGCGCAGGTCTTATTATGACGGAGCCAGACGCAGTGTTCTTGAACTACCAACTGCCCGATCCAGCCAGCATGATAAAAACGTCGGCCGCTGACAAAGTGGGGATCGCGCATGGCATCCACGCAGCGTTAGAGCCGGGTCACGGCAAAATCCAGATTGACACACGCGATCATCTGTTGATCAAGTTCACAGTGTCAGACCCGCCGTCCGCCTGGATGGAACTGGCGATCCACCTTGACGGCAAACAATGGACAAAGTGTCATCGGATATCGCTGAAATACAGCGCGGCTTGTCCTGATGGCACTGCCGAAATCCGCCCAGCCATGCGCATGCTATACGCAGAAGGGTTTCACGACCAATTCGCTGAAAGCCATGATATCTGCACAGAGGATCCCACCGACTTTGCAACCGATTTTCTTTTGTCGCCGCGATTTATGGCTGACGCAGTAGGCCTGGCGCTTCACCTTTTCTTTGACCCGCAAGACACCCGTTTTCAGCTTTTCAACCTTTCCATGACAGGCATAAAATGAAATAGTCATGGCATTGCAGCCCCGATTTATTGTCTTTCCGGAAAGTGTTAAGGACCGATCTATGAAGTTCTCGTGTATCATGACGACGTTCAACGACGGTGCGCTGATCCGACAATCCATTCACTCAATTCTGAATCAGACCCATGCGGATTTCGAACTGCTGGTTATTGATGATGGGTCGTCTAACGACACCAAGACCATTCTGGCCGACTTCGATGACCCACGCATTCAGGTCATTCCGCAGGCGAATGATGGCTTGTCCTCGGCCAGAAATCGCGGCCTTCATCTGGCCCGGGGCGACTATATCTGCTTTATCGACGCCGATGATACGCGCGCGCCGTGGTCTTTTGCGGATGCAGCCCGAACGATCGACGAAACCGGGGCCGACCTGATTTTGGTCAATGGCGCAATGATCCAGCAACGGGCGCAAATCCAACCCTTTATGGATCAGCCGACCTATCAGGGGGTCATGCGCGAAAAGCACGGCAGCGGTGACATGCCGCTGGCGGCGCTCAAGGCCTGGGCCGCAGCCTACGAGCCGCAATCGGCAAACAAATTCATCTCACGCGATATTATCCAGCGGGGGCAGCTACGCTTTCCGAACGACCATTTCTTCGAAGATATCCTGTTCCACAATATGGCAATTGCCCATGCCAACCGGATCGAATTTCTACAGTCCGACAGCTTTACTTACTTTCAGCGGCAATATCGAAACCAGCTAACCGGCTCAAACGGTCAGATACGTTTCGACATCATCGGAACCGCCGGTGTTCTGTTTCAACTGTTCGAAGCCCATCGCGATTTTCACAATGCAGGCCAACGGGGCGCGCTGACACTGGGGGCGCTGCGCCTTCTACGATGGTGTGAAGGTCAGATATCGCATTATCATCGCGATGCGTATCGGACCGCCCTTCGCGAAATGCTCAGATCAATCCACTCACTGTTCTTCGTCATAGACAAATCAACGCCTGATCCGCGTGGGGATCGTGATGATCTGTCTGCTTATGTCAAACAGGTGTTGGCATGACGCTTCTTTCCAAATTGATAAAGGGCGCACCGCCGGGCACCGACGCGCAGCCCGATCAGGTCACGTCGTCCTACACTGTGTTCGGCCAGATGATCGACCTGGCCCATGCGAATGACCGCGTTGAAGCCGAACGCTATCTTGATGATCTGAACCAGATATATCAGCCTTTTCTGGCTTCACGCGTTATTCCTGTGGCAGGTATCTGTCTGGATATCGGCGCCGATGCGGGCTGGTTTGCCATTCCATTTGCTGCAGCTTTTCCAAAGTGGCATGTGATATGTCTGGAAGCCGACCCAAGTGCTTTTGACCTGCTTCGCCAAAACGTCAGCCAGGCAGGGCTGGACAACATAACATGCATCAATGCCGCGCTGCATCCTGATGCGCCGCCTCTTGATCTGCCTGCCCGCGACAAAGCCGGAACAGACATCTCTGACGACCTGTTGGCCTCATTGACCCAAACCGAAACGGCCGTGTTTCAGCGATTACTTTCCCTGGGCAGCCGGCTGGCGCCTGCGCCGTCGAACAACGTACCAAAGGATCACGCCGTGTCGCGCCCGGCACTGCCATTAAGTGCGCTACGTGCGATCGCGCCCGACCTGATCAAACTGGATGCCCCCGGGTGCGAGGCCGCGATCGGTCAGGCCCTGCAGACAGAACCGGTGGGCTTTGTCGTTGGGCGTCTTCATGCAAATGTGCCCTCGGTCATGTTCACACCGGCCAAAGACGCGGTACCGCGGGAACATTACCTTGTTCATGGCGAACATGCGCTGCGCCGTGATTATGAAGACAACTTCGACAGTCGCGTATCGCGTCTTGATATCGTTGTTGCGATGTACAACGCAAAGACGTTCATTCAGGAATGCGTCGATAGCCTTCTGGCGGATGGCTGTCCGGACATTCGTGTCATTGTCGTCGACGACGGATCGACCGATGGATCGGCTGAATTCGTCCGGGACCTTTACGGCGACAACGACCGCGTCAAACTGGTGCAAAAGGCAAATGGCGGGTGCGCCTCGGCCCGTAACTTCGGGCGATACCATTCGGATGTGACACATATCGCTTTTGTCGATGCCGATGACCGTGTCGACCCTGATCTGTTCAGCGCCCTGCTCGAGGCCGCGCGCTATACCGGTGCCTATGTTGTCGAAGGCGGTTTCAAAACCTTTACCGTCGATGACCAGGGCGCAGATGTTTTTGAACCCAGTTACGAGGCGAAATATTACACGCAGCCCGGTCATCACTATCTGGGCGATTATGACTATGACTGGGTCGACGGCACACAGATCATGATCGGCCAACCCACGATCTGGCGTCGCGTGCATCGCCGTGATTTTCTGGACCGCAAGGACATCTGGTTTCCCGAACACGTTCGTGCCTTTGACGATCAGATGTTTCAATTGCTTGTGGGGCAATACGCAACCGCCATCGCGCATGTGCATGGTATCCACTATCACTACCGCCAGCACCCCGCCCAGGATATCAAGCAGGGCGATGAGAGGCATTTCTACAGCTTCAACATGTTCCGAAATATCTTTCTGCGCGCCCTTGATGAAGGTTGGAATGATATTCTGCCAACCGTTGGTTCACTGATCAACACGATGCATTGGTCCTATAGCGGTCTACGGGACGACCTGAAACCGGTCTACGCGGAAGCCGCAGCCGAATTTCTGGTGACGGTCCAGAAAACATTTGGCGATGTTCTGGACGCAGACCATATCAACCGAACCGGTATTCAGGGCTTGGACGCGCTAGTACAACATAAGCTGGCCAGCATGGAAAACACGCCGATCAGCCATGGCATGATGCGGCTGGAAAGCTGGCGCTGGCAGCCTGAATTCATCCGCATGATGCAAAGCCTTGATCAGAAAACACATCCCTGAATGACCGTCCATTACGTCGTCCCCGTGAAAGAGCACCTGACATGACAACCAGAAAGCTGTTTTTGCATATCGGCACGGAAAAAACGGCCAGCACATCAATCCAGGAATTTGTCTATGCCAATCGTCAAAATCTGCAGGACAACGGGATCGGTCTTTGCGACGGTATGGATGCGCCCAACAACCAGAAACTGGTCGCATATTTTCAAACGCACATCGACGATTACCTAAAAGATCATCGCGTTCTGGATCAGGCAACAAAAGACGCCTTTTTCGATGGCTTTCTGGACAATGTGCGGTCCGAGATCGAGACAAGGCTTCATCAGACGCCATCCTTGTTGATCACGTCCGAACATTTCCATTCCCGCCTCAGGGACACGCAGTCAATCGTGCAATTGAGCGAGTTCCTATCACCCCTTTTTGATCAGATCACAGTGATCTGTTACATGCGCGAACAATCGGCTTTGGCAACCAGCTTTTACTCCACAATGATCAAAGCCGGCGCAACGGTGCAATATGGGACGTATCTCAACCATATTCAGGCCGACGATCATTACTATAATTATGATATCTTTCTGGATAAATGGCGTGTGGCTTTCGGTGCTGAAAACATGGTGGTTCGATTGTTCGATCCATTGCACCTCAAAAACGGAAACATTTTGTACGACATTCTGCATCAGATTGATAGCGGACTTGACCCGAACGCTTTAGAACAGCCTCAGAAAAAGGCAAACCTGTCGCTTGGTCCGATCGGGCTGGAAATGGGGCGCAAGCTGAACACCATCTATCCGCGCTATAATCAGGATGGCACGCAAAACCATCTGCGCTGGGAACTGATGAAGGCCTTATCTCAGTCCCGGCTTGGCACCGCGGGCAAACTGCAAAATCCAATGGCCCAGACGCTTTATCAGATGTTCGCCCCATCAAACCGAAAAGTCGCACAAGACTACTTCGGACAGGACGGCGACCTTTTCCCGCCGGTTCCGGCACCGGATGCAACCACAGCGACGTTCCAAACCGACGAGGACCTGGCGCAAGCCTTGTCAGAATTTCTGCAAGACACATTCGGGTCTGTCATACGTCACAGGGTACTCAAACAGTCACATGGCGTTCAACTGCGCGAAACGGCTGAACGCTTGATGGATATCTCTGCTCCGCCCGATGCTATTGAACAAATCCTGATGATCGCCCAGATCATCAATCCGGGCGGTCCCATCATCAAAAAACGCCTTGAGGAAATACGTCGGCGGATGTGATCTTGCTGAACCTCTAAAACAAAAACCGCCCGGGTAGGCGGCCTTGTTAGTCCAGGTATTCAGTATCGGTCCAGATCAACCACCAAATGTTGCAATGTATGCAATCAGATTAGCGCGGTCTTCGGCGTCTGCCATGCCGCGATAGCCCATGGATGTACCGGGCGCATATTCACGCGGGGCTTCGATAAAGCCGCTTAAATTTTCAGGCGTCCAGTCGCCCTCCATGCTTGCCAATGTGCTGGAATAGCTGAAACCATCAACAGCCCCCTTGTCACGGCCCACAACACCGAACAGATGTGGTCCTGCGCCATTTGCACCGTCTTCCAGCTTGTGACAGGCGCTGCACTGGCGCCACAAACGCTCACCCCGACCCGGATCGGCAGCCGCATAAAGTTCGGCAAAGGGAACCTCTTCTTCGACTTCCGCGACCTCTTCCACACCAGTATCAATGACATAGCCTTGCGCGTGATCGTCGCCGTGCCCGCCGGTGTGATACAGCTCTTCGGCCAACCACGCACCCAACAGGAAAACCAGAAGCGTTCCGCAAAACCCACCCAAAACCTTCGTAAACGTCATTGTGTCGAACATGTCGCGTTCCATTATTGCCGTCGTGCTGGCGCTCTATATGCGCTTCCACATATAATGTGCAAGGTGTACTTACCGCGACGAAACGACCAATTTGACTGAAAGTTCCGGATAAGACACACATGACCAATCGGATTGCATTTCAGGGCGAACCTGGCGCCTATTCCCACCAGGCGTGTCACAACGCTCGCCCTGAAATGGAGGCTGTGCCCTGCCGCACATTCGAAGACGCCATCGAAATGGTGCGCAAGGGTGACGCCGATCTGGCAATGCTGCCCGTCGAAAACTCAACCTATGGCCGTGTGGCCGATATTCACCAGCTGCTGCCCGACAGCGGCCTGCATATCATCGACGAAGCCTTCGTCCGCGTGCACATCAACCTGCTGGGCGTCAAGGGCGCGCAACTGCATCACATCAAAAAGGCCATGAGCCACACGGTACTGCTGGGCCAGTGCCGCGATTTCCTGCGCGACCATGGCATCCAGCCCGTCACCGGGGCCGATACGGCCGGGTCGGCCAAACTGGTGGCCGATCAGGGCGAATTGGCAATGGGCGCGCTGGCCTCGGAACTGGCTGGTGAAATCTACGGCCTGGACCTGCTGGCCCGTCATATCGAGGATCATGATAAAAACACCACGCGCTTTCTGATCATGTCACGCGACATAGACCTGACGCGGCGCGGCGATGCGGGCATGATGACCAGCTTTGTCTTCCGCGTCCGCAACATCCCGGCGGCCCTTTACAAAGCGATGGGCGGCTTTGCCACAAACGGCGTCAACATGACCAAGCTGGAAAGCTATATGGTGGGTGGCCAATTCACCGCGACCCAGTTCTACGCCGATATCGAGGGCCACCCTGACGACCGCCACGTCCAACTGGCGCTGGAAGAGCTGGACTACTTCACCGACCACTTCGAACTTCTGGGCGTCTACCCCGCCGACCGCCAGCGATAACTCTACCCCGCGGCCGTTGAGGCGAAACCCAACGGCCCAGCCCGAAGCATGCTATACCGAGTCTTGCCAGTATTGTTTGTCCATTCAGCGGGACAAAGTTGCCGTTTGCTGCAATTGCTTGAATGGCCCCTTCTGAGGTTGTCGCCCCAAGACTAACTCTTGTTAACCGCCTCCGCTAAAACGCCGAAGGTGTCCTATCGGATAGCGGAATTAATAGGAAGCAAGTGAATGTTCCAAAAAATATCTGCCGTTCGTCAGAACAACCATTGTAGGTATATGAGTCCTTAATTGTTGATTTGGGCGCAGTGATTTGCTTACACTTTAATGGTGAATGATCGCAAGTGGCAGCCTAAGCTGGGGCAAGCAAATTGAACGACAACTTAGCGGAAGACTTTGGCAAGTACGTTGTAGCCGCAGGCGATGCCCTTTTAGAAGCTATGTTTATATACGACCTATCGACTGCTGCCGATAAAATGATGGCTTTCGATTGTGTTGGGGAAAACAACGATGCTTGGAAAGTAGGTCCTTTTCTCAGCGCTGGCGCAAACGAAGTTCAGATAGATCGATCGCGCCCTTATTGCTTAGCGATTAGCAAAGAGACATCGGTCTCGATATCTTTAGTCTTGGGGCCAGAGCCTAAAGTTGGCAAGAATGGTGGCGTTCAGCTATCGCATGACAGTAGTTCAAACGAATTTGGCAAGGCTGAAAGGATAGTCTCGAAACTGATAATTATCGAACAATTTGAGATATTTAAAGACTTTTGGGTAAGGTATGATGGCCCATACAACTCCAAACAGGCAAAGAAGTGGGAAGATCGAACAGACGCTGACGTACTTGAGCGCCTTAAGCTATTGACCGATAGAAGAAACGAGCTTGTTCATAATGATCAGTGTACTCCGCCAAATATTAGGGAAGCCGTGGAATTTTATCTGGGACTTCGGATTGTTTCAGAAAGACTGTCTGATGCCGAACCCTATGCGCAAAAAGCCTTGGCACACCTCATGAAATAAAGGAGATGTGAACGCTTCTCGAGCAGGTTAAATCATCTTAAGCTGGCATTCGCACAAATCACAGCATTCGCAACTCTGGGCTCATCGCCGACATCCGCCTTTTCTTACCCAAACCTTAACGCTGCAAACTTTGCAAAGTTTTCGATTCGATTTTTGTAAAGTTGCAAAGTTTAGCGCCGTGCGGTGCGATTTATGAGATGTTAATGGCTTCGGGAAATAGTTAATTTGGGTCGAATATTATTAAACTCTATCGCTCCCGTGCGCGTTGACATGAAACTTATCCACAGGGTGATTTCGGCCAAAATCCGTGGGAATCATGAAATCACCGCAAATCCCGCGAAAAATGTGTAAATTGCACATTTGAATTTTCCCGTTTGGCGGAAAATGTGCAGATTGCACATTTATTTTTAGCTTAAAATCGATACGCACGGCGGGTTAACTTTTATGACGTTGCGTTTCCATACGACGTGCACCGTCAGAATGACGCCCCATCCTATCGTAAAGGGGACGTCATCAAGCTAAAATCATTCAATTACAAGCGTTTACGCTGCCTCATCCGTCAGCATCTTGTAAATCTCATCCTTCAGCGTCATCCGCTGTTTGCGCAGCTCGGTGATACGGAAATCGTCCATCGGTTCGATGTTCGTCTCGGCCCGGTGCAGCACGCCGTTGACCTCGTGATACTCAGCCGCCAGCTTTGCGAAATGCGCGTTTGATTGCTTTAACTCACTGATTTTATCAGCAAATTCCGGAAAATCTTCGGCAAGCTCGTGCGGGGTGTGTGACATCTGAAAAACTCCCTTGGATGGTTATGGTCATACACTAGGCCCACAGAACGCCGGCCACTTTGACCTTGGTCAAATTCAGACCTTTGTTTCGTTCGCAATCGGCGTGACAACGCGTCTCTTCAGTTGCGCTTCACGGAACGTAATGAACACCACTGACCCCAAAATCACGGTCCCGCCCAGGATTGTCCAGACATCGATGCCTTCGGAAAAAACGAAGTATCCCAATAGGCTAGCCCAAACCAGCTGTAAAAAAGTCACCGGTTGCGTGACTGTTAGCGGCGCCGCCACAAAGGCCAGCGTCATGGTGTAATGCCCTGCCGTCGCGAAACAGGCCACCAGAAACAGCCACCCCAATTGTTCCCACGTCGGCGTCACCCAAACCACCGCCGCAAAAGGCGCCAGTCCGATCGTCACCGTGACCGATAACATCCCCACGATCACCGCCGCGCTGACCTCGCCTGACATCTGTTTGGCAATCAAATAGCCCGCCGCGAAAAACAGCGCCGTGAACAGCATCGCGACATGGCCCGGCTCAACCTCTCGAAACCCAGGACGCAGGATGATCAGCGCCCCGATCAGGGCCACGCCCACCGCAATGATCCGGCGCGCCGCCAGCCGTTCCCCTAAAAAAAGTGCAGCGCCCAGAGTGACATAGACCGGCGACAGGTAGTTCATCGCCGTCACCTCGGCTATCGTGATATCGGTCATGGCAAAGAACCACAGCATGACCGCGACCGTGTGCACCACGCCCCGGATGCCGAACAGCTTGACCTGCCGCAGGTCCAGCCGCGCCCGCAAGATCGGGCGGATCATCGGTATGATAAAGACCAGGCCCAGAAGATATCTTAGAAACGCCGCCTGTGCCGGTGGAACATCGTCGCCCACGTATTTCACAATGGCTGTCACGGCCACGAACATCAGTCCGGTGACGACCATCCAGAATACGCCGATCAAAGGTCTTGATGGGGCCTGCTTCATGCGCCGACATGACCGGAATTCCGAAGGCGGCGCAAGTCACTCTAGCAAAAGAAGTTTTGCGGCAATCCCCCACATGATCAGCCCGATCAGCACATCCAGAATGCGCCACGCTGTGGCCCTTGCGAAAATCGGCGCCAATAGCGCTGATCCATAGCCCAGCCCGAAAAACCAGACGAAGCTGGCGATCATCGCCCCCGCGGCAAAGACTGTTGCGTCGGGGTATTGCGAAGACAACGACCCCAACAGGATCACGGTATCCAGATAAACATGTGGATTCAGCCATGTCAGCGCCAGACAGGTCGCCAAAGCGGCGCCAAGCGATGTTGCGGACTGCTCGGTCGCTGTCAGGGTCTGTCCGCCCCGCCAAGCAGCCCGCAAGCTGATCGCGCCGTAAGCCAGCAAAAAGGCAGCCCCGCCATATCGTGCGACAGTGACGATCCAGGGTAAGGTTTCAGCCAATACACCAAACCCCGCGACCCCGGCCGCAATCAGGATCGCATCAGACAGCGCACATGTCAGGCAAATCGCGAAAACATGCGACCTGCGCAAGCCATGTCGCAGCACAAAGGCATTCTGCGCGCCGATTGCCACGATCAGGCTTAGCCCAAGTCCAAAACCAGGCAAAAACGAAGTAAGCATTTGTAATCCTTTTGATCTTGCCCGATTGACTATTTGCCTTATCCGCATTACTCAAATTAATCTTTCTAAGACAAATTAAGTAAAACTGATGCTTGACTATTCTCAGCTAGAGGCCTTGGCCGCCGTAGCAAAAACCGGCAGCTTTGATCAGGCCGCGGCCGAGCTTTCTGTCACGCCTTCAGCCATTTCTCAGCGGATCAAGGCGCTTGAGGAACGGGCTGGCGCAGTCTTGATCGTCAGAGGTCAGCCCTGCCAACCGACACAAATTGGTGCGCGGCTGATCCGTCATTTCGATGACGTCATGGTGTTGGAACATACATTGGCCGGTGACATCGGACCGATTTCCGACAAAAGCTTCACGACCCTGAAGATTGCCGTGAATGCTGACAGTCTGGCAACCTGGTTTCTGCCGCCGCTGTCCAGAATGACCGGTTTTCTGTTTGATTTGGTGATTGATGATCAGGATCATTCGGCCGACCTGCTTCGTTGTGGCCAGGTTATTGCCGCGATCACCAGCCGCGCCGAACCGGTTCAGGGCTGCAACAGCCATCCGCTTGGCGCGCTGCGGTATTCAGCAACGGCAACCCCGGATTTCATGTTAAAATGGTTGCCCCACGGGGCGACACCGGACGCGCTAAAGCACGCACCCACCATCACATTCAGTCCGAAAGACCGTCTGCAAGTCGACTGGATCAGGAAAACGGCAAACACCCAGATCACGCCGCCCACTCATATGATGGCAGGATCAAATGCCTTTGTCGAAGCGGCCTGCCTTGGTCTGGGCTGGTGCATGAACCCTGATGTGCTGATTCAGGACCATCTGAAGCGTGGGACGTTGAGGCGGCTGAATGACACACCATTGGACACGCCGCTTTACTGGCAGGTCAGTCGGCACGTCTTGCAAGCGCTGGCCCCCCTGACCAAAGAGATTTTGAAAGAGGCCCGCGATAAACTGGTTCAGTCCGCGGGTTAACCGTCGGCAAACCGTGTTGAATGCAGGAAATCCACCGAGGTTTTGCGCAGCGCGGCATCCAGATCAGCCATGCTGATCGGCAGTCCCAGATCAACCAGACTGGTCACACCGTGCTGTTTGATGCCACAGGGCACAATTCCGTCAAAATGGCTTAGGTCTGGATCGACATTGATCGAGATACCGTGAAAACTGACCCACTTGCTCAAACGGATGCCGATCGCCGCAATCTTGTCTTCCTGCTGTGTCCCATCGGGCATCCGCGGCTTATCCGGCCGTTCGACCCAGACGCCCACACGGCCGTCACGAATGTGCCCCTGCACGTTGAATTCGGCCAGAGTATCGATCACCCAACACTCAAGATCCTGTACAAAACGGCGCACGTCACGACCGCGTTTGGCGACATCAAGCATCACGTAAATCACCCGCTGACCTGGCCCGTGATAGGTATACTGCCCGCCGCGACGGGTTTGGTGAACGGGAAAGCGGTCGGGGTCCTTCAGATCTGCAGGATCAGCGCTGGTGCCCGCCGTATAAAGGGCGGGATGTTCCAGCAGCCAGATCGCCTCATTCGCAGTGCCGTTTGCAATGGCGGTCGCGCGGGTCTCCATCAACTCGACAGCGTCGGCGTACCCCGTCAAACCATCCGAAACGATCCATTCCACCATGACACACGTCCTTTCCACCCTTTTCATGGCGCGCTGACCACAACTTGTCAAAGAGGTGTTTTTCCATCTTCACAAGGCGCCCGGACTGATCTATATCGCGCTACCTGTCAGACATATGCGGTCGTGGCGGAATTGGTAGACGCGCAGCGTTGAGGTCGCTGTGGGGTAACACCCGTGGGGGTTCGAGTCCCCCCGACCGCACCATTTCACATTTTTCTTTCAACTCTCTCAAAAACCTAAAGATTACAGAGGTTTGCGGAGTTCGAAACCCGTTTTCCTTGCTGTAGGCCAATGGTGCTTTAAATGCGGTTCTAAGTACCGTTTT
>NZ_JACNMP010000036.1 GCF_017592335.1 Pseudaestuariivita rosea | reverse complement strand
CGAGACGCCGCCGAACGCACGATAGAGGCAACATGGCGCAGGATCGGTAAGCTGCTCGACCGCTTCACCCCGCAGGAATGTGCGAATTACCTTGTCAACTCAGGATACGCTTCAACCTGATCTCATCTTGCTCTAGGTTTTTGTTCAGCCTTGCTTTTTCAGCCCAAGCGTCTGATCGCGCAGCCAGCTGATGAAGCCGCGGGGGTTGTCGGACCATTCTTTGATCTCATCGCTATCCAGCGGTTCACCCACCACCGGGCCTTGGGGTTTATTCAGGGCGTGGACCACTTCGTAGATCAGCAGCCCCTGGCGCAGTGTGGCCGAGATGCGGTTGGCCATCTGGTACAACCGCGAATTCTGACCGGGAAAGAAAATCGGCACCACGGTCGCGCCGGATCGTTGGATCATCTTGGCGGTGAAAGGGTGCCATTCGGCCTCAATCGCCGGGCCGAACATCGTTTTGGACGAGGCCACGACGCCCGAGGGGAACAGAACCACAACACCGTCTTTCTTCAAGTGGTCCATGGCCTTTTTGCGCATCTCAAGGTTTTGTTTCAGCGCGTCTTCTTCATGGGGAAAGGGTACGGGGATCATGAACTGGTCGATTTCCTCGACCCCGGTCAGCAGAGACCGGGTCAGTATCTTGTAATCCGTGCGGACGCGGCCCACCAGTTCGGCCAGAACCATACCGTCGATCAGCCCGTGGGGGTGGTTGGCCACAATGATCACAGGACCGGTTTCCGGGATACGCTGGATCTGCGCTGCGGGTGTGATCAGCGATATGCCCATCACATCCAGCGCCTGGCGCCAGAAGGGTTGGCCGTGGGGGGCGCCCATCGCCTCAAACTTACGGATCAGGCGTAACAGAGTGATCTTGCCCGTCATCCACTCCATCGTGCGGATGGTGTTCGCCTTCCACGGATTTGTGAAGGTATTCGCGTAAGACAGCCTACGCATGTCATACGGCACAAAATCCGGATCACCCTGGCGGCTCACATCAAGTTCCTGCTGATAGCTGTCGACCAAAGTCCATCCTCATGCGCTATGACACCGGTCAGGCATCTTCGCCAAATTTATCGGCCACCAGCGCTTCCAGCGCATCGGCCAGTTTCAGCGCCTCTGGGCCCCTAGTTTCGACTTTTATAAAACTTCCTTTCGACGCTGCCAACATCAATAGACCCATTATGCTGTTCCCCGTTGCAGATAACCCATCTTTTGTGACATCTGCCTCTGCGTCATGTGCCTCGACGACTTCGACCAGCCTGGCTGATGCCCGTGCGTGAAGCCCCTTTTCGTTCACAATTTCCAATACGCGACTGATTTGACTTGTCATGAAGACCGTTCTTCGGCGCTCACATTCAATGTGTCAATATATTTACGGCCCGCGATTCTGGCTTTTTCCGCTGCGTCGGCAACCGGAAGCATTCTGGACTTGGCAAGTTTCACCAAAAGCGGCAAATTTGCACCATACAGGATGCGCCGGTTTTGCGGCCCGCAGGCGCGCAATGACAGGTTTGAGGGCGACCCGCCGAACATATCGGTCACGATGACCACGCCGTTGCCTGTGTCAACGGCATCCGCGGCATCACAGATTTCGTTTTGCTTGGCCACGCGGTCATCATCGATTTCAATCGAGATGGCGCGCATGCCTTCCTGTTTGCCAACAACATGTTCCACAGCGGCCAGATATTCCCTGGCCAAACCGCCATGCGCGACGATGACAATACCAATCACGCGGGCCTTACCTTTCCTGGGCCGGGGCGGTCAGGCCGCCACGACGTTCCAATTCACGGTGTCTTGTTGACACCTGCCAGCCTGTCTCTGCAAGGGTCTTTGCCAGATGTTCCGCAACGGCAACGGATCTGTGTTGCCCCCCGGTACACCCGAACCCGATCGACAGGTGCGATTTTCCTTCGTCGATATAAGCCGGCAAAAGCATCCCGGCCAAGGCGGCGATGTGGTCAAAAAAGGGCTGATAGCGGTCGTCCTGCTGGATATAGGCGGCCACCTCGGGCGATTGGCCCGTCAGCGGGCGCAGCGTTTCGTCCCAGTAGGGATTTCGCAGGAAGCGGCAGTCAAAGACCATATCAATGCCACGCGGCAGCCCCCGTTTATAGGAAAACGAATGCAGCGACAGCGCCAGTTGCGCGCGCCCGTCCGGCGCGTACCAGCGTTCGATGTCGGCGCGCAGGTCATGTGGGGTCAGATCCGAGGTGTCCAACAACACATCCGCCCGCACCTTGACCGGGGCCAGCAGGTCGTATTCCCGCTCGATCCCGTCGGCGGGGCTTTCGGCGGGGGCCATGGGGTGGCGGCGGCGCGTTTCGGAATAGCGACGCAACAAAACATCACTGCGGCAATCCAGATACAGCAATTCACTGTCAAATTCGGGCCAGTCGCGCAGTCGGTCAATGGTTTCGATCAGGGCAGTGGCGCTGAAGTCGCGGTTACGCACGTCGATACCAAGCGCCAGAGGCTTCGGATACGGCGGGCCGTCCAACAGACGTGGCAACAGGCTAAGCGGCAGATTATCGATGGTCTCAAACCCGATATCTTCCAGCGCCTTGATAGCCGTCGATCGCCCTGCCCCGGACGGTCCGGTCACAAGTACAATGCGATTTTCGGTTGCTGTCTGCGCCTGCGATGCGGGCGCTGATTGCTGAGTCATTCAGTATCCTGGTTCTGTCGACCAAACTTTAAATATTGCAAAAGCGCTGCGGGGAAATGGGGACCCTCTATTTTGTGAAGACAATCGATTGTGGTGCCTAATATATCGATGTGACGCGCGGGGGGAAGTCTTTGTGTTTCGGTCTGGTCCAGATCGATAACGGCGACCACCCGCGCACTGCCGATCGTTTCTGCGGATAACAGGCCAAGACCGCGCACCTCAATGCTGCCGCGGATCGGATCGGGCGCTGATGCGATCAGGTCCCGGCCATTTGTCCGCAAAGCCGTGTAATCATCAGCGATCAGAGTGGCCCCCTGGGTGATCATCTGCAACGCAAGTGTAGATTTTCCAGCCCCCGAGGCACCGGTGATCAGAAGCGCTTTTTCGTTCACAGCGACCGAACTGCCGCGATAGACGATGTCGGTTTTGGCTGTCACGTCAGGTCAGACAGGCAGGCCAACGACAAAGCGGGCCCCCAGAGGGGGTGAATTGGCATCGCCTTCAGAGGGCCGGATATTTTCGGCCCATATCACGCCGCCGTGGGCCTCGACGATCTGTTTTGAAATCGCCAGGCCCAGGCCTGAGTTGTTGCCAAACTGACCTTCGGGACGTTCGGAATAAAAGCGTTTGAAGATTTTGGACAGGGCCTGTTCGGGGATACCGGGGCCGGTGTCTTCGACCACAATCAGCACGCGGTTTTCACGTTTGCGTGCCCAGATGCGGATTGCGTCATCTTTGCCGCAAAAAGAAATCGCATTGGTGATCAGATTGACAAAGACCTGCGCCAGACGTTCTTCCAGACCCTGCACGCGGATCGGTTTGGCAGGAAAATCGGTGATGAATTCGATGCCTTTTTCGTCTGCATCCCGCTGCAGATGCTCAGCCAGGCGCGTCAGCAGGTTCAGCAGGTCAAAGGTTTCTTCGTCTTCCTTGACCAGTTCACTGTCCAGACGTGACGCGTTCGAGATATCGCTGACCAGCCGGTCAAGGCGCCGGACATCGTGTTCGATGACCTCAAGCAGCCGTTCGCGCTGATCGTCACGTTTAGCCACCCGCATGGTGCCCACGGCAGACCGCAGACTGGCCAGTGGGTTTTTGATTTCATGTGCGACGTCGGCGGCGAACTGTTCATTGGCCTCGATCCGGTCATAAAGCGCACCCACCATCCCGTGCAACGCGCCGGACAATCGGCCTATTTCATCAGGCCGCGCGGTCAGATCGGGAATACGGATACGGCCCGGGGACATCTTGCGCGCGTTCTTGTCCCGCCCCAGTTCGGCGGCAGCGGCCAGATCAGCCAGTGGATTTGCGATGGTCGACGCCAGAACCAGGCTGAGGCCAATAGATACAATGACAGCCAGAAAGAAAATCTGGACAACCTGTTCCCGCTCCGCCCGAACCAGTAGGTCAATTTCGCCCGTGGCACTGCCGACCGCCACGGCACCGATCACAACATCGCCCGCCATGATCGGCGTCACGACCGTAAAAACGGTCAGACCAAAACGGTCCTGGCCCGTGCTGACGTGGGTTTCACCGGCAATCGCATCTGTAAGTAAAAGGCGTGCCTGTTCTTCTGAGGTCAGATCGGGCTGCTGGATCAGTAGCGGCGACAGAAAATCGTTCACGGATGTCCAAGCTGATATCATAAAATCGGTTATGAAGGTCGTTTGAAAATCGGCGCTTAGCCCTTCGATGCGGTCCAATCCTTCTCGCTCCAAGCCTATGCTAGAGGCCACCAATGTCTGATCGGGGTTGTATACAAAAACATCGATCGCATTGCGCAACTGAAGGCGATCCAAACTCTGCTGCACGTTGACGACGTTGCCCACATCCGTATTCAGCAACTGCCCGCTTGGGATCTGGGCCTCAAACACATCTGCAATCAGGAATGCTTCGTCCACCAAGGCCGTTGCGCGCTGAAAGGCAAGATTGTCGCGCGAGGGGTTCATGTAAAGGATACCGACAGCCAGCAGGATCAATGCCATAAGGTTGAATGTGATTATCTTGCGCGCCAGTGGCGACCGGTTGATCGACACAACCCGACGGCGTTCTCGCCGCACCCGAAGTTCTTTGTCAACCGCCCCGTCCGGCGCCACAAAGTCGTCGCCCAGAACGACATCCGCGTCGCGGACAGATTTCAGGTCGTGAATATCGATCTTCGGTGACAGAGTCATCTACTCTTCGTTGTATCTGTATCCGATGCCGTACAGTGTCTCGATGGCCGAAAACTCGTCATCAACGGTCCGCATCTTTTTGCGCAGACGCTTGATATGGCTGTCGATGGTCCGATCGTCCACATAGACCTGATCATCATAGGCCACATCCATCAATTGGTCACGACTTTTTACAAAGCCCGGACGCTGCGCGAGGGCCTGCAAAAGCAGGAATTCGGTGACAGTCAGGGAAACATCGCGCCCCTTCCAGCTGACCGAATGGCGCAACGGGTCCATCGACAGATTGCCACGGACCATCAGTTTGGTGTCTTCGGTCTGACCGACCTCATTCGTTTCGATCGCGTCCTGACGCCGCAGAAGCGCGCGAATCCGTTCAACCAGAAGACGTTGGGAAAACGGTTTTTTAACATAGTCATCGGCCCCCATCCGCAGGCCCAGAACTTCGTCAATTTCATCGTCTTTCGAGGTCAGCATGATGATCGGCATCGAGGTTTTCTGACGCAATCGCTGCAGCAGGTCCATGCCATCCATGCGCGGCATCTTGATGTCCAGAACGGCAATATCAGGCAGTTTTTTGTTGAACGCATCCAGCGCCGATTGACCGTCGTTATAGGTTTCGACCTCAAATCCCTCTGCTTCCAGAGTGATGGAAACAGATGTCAAAATATTCCTGTCATCATCCACCAGTGCGATCTTAGACATGCAATCTTCCCTTATTACAGCCCCAATCCAAGGCCTAACCTATCGCGGTAATGTCCCTTTTTTCTGAAATAGACGCAACAGTTAACTGCGATTCGCGCGCGTCCTGATTTCACATTCAGCCCAGAAACGTGCAATTCCCCCGGAAATCGTCGCAAGGAATTGCCGTGGTTGCGCTAACCTGACGCTGGTTGCGCTAACGTTTCGCTACATCCTGTTCACATTCCGATCCGGCGTGCTAAGGGGAAGCCAACAGCGCAAAATCAGTGGCGCAGTGATCAGGAGAAGTTTGATGACATTGGGACGCGTGAACCCGAACCAGAAACTGGACGACCAGGGCATAACGGGGCTGGGCGCTGTTTACTATAACCTGACCGAACCTGCCCTGATCCAGGCCGCCTTGACGCGCGACGAAGGTACGTTGGGTAACGGCGGTGCCTTTCTGGTGACAACAGGCAAATTCACGGGCCGGTCCCCCAAGGACAAACATGTGGTCAAAACACCCTCGGTTGAGCCGCATATCTGGTGGGACAACAACGCGGCCATGTCACCCGAAGGCTTCGATACCCTTTATGACGACATGCTGGCGCATATGAAGGGCGGCGATTATTTTGTGCAGGATCTGTATGCGGGTGCCGACCCATCGCACCGTCTGGATGTGCGCGTGGTGACTGAACTGGCCTGGCACGGGCTGTTCATCCGCCACATGCTGCGCCGTCCGGACCGGGCAGAGCTGGATGGCTTTACCCCCGACTTCACCGTGATCAACTGCCCCAGCTTCAAAGCCGACCCCGCGCGGCATGATTGCCGCAGCGACACCGTGATCGCGATGAATTTTGACCGCAAGCTGATCCTGATCGGCGGGACCGAATATGCGGGTGAAAATAAAAAATCGGTCTTTACCCTGCTGAATTACCTGCTGCCTGAAAAAGGCATCATGCCGATGCACTGTTCCGCCAATCATGCCGAGGGCAACCCGGTGGATACCGCTGTTTTCTTTGGTCTGTCGGGCACCGGCAAGACGACCCTGTCTGCGGACCCCGACCGCGTGCTGATCGGTGATGACGAACACGGCTGGTCCGACCGCGGCACCTTTAACTTTGAAGGCGGCTGCTATGCCAAGACCATCAACCTCAGCGCCGAGGCCGAGCCCGAGATCTTTGCCACCACGCAAAAATTCGGCACTGTTATCGAAAATATGGTCTTTGACGAAGAAACCTTTGAACTGGATTTCGACGATGACAGCCTGACCGCGAATATGCGCTGTGCGTATCCGCTGGATTATATCTCAAACGCATCGAATACGGCGCTTGGTGGGCATCCGAAGAATATCATCATGCTGACATGCGATGCGTTTGGCGTGTTGCCCCCCATCGCGCGGCTGACCCCGGCGCAGGCGATGTATCACTTTCTGTCGGGTTTCACGTCCAAGGTTGCGGGCACCGAACGCGGCGTGACTGAACCTGAACCCACCTTCAGCACCTGTTTTGGCGCGCCGTTTATGCCGCGGCGGCCCGAAGCCTATGGCAACCTCTTGCGCGAAAAGATCGCCAAGCACGGCGCGACCTGCTGGCTGGTGAACACGGGTTGGACCGGCGGCGCCTATGGCACAGGATCACGCATGCCGATCAAGGCCACACGCGCCCTGCTGACGGCCGCGCTGGATGGATCTTTAAACGAAGCGACATTCCGCAAGGATAACAACTTTGGGTTTGAAGTGCCGGTGACCGTGCCCAATGTCGATGCCGGGCTGCTGGACCCGCGCAGCACATGGGCCGATACGACCGCTTATGATGCGCAGGCCGCCAAGCTTGTCGAGATGTTTGCCGAAAACTTCGCACAATATGTGCCCTTCATCGACGAAGACGTCAAAGCCGCCGCCATCGGGTGAATGTCGACGCAGCTTCAGCCCCGCGACCGTCCGGTGGCGGGGTTTCGTTTTGTCGGATATTTATAAGAAAGGTGGCGCCACCGTCTTTGGGTTGGTTTTGCCAGAAAGGGGCGCTACTCCCCCACCTTCAAGTCTCATGCATGATCTTTCAGGCGGCTTGCACTGTGGGTCGTAAATCCGCAGCGCAAGTTCTGGAAAAACCATTTCCTTGGTTCGACGTCGTGGGATCGGGTTTTAGACGAGAAATGCTAACGCCTGCTTAGGGCGGCGTACGGTGGGATTATGAGTATTTTTGCCAAGAAGAAGGCTGGGAGTGCTCTTTATATCTTCTTCTTGGTCTAAATACTCCGGGGTTTGGGGCAGAGCCCCAATCCGATATCTCAACGCAGATGCGCGCGCAGCATCCAGGCGAATTTTTCGTGGGTCTGACCACGTGCGATGCACAGGTCTTCGGTCAGGGTATCGCCATTTTCGGCCGCCAGTTCGCCGCAGCCAGCAAGCGTCGCCGCAAGAGTTTCTTGCGCAATTTTCATCGTCTCGATCATTTCCTTGTCACCGGCGTGACCGTCATGTTCATCGACCTTTGACCGTTTCAGCATTCCGGCCAGCGTGCCTTCGGCATGTGCGTCCAGCGCCTTGATCCGCTCGGCCAGGTCATCCTGGGCCTGAAAATGGTCTTCATAGATTTCCTGAAACAGCGCGTGCAGCGGACCAAAGGCCATACCTGTCACATTCCAGTGGAAATTCTGCGCCAGCATTGTCGTTACTGCCGTTTCAGCCACAGATTGGTTCAACGCGTCCACCAGTTGGGCGCGCGCATCTGTTGAAAGGGCGGCTGCAGTCTGTGTCATGTCTTGGTCCTTTGATCCGAATAAAAGTGTCAACTTGGCTGGCGTCGTGCTGGCTGACACCATATTTAACGCATTCCGTGGCGTTGCCAAGATGTATTTAGAATTATTCTAAATAATGACAAAATTGCTCGGATATTGACCGCACAAGACCGGCCACATTGCGACGGGCGTGGGCGGGCACACGGGACCGCAGCAGGAACTGAAAACTGTCATCATCCTGCCCCGCGGCGGTTTCGATCAGCCGCATCAGCCAGCTTTCGTCAAATGATACCTCGGCCGTGCCGGGCGCGTGCAGCACAGGGCGTTTGCCAATGGCCTGCGCCAGACACCGCATCAGAACGTGGGCATGGGTATCGCGGGCCGTTTGTTTATCAACCGACAACATCGCACAGGCCTGAAACAGATCGGTCCGGGCCGCGACGCGACATTTGGCGGCGACAAACCGAAGGTGGTTCAGAATCTGCCAGCTGTCACTGCGAACCGCCTGAGGCAGCTGATCGGGCTGAGGATGTCTGAGCGGAATCATTATGCCAGTGTGCCCTTTCTTATTCCTTACTATATTTATAAGAAATATCGTTCCACGCAACCACTCACATTCAGATGGGTTAAAAATGCCGCGGGCAAGACACCGTCACAGACCCAACTGAGTCGGAAATTCGTTTCCAGATCGAAAGTAATGGCACCCAGTAATGCAAAATGATGCAATTTCAGGTACAATTACCTAAAAGATCTTAAACCAAAGGATGTAAAACCCAAAAAAATGCACTCAAAACGCAAAAATTAACGTATTCTTAAGTTTACCTAACGGAAACCTAACGCTGGAAATTGTAGGTTGATTCTGCGTTTGGATGCATCGCTACGGTGCGCAAAGTGAGGATGGCACAATTTCAAATGGGGACCTTCTGGTGGCATATATCATGGCTCCCCCAGCACTCATATTTTGCGAAAAGTTATAGTCATGCGTCAGCACAATGATATCCGCGAACCGGCAGCGGCGCATCCAGACGCACCTTTCCCACCCCAAGACAGGTCCCGGATCAGGACCACTCATCAGACTGATCCGGCGGCCGCCCTTGCCAAGATCCATGTCCTTGGCCCCCTGACAATCACCACCAAAGACGGCACGCCCCTGACGCTGCGCAATCGCAAGGCACAGGGGATGATCGCGCTTTTGGCGCTGGCCCCGCGGGCGCAGCGGACACGCGTCTGGCTTCGGTCGAAACTGTGGAGCGAAAGCGACGAACAGAAATCGTCAACCAGCCTGCGACAGACGGTGTTCGAGATCAAAAAAGATCTGGGCGCGATGACGGATCATATTCTGCAGATTGATCGCCAGTCTATCGCGCTGCGTCTGGACAAGGTCTGGATCGATCTGCCTGCGCTGAAAAATGACCCCGGTTTGTGTCATACGCTTGGTGTGACGCGCGAGACCGAGCTGCTGGAAGGCTGCGACGTTGCCGATGAGGAATTCGAAGAATGGCTGACGGTCGAACGTCAGCTTTGGGATGATCTGGCGCGTAACCTGCCAAAATACCGGCCCGCGCCCGCGCAAAGCCAGGTCGCCAAAATCAGCGATCTGCCAAACATCGCGCCGGTTTACTGTCTGGGCTTCCTGCCCAATATCGAACATGGCTGCAGCGATTTCACGTCACATATCGCCGATCAGATACAGGAAACCGTCGCGCGGAACCTGAAAGAGTTTCAGCCGCTGCAAGTCATTGATTTCCGGTCCTATTCGGATGATCAGATCAATCTGACCCAGGCCTGTGAAGCGGAATTTTTCATCCGTGTTCGCGCGCTGCAGGTCCGGCAAAAGATCACCTTGACCCTGTTTTTGTACCGCACGTCGAACATGACGTATGAGTGGAGCCAATCCATTCAGATGGACGTTGATGAACTGTTTCAGCCCGACAGCATGCTGATGTCGGGGTTCATTTCGCAAAACGTCGAACGGCTGGCGAAATCGATTTTCGAAGATGACATCTATCCCGGTGGCAGTGATGGCCATAATCGCGCGGGCTACACGGCGCTGAACCTGATGTTCAAGCTGGATCACGCCAGTCTGATGCGGTCGATTGATCTGCTGGATCAGGCGCAAAAGGGCAGCGGATATTCGGTGTTTCCGTCGCTTCGATCCTATGCGGCCACTTTTGCATTGGGGGAAAATATTGGCCGGTTGGAAGACGACATGGCCGAACAGACCCGCATTCTGGTGCGCGAAACGCTGGATGCAAACCCGTTCAACAGCATTTCACTGGCCTGTCTGGGGCATGTGATGGGCTATGCCTTTGGTGATCACACCGCCGCGGGGGAACTGATGACGCGGGCCTTGAACCTGAACAGTTCGCAGGCGTTTGTGTGGGATCATTATGCTCTGCACAAGTTTTATATCGGCGAATACGACGCGGCCTATCAGGCCGCCAAACGCGCCAATTATCTGGGCGCCTATAGCCCGATCAGCTATACCTATGAAACCACGTTGGCGATGGCCGCGACGATGCAGGGCCGTCACCGCGAGGCGATTGCTTATGCCAAAAATGCGCTGGCCAAGCAGCCGCGGTTCATCGCGGCCATGCGCTATCTGATCGCGAATTACGGTCATCTGGGTGAAATCGACAAGGCAAAGCGGGCATATGAAAAGCTGATTGCCATCGACCCGGATTTTCAATCGGAATTGACACAGAAAGAGCGTTTTCGACTGACGAACAAGGATGCCGCCACGTTCGTGATCGAGGGGATTAGAAGATCAGAATATTGAAGGAGATATCATGGACAGTGATCTTATATTAAAAGAAAATCGGTTTTTTGTAACATCCAGCGGACTGCAACTGAACGAAGACGGCGGGCAAGAGGTCGGGCCAAGCGACAGCTCGGGCGTGACCATGGCCAGCGGTGGGTCTCTGGTGTCTTTGCTGGCGCTGAACCGGAACCGCAATCGCAATAGAAACCGCAGCCTGAACCGGAACAGAAACCGCAATCGAAACCGCAACAGAAACCGCTATGACATCGATGCTGATAATACGGCACCGGATATGCAGGAACCCTGGAAAGAACGTGAAAAGCTGCATGATCTGATCGATGAATGGATTGATCTGCCGCTGGCGCCGCCCCCTTCAATGGAGGAGCTGCGCCGTCAGTGTCAGGACCTTCTGGTCAAGCAATACCTGCTGACGCAACCCGCCCAGGCCCTGCGCCGTCAGGAGATTACGACCGAAGCCACGTTCGAACTGTCACGCTATCTGCGCCCGCTGAATATCGAAGATGCAGGCGGTTATGACGCGACAATATCGCTGATCCTGAAGGTTATGGCGCTGACCGACGAAATCGGGCTGCGGTACAAGGCGCGGTATAATGTGATGCGGCCCAATCAGCTGGAACCGCGGTTGCGCCCGTTTCTGGATAACCCCGGCCACGCGTCCTATCCCAGCAACCATTCGTTCCAGTCCTTTGCTGTGGCATTCATGATTTCGCGGATGATCCCGGAACACCCCGCCAGCTCGGAACTGTTCCGCAGCGCGCGGCGGATTGCGGAAAACCGGGAATGGGCGGGCGTGCATTATGCCGCTGACAGCAAGGCGGGGCACGATCTGGCCCGCATGGTCGCGCCGGTGCTGGAAAAGGTGCTGCAGGACGAAATGCTGGCAGCCCAGTCTGAATGGATTTGAGACCTTACAGGGATTTGAAAAATGCAAAAACATGTTGAAATTGCTCAGGAAGTTTATACTGACTATGACGCCCTGTGGCATCTGGTGACCATGGGCGTGCTGGACAGTGATCATGCGCCATCCAGCGGCACATCAGCCCAGACGACAAAGCCCATCCGGGTTGCGATGATCGATACATCTGTGGCGGTCGATCACCCGAACCTGAAGGATGCGATCAATCACGATCTGTCGCTGGATCTGTTTTCCAATCGGTTGGGGGCCTTTTCCTATCACGATCCCGACGACAAACTGGGGGCGATTGATCTGAATACGGCGACTGGTGTCACGGCGGGTCTGCCGCGCACGGCGGCGATCCTGTCCGAATTTATCGACCGCCTGTCGCATGGGTCGCGATCCTGGGTTGATGGGGTGCAGCCCACCGTTTCGCCTGCATTTTCATCCCACGGCACGGCGATTGCCGGTCTGATCGGCGGCCGCGCAACGGTTGAAAGCGAGGTCTATGGCGCCAGTGCGGTCCAGCCTTCGCAAATTCCCCTACCCTATCGCGGCGTTGATCCGAATTGCGAAATCGTCCCGATTTCCACCAACTTCGACATTGATCCGGAATCGCTGATCGTGGCGTTCCTGTATGCCGAACTGATTGACGCGGATGTTGTCGTTCTGCCCCGCACGATCCCCGATCCGACGCGGATGTACCCCGAGCTGTCTCAGATCAAGATCGACGGCAAATCACTGATGGAGCTGACCTCGCCCGAGGAACTGACCCATGAGATGTCTGAACTGTGGAACGAACTGGCCGAGCTGATCATCAACGTGTCGATCAACCGGCCCGTGGTCTGCGCCGGTGGCAATAGCAATGAGCTTTACGGCATTTACCCCGCCAATCTGGCCGATGATAATAACGGAATTATCTCGGTCGGGTCGGTCAACGCCAAGGGCTACATCAGCAGCTATTCATCGCACCAGAACGTGACGGTTTTCGCCCCCAGTGACGACGCCGAGGCGTTTTCATCAGCCGAGGTGCGTCTGGACGAACAGCGCCATTCCTACAGCAGCGTGGGCGTGCCGCCGATCAATTCGAACCGCAAGTTTTCGCATTTCGATATCATCTCAACCGATGTGCCCGGCGTGCACGGCTATTCCCGCAGCCCGTTCCAGGGCACTGTGCCCGATGCCGGCATCCGCGAATTCGGGTCGTATTACTGCCGGTTCGGGGGCACTTCGGCGGCATCTGCTTTGGTCGGTGGCTTCCTGGCCCTTGGCCAATCCAGCGGCGCCTTATGCCGCGAAAGCGACGGGATTGCCAAGAAAACCTGGCTTCTGTCGAAATGCGTCCCCCTTGCCAACGAAGCCCCCGACCGCGTGATCCCAAGCTGGACGGGATCAGTGGCGTTTGCGGATAGTCGGGGGTAGATACAGACTGGCGCCGGCGTTCTAGGATGTCGGCACCAACTTCAAATTGATCAGCTTCTGAAACGAAGATGATAGTGTTTCAATCACTTGTAGTGATCCCTTTTTGCTGGCAACTTTTTCGAATGCTAAAGGCGGTTGAACTTGTTGCACCTAGCTTGGATCATGTTGAGCAACGCATGAGCTATCCATCCTCGCCTGAGATTATTCGAATGTATGGCGGTGAACCAACAAGGTCCCTTCAGACCAGCCGGACAACTGCAACTCGGTGGGTCCAGAAATTAATCGATCACCCCTGCGCGTGGGTCATAACCGCTGATGGCCGCATTGTTGGACAGGCACGGTTAGACGATATCAATCAAAAGGACCAGAAAGCCAGATTAGCACTTGGTCTGCTGAGCGAAGGCGATCTTGGAAAGGGTATTGGACGGCAAGCAATACAAAAAGTGTTGGATTATGCATTTGAAGAAATCACCCTAAACAGGGTAGATTTACGGGTTTTGGCGTTCAACAAACGCGCCATTCGATGTTACATGGCTTGTGGTTTTATTGAAGAAGGACGCGAACGAGAGTCCGCTCGAATTTCTGGAAAATGGTACGATGACATAATCATGGGCATTCTAAAGCGAGAGCATCTGTCGCGTAAAAAAGACGTGTAAAACTTGTCAAGTTCGTCTAATGCGAACACCACGCCAATGGTACAGACGCAGTTTCGAAACTAATCAGGGGCTTTTTACCATTCTTGCCAACCCGAAACTCAATCCCTGAAATTGCGGCTTTCCTTGACCTGATCCCAGGCCCAGACGACCTCTTGCAGGCGTTCTTCGTCGGATCGGTCGCCGCCGTTCATGTCAGGGTGAAGTATCTTGATCAAACCCTTGTAAGCCTTGCGAATTTCGGCCTTGGTCCAGTGATCCTGCGCCTCAAGGATATCCAGCGCGCGGCGTTCCTTGGGGGGCAGTTTGCGGGTGCCGGTGATGCTTTTGCCCGGATTGCGCGTGGCGTTTTCGCCTAGCACCTGATGCGCGTCATCGATGCCAAGCCGGGCCCAGGCGCGTTGTTCTTCGGACTTGCCAAAGGGCTTTGTCTCACGTTCCCACACGCGGTCTTTGTCCATCTGCTCAAACAGCTCTTCTTCGCTGGACCCGTCAAAATAATTCCACTTCAGATTATATTCGCGCACGTGTTCCTTGCAGAACCAAAAGAAATCATCCAGCGAATCGGGAGATTTGGGCGCACGATATTTGCCCGGTTCCTGACACCCAGGCTTGTCGCAGACCCGCTGCGAGGTCTCAAACGCCCCCGACATCCCCCTGCGGCCACGGGGATTTTTCTTTTTTGCCGATGAAACCGACATATCGAAACCAAAGGGATCATTTTTCGCCATATCGCTCGCCTCACCTTTTCGACTCGGACGACAGAGTTTAGACTTTCCTGAGAAAGACAAAAGGGGGTTAACAAAAAAATGTCAGTGACCGAGGAAATTCGGCAAAGGTTAGAGGCAAGCTTTCGCCCAAGTGAGTTGGACGTGGTGGATGACAGCGAGGCCCACAGGGGTCATGCCGGTTATCAGGAAGGTGGGGAAAGCCATTTTCAGGTGCGCATGACGGCAGAGGCCCTTGGCCCGATGAGTCGGATCGAAAGGCATCGTGCGGTGCATGATGCGATCGGAAAGGACATCATGGGTCGTATTCACGCCCTGGCGCTGGATCTGAATTAGGTTTTAGATCAAAGCCTTACGACGGGTTTATTCGGCGGCCAGCTTCGCATCAGACAGCGTTGTGTCTTCCGAAACCTTGGCCCGCACCACAACCGGTGTGGGCTTGGCCATCAATTCGGGCTGCAGGTCAGACATCTGAACGCCAAGCTCACGGCGAAACACAAGCATGTTCTGATAAAGCGTGCTTTTGCCGCGCAGGCCGCTGCGTTCTTCCTGCGGCAATGTGTCGGTGCGCAGATATTCCCAGCCCTGCGCGCCGTAGGTATTCATCAAATCTTCCAGCGCATTCGCAAACCGACCTTCGGCCCCTTTGGCGCCGCGGGTTTTCACACCCTTTTTGGGGGCGGGCACAACCTTGTATTCATATGCTGGCATTTGCAGATTCCCCATAATATCAAGTTAAACTATCAATAACCTTCTCTTGTTCCAAGAGATCATGCAGAAACGCCACAGGACGTGGCGAAAAGACAACGAAAGCGGCAGATATGACGGCGGATGATCTGATCGAGCACCTTTATCTGGCGCCGCATCCTGAGGGCGGGTGGTATCGCCAGACCTGGATTGCCGACGCCACGAATGCCGGGCGTGCGGCAGGAACGGCGATTTTCTTTCTGTTGAAGGCCGGCGAGCGTAGCCACTGGCACCGTGTGGATGCGGCCGAGATCTGGCACTTCTACACCGGCGCCCCCTTGCGGCTGCGGATCAGCGCCGATGACACCGGCCCGGCGGTCAGCCATGTGCTGGGCCCCGATATCGCGGGCGGCCAGATGCCCCAGATCATCGTGCCTGTCGGTCACTGGCAGGCAGCCGAGACAACGGGCGATTTTACCCTGGTCGGCTGCACGGTGTCGCCTGCGTTCCAATTTGAGGGCTTCGAGCTGGCGGCAGAGGGGTTTGATATTTCCGAAGGCTGACGCTTTAAGTACCCGATGCCTATCTGTGGCGACCAGGCCGACTGTTGGGCGTAACGTGGTCAAATTGGCTGTCACCGTATGATTTTGTGACCTGAGAGATCACAACATGAAACCCGCCATACCATTTTTCGTACTGTCGCTTTGCCTTCAGATGAAGGGGATGACGCGCAAATTGATCCAACGCATCTTTATCGGTCCAGTAATAAACCGAATTGCGTTTTGACTGATCCGCAGCGATCCAGCTTTCTTTTCCTAAAAACCCCGGCGTTGCTATGGCCGCTTCTTCGATCATCGCATCAAGTTTGAAAAATTCATCATCAAGATGCTTTTCCGTGAATATAAAACTGGCCATCAGCATAGCTTTGTTCCCATCTTGTTACGCCGCCTTTTGGCCGCTGATCTGCCCACCCGTCATCGCGGTTTTGACGCCCGTTGTCCCTGGCGCGGTGATCGGCAGACCGTGCCAGATCCGCGCGGCGAGGAAGGCAAAGGCTTGGGCCTCCAGCATGTCACCGTTCAAGCCGGTATTATGATCCTTATCCTCGCCCGGTGGGCACCACCGGGCCGCGCCGACCCGCCCCCCAGGGCGGCGCGATTGCGCCACCCTCGGGCCGGCGAGGCCCTCTGTTGTTTGCGCATCATCAACGGAAAGAACAGAGCATTTTAAAGCCCGAGCTAAACCGTCCATCAAAACAGCATTATGACGCCCGCCCCCTGTGACAAGAACCTGAGCGGGCGGCTCGGGGCAGTGGTCCATCCCCCTGGCCACCGCCGCCACAGCACAGGCCGCAAGGGTTGCTGCAGCGTCAGCGTCTGACAGGCTTGACACTTGATCCAGCAGGCCCGGAAAATCGTCCCGATCCAAGGACTTAGGGGGCGATTTCAGGAAATAGTCATGCTGCAGGAATGCCTTAACCACCGCATGATCCGCTTGCCCACCCGCGGCCAGCGCGCCGCCCGCGTCGTAGCTTTGACCAAGCCGCGCGGTGATCAGATCATTGATCGGGGCGTTGGCTGGTCCGGTGTCAAAGGCCAGCAGTGCGCCCGCGTCCTCTGGCCGATCAAAACGCGGGTCAACCCATGTCAAGTTACCCACCCCCCCCAGATTCAGAAAACACAAAGGCTGGGTCGCGCCCATCCATTTGGCACAGGCGAAGTGATAGAATGATGCCAGCGGTGCGCCCTGCCCGCCTGCGGCCACATCAGCGCTGCGGAAATCCCAGGCGACCGGTACGCCCAATTGTTCTGCAATCCGGGGTCCATTGCCCACCTGATGCGTCCGGCCTCGGTCGGGGTCATGGGCCAGGGTCTGACCGTGAAATCCGATCAGGTCCACGTCCTCGAATCCTTGAAAAACCTCAAGATGCGCGTCCTCAACCACCCGCGCGGCCTGCGCCACTTCCGGACCGGGCCAGCGGCCAAGCGCGGCCCGCAGCACGTCGCGTTCAGTATCGGTATAGGGGCGATAGGCCGTCGGACCCATGTCCAGAATGCGGTGGCCATCCGTCGTGATCACGGCCGCGTCAACCCCGTCCAGCGACGTGCCCGACATCGCCCCCAGCACCCGCATCGCATCACCTGTCTGCATGGCCTTCCCCTTTCGCCCGTCAACGCCTATAGAATGCCGCGGAACGCCAAACAGGACAAGACCATGACCTATCACCCCAAATCCGATTTCCTTGCTGTCATGATGGACCGCGGCTATCTGGCCGATTGCACGGATTATCAGGGTCTGGATGAGGCTTTGGCGGCAGGTGTTGTGCCCGCCTATATTGGCTATGATGCGACAGCGGCGTCACTGCATGTGGGGCATCTGTTGAACGTCATGATGCTGCGCTGGTTGCAGAAAACCGGGCATAAGCCGATCACGCTGATGGGGGGTGGCACGACCAAGGTGGGCGACCCGTCGTTTCGCAGCGACGAACGTCCATTGCTGGGGCCGGATCAGATCGACGCCAATATCGATGGCATGCAGCGGGTTTTCGACCGCTATCTGCGCTATGATGACAGCCCAACCGGCGCGCTGATGTTGAATAATGCCGAATGGCTGGACGATCTGAACTACCTCGATTTTCTGCGCGACATCGGGCGGCATTTCAGTGTGAACCGGATGCTGTCATTTGAAAGCGTCAAATCGCGGCTGGACCGGGAACAAAGCCTGTCGTTTCTGGAATTCAACTATATGATCCTACAAGCCTATGATTTTCTTGAGCTAAATCGCAGGTATGGCTGTCTGCTGCAGATGGGTGGATCGGACCAGTGGGGGAATATCGTCAACGGCATCGACCTGACCCGCCGCGTGCTGGACCATGAGATTTACGGCCTGACCTCACCCCTGCTGACGACGTCGGACGGCAAGAAGATGGGCAAATCGGCCAGCGGCGCGGTCTGGCTGAATGCCGATATGCTCAGCGCGTATGAATTCTGGCAGTTCTGGCGCAACACGACGGACGCGGATGTGGGCCGGTTTCTGAAGCTCTACACGGAACTGCCGGTGGACGAATGCAACCGCCTGGGTGCGCTGGCGGGGTCCGAGATCAACGAGGCGAAGATTATCCTGGCTAATCAGGTCACCACCCTGCTGCATGGGGCTGAGGCCGCCGAGGCGGCTGAGGCAACCGCCCGCGAAGTCTTTGAAAAAGGCGGCGTGGGGGACGATCTGCCGACGCTGGCCCTGACAGTGGATGAGGTGGGCGATGGTATCTCGGTCGTGCAACTGATCGTGCGGTCCGGCCTGGCGAAGTCAGGGAAAGAGGCCAAGCGCCTGATTTCCGAACACGGCGCGCGGCTGGACGACGAACCGCTGACCGACGCCGGTATGATGATCGATGCCACAGCCCTGGCCAGCCCAATCAAACTGAGCGCCGGCAAAAAACGCCATGCGCTGGTGCAGTTGTCGGATCAGTAGGACCGTTCAGCAAGAATTCATAGATACGTGTGGGCCTATTCCAGAAAGTGCTCTGAAAATCTGAAATACACGCATTGGAAGTTGAGGGCAGCGGCCGTCCGCGGGTGGGCGTGAAGCGCCCGCCCATGGGGGCGGTCGGGCGCTGCCCGGTGGTGCCCACCGGGCGGGTTGGTTGAGCCAAGTGTTTATGTTCTAAGGCGGCGCTTCAGGAACAGATCACTTCTTCGACCCAAACAACCTTGCCAGCAATCCGCCCCGCGCACGCTTTGGCTGATTGAGCTGATCGCGTGACCCGCGGGCTGCGGCGTTCAGTTTCGCCTCGTCCGCGCGGAGGACTTTTCCGGACGACGCTTCTGCGTTGCTGCGACCGTCCACGCTTAACTCGATATACCCGTCCGGCAATTGCGGGATGTCGTTTTTATGGCTGACCCGCACCACAGTGGCATCCGCGGCGTCCGAGGCCATGGTTTCCCCGTCCCCCAAAAGACGACCAATGCTGCGGCAATAGGCAATGAAGGCCAGAACCTGCATGTAGCTTTGTGACCAATCCTGCACGTCGGGCGCGAATATAACCGTCTTTCCCAACAGGTTCTGGGACCCCAATGCGCGAATGCCGACCTTGACCGACCCGTCGGGCATCTGTTCGCCGCCATAAAGAAAAGGCCCACAATAAAGCGGCAGCGAAAACCCTTCGGCCACCAGACTGTTGAACGCGGCTGCGTCAAAAATCTGTTGCGATTGGACCCAATGCACAGCGCTTGGTGCCATTTCCCGGATCATCGCCGATGTCAGGCTTTGTGCCAGCAACAGGCGATTTTCATAGCCCGCCTGATCATCTGAAAGACCCATCTCGGCGGTGTCCATGCCGCCCAGTGCATCAGCGATCCCGGATTGGGCCAAAGCAGCCGCAAACCCCGGCACGCTGCCAGGGCCGACCTCAATCAGAAAGGCACGCTGGTGTTCCAATACGGCCTTGGCCAAACCGGGGTTTCCGTTTGTGATCAATGGATTCGCCAGAACGTCAGCAAAGCCGCCCAGTTGCATCTGCTCATCAAAGCGCTGCATCGTGATATGCTGGGTGTCATTGGCCAGACCAAGATGATTGGGGGTGTTGTACCCCTGCAAAGACTGCCACGGACCAAAATCCTGCAAGGCCTGCGTAAGCCGCGGTTCAATCTGGGAAAGATCGGAAAAATGCTGATCAAACGCAGAGGCGTTATCGAAAACCAGAACGACCTGAACGGTCTGTGTTAAATGGGACATGCTGCAGCACCTGCGTTAAACATCAATAGCAGGTAGACTTGCAGTGGCTTTATGGCAAATTCGTGCAGACGATTGGGCATTCACGCGATACATGCGCCCCGCGTGAAAATCATTTTATGAACAAAGGCTAAGCAGATGCGCCACCATCCTGAGGAATACGCAGCATCTGGCCTGGATAAATTTTGTCAGGATCGCTTAGCATAGGACGATTGGCTTCGAATATCTCTTGATAACGCGAGCCATCCCCAAGAGTATCTTCAGCGATTTTCCACAAAGTGTCACCTTTTTTCACCTCATGAAATACGGGCGCAGCCCCTTCCACTTCGTCTTCAACGGCAGCAACCCCGTTCAGGTTTCCAGCCGCCATGATGACTTTCTCTTTCACCTCTTGGCTGACGGCTTTTCCAGTGACTTTCACAACATCACCGTCAACTGATATATCCATGCCAGAGGTATCAAGACCCAAATCCTTGATCTGCTCTTTGACGGCCTCGGCTTCGGGCGCAGGATCTTCTTCTTTTTTCCAAAAATTAAACAGGCCCATATGCAGCAACTCCCTAAATCGATTTCGCCTGAAGTTAACACCATAAAGAAAGGACGTGTCTATCACTATCCTGTTGTTTCGGGTGGCGCCGCATTCAAAAAGCGATTCCTACACCACCCAATCCACCAGTGTAAGCAACACGAAAACCGGAACCGAAATCACGGTCGCCACCAGAAAAGCGGCGGTTTTGGTGATGCGCGGCGTGGGCGCCGATATTCCGTAAACGCGTTTTGACATGGGTCTTATTAACCCCCCGTTAGGTTTCCATATGGTTAATGCGCGCCATGAAACTGACCGAAGGCCCGCTGCCCGATGATCTGGACGCGCCGCTGCAGCAGCACCCCGCGTTTGCGCGCGCCCTTGAGGCATGCGGCCAGACCGTCCGCAGCTTTCGCCCGGGCAAGGATGGCGCGGCTCAGGTTATCTGTCGTCGGGCCAGCGCGTTTGTATCACGCGGTCCGATCCTGGATAGTGACGACCGACAAGACGCTCTGGTTGCCTTGCGCCGCGCGTTGCCACAGTTCGCGCTGATCACGAACGCCGAAACTGCCTGTGGCTTTGCAGAGACGGGGCATCTTCAGATCATGACACCGGCCCATGTGGCACAGCTTGATCTGCGCGGCAGCACCGCAGACCGACGTGGCCGACTGAAACAGAAATGGCGCAATCGCCTGGTTGCTGCCGAAAGCGATGCGATCAAAACACGCGTTGAACCCTTCGACCCCGCCAAACACCGCTGGCTGCTGGATCTGGACGCCGCGCAGCAGCGCCAACGGGGATACCGCGCCTGGCCCGGCAGTGTCACCGTCGCATTTGCGCACAAAAATCCTGGCGATGCACAGGTTTTCACGGCCACATTAAAGGGGCAACCCATCGCAGCCATACTCATCTTACGGCACGGGCCCCGCGCAACCTATCACATCGGCCACACAACGCCACTTGGACGATTGCACAACGCTCACACACTTCTGATATGGCAGGCCATCGAATGGCTCGCTGCACAAGCGCATACCCTGTTTGATCTGGGCATAATCGACACCGAAACCACACCCGGCCTCGCCCGTTTCAAACTGGGCACAGGCGCCGCCGCAAAAGAACTCGGCGGTACGTGGCTGCATAGCCCGCTAACGGCTTGGCTTTCGACTGCCGCCTCGACCCGCAGCAAAATACCTATGCGCGGGCCAGCCCCATACCAACGAAGACAAAAATCATAAAGACGACAAATATCGCCCCCCACGCCCGGTGAAAAAACCTCGCCATTGGCGGCAAATCAGCCCGGTAAAGCTGGTTAAAAGGAACAGAAGACGGTTTTGTCACCATCAGCCCAAGAAAAAACGGAATCTGCAAAAGCAAAAGCCCTAGAACATAGGGATCCATCCAGTCAGGCGCACGAACAAAACCAAAATCATATGCATAAGCGCCGTTCGTCATCACAATCAGCCCAGCGCCGGCAAGCAAGACTTTTCCAATAACTCGCATTTTTCACCTTTCACAACGTTTAATGACGCAAGGCATTATACGAAAATACGCTAGAAATATGACCAACCAACCTTCTTCTTGGGAAAAATACTCTGGGGCTTGGGGCAAAGCCCCAAACCGCACGAAGTGCCAGAAGAAACGCGCGCGTCAGCGCGCTCAGTTTGATAACATCCACCGGCCTTCCGGCCAGAAGGCATGAAAGGCGAAAGCGAACATCACATCATGGGGCACATCGCGCCCTTCTGCATCGCGGACCCGTACGGTGCCCACGTCACGACCCTCAGAAATGCGACTGCTGTCCAGGGCTGATGCTTGACCGGCCTGCCAACTAATCACCATACCCACCTCGCGGATTTCACCCGAAGCAAGGCGCTCAAACGGCCAGGCCCGATCACTGACCCGCACCACACGCGCCAAAGGATCAATTCCATGGGGCGGCATTTCGCCGTTATACAGAAACGGCTTGTCCGAGCTGTCATAGCCCACATAAGGGTTACGCCCATAATTGCGCCGATAATCGGGCTGATCCATCACCAGACCACCGGGATTGCGCGCCTTGAACTCGGCCCAGCTTTCCATCCAGCTTGGCAGCTGCACCAATTCCACGCCTGTCATATCGCCCACGATGCCTTCGCCGATAGCCTGCTGCCACCAACTTTCGGTTTCGCGGTCATACATCACCATGTCGGAATTGCGCAGTTTGCCCGACACGCCAAAGGTCAGCACCTGCCCGCGCACACGCCGGTCAAAACTCAGGCCCGAATTACACAAGGGACAAAAGGTCACTGCCACAGGGACGCCCGCAAACTCATCATTCACGATCTCATGCCAGGTCAGATAGCGCACCGGATAGGCGCGTGCCTGACCCGCCATCTCAAGCGTGATCACCGGTTCGCGATCACCGATGCGCCTTTCATCGGACACTGCGATAAAGTCAGGATCCACCAGCGCCGGTATACCGTCCTTTGGCGGCCCGCCTGAAATGATCTCGGACCAATCACCAATGCTGCGTTTGTCGAAATTCGTCTGTTTCCACTCAGACTGCCAACGATCGGGCGTGGCAAAGGCCGCAGTCGCAAGGCTGACCGCAAGCAGAATTGTAAGGTTTTTTATGAAACGCATCGGGCTCCTCCATTTGTCAGAACTCTAGACAAAGAAGAAGCCCGCAAGATACCCCGCTCGCGCAGAGTTTATTCGGTCACGGTCACTCGGGTCATCACATCGGGTTGACCGCTGACCTCGCCGTTGCGACCAGACCCGCGTTTGATGGCATCAACCACATCCATCCCGTCCGTCACGCGACCTACAACCGTATATTGCCCGTTCAGATGCGGCGCAGGGCCGAACATGATAAAGAACTGGCTGTTGGCCGAATTCGGATCGGCTGTGCGCGCCATACCGACGACGCCGCGGTCAAAGGGTTCGTCCGAAAACTCGGCCGGCAGATCGGGCCGGTCCGACCCGCCACGCCCAGCCATACGCATATCCATGCCCATCCGCCCGAATTCGACATCGCCGGTCTGCGCCATGAAGCGGTCAATCACGCGGTGGAAGACCACATTGTCATAGGCGCCGGCCTCGGCAAGGCTGACGATCTGTTCCACATGGGCCGGTGCGACATCTTCCAGCAGATCAATGGTGATCGTGCCATTGGCCTCGCCCTCAACCTGGATCTGCAATTCGGTGGCCAGCGCGGGGCTGGCCATCAGGACAAAACACAAAGCCAGCTTACGCATCGGACGCCACCCGGACCTGCATCATAGTGTCGGGGTCTGCAGGCGGCTCACCGCGTGTGATAGCATCCACATGCTCCATCCCCGAAATCACACGGCCATAGACCGTATACTGTCCGTTCAAGAAGTTGTTGTCGCTGAAGTTGATAAAAAATTGCGAATTTGCCGAATTTGGATCCTGTGACCGCGCCGCGCCCAGGGTGCCGCGATCATGCGGCAGCTTCGAAAATTCAGCGGGCAGATCAGGCAGATCCGAGCCACCCTGCCCCACACGCCCCATGTTCAGATCAGGCCCGCTGCGCCCGTGTTCGACATCGCCCGTCTGCGCCATGAACCCTTCAATCACCCGGTGAAAGATCACACCGTCATAGGCACCGGCGCGGGCCAGTTCCTTCATCCGTTCAGAGTGTTTTGGCGCCACATCCGGCAGCAGTTCGATGATCACATCGCCCCCCTTCAAAGTGATGATGATCGTATTTTCCGGGTCTTTGATATCGGCCATTGGACTCTCCTGACTTTAGAATTTTCGCGACCCTAAGGGGATCGCTGCCAAATGCCAAGCAGGGGCGTTGACGCGGCCGTCCCTTCGCGCGACTAAGGGGACAAAACTGGAGGACGACATGGGCTGGAAAACACTCGACGACATGGATCTGGCGGGCAAACGCGTGCTGACGCGGGTCGATATCAACGTACCGATGGAAGACGGTCGCGTGACAGACACCACGCGGATCGACCGGATCGTACCGACGGTCAAGGATATCCTGGCCAAGGGCGGCATCCCTATTCTGCTGGCACATTTCAGCCGACCCAAGGGGCAAGTCGTCCCCGAGATGAGCCTGCGCCAACTGTTGCCCGCGCTTGAGACAGCCTTTGATCAGCCCGTGAAATTCGCCGATGGCAACTATGGCGCGGCGGTTCAGGCGCTGCGACCCGGGGATATCCTGCTGATCGAAAACGTCCGCTTTGCGCCGGGCGAGGAAAAGAATGATCCAGGCTTTGCGGGTCGCCTTGCCTCGCTTGGGGATATCTATTGCAACGATGCGTTTTCCGCCGCGCACCGCGCCCATGCCTCGACCGAAGCGCTGGCGCATCTGTTGCCCGCCTGTGCGGGGCGTCTGATGCAAGCCGAGCTGAGCGCACTGGAAGCCGCCCTTGGCAATCCTGAACGCCCTGTTGTCGCGGTGGTGGGCGGGGCAAAGGTATCGACCAAGCTGGACCTACTTGGCAATCTGGTCAGCAAGGTTGACCATCTGATCATCGGCGGTGGCATGGCGAACACTTTTCTGGCCGCACAAGGCGTCGATGTCGGCAAGTCTCTGGCCGAACATGACATGACGGATACCGCACGCGACATTATGCAAAAGGCCGGTGATGCGGGGTGTCAGATCGTCCTGCCCACCGATGTTGTTGTCGCCCGCGAATTCAAGGCGGGTGCTGAAAACGAAACCGTCGCCGCCGATGCCTGCCCGCCCGACGCCATGATCCTGGACGCAGGGCCACAGTCGGTCCAGGCGATCGGTGCGGTGCTGAAAACCGCGAAAACACTGATCTGGAACGGCCCCCTTGGCGCCTTTGAAATAGCCCCGTTCGACACCGCCACCAAAGCTGCGGCCCGCATCGCCGCGGATCAGACGAAAGCTGGCAAACTGACATCGGTCGCGGGGGGCGGTGACACAGTAGCCGCACTGAACCAGGCCGGTGCCGCAGATAATTTCACCTATATCTCAACCGCAGGCGGCGCTTTTCTGGAATGGATGGAGGGGAAAACCCTGCCCGGTGTCGCAGCCTTGATGACCAACTAACGCAGCGCCCGCCCCTTCACGATCGCGTCCTTACCGAAGCGTTCGCGGATTGCATCCGTCGCACGTTCCGCCTGCGCGCGCTTTTCCGCATCGGGGTCCAGCAAATCGCCCGAGATATCAGCTACGTCAGCCGCAACCAGATCAGACAGTCCGACCCCCAACAATCGATAAGGCCCCTGATCCCCCACCTGATCGAACAGATCACGTGCGACCCGGTAAATCCGGTCTGCGATCTGGGTCGACTCGCGCAGCGACACCCGCTTGGTCAGCAACGCAAAATTGGCCCGCTTCAGCTTCAGCGTCACCACACGACCCGCCAGATCCTTGGCCTTGGCGCGCGCACTGACCTTCTCGGCCATACGCCAGATGTGGCCATCCAGAATATCCGGATCGGCCGTGTCATCGTGAAACGTCGTCTCGTTCGAAATCGACTTCACAGGCCTGCGCGACGATACCCGCCGCCTGTCCTGTCCCCGCGCCAGATGCCACAGCCGGTCGCCCATCGATCCAAACCGCGCCTGCAAATCCTCACGCTCCCACCGCAACAGATCGGCAAAGGTGCGAATGCCTGCTTTTTCCAGACTTTTCTGCCCCGATTGCCCGACGCCCCAGATCAGGGTTACAGGCTTGTCACGCAGAAACACGTCCGTCTCACCCTTGCCGATCACCGAAAAGCCGCGCGGCTTGTCCAGATCTGACGCCACTTTCGCCAGAAATTTATTGTGCGACAACCCGATCGACCCGGTGATCCCGATCTCGTCTCGCATCCGCTTGGTCAGACGTGCCAGCATCAAGGCAGGCGGCGCACCGTGCAGTTTCGCCGTGCCCGTCAGGTCGATAAAAGCCTCATCCAACGACAAAGGCTCAACGGCCGGTGTCAGTTCATCCATCAGCGCGCGGACCTGCCGCGACACCTGCACATATTTGTCCATGCTGCCACGCACGACCACCGCATCGGGGCAAAGCTTCAACGCCTTGAACATCGGCATGGCCGACCGCACCCCCCGGATACGCGCAATATAACAGGCCGTCGACACCACACCACGCCGCCCGCCGCCGATAATCACGGGTTTATCCCGCAGCTCAGGATTATCGCGCTTTTCGACCGAGGCATAAAAGGCATCGCAATCCATATGCGCAATCGACAGATCAAACAGCTCAGGATGCGACACAACACGCGGGCTGCCGCAGGCCGGGCAACGCCCCGCGCGATCAAACATTTTCAGACAATCACGACATAAAGACGGCATAGCCCATATCTAATACAAGCCACACCAATCACCCAACCCCTTCTTCTTGGAAAAAATACTCTGGGGGGTGAGCACCGTCTTGGAAACGCTCCAGTGGAGCGTTTCAGGTGCGAACGGGCGAAGCCCTGGGGCAAAGCCCCAAAATCGCACGAAGTGCCAGAAGATGCGCGCGCGGTACGCGCGCTCCTTTGGATCAGGCCTTGCCCTTATAGATATCGATCAACTTACCAAGCATATCCAGCGCATCGTCACGGTCCCGCTGGAAACTATTGCGCCCGATGATCGATCCGTTGCCACCACCATCACGAATGGCGCGGGCATCGTCATAGACACTATCAGCACCCTTTTTTGCCCCGCCTGAAAACACGACAATCCGGCGACCGGCAAAGCTGGCCTCCATACAATGTTTCACGCGCTCGGCCTGGCTGGCGATGTCGATCTTTTGCTCTTCATAAACCTTCTTGGCCTCAGGCAATTCCAGATGATCGGTCGACAGCTTGATCTTGATAATATGCGCCCCAAGCAGGGCCGCGATCTGCGCGGCATAGGCGGCAATATCAATCGCGGTTTCGCCATCCTTGCTGATGGATTCACCGCGGGGATATGACCAGATCACCGTCGCCACACCCTTGGCAGCGGCCTCAAGCCGCATCTCGCGGATCTCCTCAAACATATCCAGCGCCATGTCCGACCCTGGATAGATCGTAAAGCCAATCGCCGCACACCCAAGACGCAGGGCATCGTCCACACTGGCCGTCACGGCCTGGTTCTTACCCGCCGTCCCGGACATCAGCGAATTGGCCGAATTCGCCTTCAGGATTGTCGGGATCTGCCCGGCAAAGGTGTCGGCGCCTGCTTCAAGCATGCCCAAAGGCGCGGCATAGGCGTTCAGCCCTGCATCAATAGCCAGTTGATAATGATAATGCGGATCATAGCCGGGCGCATTTGGCGCAAAACTGCGGGCTGGTCCGTGTTCAAACCCCTGATCGACCGGCAGGATGATCATTTTCCCTGTGCCACCCAGCTTGCCGTGCATCAGCATCTGGCAAAGCTTGCCCTTCACCCCGGGTGTTTCACCTTCGTAATTCGCCAAAATACGCTGAACGATCCGTGTCGCCTTCATCCTTGAAATCCCTTGCTGAATTGTGCGTCTTTCCCCGGCGTAACGGGGCTGTTCGCGCGTTGCAAACACGTTAGCGCGAACAGCTGGAACAATCTGTCCGTTTGGCGCGGTTTTGCCGAAAACCTATCGAAACTGCGCTGGCAAATCGCGATCAAGCCATATTTCAAGCACCTGTGCCTCGATCTCTTCCGCAATCGGCGCCCATGTCTGATAATCGCCCTGCAACCGCAGTCCGACGTCGATATCATCCCGAATATCCGCACCCGACCGATCACCGGCCGCTGCTGCAAGTGCGGCCCAGAAATAGGCCTGACGGTAATCGCGTGGCTGGCGGGTGCCGATCTGTGCGGCCAGCGCAACGGACCGAAGATCAGCCACCGTGGCAGGAATATCGCCCGGATCGTCTGGCTCAAACCCGCTGATGTCTTGTTGCAGATCCAGAACGCGGGACAGATCCAAACGATCCTCAAGCGCCTCAAGCCGCCCCAGACTGCCCGGCAGATTACCTGTGGCCGCGACCAAAGCGTGGCCATAGGCCGCTTCGGGGTCGGACAGGGACAAGGCCGCAGCCAACGCATCGGCTGCCTGCACATCGCTGGCAGCCAACGGTTCCAGCAATCTGCGCCCGGCGGCGATGTTGCGTGGCGCGCCCCGCCCGGTCAGCAAGGCACGCCCCACGATCAGACGATCCTCATCCGCCAGATCCCGTGGCCGGTTCAGTGCCGCCTGCAGCATTTGTGTTGATAAAACAGCCGTTTGGGATCTTGGTTTATCAAGTACATTTGGGGAAAGGGCGGCAAACAAGACCTTGAAATCATCAACCGTTTTCCGGTTTATCACAATAGGTACATCCTCTGACGTGACTTCTATTGCGATGGACCGGCCCCCGTCGGGAATTGTCGCCACAACCTGCGAAGCCTGTTCAACAAAGGTTGTTTGTTCGGCCGACAGATCCCTGTTTTCAAAGCCATTATTGCTTCTGAATACCTCAGACAGCATTTCAGAAACGGCGGTCGACAAGGCATCCGATGTCTGCATATCCGGTGGCAACAGACGTTGTGCCTTGTCCCAGGCGCCGCGTTCCTCGATCAAAAGTGTTGCACTGTTCAGATAAACCACCGGCGGCTCAGACCGCGCGGGCCTGTCAGCTTCAACGATCTGACCAGTATCGGGATCAAAAATGTGATCCGGCCCACCCCCCATCGGCATACGATAGCTGATATAATCAACATCGGCATTAAACTGGATCGAGGCCACATCGCGCACGTCGGCCACCATGCTGAGCGTTCCACCACCGGAAGATGAGATAAACTCGACCTCGATCTGCAGGCGATCGATATAGATATCCTCAATCTGCGCCAAACCAAAGGGGGGGCGGACATCCGGCGGCAGACAGTCGAAATCCACGACTACACCATCAAAACTCAGACGAAGACGCCCCACATCGATCATATCCAATGCAGATGAGCCGATGCGCAGCCGTTCGGCAGTGATGGTGCAATCGGTCCCTTGGGAATAGGGCAGATCGGGGCTGACAGACAGACCGATCACAGCCATATCGCCTGCAATGAAATCGCCGGTCACATGATCATAGCGCACATCCGCAAGAGGACGCGTGACCCCTGCCAGAACCTGCGCGATGGCATTAGCCAGCGTATCGCCTGAAAACAGGTCCATCAGGGTCGGGCGTTCGGTGCTTTGGGCGGATAAAGGCAAGGCAGCAGCTGTCATCCCCGCCAGTGCCAACGAAATGACTTTTTTCATATAACTGCTCCTAATAATTGGTCTTTTACCGGACGGTACTAATCCGCATCGGGCTTTGAAAGCACTTTCTTGGCGATACGCGTGATCCAAGATCGCGGCAGAAAACGCACCATTGCGACCAGAAATTTATTCTGTACACCCGTCACAATAATCCGCCGTCCGCCACGCATGGCGATCCAGCCAAGCTCGGCCACGGATTTTGCGGTGGGCAGCGGACCCATCTTTGTGATGTTGGCATTTGTCATATCCGCATCGTTGAAAAAATTCGACTGCGTCGCGCCGGGACAAAGGGCGGTGATCGTCACGTTCGACCCGCGCAATTCTTCGGATACAGCTTCGGACAGCGACAAAAGATAGGCTTTCGATGCGTGATAAACGGCCATCTGAGGCCCCGGCATGAACCCCGCGACAGAAGCGACGTTCAGAATGCGGCCACCGCCATGGTCCTGCATATAAGGGATCGCCTGTTTCATCAGATAGCTCGCCGCCATTATATTGACGTCAATCGTCGTGCGTTCGCGGTCCCAATTATCCAACTTTTTGAAGGCGCCATTGCTGCCCAGCCCCGCGTTGTTGACCAGCACGTCGATCCGGCGGCCATCGATGGCGCCTGCCCACATCTTTTCGGCCTGTGGCAGATCAGACAGATCAGCGGGGATCACCACGACCTGAACCTGATCGCTGAGCAACTCATCTGCCAACGCGTTCAGCTTGTCTTCGGACCGGGCGGTGATGACCAGACTGCGGCCTTCTTTTGCGGCGATACGGGCGAATTCCTTACCGATGCCTTCTGACGCGCCGGTCACCAGTGTCCAATGTTTCATCTGTTTGTCCCCCTGATAGATCGCGCGCCATGCGTCACGAAAACACTTGATCACCGAAACGGATACATCCAAACCTTGTAATCATTGATCAAAACATGGGCCTTATCGATTTGTTCCTGCGTCATCTTTTTCACGACCTCTTCCTGCGAAATCGCCGCATCCGGGTCGCCGCCGATGGCGCTAAGGACATACCACAAATAGGCGCGCACCAGATCGGGCTGCGGCATGCCCAGACCGGTTTCATAGTACCACCCCACGCCGCTTTGCGCGCCCGGATGCCCCTTCATCGCGCTGCGCAGATACCATTCGAAGGCGCGGGTGTAGTCCTGTTCGACGCCCAGCCCCAAGGCATACATCACGCCGATCAGCTCTTCAGCGTCCGCATTGCCCGACCGCGCAGCAGGCCAAAGTGCTGTGCGCGCTTCCTCAAAATGCCCCGCCTCCATCAGATCGCGGGCCTCTTCAATTTCGGCGAGGACTGGCCCGGCCATCAGCAAAAACGCAAAAGCAATGCGAAGCATCTGATCTTCCTTCTGTTTTTCGCCACGCCCCTTTGGGCCGACCGGATCACGGCAGATGATTTTCCCGCCATCAACCCTGATCAGGCCAAACTGGGTCAGCTTTTGTTCTACGATAAGATACTGTCGGGAAACCGCAATATCTCATGCGGGACCTGCCATCACCATGATCACCACGGCACGGATGGCCTGAGCCTGGGGATTGGTGAGGGCGGCGCGGGTGTTGGCCCCGACCGCGCCCCCGGCACGGGCGCCGATGCGATCCGCAAGCGCATCCCCCGCAATGCGCCCGCGCTGTGGAACCTGGCGCACAAGGACGTCCGCGTGATGTTCCATGACGGGCGGCTGAGCATTTCGGACATTTATCAGAACGGCTTCAATTCCCCGGCCGAAGAATGGCTGCCCCAGGGCCTGGATAACCTGCTGGTCGCGCAGGCACTTTTCCCGCTGACGGCACAGTTCGAAATGGCCGGAAATTCCAAGGAAAACGATGTTGCAGGCGCCATACATGATCGTATCGACGCCGCCTGGCCGATCATCGCCAAGCGCGTGCGGGTGATCCCGGAATACGGCGACATGTTCGTTGCGGCTTTTGACCATATCGACAGCCCCGATCAGGTCGCGATTGTCGAGGTTGGCAATGCCCTGGGCGCCTTTATCGGCAGCGAGTGGCAAAGCTATGACAGCCCCTATGACGATTGGCTTACAGGTACTCCCCTACCTGACGCGGCTGAGCGGGGGCGGCAGTTGTTCTTTGGCCGCGCGGGCTGCGCAAGTTGCCATTCTGGACCGCTTTTTACTGATCAGGACTTCTACGCCCTTGGTCTGCCTGCTTTTGGTCCGGGGCGGACACGGCGGTTTGACCCCTATGCCCGCGATGTGGGCCGCATGGGCGAAAGCGACGCGCTAGAGGACGCCTATCGTTTTCGCACTCCGTCCCTGCGCAATGTCGCCCTGACCGCACCTTACGGCCACAACGGTGCTTATCCAACGCTGGAAAGCATGATCCGCCACCACGCCGACCCCGTGGGCAGCCGCGCCGCCTGGCGTCCTGAAATGGCCGCACTGCCGGATGTGCCGTGGTTGTCCGAGATCGACTTTGTCATTCAGTCCGACACCCGCGAAATGGCCCGCCAATCCACCGCGCTGGATATCACCCCCATCGCGCTTACAGACGCCGAGGTGGACGATCTGGTGGCGTTTCTGAATGCCTTGACCGGAAAAACCGCCGAAGCCCGCCCCTTGGGCCGCCCTGATAGCGTGCCCAGCGGGTTGCCGGTGGACTAAGATTTTATGCCTCCGGCGGGAGTATTTTTGGAACAATAAACTGCGCGCGAGATAGGTCAGCACTTGATAGGCCGGCCCTTCGGTTCAGGCGAAGTCCCGGATTTGATCCGGGACCTCGGGGGATAAGTCCTAGAGCAAGATGAGATCAGGTTGAAGCGTATCCTGAGTTGACAAGGTAATTCGCACATTCCTGCGGGGTGAAGCGGTCGAGCAGCTTACCGATCCTGCGCCATGTTGCCTCTATCGTGCGTTCGGCGGCGTCTCG
>NZ_JACNMP010000035.1 GCF_017592335.1 Pseudaestuariivita rosea | reverse complement strand
TCTCCCGAAGGTCCATCGAAAGTGCCTTACCCACTGCTCGCCCTCCATCTTGTGGTCGGCGACAGTGAATCAGCAAAATAAGCCTATGTGAATCCCCCTTGATTCAGGTCGATTTCATCACGCTCTAGCAGTTCACAATCGTGCACATTTGTCATGATGTCGCTAAAAGTCATCATCACTCATTTTACTGGTCGCACCACATTGCCATTTTGCTGCAAAGTCAAGCTGCGCGGGGATAGGCAGTTGGATGTTCTTCCGATGCGGCAGATGACTTTCGATGATAAAGCAGCGAAAACATTGGTGGGGTGAAGTAGAATGACACGACCGTCGACAACAGAACACCACCTGCGATGGACATCGCGAAGGGCGGCCAAAATCCACCCCCTGCCAGGATCAGGGGCAGGAAGCCACCGAATGTTGTGATGGTGGTTGACACGATATGGCGGCTTGATCCCACGACGACCTTGGCCATGGCTGCGTGATCGCCCGCCGCTGCGTCCTCATTCGCCTGAAGACCGGTCAGAATGATGATAGCCGCATTGATAGAAACGCCGATCGATCCGATGACCCCGATAATAGCGGTTATGCCAAAGGGATATTGGAAGACGGCCAATGATAGAATAGACAGCCCCGCGGACAGCAGGCAAACAATCAAAGCGACCCCGGTCAGTCGGAACGAATTGAAGGTTAATGCAATCGTGGCAATCGTCAGCGTGACAATCAATCCAAGCGATGCCAGCAGATTATTAACCGTGCTAGAGCGGGCATCTGAGTCGCCGCCAATTTCGATTCTATAGCCAGGCGGAACGTCAAAGCCGGTCTCGGCCAAACGGTTTTGCACCTGTTGCAGAACCTCTTCCGGCAACAGACCCGGTACAATATAGGCCTGAACGGTGTTGACCCGTTCCGAGTTCCGGCGGGTGATGACGCTTTCGGCGGGTTCAATCCGCATATCCGCCAGATGTGAAAGTGGGACCGCGGGAAACTGACCGCTTGCCGAAATCTGTTGCGCGTTCGGCAGTTGGATCGGCAGATTTGAGATGGCTTCCAAATCTTCGCGCAACCCGCCGCCAAAACGGACGCGGATTGGCAGTTGTTCAGTGCCCTCAATCAGCGACCCGCCGGTTACACCAACCAGGCCTGCCTCAAGCTGGCGAGCGATACCGGTCAGTTCCAGGCCAAGGCGGCGCGCCTCGGCTTCGTCAATATCATAGCGGACCTTCGGGGCGCCACCACTGATTGAGGTGCGCACCTGCGTAACAGCATCCAGTTCAGCCATGATGCCACGTGCGCGGTCGCCCAGATCACGCAATGTCGTGATGTCTTGACCGATGAAGCGCAGCTCAACCGGGGCCGCCACAGGCGGTCCCTGTACAAGACCGCGGACCAGAATGCGCGCCTGGGGAAACTGCTGGTTCAGTTGTTCCTGCAAAACGGGCACAAGTCGCGCCGATGCATCGGCCGAGGTTGTTGTGATCATCGCCTGGGCAAAACCCGGTTCCTGGCTGCGGCCACCGACAATATTATAGTAGAATGCCGGGGCGGTTCGGCCCACAGTCCAATAGGTTGTTCGAACATCCGGATCATTTGCCAAAATCGTATCGATCTGACGCACAACCTCAGATGTGTTTTCGATGGACGCACCGCTGGCCATTTCAATCTCAAGATAGAACTGATCGCGGTCGACACCAGGAAAGAACTGTGCCTGAAGCGTTGGAAAGCTGGCAAAGCCAAGAACCGGCAAAATCAGCGATATCGAAATGGACTTCACCGGGTTTGCCACCGCCCACCGGATGGATTTTTCGAAGATGACTGCAAGAAACCCGCCATTGATGCCACGCCCCAGGATGCTGCTGTTTTCGCCTTTGGGCAACAGCCAGCCAGCCAGGGCGGGCGTCACAGTAATGGCCAAAAAGAATGACCAGAACAGCATCAGAACAACAGCGATTGCGATGGCGCCCACGAAATCACCCGCACCACCAGGCAACAGGATCATGGGGGTAAAGGCCAAAGCTGTGGTCACAGTCGATGCAAAGAGCGGCGCGGACAAACGGCGCACGGCTTGGCCCACTGCTTTTTCGCGGGGCATGCCCGCAATCAGGCGCTGACGCACCTCATCGGACATCACGATCGCCGCATCAACCAACAGACCCAAGGCTACGATCAGACCTGTTACCGACATCTGATGTATGGGCAAACCGATCATGTTCATCGTTGCCAATGTCGCCAGACTAACCACCGGAAGGATCAGTGCAACAATTGCCGCCGCACGCACGCCCAACGTCAGGAACAACACAGCCACCACCAGCCCAACGCCGATCGCCATATTCTGCGATACTTCAAGAAGACGATCCTGAGTGTACGTACTTTGATCGAACACCAGCTGCCGGGTCAGACCGATTGGCACATCCTGTTCAGTCTCATCCAGTGTGTCATAGACAAAGGACATCCAGCGGTCGATCTGCAGATTATCCTGTGCCAGAAGACCAAGAATGATCGCGGGTTTGCCATCAATAAAGGCCAGCTCGTCCTGAGGTGTTCGCGGACCGCGGGTGATTGTGGCGATGTCGTCCAGCCGGGTCATACCGCCCTGTGTGCTTTGGCGCAGAACGACGTCGCGCAGACGATCCAGCGCCTCGACCTCGCCCGAGATGTTGATGGTCAGATCCGTATCAGCAGCCTGCATCCGGCCCGCCTGAACCTTGCCGTCGGCGTTCTGAATAGCGCGCGAGATATCGTCAGCCGTCAGACCAAGGCCAGCGGCCTTGACGGGATCGACCTCGATCAGGACTTCTTCTTCGGGGGTCCCGAACAGTTCGACCAGTTTTGTACCGGGAATGCCACGCAGTTGGTCCGACAGGCCCTGGGCATAACGATACGCCAAAGCCAACGGGGTCGTGTCCTGATTAATGCTGACGGCAATGACCGCTGAATAGGCGCTGACACCGTCATCATCGATCTCAGGCGGCAGCACGCCCGCCGGAAAGCTGCGCTGTGCATCGGCAAGCGCATCACGGACTTCGGACCAGACCTGCTCAATCTTTGTTTCGTCCAAGGTTTCCAGCAGTTCGATTGACACAACGGAAACACTTGTTCGCGAAATCGAGGTGATAACATCGACTTCTGGTATCGTGCGCAGCTCTTCCTCAATCTCAGCCGTGACAAGGGATTCGACCCGCGCCGGGTCAGCGCCGGGATACGTCGTTGTCACCGTTGCGAAAAGATTTGTGATGGTCGGATCTTCCTGACGGCCGATCGACAGCAAAGATGACAGACCCGCCGCGATCAAAACCAGTAAAATCAGGGCAACCACACGCGGGTAACGAAATGTCAGCGTTTCCATCTTAACGCCCCGCAATCACGCGAACCTGCTGCCCGGGCGCGACGCGATGCGGGCCGGACTGGATCAGATTTGCGCCATCCGCGAAAGACCCGCGGACAAATGCGTTTTCACCATCAGAATGCAGCAATTCTACGGCCGCATGGCGCACGACATTTTCGTCATCAAGAACCAGAACGGTCCAAAGTCCCTGCGCCCCTTCGCGCAAAGCCAGCAGGGGCACCCAGGCACCCGCGACATCGACCTGACGATCGACCAAAAGCGTTGCACTTTGACCAAATGCAGCGTCTGCGGGCAAATCGACCCGGAAAAGCGCGGTTCTGGTCCGCGTCACCGGATCAACATCGGGCCGTATTGTCTGAACCCGCGCGGGATAGATGATATCGTTCAGCTTGACCCGGAAATCCGCGTGTTGATCTATAGAAAAATCAACGGGCAAACCTATGCGAACAATGGGTTCGGCTTGTTCCAGCAGAGTGATGACTGGTGCGCCGGGACTGACGTTGCCGCCCGTATCCACCAAGCGCGCGCCGACACTACCGTCAAAGGGCGATGTCATGCTGGCCTTTTCAATCTGAATATCGATATTCTTGATAGCGGCCGTGGTTTCGGCGATGCGCGCGGTCAGTTCAGCTTCGTTCGAAATTGCCTGATCAAATGCCTCGATCGAGGTAAATCCGCGCTCGCTCAGCTCTTGTCGTCGTTGCAGCGACACTTGCGCAAATTCAAGGCGCGCCTCAAGCGCTGTGCGTGATGCCATCAGACGCGTACGTTCAGCTTCCAGTATCGCGGTGTCAAGGCGCGCCAGCAAATCGCCCTTGCTGACATGATCGCCCTCGTCTACCAGAATTTCCGCAACGTTACCGGCAAATTCGAACGACAGGTCCGTGCTTTGTGCTGCTTCAACCTGGCCCACGAATTGGCGTGGTATGCTGAAACCCTCTTCGATTCGAAGCGATATAACCTGAACCGGAATCAACTCGGCCGTTTCGACAATCTCGACAGCCGAAGCGCGGGCAGAGATATGATCCGCACCCAGCGTTACCGCCAGTACAGCCCCACCAATCGTCGCAAGAGTGGTTGAAATAATCAGCGTGCGCCGAAATATATGTTTGGTCAGGGTGTTTTCTGGCATCTTTGCACCTTTAAGCAAATGTTAGCACCTCTTACATATGTTAGAAGCTCTAACTTTGACAAGTCTTACGAAAGCTGAGATCAAGTGGATCATGAAAAACAATCAAGAAATGCTTAAAAAAAGATCATATCATCACGGTGATCTGCGCGCTCAGCTGGTCGAAGCAACCCGCCAACTGGTCGAAGAAAAGGGCCCCGACCACTTTTCGGTGTCAGAGGCTTGCCGAGTCGCGGGGGTATCGACGGCCGCGCCCTACCGGCATTTCAAAGACAAAGAAGAAATGCTGTTGGCGGTTATCCGTGACGGCAAAGAGCGTATGTTCGCGGGTATGGTCGCCGGAGCCGAGGCACAACCGGAAGGCAGCATAAATCGAATATTTGCCCTGGGTCGTGGCTATATCGATTTCGCTTTAAGCGAATCCGGCATATTTCGGTTGATGTTCGGCCTTCCCAAAGACAGCGAAAATCATCAGATCATGATGGACGAAGGTCCCGTTCATTATGTCCGCGTTGAACAGGAAGTGGCCTTATATCTTGGCCGCGCGGACATCGACGATGACGTGCGCAAGCGTGCGTTCATGCTTTGGACATTTGTGCACGGCCTGTCCTTCCTGCTGATTGATGGCAAGGTTTCGGTTTCTGATGCATCGTTGGATATCGACGATCTGCTGATGGATATCGGACGCCGCGTTATGGCCGATATCCACCATACGCACACACCTGATTGATATTACATACCAAGGGCTTCTTTATACATTTCCAGCACGGCCTCTTCCTCAGCGATATCGTCAGGTTCGCGCCGGCGTAATGCGATGACCTTGCGGATGACCTTTGTGTCATAACCCCGGCCCTTGGCTTCTGCCATGACCTCTTTCTGCTGATCGGCAATATCTTTTTTCTCAGCTTCAAGACGTTCGTACCGTTCGATGAACTGGCGCAATTCGTCTGCGGTCACGCGGTAGCTGGCGTCGGTTGAGGTATCGCTCATCGAAAGGCTCCTGATTATGCAAGCCTGTCAGTACCGCCGCTATGGGATCACTTCAAGGGGTTGCAGACCGGCCACTGTTAGGTTAGCGCGCTGACCCAAGGGAGAATTGCGATGGAATGGCTTGTTTGGATTGGTGCTGCAGTGACTTTGGCAGGTCTTGCCGGTGTCATTTTCAGTATATTCAAGATTTCGGCTGCAAAGCGTAACGCGGCGGATGACGATGACCTGCGCGAGAAACTTAAGAAAATCATACCGCTGAACCTGGGCGCCCTGTTCCTTTCGATGATCGGACTGATGGTTGTTGTGGTCGGTGTCTTTCTGGGCTGAGCCCGGGCGTTACGGCAGACTGACGTTCAGAACCTGACTTAGCAAAAACGCAAACAACAGAACCAGCCCGGCGCCGACGGCCAGATGAATGGCAATCGATTTCAGCCCCATGGGTTCGCGTCGGGCGATCAGGGCCAGCGCCACGATCGACAAACCGGACGACGCGATGAACCCAAGCGGGTCCAGCAACAGCGCCCAACCCAACAAAACAGCACAGGTTGCGATAACCCGCGGCACATCGCTCGGCTCGGATAGCGAGGCCGCGGGCACCGGGCGAAGAACTGTCAATGCAGCCAACGCAACGCCGCCCACGATTGCAATGATCCCCGCCGTTGTTGGAAAGACCCGTCCCAATTCAGACATTGGCGCCGTTTGTGACAATGCAAAAATACCGACGGCAACGCCGATGACTGAAGCGATAATCGGTTTGACCCTGGGTCCCATTATGCGACCTCTTTTGGTTGTTTGGCCCGCTTGAAAATGCCCGATGAGACAAGCGTCAGGATCGTCAGCGCGATAATCGCCAGCGAAATCGGGCGGCCAAAGAACATGCCCAATCTGTCGCCTTGCGCACCGCCGATCAGCCACCCCTGGACAAAGCCCGCCTCGGCAATGGGGCCCAAGATCAAACCAAGCACAATGGGCGAGGCTTCAAGGCCCACGCGGGCGGCCAGCCAGCCCAGAATACCCAAAACCACCATAATCAGAACGTGTACGGTGTTCGCCTCGATCGCATAGGCACCAACAAATGTCAGAAAGGCGATGGCGGGCACCAGCGCTGTTTTGGGGATCGAAACGATCAGCTTATAGGCATAACGCCCGATCACCAGCCCGGTCGGCAACATCAAAAGGGTCGCGATGATCAGGCCGAATGTGAAGGTAAAGACGATATCGCTTTGTTGCGTGAACAGCTGCGGCCCGGTCCGAATGCCCTGCACCAGCAAGGCCCCAAGGATAATCGCATCCGGCGGCGTGCCGGGAATACCCAGAACCAGGGTCGGAATAAACCCACCGCCAACCGTTGCTGAATTCGAGGCCTCGGACGCGATGATGCCGTCATGGGCACCTTTGCCGAAATCGTCCGAGTTGCGCGAACTGCGCCGTGCCTCGGAATAGGCAACCAACCCGGCGACCGATCCACCGGCGGCGGGAATAATGCCAACGCCCGTGCCGATCAGCGCGGAACGGACCACATTGAACTTGGACCGCCACATCAGGCCCAACGCCTCGATCAGACGAAACCCTGCCATGCGTTCTGCGCGTTGTTCCAGATGTGCCTCGGGGCGAATGACCATATCGATCAGCACAGGCACACAATAAAGGCCGATCAGCGCAGGAATAACCGGAATACCGCCCAGAAGGGCTGTTTGCCCGAAGGTATACCGCACGTCGCCGCCCACTACCGCCGACCCGACACATGACAGGATCAGGCCAATTGCACCGCCGATCAGGCCCAGCAACGTGGCGCCCCGCGATAGTGTTGCGATCAATGATAAACCGAATATCGCTAGCCAGAAGTATTCAACGGGCCCGAACGCCAAGGCGATTTTCGACAGCGGTGGCGCCAGAAACAAAAGCGCCAGCGCGCCCACCAAACCACCTGCGACAGATCCCAGACAGGATAAGGTCACCGCCAGATCACCATCGCCCCGCTTGGCCATTGGAAAGCCGTCCATGGCGGTCGCGATGGCGGCGGGCGTGCCGGGTGTGTTGACCAAAATAGCGGAATAGGCCCCGCCATAAATCGCACCAGTGTAAATCGCGCCCAATACGATCAGGCCTGAACTGGGCTCCATCGTAAAGGTGAATGGCACCAGCACAGCGACGGCCATCGTGGCCGACAAGCCGGGCAGCGCCCCGATCATGGTTCCGGCGATGACCCCAAGCAGGGCCAACACCAGATTGCCGGGCGATAATGCGTTTAGCAGGGCCTCAAGCATCGATGCGCGTCCTCTGGATCAGTTGCCACGCAGGATTTCGATGCCCGCGGCATAATCCGCGCGGCGCTCTTCGATCCAGGCCTCCATGTCAGAGGACGGCACATCGACCAGAACATAGCCGTTTTCCTGCATCTGCTGCTGGAACGCGGGGATCGCATTGATCTGACCAATGATATCCGACAGCTTTTCGCGGACCTCGGTGGGTGTATCTTTTGGCAAGGTTACACCGCGATAGGCACCTGCGACATAATCAAACCCAAGTTCCTTGAAAGTTGGCACATCGGGGAAGATGTCCACACGCTCTTCCGTGGCAATGGCCAGCACACGCACCTGATCACCGGCTTTCACACCCTGGGTCGTATAGGTCATCCCTGCACCGATCTGCCCACCCAGAACAGCAGCCATCGACGGGGCCGATCCAGAAAACGGCACGTATGTCGTTTTGATCCCGGCCATTTCGCTGATCCGTACAGCTGCCAGATGGTTGGCCGAATTCGTACCAGATCCGCCAAAGGTCAAAGCGCCAGGGTTTTCCTTGGCAAAATCGATCAGATCCTGCAGCGTCTGATAGGGGCTGTCGGCCCGCACGACAATCGCATCAGGCGTATAATGAAAGACATAAGCAGGTATTACATCTTCGGTCTGATAACCGACATCTTTCATCGAGGGCTGCAAAATCGCGTGGGGGAAATTCACGTTCATGATGGTGTAACCGTCGGCATCAAAACCACCCAGCTGAGACCAGGCTGTCGCACCACCCGCACCGGGTTTATATTGAATAACAACATCCTGACCGGTGACGTCTTTCCAGAACTGTTCCTGAAAACGGGCCGTTACATCGCTTTCGCCGCCTGGATTATACGGAATAACATATGTAATCGACTTGGATGGATAGCTGTCATCTGCAATAGCAACTGACGAAAATCCCACAGCCAGGCCCGCAATTGCGGCCATAAGAACCTTTTTCATTGTATTCCTCCCTGAATTGGCGTCTTTTTCCGCGCCACATGATCAGTAAGGCTAGTGTACACAGCAAGACGCGATTGAGTGGAAAAAAATGAAAAATAAATCCTCTGACTGGCGACGGGCGGCTTCAGGATGGAGCTGAAACAGCTACGCATCTTCATAACCGTTGCCGAAGAACTGCATTTCGGGCGCGCTGCCGAGCGCATGCATATGGCGCAACCCGCCTTGTCTGCACAGGTGCGCGGATTGGAAGACCGTCTGGGCGTCAAACTGTTTGAACGCACCACCCGCAGTGTCAGCCTGACCCGCGCGGGCGAGGTGTTCTTGCCCGAAGCACGGGCTGCCATTGCCCAGACCGAAGCGGCTGTTGAAGCGGCCCGCGCCGTTGGTGGCAGTGGGGGTGACCTGCTGAAAATTGGCGGCGTCGATTCAGCGACGGCCGGTATCCTGCCCAATGTCGTCCGGCGTTTCCGCAAGGCGCAACCCAATGTCGAGGTCAAGGTTTTCGAGATGCTGTCGGCCCCCGCAATCCATGGGCTGGCCAATCGGTCGCTTGACGTGATCTTTGTGCGCCTTCCCCCGAAAGAGGATTTTGTTCAGCACCGCTTTGTCTTTAGCGAAGCTGTCGTCGCGGCCCTGCCCGCCGATCATCCGGCCGCACATCAAGACAGCGTATCCCTGGAAGCGATTGCGCGCGAACCGCTGGTCATTCCGGCCAGATCGCATCGCCCGATCCTTTTCGACGTCATCCAGAACCACTTTTTCGCGGCAGGTCTGCAGCCCCGTATCCTGCAAGAGGCCAACGAACGCCACATGATCATCGCCATGGTCGCCGCGGGTCTTGGGGTGTCGCTTGTACCCCAATGGGTCAGCCAGTTCAGTCGCGATGATGTGGTCTATAAACCCCTGACCGGCGGCGGACCCAAGGTCGACGTCTACGTGGCCTGGCGGAAGGGCGAAACATTCGATGCCGTCACCCAGTTCTTGACCTATCTGCCACAAGACACCTCGATTGATTGATTATTTTTCTTAATCATTCCGTCTGGACACTGGCCCGCCGCAGCGTTTGATTGGCGTCTATGTTCGAAGGCTTTTCCAAATTTCAGATCGAAACTATTGGCGCCCGTATCGTTGGGGTGACCGGGGGCAACGGCCCACCGGTCCTGCTGCTGCACGGTTATCCACAGACCCACGCAATGTGGCATCGCGTGGCACCGCGGCTGGCCCAACATTATACGGTCGTTGCAGCTGATCTGAGCGGCTATGGCGCGTCATCCAAACCACTCACGGACACCCGCCACAGCCCTTATACCAAACGCGCAATGGCGGCCGACATGGTCGAAGTCATGGGTGAACTGGGGCACGATCGATTTTTCCTGTGCGGGCACGATCGGGGCGGACGTGTGGCCCATCGACTGGCGGCAGATTATTCTGAAAAAGTGCGACGCATCGCGGTCTTGGACATCGCACCGACCCGCGAAATGTATCGTAACACAACCGAGGCATTCGCCCACAAATACTGGCACTGGTTCTGGCTGACCCTGCCCGCACCACTGCCCGAAACCATGATCGGCGCGGACCCGGATGCTTTCCTGAAATATAAATGTGGCCACGGTTCAGCGGGTCTGACGCCCTTCGCGCCCGAGGCCTGGCAGACGTATCTGAAAGCGATCCGTGATCCGGCCACGGTCCATGCCATGTGCGAAGACTATCGCGCAGCAGCCACCGTCGATATCGAACATGATGACGCCGACGGCGATTTTCGCCTGCCCATGCCGCTGTTGGCATTGTGGGGCAAGAACGGCGTGATCGAAGCCTGTTTCGACTGTTTAGCCCTTTGGCGCGAACGGGCAGCGGACGTGCGGGGCCAGTCGCTTGACGGCGGTCATTATCTGGCCGAGGAATGCGATGCAGAAGTTGCCGAACACCTGATTAATTTCTTTTCTGAGGATCAAACGCAGTGACATCAAGAAGCTACAAAATCGCAGTCATCCCTGGCGACGGGATCGGAACCGAGGTCATCCCGGCGGGCATCAAGGCGCTTGAAGCTGTCGCGAAAACCCACGGGTTTGAACTGAACTGGCACGAATTTGACTGGTCCTGCGAAGTCTATGCCAAAACCGGTCGCATGATGCCCGAAGACGGGATTGACCAGTTGCGCGATTTTGATGCGATCTATCTGGGTGCTGTCGGTTGGCCGAATGTGCCGGATCACGTGTCGCTTTGGGGCTTGCTGATCCCTCTGCGGCGCGAATTTGATCTTTACGCCAATGTTCGCCCTGTGAAACTGTTTGAGGGCGTCGAAAGCCCGCTGGCCGGACGCAAACCCGGCGATATCGACTTTATCGTCGTGCGCGAAAATGTCGAAGGCGAGTATTCGGAAATCGGCGGTCGCCTTTACAGCGGCACCGATATGGAAAGCGCCAGCCAGGTCGCGATGTTCACCCGGCGCGGCACCGACCGGATCATGGACTATGCGTTTGAACTGGCCAAAACCCGTCGTAATCAGGTCAGCTCGGCCACAAAATCCAATGGTATCGTACACACGATGCCCTTCTGGGATGAACGTTTTGAGGCCGCGAAAGAGCGCCATCCCGGCGTGACGACCGACCAGTACCACATCGATATTCTGACGGCCCATTTCGTGCGGAACCCCGATTGGTTCGATGTCGTCGTCGGTTCAAACCTGTTCGGCGATATCCTGTCTGATCTGGGGCCTGCGGTGGCGGGCTCAATCGGGATCGCGCCGTCAGCCAACCTGAACCCCGCGCGCACGACACCATCGATGTTTGAACCCGTGCACGGGTCGGCCCCCGATATCGCCGGTCAAGGCATCGCCAACCCCGTCGCGGCGATCTGGGCGGGCGCAATGATGCTGGAGCATCTGGGTGAAACCGATGCTGCAAAAGCGCTGGAGGACGCCATGGCCAAGTCACTGGCCAACCCCGAAACCCGGACAAAGGATCTGGGTGGAACCGCAGACACGGTGCAAGCTGCAGATGCGCTGATTTCGTTACTTGAGAGCTGAGTTTTGGCTGATCTAATTCAGGTCAGCCAGGTAAACTTCGTACAAATCCGGTTCAAAGATCGAATTGACCTTCAGGTTATCCGGCCGCGCGATATCGGCTGGAAAAACTTGCGAGGCCGCAAAAACCTGCGGCGAGATAAACTGCAGACCTTCGGGCAGGTCTTCCAACTGCCCGCCGGGCGTTTTATGCGCCATATTGAAGCCCCAGACCCCAAAGGACGGGATCGAAATCGTGTAATGCGTGGTGTCCGGGAACACCGCGCGCATCGTTTCGGCAATCGTCCAATAGGTGTTCCGCGCGAAATAGGGCGAGGTGCTTTGTGACACCATCACGGCATTCTCAGACATCCGCGCCGACAGCATTGTGTAAAACTCAACCGAGTACAGCTTGGCAATCGCTTCGTTATGCGGGTCGGGGAAATCGACGATCACCTTGTCATAGACCTGATCAGTTTCCCGAATAAAAACAAAGGCATCCTGGTTGTAGATATTCACCTTATCGGAGCTTAGACTGCCCTGGTTCATCCGCACCAACGGCCCCAGCTCGCGCCCAATGCGGGTCATCTCGGGGTCGATATCGACCAGGTCGATGCGTTCAACATTCGGGTGCTTCAGAATCTCGCGAACTGCTAGACCATCGCCGCCACCCAGAACCAAAACTTTCTGCGAAGGGCCAGTCCAACTCATGACCGGGTGCACTAATGCCTCGTGATAACGGTGTTCGTCGAATTCAGAAAACTGCAGGTGCCCGTCGATGAACAGCCGAAAATCGTCACGCTTCCACGTGTTTGTGACGACAAGTTGCTGATAGGGCGTCTGTTTTTGCCAGACGATCTGATCGAAATACAGATGCTGTTGTGCGTAGGCCGTGATCCGCGTGGCCGAAGCCGTCAGCACTAGCAGCAGGCCAAACATGCCCAGCACAATGTAAAGCGTGCGCTTGGGCGACCGTAGATAATCCCGCAACCAGATTACGTTCAGCAGCGCGACCGCGATGTTGATCAAACCGATGGCAAAGGACGCCGTGATCAACCCAAGCGACGGCAGTAACATCAGTGGAAAGGCAACCGACCCGAACAGCGCACCGATATAATCAAGCGACATCACGTCCGCGATTGACGTCCGCGTGCCCTGCCGCGCCGACAGCACCCGCGTCAGCAACGGTATTTCCAAGCCGACCAGCGTACCGATGCTGAAGATCAGCCCGAACATCACGACCTGATACATCCAGGGCGCAAAGGGGAACATCAGAAACAGCGCAATGCTGGACATGCCGCCCAAAAGCGCCAGCGCGACTTCGACATAAATGAATGCCTCGATCAAACGCCCGTTGACGTATCGCGACAGGTGTGACCCGATTCCCATGGCGAACATGAAAAACCCGATGGTCAGTGAAAACTGATAGACCGAATTGCCCAACAGATAGCTGGAAACGGTGCCGATGATCAGTTCATAGACGATCCCGCACATGGCCACGACCATGATCGACATAAGCAGGATCGTGGATTTCTTACTGGACAGCTGCGTGTAATCTTCGACGGATGCTGGAGTTGTATCTGTCATAAAAATGCCCCGAAGCGTTTGACGCTCCGGGGTCCCTGATTTTGGGTTTTGACCGGCTTATTTACCGGTGCCAACACCGCCCGAGCGTGCTTTGGAACGCGCGCTGGACGGCGCACGGTATTGATTGCGGGGCGTTGTTTGGCGCGAATTGAAAGCGCCCTTCTGAACGCCGGCTGCACGTTGACGGCTGATCAGGCTGCCGATCAGAGCGCCTGCAAGAAAACCAGTGCCGGAAAAACGCAGATCAGAAGAGTTTCCAGCAACATCGGTTGCGATCAGACGGTTGTTTTCTTCGTCGATCTCAACGGTGAAAACGTCACCTTCGCCACTATCCTGAATGCCGTTTGCGTTTTTGTCAGCGTATCCCAGGAACGACGCGTCATCGCGCAGCGTCATGCCGATAGGATCATCGTAGAAACCTGGCTGAATGTTCATCACCGCTGTGATGACGCCAGTGAATTCATTCATGTTCTCGCTTGGTAATTCGCCCGAGACCTGATTTTCCTCAAGATAATTGTGGTAATTCACAATTGCATATTCCGTGCGGTCTAGAACCTGGCCCAAATCGGCAGATTGTTCACCACCATCACCGAAAAAAAAGAAATATCCAGCAACTGCTGCAATGCCTAGAAAGACTATGGTTTTGATGTTTTGCATAACGTACCTATTGAATCGAACTCATTCATTTTTGGTTTTACGGACTGGAAAGCAGAAATCAACAGCTTATATTGTAAGAGTTTATCTTAATCGATATGACCACCAATCCTGTGGCTCTCCTGCCGCATAGTAATCTTTCAGACTTCCGACTTTTTCAAACCCGTAGTCTTGCAGTTCAGATGCGGCCAAGGCCGAAATATCATGCGGCAGTGCCGTGAAAACAATGCGGGCCTTGCCCATATCAGCCTTTCTGACAGCCTCGGCCAGACCAGATACGCCAACGCCACCCTCTTGCCAGGTCAGTGCAGCCCCACCATCAGATTCCGGGGCCTTTGGTGCACCCGTGAATGTAACACCCGTCGCAAGTGGCGGCGCATCTGACGACACGACCGATTGGGTCAGATTCAGACCATAAACGATCTTGGCCTCGTCATGACTGTGGTACGCAGGCACGCGCAGTTCTTCCCGTGCGCCCAGGGCCTGATAAAAGCGGCGGGCGTCCGCATATATGTCTTCGCCATCTTCGACATAATCGCTGGTCGAGATAAACATCTTGCGCACACCGACCGCCCGCAGATCGTCCAGCAGCGCGCCGACCATGAACTTACCCAAGCCCTGGCCCCGATGATCTTCGGACAGATAGGTCCAGGACAACCAGACTGCCTCATCGCTGTCTTCAACCGGGCTTGAACCCGTCACACCGATCACCTTGCCCCCATCAATCAGAACCGCCATGCCCTGAAACTGGGTTTCCAGCAGGTGTTCTTCGGCCTCGGCGGCATCGTCTTCGTCCGTTTCGTTGATGATCTCGATCACCTTGGACAGGTGTTTGAATTCCATTGGTTTCAGACGCGGTCCACCCCCGCCAAATAATCCACCTAACATTGCAAAAGCTCCTCCGGTCAATGCGCCGCCGATATGTACGTAAACTGCAATTTCAGACCATTGATGAACAGTTTCGAAAAGCGCGGCAAGACCTATCACTACCGCCCAGAACGGACTAAGCCCAGTGTCCTGCGGACGCAACAGGGCATAGGCCGCCATCGCATAGGCGATCCCTGACAGACCGACGAACTGCGCATTGACCATGATCAATTCGAACGCCGAACCGACAACAGCAGCCGTTACAACCAACCCAAGCAGCCGCAGCGAATTGGTGCGTGTTTCGATAAAATATCCGGCAAAGCCGATGACCAGAACATTACCCAGCAAATGCCCCTGCGACCCGTGCCGAAAAATGTTTATCAAAACAGTTTTGAACCGCAGCCAGGGATCGTCGGGCACGGCAAAGCCGCCCGGCCCCCATTGATAAAAGGCAAATAGTCCGGCCATGATCAGGCCGATTGTGATGGGAAAATAGCCGCCCGCCTTGGGTGCGGTGCGGTCACTTTTCATCTATGCGCCGGGGCGCAGCATCGTCTCAGAACCGCGGTTCAGAACGACAACGGATTCTGATTTGGGCTGAAAGAACTGGCGCAGATGATCCAGGCTGCTGTCGGTATCAGCATCGCCGCACATAAAGATATCCAGCGCCGCATAGCCATGTTCTGGCCAAGTGTGGATGCTGATGTGCGACTCGGCCAAAAGCGCAACGCCGGTGACACCTTGACCCTCGCCAAAATTATGCATCTTGACGTCCAGAACGGTGGCGCCCGCAATCTCGGCGGCTTCCTTCAGGACAGCGGCAATCGGATCTGGCTGTTCCAGGCATTCAGCCTGCTGGAATTCGATGATCAAATGTTTACCAAGGGCAATAGCGGGTGATTGACTGGTATGAACTGGTGAAAGCAATGTCATAGTACGGGAATCCATCTTGTATGCCATCTGTCTATACGCAAGCCGCGCCAGCTGTCACCTTGGATAAATGTGATGATCTGATACTGGATGAATACAGTCGATTTCAGGCCACAGTTGCCTTCATGATCGACTGGTGGTGGATGATCGCAGCGTCAATCGTGTCATGATAGTGCAACTGCCCATCTTCCAGCACCGCACCCGCCTGACATAACTGACGCAACAGCGGCATCGAGTGTGAAACGACAATCGCACCACTGTCTTCAAGCCGTTGTTTCAGCACCTTCTGGCTTTTTTCGCGGAAGGCTGCATCGCCCACCGACGTGACCTCATCAATCAGATAGGTGTCAAAACGGATGCCCATGGAAACGCCGAAGGCCAGACGTGATCGCATCCCAGCCGAATAGGTGCGAAAGGGCAGGTTGAAATGCGGCCCCAGTTGCGCGAAATCTTCGGTGAACCGAACCAGCGCGTCGGTGTCAACGCCATAAACCCGCGCCACGAACCGGATGTTCTGGGCGCCGGTCAACTGACCATGAAAACTGCCCGCAAACCCAACGGGCCAGGACAATGTTCCGGTCGAAACAACACGGCCCCGATCGGCATCCATTGTGCCCGCTATGATCTTCAGCAACGTCGATTTACCGGCCCCGTTACGCCCCAGAAGGGCGACGGATTTTCCCGTAGGGAACGTGATGTTCAGATCCTGCGCGACCGTTTTCTGTGTGCCGTCCAGTAAAAAGGTCTTGGTCAGGTTTTCAAGCCGAACCATGGCCTAGCGCCGGTCCTTCAGACTATAGGCGATCAGAACCAGGATGATCCAGCTGACCAGAAGCCCGGCAAAAATCAGAAAAGCTGTCAGGCCACGTTTGGGATACACCGCGCGTTCAGCACTGGTGGGTTTCAGATAAGCCGCCAGATATCTGCTTTGACGTTGTGCCTCGGCCTGGGCAGTATCAAAGGCTGAACGTGCTGCCAGATAGGCCTGTTCGGCAAATTCGCGATCCACCAGCAAACGCTCAAACTCACCCAGGATTGACGAAAATCCGTCCAGACCCTGATTAGTCCCAGCGGCCAGCCCGAATTTGTTACGCTCTTGCGAAATCCGGTCTTCGATGATCATGATACGGCGTTCGGCCTGTGTGATCCGCGCGTCGCCGGGGCGTGTCGTTTCCCGCAGAAGATCCAATTCGATCAATGCCTCGGCCAATTGCTGCTGCAAGGTATTCAACAGCCCCATCTGAACCTGAATATCCGCCTGCGGATCGATGATCTGATTGCGGGTACGGAACTTAGTCACAGCCTGCCGCGCCGACCTGAGTCTTTCTTCGGCACGCTCTAGTTCAATCCGGGCAAAGCGTGTCGCATCATCGCGCGCGATGGCCGATAGATCATTAATCATTAATGAACTTTCGGCAAAAATTGCCTGCGCGATGGCCGTCGCATCCTCGGGGTCAAAGGCCTTGACCCGCAGCTCAATCAGCCCCGTGCCCGGATCGTAAAAGATGTTCACCATGCGCGGCCAGTAATCAACCAGATCCTCGATCGTGCCTGATGTATCGAAGGCAAAAACAGGGTCACCTTGCGCCTTGGAAAAGATCTCGCGCAGGTCAAGGCTGGCGTCGATGCGACTGACAAGTTCCTGACTTTGGATGAATTCATAAAGAATATCAGTGTCAGATGAGCTTGACCCTGATATCCCGCTGACACCCCCCAGCAGCTCAAACGCTGAACTGATTTCTTCGGTCCGAACCGTAAATCCCACGTTTGACGCATATTGATCCGCCGCCCTGGAATACAGATAAAATATCACAACAAAGGCAGGCAGCAACACCAAGCCCAAAAAACTGAGCAGCAAGGCCCGATGACGCCAGCGCACAGGCGCCGTGCCAGCGCGCGGGACATCATCCGACACGGATGGCGCGACCGGTTTTACAGCAGGCGGGGCGGGTTGAAGCTTGGCCGTAATCGCTTTGACCTTTCTTAAAGCCAGTCACCGTAATAATGGTTGTATGTCAAATTATGGTAAATGGTCAAAAAACCAGTTGCCAGTTTTCGGCGAGATAGCTCTAATTAAGGTGGAATTGCATGGCGATACAACCTGCAATGCAAAAAATACGGTTTCGAACAGTGCGCACAGTCTTTGCCCTGATGCTGCGGGAAATGGCGACCACCTATGGCAGATCACCGGGCGGCTATCTATGGGCCCTTCTGGAACCGATTGCAGCGATCACCTTGCTGAGTATCGTCTTTTCGATTGCTTTCGATAACCCGCCCATCGGGACAAATTTCGCGATCTTCTATGCGTCCGGCTACATGTCTTACATGATGTACGCTGATATTACACAGAAAATGGGTTTTGCCATCGGATTTTCGCGGCCGCTTTTGTTTTACCCCAGTGTCACTTTTGTCGACGCGCTTTTCGGCCGTCTGATCCTGAACACGATGACCCATGTGATCGTGTTCGTGATCGTCGTGACGGGGATCGTGCTGTTTTTCGATCTGAACATTATTATCGACGTGCCGCAAATCCTGCTGGCCATGGCATTGACCATGCTGCTGGCCTGCGGTGTTGGTACATTCAATTGCTATATGATCGAACGCTTTCCGCTATGGGATAGGATTTGGTCGATCCTGAACAAACCCTTGTTCATCATTTCGGGCATTTTGTTCACATTCGACAGCGTTCCCAGCCCCTATGACGATCTGCTGTGGTACAACCCGCTGATCCACATCATCGGCATCATGCGCAGCGGGCTGTTTGTGACCTATGATGCAAATTACACCTCGGTACTGTATGTTTTCTTTCTATCGATGGGTCTTTGGGCGACGGGTATGCTGCTTTTGCGGCGGTTCCATCGCGATTTGCTGAATAATTAAAGCATCACCCCGATATGCAGGGTGATGCAATGTTTGATACGTTACTTGCGCACCCAGATTTCCACACGGCGATTCAGGGCCTTTTCGTCTGAGGTGTTGTTGCAAACGGCCGGCGACAGTTCGCCATAACCCTTCGTCACGACATCAACATTGCGCAGCGCATCGCCTGCGGTCTGGCGCAGGGCCTGGGCCACCCGTTCGGCCCGCGCGATAGACAGAACGCGGTTGGATTCGAAGCTGCCGTCCGAGTCGGTAAAGCCTACGACAGCAATTTCGCTGATATCGGGACTGTCATTAAGATACTGTATCAAACGATCCAGATCCCGCAGCGCCTTACCTTCCAGATTGGCCGAGCCATAGGCAAAGCGGAACGTGGATGACAGACGGTCCCAGTCAAACATATCCACCATGATATCGCGCATCAGAGTCAGTTCAGCTGGGTTATCCGTGCTGCGCAGCACATCGCGCATCCGTTCTGTCGATTCGCTTTGATCGCGTGCCTCAATGCCCAGATTGATATAGCCTGACTTGGTGATCACATCGTCAGCGCCTGGTGACAGCGCAAAGTCGATAATGGCCTGACCCTTGTCGGACAGAGTATCCGGCCGTGTGTACAGGTGGAACCGACGCTGGAACAGATACTCTTCCGCCTTTGCCGTAAAGGGTTCGGGTGAAACCGTGATTCCACAGAAGCTGATCAGACTAAGCGGTTTGGTATCACGCTTGCGCGAATAACTGGCAAACCCAAGTGCATTGGGATCATTGCGGATAGATTCGATCATCTCACTGGTGCCATCAGCCACATTAATGTTGGCAGCAGGTTTGAAATCTTCGTCATTTGGCGCGATGGTGCGATAGATCGACCGCGCGGTGCCTGAACCCTCTTGCCGAGTATAGGCGTTGATGGGTGCGTTGGGACCGCCAACCTGGGACCAATTCGTGATTTCACCCTTATAGATCGCCGCCAGATCCTGCAGCGCGATTTCATCGACAGGGTTTTCCGGGTTCACGATCAGAACCACCGTGTCAATGGCCACGACGTGCTCTTGTCGGAAATCCCGCATATCACGGGCACCAACCGCGGCGAATTCAGCAACCTCTTCGTCACGAATACGGCGCGTGGCCATGCTGATTTCAACGTCACGGTTCAGCAGCGATTCCAAGCCATCCGATGACCCTGACTGGATGACACGGACATTTGCGACAGGGTCACCAAACCCGTCGTTTCCGATGATTTCGACCAGCATTTCATCTTCACCGCTTGGTGTTGTAACATCATCTTTATCAACCTCGACCACGGTCGCAGCCGCACCCAGCGACTCGGCATATCCGCTGAACAAAAACGGCATGATGTTTTCGCCGATCGTGTCGGACCCGGCGATGGTCACATCAGCGCGAAATGTCTGCGGATTCAACGTATCCTGTGCTTTGGCAAATCCTGCAGCGCTAAAAATAAGCGCAACACCCAATCCAAAGGTGCTGAGGGATGTTGATGTTCTATGTTTGTTAACCATTTTAATAACCCTTTATTATCCCCGGCCCTCAAAGCGGAAGATAATGTTATGATTATGTCAAAGTCGAGGAATATTGCGAAATTAGCGTCAAAATTATTAGATTATTAACCAATTAACCTAATATGAGTATTCTTTGTATACACACGATAGATTCTTATTCCACTCATGGTTGTATTTTAGCAGTAACTCATCGGCAGGCGTCAGGCCTGATTCAACAGTTTCTTTCAATGCATTCAGAAAATGGGTCTCGTCCGGGACCAAGCCACCGGCGCCGGCGCGCGCACGTGCCTTCAAACCTGCATCGGCAATCGCTAGCACCTCTTTCGCTAAATCATGCATCCGAATGCCACTGACATCAGCGGCCAAACCCTGCTCTGATGCCGCCACACGCAGACCCTCGCGTGTCTCTGGCGACCAGTCTTTCACCAGATCCCACGCCGCATCCAGCGACGCCTGATCGTAGACCAACCCCACCCAGAAGGCAGGCAGCGCGCAAAGCCTGCGCCACGGGCCACCATCGGCACCACGCATCTCAATATACTTCTTGATCCGCGCTTCGGGGAACAGGGTTGTCAGATGATCGGCCCAATCCGACAGCGTGGGCTTTTCGCCCGGCAGCGCAGGCAATTCACCTTTCAGAAAGTCGCGGAAGGACTGCCCAAGCGCGTCAATATAGCGGCCGTCGCGATAGACAAAATACATCGGCACATCCAATGCATAGTCCACCCAACGCTGAAACCCGAAGCCATCTTCAAAAACAAAAGACAACATGCCTGTGCGATCCGCATCCAGATCCCGCCAGATCCGCGACCGCCAGCTTTTGTGACCATTCGGCTTGCCTTCGAAAAAGGGTGAGTTCGCAAAAAGCGCCGTCGCCACAGGCTGCAATGCCAGCGCAACACGCAGCTTTTGCACCATGTCGGCCTCAGATGAAAAATCCAGGTTCACCTGCACAGTGCACGTCCGGTACATCATCTGTTTGCCGTGGGTGCCGACACGATCCATGTAGTCGGTCATCAGCTTGTACCGCCCCTTGGGCATCATCGGCATCTGATCATGCGTCCACTCGGGCGCAGCACCCAGGCCAATGAAACGCGCCCCGATACGGTCGGCCACTGTCTGAACCTGTCGCAGATGTTCGTTCACCTCATCGCAGGTTTCGTGGATCGTTTGCAGCGGCGCGCCAGACAGTTCCAACTGCCCGCCCGGTTCCAAGCTGATGTTTGCGCCATCTTTCTGCAATCCGATGATATTTTCGCCCTCATACAAGGGATCCCAGCCAAAGGCTTCGCGCATGCCTTCCAGGATCGCCTTGATCGATCGTGGCCCATCGTAGGGCAAAGGCTTCAGCGTATCGGCGCAATATCCGAACTTTTCGTGTTCGGTCCCGATGCGCCAATCCTCCTTGGGTTTGCAGCCGCTGGCCAGATATTCCGCCAGTTGATCATAGTGTTCGATCGGCCCGCCGCCGGATTGTGGAATAGACATGAATGGGCGCTCCGATGTGAACAAATTGGTCTTAAGGGGTGATGCGAAAGCATCCTTATGTCAATGCAGGGCAACCGCGCTTTTCTGCCAGATCACGAAATTGGCATTTTCAGCGCTGGTCATGGCCGTTGTGGCGGTTTTGTAATCGGCCCCCGGCAGCGCGTTGATCACATCGAACATGCATTCAACCCCCTTGGCATCGTTGGGAATAATCAGCGGCGTATAGCTGTCACTGGAATGCAGGTACCAGAACAGATCGTTGACAAAGGGACCCTTGTTGGTCGTCCTGACCTCAAGCCGAACCAGATCATCGATGGACACCGATCGCCCCCCTTGCGGCGCGAAATAGGTGATCAGCCGTTCGTCCAGCTCAACAACGCCAACGCCGCCACTGCCGGTCGCAAATCGCGCCCGTCTGTACCCCGCCAGACCGCCCACCAAACCGCCGACCACCAGCACACCGCCCAACGCGACCTGAAGACCGACGCCCGCGATCAGCAAGTAGACCCCAAAAAGCATCACCACCAGCCCGGCAATCACCTCGCGCCAGCGACGGATAAAGTGCTGAACCTCGGGGCGAATAAAGCTCATGCAATCGTGCCTTTTACGATTTGAAATTTGCCTGCCAAAACCGTCACCAATCCCCCAAACGATCCTGCCAAAGCGTCAGCGCCGCGACCGCGGCCGTGTCGGCGCGCAGGATGCGGGGACCAAGACTGATCGTTGTGACAAATGGTAGCTCCATCAACCGTGCACGCTCATCCGGGCTAAAGCCGCCCTCGGGTCCGATCAGGATGGCCGAGGGCTGCGATGACCCGGCTTTCAGCGCCAAGCCCTGCCCCACCTTTTCTTCATCGCAGAAGATCAACTGGCGCTCAGCCGGCCAGCTATCCAATACCTTATCCAACCGCTGCAAGGCCTCGACCGTGGGGACAAAGGTGCCGCCACACTGCTCGGCCGCTTCAATCGCATGGGCCTGCAAACGATCCTGACGGATACGTTCGGCGTTGGTATAGTCTGTCTGAACCGGCATGATCCGGGCGGCGCCCATTTCAGCGGCTTTTTCCACAATGAAGTCGGTCCGCGCCTTTTTGATCGGCGCAAACAGCAGCCAAAGATCGGGTGGCATCTGCAGAGGCCGCGTTTGATGGTCGCAGGTCAAAGCCCCGCTCCGCTTGCCGGCAGCACTGACAGACGCCAAATATTCGCCATCCCGCCCGTTAAAGACCAGAATCTGATCCCCAATGCCCTGCCGCATCACATTAAAAAGATAATTCGACTGATCCCGGTCCAGGGGAATGGTTTGCCCTTGGCCCATCGGGTGATCTACATAAAGTCTGATTTTCGCTGTCATGGACCCAACCATATGACTGAAGCCCCACAGACACCAGAACCGAACGGAACGGTGGCCGACGCCGTCAAAGGCAACTGGGTCGATACACTCGCCCCCGAGGTCACTCGCCCCTATTTGCGGCTGTCGCGGGCCGACCGCCCCATTGGAACATGGCTGTTACTGCTGCCCTGCTGGTGGGGTCTGGCGCTGGCCTGTCTGACAACACAATCGGTCAGCTGGTACGATGGGTGGATCGCAGTGGCCTGCGCCATCGGGGCCTGGCTGATGCGCGGCGCGGGATGCACATGGAACGATATCAGTGATCGGGATATCGACGCCGCCGTCGCACGCACGAAATCGCGGCCCATACCATCAGGTCAGGTCAGTGTCAGGGGCGCGGTCATATGGATGGTCGCGCAAGCCCTAATCGCCTTTTGCATCTTGCTAACGTTCAACTGGGCGGCCATCGGTCTGGGCATTCTGGCGCTGCTGCCCGTTGCGATCTATCCCTTCGCCAAACGCTTTACCTGGTGGCCGCAGGCTTTTCTGGGGTTGGCATTCAACTGGGGCGCGCTTCTGGCTTGGACGGCGCATACCGGGGCACTACAACTGCCCGCCGTAGCGCTCTATCTGGCGGGCATCGCCTGGACGTTGTTCTACGACACGATCTATGCCCATCAGGATGCCGAAGACGATGCGCTGATCGGCGTAAAATCGACAGCGCGGCTTTTCGGGGACAAAACCCCGTTCTGGTTGCGCAACTTCATGATGATCACGGTGGTCATGATGGCGGTCAGCATCATCATGGCACTGATGACCCATAATAACGTGCTGGCCCTGGTCATCGCATTGGGTGGGCCATGGGCGATGGGCTGGCACATGACCTGGCAATTGCGCAAACTTGACGTAGAGGACCCTGATGCATTGCTGCGACTCTTTCGCTCAAATCGTACAACAGGCCTGATTCCTGCGCTGTTTTTCGCACTGGCGCTTCTGGTCTGATTGATCCCGGTCCAATAGTGTTTTATGCAGCTAGCCTTGAACAAGGGAACACAACTGATCAATGCGCCTGTCTTCTGTTTTTCTGGTCGTCGGAGTTTTCGCAGTGGCCGCGGGTGGCGCCGTTTTCACCGCGTCGCAGGGCGCAAATTATATTGAACGCCGCACCGAAGTCGACATTCGCGATATTCTGGATGAACAGGACTATCGTTGGGCTGAGGTTGAAGCATCCGGTCTGCAGGTCATCATCACGGGTGAAGCCCCGGATGAAGCAGTGCGCTTTGCCGCCCTGTCCAGCATTGGAACTGTTGTTGACGCGGCCCGCATCATAGACCGGATGGAGATCACTCGAAGCGCGCCGCCCGTTGCGCCCCGCTTTTCCATCGAGGTTCTGCGCACCGATCAGGGTATCTCTCTGATCGGATTGGTGCCGGCCAGTTTCGACCGCGACGATCTATTGGATCGCATAAGCGATGTGGCAGACGGCAAAACCGTATCGGATCTGCTGGAAACGGCGGAATATCCCATTCCCGATGGCTGGGAAAACGCGTTGGACTTTGGGCTGGATGCGCTTGAAACCTTTGACCGCTCTAAAATCTCGGTCGCGGCTGATCGTGTCGCTGTTTTCGCGGCCGCGGAAACCGCCGATGATAAGACCCGGATCGAAACCAGGCTGTCGCGAAATGCGCCCGATACAATCGCGCTTGATCTGCAAATCAGCGCCCCGCGTCCCGTCCTGGCCCCCTTTACCCTTCGCTTTCTGATTGACGACGATGGCCCGCGTTTTGATGCCTGTGCGGCGGACTCGAGTGAAACACGTTCTCAGATCATAACTGCGGCCACCGACGCCGGTATAGAAGGCGACGTGGATTGCACCCTTGGGCTTGGCATGCCATCGCCGCGATGGGCGGAAGCCACTGCGATGGGGATCAATGCCGTTGCCGAACTTGGTGCCGGGTCGATCACCTATGCTGACACTGATGTGACGCTGATCGCCCAGCCCGACACACCGCAGGCCGTATTCGACCGCGTCGCCGGCGCCCTTGATCGCAGTCTGCCACCCGCCTTCAGCCTGCACGCCATCCTGCCCGAACCACTGGATCGCCCCGGCGCTGAAGCTGCACCGGAATTTGTCGCCACCCGCAGCCCCGAAGGGCTTGTGCAACTGCGCGGTCGCGTCGCCAGTGAACTGCTGCGCGACGCCACTGAAAGCTATGCGATTTCGCGGTTCGGCCGACAGAATCTGTATGTGGGTGTTTTGATTGACGAAGACCTGCCCGATGGCTGGTCCGAACGTGTCCTGGCGGGCCTGCAAGCCCTGACCGAGGTCAACAATGGCGCCGTGGTCGTGCAACAGGAATTGGTCGAGGTACGCGGTAACACCGGCAACCCCGACGCCCGCGCCCGTATTTCGCGCCTTTTGTCCGAAAAACTGGGCGAGGCTGAAAATTATACCATCGATGTGACCTATCAAGAGGCCCTGGATCCCATCGCGTCGCTCCTTGATCCCGAAGAATGCCTGGCCGCGATCCAAGACGTGCAATCCGAAACCAAGATCACGTTCGAACCCAGTTTAGCCGATGTTGACGAACTGGGTATGGGCAAGATCGACCAGATCGCCGAAATCCTGCAAGGCTGCCACGATTTCCGCATCGAAATTGGCGGTCACACCGACAGCCAGGGCCGCGAAATCATGAACCAACAGCTGAGCAAGGAACGTGCCGAGGCCGTGCGCAGCGCTTTGGTCGAACGACGCACCCCACCTGACCGTCTGGTGGCCGTTGGCTATGGCGAAGCCCAGCCCATTGCCACAAATGAAACCGAGGAAGGGCGCGAACTGAACCGGCGGATCGTTTTTTCACTGATTGTCCCTGAACCTGTCGTGGAAGAGCCCACCGGCCTTGAAATGATCGAAGCGCCGATGCCCGGTCCTGGTGCGGCACCTCAACAGAACAACGCCCCTGCCGCGCCTGAAAACGAAACGGAAACCAATGAATAGATTTCAGTTTATAATCGCCACGGCCGCCATTCTTTTTGTGGCCTTCTGTCTAGGCTGGTTCGCCAGTTGGCTGGTCAACCGGTTCGCGCGGGTGACAAAATCAGATATTGGCGAGCTGGACAAAATGGCCCAGGCCCTGCACGAAGCCGAAGAAACCCGTGATCAGGCCATCACCTATATGCAGCAGCGCGAAGCCGAGATGACCAATCAGCTGGCCCAGACCGAAGCTGAACTGCGCGCAGCGATGGACGGTCTGCGCGATGCCCGCCACGAAGCGGAAGAACTGCGCACCTATATCGAAGAGGCCAACCAAAAGGTCTGACACACTGGCGCAGTCCCGGACTTGATCCGGGACCTCAAACCGCCACTATGGCAACTATACATCTGTTACGAATGATCAGAACACATAGATAAAACAGATGCATATCGTAATAACGCTGATCATTCTGGTTGCCGGCTGGTTCGGATATCACCGATGGTCCAGGCATCGCGCCCGCAAGACCCTGCTGGCATCGCCGCTGACGGACCAGGAACGCACGATCATTGCCGATCAGATCCCCCTGATCCGCCGCCTGCCCCCCGATCTGAACGCCAAACTGGAAGGCAGGATCAACCTGTTTCTGGATCAGGTCACCTTTGTCGGGTGCGACGGGCTGGATGTGACCGATGACATGCAGCTGTCCATCGCTGCACAGGCCTGTCTTTTGGTCATGAACACCGACCAATGGTATAAACACCTGCGCACCATCCTGATCTATCCTGGTGCGTTCCAGTCCCTTCAAACGTCACATGATGGCTATGTGGTTCGGGAACATAAACAAATTCGACTTGGTGAAAGCTGGGCCTATGGGCCGGTTATCTTGTCTTGGGCCGACACATATCAGGGTGGCATCAATGACGAAGACGGGCGCAATCTTGTCTTGCATGAATTCGCCCATCAACTGGATCAGCTGTCCGGCCACACCAACGGCGCACCTGTTCTGAACCGGGGCCAAAGCTTTGCCGATTGGGAACGCACCATTCTTGAAGCCTATGATCGCCATGTTCAGGCCACCGAAACCGGTCGTACGACGGTGATCGACCCCTACGGCGCAACCGGGCACGAAGAATTCTTTGCCGTTGCAATCGAACTGTTCTTCGAAAAGCCCGCAGCCCTGCAACAGGATGAACCCCAAGTCTATCAACAGCTATCAGACCTTCTGCAGCTGGACCCGCTGACCTGGCCGCAGAACTAGACATCACGCGCCGATGATGGCTTTTGCCGCGCTCTCAAGACTGTTCGAAAGACTGATATAGGGTTCGGGGCCAAAGCTGATCCGTGAAACGCCCAGACCCGCCACTTTGCCAATGTCGGCCTGCATATCCATGATCATCACATTGATCGGCAGGGACGCTTTCTGGCAAACCTGCCGCAGCAGATCATCGTCAAACAATCCCGGCACAAAGAAACCGTCAGCACCAGCCTTGGCATAGGCGGCCTCACGCGCCAAGGCATCGCCCAATAGCTCTGCGTGATCAGCATCCGGCGCCGCCTTCAGAAAAACATCCGTCCGCGCGTTGATAAAGGCCGGAACACCAAGATCATCCGCAGCGCGGCGTACAGCGGCCAGCCTTTGAACATGCTCTTCAATACCATACAGACCCGACCCATCAACGACCTGATCTTCAAAGTTCAGGCCAATCACACCAAGCTTTAACAGCCGAGTGACGTTTTCATAGATCCCATCCGGATCAGCCGCATAGCCCCCTTCGAAATCTACCGTAACAGGCAGATCAACGCAACTGACGATCCGCTCGACGACCGGCAGCATATGCTCAAGCGTCAACTGCTCGCCATCCGCATACCCTTTTGCTGCGGCCACAGCCCAACTGCTGGTCGCGATCGCTTTCGCGCCCGCATTTGCAACCGCCTTCGCACTGCCCGCATCCCAAATGTTGTAAAGCACAAGCGGGCCACCTGGCACATGAAGGCTTTGAAACCGCTGTGCCATTTCAACTTGTGTGGTCATTCTATGCCCTTTTCTGAAGGTCCTGAGTAAACTGACGTTCAATCTCAATCAGCTGCCGTTTACGCCACAGGCCGCCGCCGTAGCCGGTCAGTGATCCATCGGCACCTACAACGCGGTGGCACGGAACAACCAAAGCCAGTTGATTGGCCCCATTCGCGCGGGCCACAGCGCGGGTGGCGGTCGGTTGCCCGATGATCCGGGCCAGTTCGCCATAGCTGCGCGTTTCGCCCTCCGGAATAGCGCAAAGCGCCCGCCAGACTTTCTTTTCAAACCCGGTCCCATGGAAAACCAGCGGAACCGTGAACCGCGCCGACTGCCCCGCATGATAGGCCGCAAGCTGCTGTTCCAGTTGATCAACGACCGCATACCGGCCAAACCCGATCCGCCCGCTGCACATCTTGGCCAGCTTTTTCAACTCCGCAGGCAAGGCCTTGCGATCCACAAATTCCAGCAGATGAATGGCCTTGGCATCGCTGATCACCACCATTGATCCCAGCGGCGTTTCAATCCAATCGGCCTTCAGCACAGCGTCATCCACAAAATGCCCAGGCGCCTGACCGATGATTTTGGTAAAGGCTGCACGAAACGCACTGGGTGACTCAAACCCTGCATCAAGCTGGGCATCGACCACACTGCCGCCACCCGCCAGCGTTTCAAAACTGACGCGAAGACGGTTCAATCGCGCCATTTCAAGAAAGGTGACCCCAAACTGCCGCTTGAAATTGCGCCGTACTGTTGAGGGGTCAAACCCCATCCGAATGATATCATCTTCGGTCCAGCGCCGTTGCGGATCAGCGGCCAGCGCCTTTACCAAGGTCAGCATAACCTCATCCCCGCCCGCCATGAAATTCAGCGGCTGGCAGCGTTTGCAGGGGCGAAACCCGGCCTGCATACAGTCTGCGACCGTTTCGTAGAAAACGCAGTTTTCCGGTTTGGGATTGCGCGCAGGGCAACTGAGCCTGCAGAAAATGCCGGTGGACGTCACTCCAACAAAGACACGCCCGTCGAAGGCATCGTCCCGTGTGACCAGCGCGTGATACAGGGTATCGTGATCAGGTAAAGTAAACAGCATGATTGCCGTTTACACTATTTCATATGGGGACATCGCCGAAAAACAGGCGTGGCTGTCAAAAATCAGCAGATCAGAATGTTTTTCTTGTTCAGCTGATAGGCGCGCACACCTTTCAAAACCGCCACAACACGACCGGCATAGATCAGATTGGCGCCTTTCCCATCAACACGATCAACCGCAGTCCAGGTCTTGAATCCCTGTTCGTGGTCCAGTTCCAGCTTTTCGACCTCGGGGTCGAAATCATCAATGACCATGGCGCGTGATCCAAGGCTTTGCTGATACAGCCCCGGTTCATCACCCAGGTCGGCGGTGGGCGAGATAAGTTCAAAGTGGATATCGGTCTCGGACAGATTCGGCACACCCTGAACGGCAGCGATCTGGACATCACCAACATAGATCAACGTATCGCCCGTATCGCTTATCTTAAGGCTAAGACGCCCGACAATACTGGTGATCACGCTAAGACGCCCGTCTTTCACGGGGTCATAGTCCTTCAGAATGACAGGATCATCATCGGGGTTCCGCGCTATGATGGCGTATAGTTCATCATCAGAAGCCACCTGGGGCGCCGGGTCGGGCATGGTTGACGTCTTGGATAATGCGGACTTGATCACAAGATCATCTGTCCCGTCCAGCATGGGCAACGCCTCTCCCTCGATCTCTCGAGTCTTCTGCGAAAGACCTTCCGAATGAAATTTGTTACGCCGGAAAAACACGTCTCCATCTCCTGCAAGGACCACATTAGTGACCTTATCACAGGGTACATTACGGCACATTTAACACGTAATTTACCCAGTGAAAGTAACTGAATGTCTCGCTTATTAACGATTCACGCAACTTTCCCGAAACAATTCGGCGAAATTCCGCTGATCAACCGTGGCTCTCCTTGAACGCCGCCTGTGCCTCGGCGGTCGCTTCGGTCTGATATTTATCGCGCCACTCGGCATAGGGCATGCCATAGAACGCCTCGCGCGCCTCTTCCTTCGACATCTCGATCCCGCGGTCATTCGCGGCCTCTTGATACCAACGGCTTAGGCAGTTGCGGCAGAACCCGGCCAGGTTCATCATATCGATGTTCTGCACATCGGTGCGTTCAGCCAAATGGTCACGCAACCGGCGAAAGGCTGCGGCTTCAAGTTCAATCTGTGTCTGATCGTCCATCATATTCCCCTTTTCTCTATAATTGAGCCTGTTCCAGCGCCTCTTCAAGCATCGGGGCCAAACGCGCGGCCCAGGCGCGCTGATCGTCTTTAAGACGAATAAGATCATTACGCACTTCGACCAATACATTCGGCCGGCCATGGGTCAGCGCATGCTTGTCCACCGAATCCCCCGGCAGATGCCCCGCATAGGGCTGATTGTCACCGACACACAGATCGGTTTCCTGCTGCAGTCGGCTGATCAGCGTGCGCGCCAGGCGATCATCACCGGCATATAGCACACCAACCTGCCAGGGTCGCGGGTCATGGCCATGCAACTGATTGGTAAACGAATGGATCGGCAGCAAAACGGCGTTCGGCCGACCGTCGCATAATTCTGACAGCGCCGCATGATAGGGCCTGTAATAGGCCGCTAAGCGCCGCTCAACCTCGGCCGCATCCGCATGGCGATTGGCCGGAATGATCGTGCCATCGTAAATCTTCATCAACAGCGTCGGGTCATCCTCGCCCCGGTTCGGGTCAATCACCAGTCGCGAAAAATCCGACAGGATAACGGGCGAATTCAGCAGCCGCCCCAGTTCACACGCAACCCCCGCCGCCCCCACATCATAAGCGATATGGCGGTTCATATCGGCTGTTGAGACACCCAGATCACCGCCGTTCACCATCTCGGGCACCCGATTTGTCGCGTGATCACAGGTTACAATCCAGCGTCCGGGGCGGTCACTGCCTATAATATGATAGGGTTCGTCGTTCATTCCCGATTTTCATTCCTTCTGACCCCCAGGGCGGTTGAGCCCCAAAGGGAAATACGCAATAAGACTGACATATGCTAGCGATAACAAGGCCATATCCGGCGGCAAAAAAGGGATAAGCAATATGCGGCGCCTGCGCAACGTCAAGATCGTGGCCACATTGGGTCCAGCCTCAAACGATTATGAAATGATCCGGGCCCTGCACGAAGCGGGCGCCGATGTCTTTCGCCTGAACATGAGCCATGGCGATCACGACGAAATCCGCGCACGGCATGAAATCATTCGCCAGGTGGAAAAAGATCTGGGCAGCCCCATCGCCATTCTGGCCGACCTTCAGGGGCCGAAACTGCGCGTCGGCACCTTTCTGAACGGGGCCGAAGACCTGGAGGTCGACGCAAAATTCCGTCTGGATCTGGTTGACAAACCCGGCGACAGCGACCGCGTCACGCTGCCCCACCCCGAGATCTTCGAAGCGCTTGAACCGGGCGCAACCCTGCTGGTCAACGATGGCAAAATCCGTCTGCGCGTCGAAGACTGCGGCAAGGACTACGCCGATTGCATCGTGGTAGCGGGGGGTATCATTTCCGACCGCAAGGGCGTCAATGTGCCCGACGTGGTGCTGCCCCTGGCCGCGCTGTCCGAAAAGGACCTGCGCGATCTGGAATTCGTCTGCCAGTTGGGCGTCGACTGGCTGGCCCTGTCCTTTGTCCAGCGCGCCCGCGACGTGGAACAGGCCCGCGACCTGGCAAAGGGTCGCGCGGCGATCCTGTCGAAAATCGAAAAACCGACCGCCGTCAAAAGCTTTGATGAAATCCTGGCAGCCAGCGACGGCATCATGGTGGCCCGCGGCGATCTGGGCGTGGAACTGCCCGTCCAGAACGTGCCACCCATCCAGAAACAATTGGTCCGCAAATGCCGCGCCGCCGCCAAACCCGTTATCGTCGCCACCCAGATGCTGGAAAGCATGATCGAAAGCCCAATGCCCACCCGCGCCGAGGTCAGCGATGTCGCCACCGCAATCTACGAAGGCGCAGACGCCATCATGCTATCGGCTGAATCCGCCGCAGGCAGCTTCCCGATTGAAGCCGTGACAACCATGAACAACGTCGCGGTCGAGGTCGAAGGCGACCCGACCTACCGCGACATCATCGAAGCCTCGCGCAGCGCCAAACGCACCACCGTTCCCGATGGTATCGTGGCCGCCGCCCGCGAAATTGCGGAAACCACCGACGTCAAGGCGATCTGCTGTTTTACCCAGTCGGGCACAACCGCCATACTGACGTCCCGCGAAAAGCCGCGCGTGCCAATCATCGCGATCACGCCGCTGGTCGGAACCGCCCGGCGCCTGTGTCTGTCCTGGGGGATCAATTGCGTGCTGTCCTCAGGCGATGTGACGCGGTTCAAAATGGCCGTCGTCTCAGCCGCCCGCGCCGCCCGAACCGAAGGCTACGCGAGTGAGACCGACCAGATCGTCGTCACTGCCGGCGTCCCCTTCAACGTGCAAGGCACCACCAACATCCTCCGCGTCGCCCCCTGCGAAGAACGCCTAATCTTCAGCACCGATCCGGAATAGGGCATCTGTGGTTCTGTTTGACAGGATCAGCATGGCAGGTGAACCAATGCTCCCGAGCCCACGTTTCTGAGTAAGTGCAAGTAACCATAACGATAAATAATCGCTTTGCGGACTTTTCTGCCGTTCGCAAAAAATGTGCGAAGGCCTGCTTTGTTTGAGAGTGCCTATATCCTATCTTCGAAGAAGGCTTGATCTCTTGTAATTCAATGAGCGGCCCAGGTTATTCTGGAGTTCCCCCGGTTTGATGGACACTTTTTCACTGATGAAGGAGAGTGTTTTTCATGCCGAGAACGAGGAACCCGTACCCCGCGGGATTTAGGGAACAATTGGTTGCGCTTGCGCGAGCTGGCCGTAGTGTTGAAAGCCTTGCGCGGGAGTATGAACCCTGCGCTGCCACAATCCATGATTGGGTGAAGCAGGCCAGTGCTGATGATGGTGAACGCGATGACCGTCTGACAAGCGCCGAATTGGAAGAACTGAGGCAACTTCGCCGAGAATTGAAACAGCTTCGGCAAGAGCGGGACATACTGTCAAAGGCCGCGGCTTGGTTTGCACAAAACGACGTGACATCGCGGAGGTCTTCGAATTCATGACCGCGAACCAAGCCGAGTATTCTATCCAGTTGATGTCGCGCGCATGGGTGTGTCCCGCAGCGGTTTCTATGCCCATCACAGCCGCCCGCCCAGTGTCCGACAGGTTGCCGATGACGCGCTAACTGACCGGATCGCCACCATCCATGAAGCATCAAAGCAAACCTATGGTGCGCCGCGCATTCACGCTGAACTGGCAGATGAAGGCGT
>NZ_JACNMP010000034.1 GCF_017592335.1 Pseudaestuariivita rosea | reverse complement strand
CGCATCAGCTTTAGATCGTCTTCGCAGACCGGACGCGGCTCATAGTACAGACTGCCCCGGCTGATCCCAAGCAGATCGGCCTGCCGCGCGAGGCTCAGCTTGTGCGAGCGATCCGTCATTTCTTTGCGCTCGGCAACAGACCGGCCTTGTCGAGCGCTCCTTCCAAAAAATCATTTTCCAGCGTCAGCTGACCAATCTTCGCATGCAGAGATTTGACATCGATCTCTGGTGCCTTCGAGGCCTTGGGCTTGTTGTCAAAGACATCCGTCACGCCGTCGAGGAGCTGATCCTTCCACTGCTTGATCTGGTTTGGATGCACATCGAACTGTGTCGCCAGCTCGCTCATCGTCTTGTCGCCCTTCAAAGCCGACAACGCGACTTTCGCCTTGAATGCAGGGCTGTGGGTCCGTCTTGGTCGTCTTGCCATTTTCGCTCCTTCGTCCCGCCACGCTGCCGCATCAAGAGCAAAAAATCCACCTAACTCAACTGTTCAGATTTGTCGGGCCAACTCTAACATCTTGAAGGGCTTCAGCGGCATCCTGCAGGTGGATGACTACGCAGGCTATAACCGGTCAGAAACCTCGCCTCTGTTTCTGCTCAGGTTGGGTCCGTCAAGGTTCACTCATGCTCTTACAAAGGAGAATGAGCCATGACTAACCCAGTTGAACCGAACCGTCCGCAACCCCCAATCGCTGTTTCGCCTGACGAGGCCGCGCGGCTCGCCGGTTTGGGGCGCACAACGCTCTACGCGGCCTTGGCCAAGGGCGATATCGCCAGCATCAAGATCGGCACGCGCCGACTGATCCGGGTGGACGCCATCCACGATTGGCTGGCAAGGTACGAGGCGTAAGACCCGATGCCAAAATCAGCCAAACTCAGCGGGATCAAATCACTCCGCTGCTACACGATCCAAGAGGCGGCGGGTGTGACCGGCGGTTCTGACCGCACCATTCGCGCTTGGATCAAGCAAGGCCTCCCGGCCCTAGAGAGTGAGCGGCCAACGTTGGTGCGAGGTAATGCGCTTATCAGTTTTATTGAAGGGCAAAGGCAGGCGCGAAAATCCCATCTGTCTCGCGATGAGTTCTATTGTTTGAAATGTCGCGCGGCACGAAAACCGGCGGGCGCACTGGTCGACTGCGAGACGGACGGCGCGCGCACCAAACTGACCGCACTATGCGAGGCGTGTGACACGATCATGCACAAGCCCATCACACCGATCAGCCTGTCTGAAGTCTCCGATATCTTCGATGTGACCATGCGCAGCGCGCCGATCCGATCCTCCAAAGCTGACCAC
>NZ_JACNMP010000033.1 GCF_017592335.1 Pseudaestuariivita rosea | reverse complement strand
TGCCATTTTCGCTCCTTCGTCCCGCCACGCTGCCGCATCAAGAGCAAAAAATCCACCTAACTCAACTGTTCAGATTTGTCGGGCCAACTCTAACATATGCTGATTTTTGCGGGACACATTCGTTCTAACCTATTGATATGTTTACTATCTAACTAACGGAGTGATTGCGGCGCACTACACTATTGATTTTATTGTATTTTTTTAAGATTTGGTGGGCGACCCTGGAATCGAACCAGGCGTGCGTCTCCGCGAGGGAGTTACAGTCCCCTGCCACACCTTGCGGCCTGTCGCCCAAACTGGAGCGCTGGATACCGCTCAGGTCTTGTATCGTCAACAGGAAAATGCCTTGCACTTAAGCCAACCTGTGCGCAGGAAGGTGGGAAAGGGATGATGTGATGAAAAAGCCCAAATGGGTTGTTGAAAAAGAACGTTCCAAGCGGGCCGCGGCCGCTGAAACGGTGTGGTTGTTCGGTCTGCATGCTGTTCGCGATGCATTGCTGAATCCCAAACGTGAAAAACTGCGGCTTATTGTAACGCGGAATGCGGCGGATCGTTTGGCGGATGCTATTCATAGCTCTGATATGACGCCAGAAATTGTTGATCCGCGAAAGTTTAACGCGCCACTGGATCCTCAGTCGGTTCATCAGGGGGCCGCACTTGAAGTCAAGCCACTGAACTGGGGGCGGCTTGAAGATGTTGTAATCGGCGACGACGGATCACCGCCGCGTATCATCCTGCTGGATCGCGTGACGGATCCGCATAATGTGGGCGCGATTTTGCGATCTGCCGAGGTTTTCGGGGCACTTGCGGTTATTGGCACCCTGCGACATTCGGCCCCAGAGACCGGCGCATTGGCGAAAACAGCCAGCGGCGCACTGGAACGACAACCGTATTTACGGCTTCGTAATCTGGCAGAGACAATCGAGAAACTTCAGGCGATTGGATATACGATTTTCGGGTTGGATGGTGAAGCGGACCAGACGATCGAACACGCAACGGGTCAGATTATTGATCGTCCGATTGGACTGGTGCTTGGTGCCGAAGGGCCAGGGCTACGGCAGCGCACCAAGGAAACCGTGGATAAATTGGTGCGAATTAGCGCACACGGAAATTTTGGATCCTTGAACGTTTCAAATGCAGCGGCTGTGGCCCTATATGCAAGTTTACGAAAGGAAATTTGATGCCGACCACAAAAGTTGTCAAATGTTGTTATTGCGGCACCAAGGCCGCTTTGGTGCTGAAAGGACGTGAAAGGCACGAACTGGCGTGTTCGGCTTGTGGGGCGCCACTGCACGATCTGAAAATTATGCCAATGGGGCATCAAGGCAAGAAAATGAAGCCCCAACCCGCGCATCCACGCAAGTATGCTAAGAATAATTGGGAACAGCCCCGCCGCCGTAAGAAAAAGAGGAAAAGTCTGGCCTCTCGCATTCTGGATGAGGCCTTCGATATCGTCGAAGATATTTTCGACTAGCAGCGTACGCTGCGTTAACACTCTGTTCACAGGTATATTACATTCTCTTTAACAGGAGAACGATACGCCTATGTTCTTTTAACAGAAGCACAAGTTCGGAACCCTTGTGCTTTACTTCACTGTCCCTCGTTCCGTGACTGGCGCCCGAGCATTCTCGGGCGCTTTTTTCTGCCAATTGCGATGTCAGGTCAGACATTGTACCAGACCGGCCATGACTGATCGCAAACATCCTTCGGGTGCGCCATGGCGCAATTTCTATGGCAGGTTCAAAGGCAAGGGGCTTCGGGACCGGCAACAGGACTATTTGGATCAGGATCTGGCGCATCTTTCACCGGGACCAGTTGATTGGGGCACAAATCCTGATCGCCATGATCTGGATCTTAGGTCGCTGTTTGATGACGCGGATATCTGGTTAGAGATCGGCTTTGGTGGCGGCGAACATCTTGTCCATCAGGCATCGTCAAATCCCGATGTCGGGATGATCGGGTGCGAGCCCTATATTAACGGCGTCGCCATGTTGTTGGGAAAGATACGGGGCTGCGCTGTTACAAATCTTCGAATTCATGCGGGCGACGTTCGTGATCTTTTTGACGTACTGCCTGTGCAGTCGATCACAAAAGTCTTTTTATTGTATCCGGACCCCTGGCCAAAGGCACGCCACCATCGGCGCAGATTTGTGACGCCAGAGTACCTTGAGCCCTTAGCGCGCGTTATGAAAGCGGGGGCTGAACTTCGTATTGCGACGGACATTCCGGACTACGTTCGGCAAACCCTTGAGCAGGTGCCAAAACATGGCTTCGATTGGTGTGCAGATCATGCGCGTGATTGGAAAACGCCCTGGCCGGATTGGTATTCAACCCGGTATGAGCAAAAGGCCCTTCGAGAAGGGCGAAGGCCACATTATCTGACATTTCAGCGCAGGTCGGATTAAAGCATCGATGGCAGAACCAAGTCGGGGGGTCTGTGACCATCTTCGAATGTCTTGATGTTGATGATGACCTTTTCGCCCATCTCAACCCGGCCTTCTTGCGTGGCCGATCCCATGTGGGGCAGCAGTACGACGTTCTTTAGTTCCCGCAAGCGGGGGTTCACGATGTGGCCATGTTCAAAGACATCCAGACCCGCACCCGCGATTTGTCCGGACCGCAGCATGCGGGTCAGTGCGTTTTCATCGACCACTTCGCCGCGCGACGTGTTCACCAGAACGGCTGTCGGCTTCATAAGCTGCAGGCGCCGGGCATTGATCAGGTGAAATGTCGACGGTGTGTGGGGGCAGTTGATCGACAGGATATCCATGCGGCTGACCATCTGATCAAGACTTTCCCAATAGGTGGCTTCGAACTGCGCCTCTATTTCAGGGCGTAATCTGGTGCGATTGTGGTAATGAATTTGCAGGCCGAATGCTTTTGCCCGTTCGGCCACTGCTTGCCCAATGCGACCCATCCCCAGAATTCCAAGCCGCCTGCCACTTAGCCGTCCACCCAGAAATGCGGTGGGCGCCCATCCGGACCAGTCAGACGATTGCATCATTGCCAAGCCTTCCGGGATACGTCGGGTCACCGCAAGTATCAGGGCAATGGCCATATCCGCGGTATCATCCGTGACGACGTCGGGTGTGTTTGAAACCAGCACCCCGCGTTGGCGGGCCGTATGTATGTCGATGTGGTCAACACCTGCACCATAGTTTGCAATTAGTTTCAGTTTTGGTCCAGCTTGGGCGATTGTCGACGCATCCAATTTGTCTGTGATTGTGGGAACCAGCACATCAGCATTTTTCATGGCCGTAATTAGTTCATCACGGTTCATCGGCGTATCGTCCGAGCGCACCTGAACGTCAAATAACTCAGCCAGACGGGTTTCGACGCTTTCGGGTAACCGTCGCGTTACAACAACACTCAGACGTTCAGCAGGCATAGTTCGCTTCCTCGACTTTTCTAGCTCAAGTTCTCATGGCAGTATCGTTCTAAAGATAAGGGTGCATGATCTAACACCAAGGATGAGCAGAACTATTGTGATACACAAGCGGGCGTTGCAAGTATTTGCACTTGTTTTCTTTTTGACCGGAACAGCTATTGCGGATCGCGGGCCGGTAACTAACTTGCCTTTGCCGCGATATGTGTCGCTTAAGGCAGCCGAGGGCAATGTCAGGCGCGGACCATCCATGACACATCGTATTGATTGGGTTTTCAAGCGGCGCGATATGCCTTTGCGTATCGTGGCCGAACACGGTCATTGGCGTCGGGTCGAAGATCGTGACGGGGCAGGGGGCTGGATGCATTACACGCTTTTGTCTGGTAATCGCACTGTTTTTGTCGAACAGGATCTCATCGAGTTAAAGGCACGACCAAATGACGGATCGCAAGTGGTCGCACAACTTGAATTTGGTGTTATTGCGCAGCTGGGAAAATGCGACGAAATTTGGTGCCAACTTTCCGCGTCCGGCCACCGTGGATGGGCGCCAAGATCATCCCTTTGGGGCGTGGAACCAGACGAACTGCGGAACTAGCTTTCTAGGCTGAAGCGGCTTGTAACAGCGTCAGCGCAATCGCGCCGGACGATGTTGAGTTTCGCGTCGCATTAATTTCAGACATTACCAAAAACTGCCGGACCAGATCGTCCGTAACAGTTTTGTCTGCAAAATCCGCGATTTCACTGGTGCCGAACCGTTGTTCACTTTTGTCTTTCAGGCTTTCTAGTTGTTGGTCCAAATCAAGCTGCGAAAACGATGATGGCAGTCCCAAAGCCGTCTCGAAAACAGTTCGCAAAGGTGGGCTGCCCATGATCTTGAACCACTTGGCATCGTTTGAAACCCTGTCAGACGCCAAGGCTTCGATCTCACGCTCGGCATTGAGGGCCAAACGCATATCCTCGTTTTGTTCGCCTACAGCAATTTCAAACTGTTTTGCCTGATACTTTTCAAGCATTTGATCAGCAAAACCAGGTTGTTGTGTTTTGGGGCTAGTGGCTGATCCAAAGCCAAAAGCGTCCGAGAACTCGGCATATCTTTTGTCAGCCAGTCGCCGTGCCAGCGCGTCGTCTGCACTGGTACCGTCTTCCAGTATCTTCTGGATAAAGAAGCTGTTATTTATGTCTTCATCCAAACCAAAAGCACCCAAGGCCACTTCAAGCATTTGTCGGTCGGCCATCAGTTCTTCGGCCGTTGTTATGGACGAGATGTTCTCGGCAAAGTGCTTTGTATTCCGCTCAATCGTAGGAGATTGAACAAAGCTGTTTTTCTGCGTCTCCAAAGTCCGCTCTAGAAAAAGCCAGCCGGAATATCCGCTGAATGGCAAAACGGGTGTAAAGCTCATGACGGACAGACCGCGAATAGACGATCTTCTCGTGGCAAAAGGCCGCGTAATGCTTTTAGGCACTGATAATATTGCCCCGCCAAGACAGCCTGGGTTGCATGATCTAGTTTATTGTTGCTGTCATAGTCGGTCATGACCTGGCTAAGCTGCTCAATTCCATTTAGCAGCTGTGTCCTTGCTTCGGATGGATCTACATCACCGGACAGCACAAGTTGTGCAATGTAACATACGCGCCTCACCGGTGTTTTGGCTTCTTCGGGATGTATCGCATCGCGCAGGCGTAGTATATTCGCATTTGGGGTAACGACCGACAGTTTGCTTCGGCGGTCACCATTTTCGATGACTGCACCATTTATCAAAACGCGCTCGCCCGGGCTAAGTTTCAAAACCAAACCACTCATAGCGCACCTTCTCTCTGGCGTAGTCCACGCATAACGGATGCATTGATTTCAATCAAAGCGTCAACGCTTGCCTCGCCTTTGAGTACCTTGCGACTATGTAACTGAGTAAACTCGGCCAGATAAAAAATGTTTGCGCGCAATTCGGGCGACAAACCGTTGTCATCATCTGCAACGTCAACAGCTAAAAGTGTCCAAAGACGGCGGTTGTCGTGTATTGCTTGAGCCAGTTCATGAACAGATTTCTTATGTCCTGATGCGGCCAGTTTGAGTTGACGCGTGACTTTTGCGAATGCGTCGTACTCAGTGCTGCGATGTGTGCGTATAGGTGCGGCAACCGATGAATATGCAGATTGCGCCTGTTGGAATGCGTTCACGTCAAGTCCTTCCGTTTGACATTCTGCTGAGGATCTTGGGAATGCCCGGGGCGATGATTAAAATCGCCCCGGATGTCATCATCTTAACGGAAGAGTGACAGGATCGACTGAGGTGCCTGGTTGGCAATCGACAGCGCCTGAACACCAAGCTGCTGCTGAACCTGAAGGGCCTGCAAACGGGCCGAGGCTTCTTCCATGTCGGCGTCAACCAGCGAACCAATACCAGATTTCAGACTGTCGGTCAGTTTGCCAACGAAATCAGCCTGAGTTTCGATACGCTGTTGAACCGAACCAAACGAAGCCGCCGCGTCGATAGACCGGTCAATCAGACCTTCCAAAGATGTCAGCGCAGCTGCCGCACCTTCATCGGACGTAACGTCGATATCATTCAGATCACCGAGACCGCCAGCGGAAACACCTGCTGTACCGCCGGTTGCTGATTCCGCGTTCAAACTGACTGTACCGGTACCATTATTGGTAAGTGTGATTTCATCGCCATCGCGAGAGATCGAATAGTTCGCTTCGCCCGTGACAGAAAAGAAGTTTGAAATCTGGTTTGTCAGTTCAGCCGCCACAGATGCAGCACTATCATCTGCGTTCGCTACATACTCAAACGATCTTTCACCCAGCGTGTCGTTGCCGCCTGTGGCTGTATCGTTAAGCGTGATACGATAGCTGTTTCCATCTGCGACGCTTTCAATTGCGACAACTTGCGTTCCAGATGCAGCAACCGATGCAGCCGTACCCGCATTACCGCCGCCATTGCTGATGATTGAGGTGTCAGTGACCGCTGTGGTGCCAAATGTCGCCGCAGTACCACCGCTAGATGCAAGTGACAGATCCTGACGCTCAACATTGATGTAAGATGGTGTCGGAGCGTTTGAGCCACTACGGTCCAGCGAAGACAGAATTTCAACATCATCACCTGATGTCAGCAGGTTCAAGCCGTTGAACTGAGCAGCGCCAGCAATCGATTCAACCTGGCTGATGCTTGCTTCGATTTCAGTTTGCAGTTTTGTTCTGTCGACGTTTTTGCCCTGCGACGCAACAATCTGCTCTTTCATATTGGTCAGGATGTCGGTGATCTGCTCTGACGCTTCACGCGCAACAGTTACGGTCGACTCACCCAAGGACAGGCTTTCGGAAATGGCCTGGAAACCTTTGACGTCGGATTCCATGACTTTCGAAATTGCCCAGACGGCTGCGTTGTCTTTGGCGTTGGCAACATCTTTACCGGTCGAGATAACCGATTGTGTTTTTGCCAGATCGTTGTTGATGGATTTCAGAGTTTGCAGCGCAACCATTGCGCCGTTGTTGGTCAGAATACTGGACATTATAGGCCCTCATTACTTGGCGCTTTGCGCCGAATTGATATGCCGCTGAAAGCGGTGTTTGGTGTCATTCTGACGGATGCGGTGTTTTGGCCGCCTCACCCTTCTGGGCATGTGGGCACTGTGGGGCGAAAATGCCTAAGGCTTTCCTAATGACCACCAAGGATCATTCGAAGCATTTTAAATAAATTCTGTACATCACGCGCGTCGCTCCAACGATTTCTTAGCAATTTTTTGAAGATCACTTGTTTTTCCTGACGGATCATAGACAGTTAATGGGTCTTGGGCTTTTTGCAGTGCCTGCAATCTTTTCATAGCTGCATCAATGCCTGCGCGGACCGAACCAACCAGCATCTGATTTTGTTGTGCTTTTTTACGTAATATAGAAAGATAATCTTGGCCTAGGTTGTTCTGCTGCATCAGTTCCTGCAGAAGTTTTTCCTTACGCTCAACAACGACTGACAATTTGCCAAGATCACCTTCAATCATAATCCGATGTTCAAAATCCAGCAGATTCTCGATTTCTTGTAGTAGTTCACTATGTTGGGTCATTTTCATCTACCTTTTGCTTCAGACTTTCAAAAATTGCTTCAGACAAACCGATACCGCCGGATTTGACCATCTGTTCAGCCTGAGCCTGACGTAGAAATGACTGAAACTGATCTTCGCCTGCTCCACCGCCAAGCGTTTCGCGCGATGTGCCCAAGCCTGCTGATTTCAACATTTCAGAAAGAAATGCGGTTTCCATCTGTGCGGCCACTTCCTTAAGTCGCTGATTGTGCTGTGTCGTTTGCGGGGGAAGGCCGACTGCTTGCATTTCTTTCATCCGCATATTCCCTCAATTGTTCGTATTTTTCGGATGATGGCACCGTGGCGGTAAATATCTGGTAACCACCGTGCGCCATATTCACGAAATACTCAGGAAGAACTCCGGGACGGCAATATGTTCACTTTTATCACGACCAATACCCCCCAGCTTGGCTTGCTTAGCGGCGATGGTCAGTCGATTGAGCCGTCTTTGACTGCTGGTGACAGTTTGCAGTTCCAGGATGTTCTGAAGAAGCTGGCCAGCAAAGAAGCTATTGATTCTAAAATAGAAATTCCGCAAGAAGAAAATGCGTTGGTTCGGTCTGACGCCGATACGATCGAGGTTGAAGCCGATGAGGCCGCACCCCAAGTGCCAGCTGATCAGATCGAGAAGACATTTGACCAAAAGCCCACTTCTGACGACACAGATGTGCAGTTTCAGCTACCGGTCGCTGATTCGAAGAAGACTGATCCGCAGCCGTTTGATGTGGTTATGCAAGAGTATAATCCGGTCGAAAAAGTGTCTCTCGAGGCTAAAGTCGAGAATTCGCCGATATTGATGACGAACAATATCGTTCAAACTCAACAGTCCATTGACGTCAATGCGATCAGGCCTGTCAGTGACCAGGGCTTTTTCCCGCCAACAGATGCTAAGTTTGAGGCAAAACCAACCGAGAACATCGGGATCACCAAGCAAGTTGATTTGGCTCCTGCAACCGATCCGAAACCCGTTGTGGAAGCTGTGCGTGTCTTGCCGCCGTCCACAAACGCTGTTGAAACGACGATTGGTTCTGGCGGGCTTGCGCTTGACGGTGATCCCGCTTCTGCAATTCCCCTGCAGCCCGGCCTTAAAGATAACTCAGTTGTGCCGCAGATGATGCCCAGACAAACGGCTGAACCGATGCCAATAGCATCCGGCAAGCCGCAGTCTTTTCAGTTTGCAGATAGATATGCCAAGATCACTGACCGTGATTCAAGGTTTTCGGATGTCACAGAACTACGGAAAGCTGACGTGGGCAAAGGCAAGGTACCAGATCGGTTCGTTGCCAGTAACGAACCTGCGCAGCCCACCGTGCAGGCACAGCCGACGATGGCCGAGCTAGAGCAAAAACCGCTGCTACAAAATGACGTGGCAGAAGGTTCTAAAAAGGACATGATTGTATCCGTCACGACAACTGAACTTAGTCAGACCAGCGGATCAAGGGGGGCCGAGGCAAAGGTGGCGCAAGCTGAATTGCCCCGTTATGTCGCTGCGCAAATGTCGGATGCGATAAAGGCCAATCCGCGTGACAACGTCATTGATCTGCAATTGAGCCCTGAGGAACTGGGGCGCGTCAGAATGACTGTGAACGCAAATGAAACCGCAATCACGATGGTTGTTCAGGCAGAGCGTCCCGAAACCCTGGAACTTTTGCGCCGCAACATCGAAACGCTTGGGCAGCAGTTCGAGCGGCTTGGGTATTCTGATGTGTCATTCGACTTTGGTTCGGGTCAAAATGCTAGCTCCGATCAGGGCACACAAAATAAGGGTACAGCCGAAGATTATGGGCATGAACACATCGAGGACACCCAAATTCTAACAATCAAAACCGAAGGCCTTGACCTGAGACTTTAAGGACATCCGATGGAAATCAACACAAACAACCAGACTTTTTCGAACAACACCACCGCAAGCACGTCATCCTCGAACGCGTTAAGCGGCGATCTTGAAACGTTTCTGACGCTTTTGACCAGCCAGATCGAAAATCAGGACCCGTTAGAGCCCGTTGATTCAACTGAATACGTTGCTCAGCTGGCATCGTTTTCGCAGGTAGAACAGCAGGTTACGACGAACGAGCTGCTGGAAGCCATGACCAATCAGCTCAATTTCATGAACATGGGTGACATGGCGGGTTGGGTCGGTATGGAAGCCCGCGTCGCAGCACCTGCTTACTTTGACGGTGAACCGATCACTATTTCGCCAAATCCGGTTGCAGCTGCCAATCAGGCCTTTCTGGTTGTACGTGATGAAAACGGCAATCAGGTGCAGCGCCGTGAGATCCCTGTGTCCAGCGATCCGTTCGAATGGTCGGGCGTTGGCAATAGTGGAACCTTCGAAAGCGGGCTTTATCAATTTGAGATTGAAAGTGTATTGAACGATGAAGTCGTTTCGACCGATGTGGCCGAGATATATGGCACGATCACTGAAGTTCGTGGCGAAAATGGAACGACAACACTGTTGCTGGAAGGTGATGTGCGGGTCACGCCCGAAAATATCACGGGGCTGCGTCAGGGCGGGTAACCCGTTCTAAAGAAGCTGATACAGGCCAAAAACAGCTGCCGAAATGGCAACTCCGGTGCTGATCCAGAACGCGGGCCACCACCATTTGAAGTAGTACTCTGGCTCAGGCGGGCGCTTAGCCTGCCTGATCAGTATCTCTTCCGCAATCTGCGGCAGTCTTGGCCCGAATCGCGCCAGCACTCGGGCTGTTTTGGCAAGATCCCTTATCAGCGCTTTGGGCCCAATACTTTCTTTGATGTAGTCTTCGACAATGGGTTGGGCCACTTCCCACATATTCAGATGGGGATTAAGCGATCGGGCAACGCCTTCGACAACGACCATTGTGCGCTGAAGCAAAATCAGTTCTGTGCGGGTTTCCATCCCGAACCGTTCGGTCACTTCAAAAAGATAGTTCAGCACGCGGCCCATCGATATATGTGACGCGTCCATGCCGAATATCGGTTCGCCCACGGCCCGCAAAGCGCGCGCGAATTCATCGATATCGCGATCAGGGGGAACATAGCCCGCTTCAAAATGGACCTCGGCAACACGGCGATAGTCTTTGCGAATAAACCCAAAAAGAATTTCGGCATAGACGCGACGTGTGTATTCGTCGATCCGGCCCATGATGCCGAAATCATAGGCAATGATGTTGCCATTCGACGCTATTTTTAGATTACCCTGATGCATGTCTGCATGAAAATAGCCATCGCGCAACGCATGGCGTAGGAACAACTGCAAGACGCGCTTGCCAAGCTCTGTCCGGTCGTGACCGGCCGCGTCAATTGCGGCAATATCCCCCGATGGAACACCCTCGGCCCATTCAAGTGTCATGACGCGTTTGCTGGACAAGCCCCATTTGACGGCGGGCAGTTGGAAGCCTGCATCATTTTTCGTATTTGCCGCGAACTCACCAGCGGCCGAGCTTTCCAATCGCAGGTCAAGCTCGCCCAGAACGACGCCTTCGAAATGCGCAATCACATCGGTTGGGCGCAACCTGCGTGAGGCCGGCGAAAGCAGCCCGACCATTGTCGCGGCCAGATAAAACGCATCGATGTCTTTTCGAAAAGCCCGTTCAATACCAGGTCTTAGAACTTTAACTGCGACCAGCTCTCCGGTGCTGGCCAAACGGGCTTTGTGAACCTGTGCGATTGAGGCGGCCGCGACCGGTTCGCTGAATTCGGAAAACAGCTGATCCACTGGAAAGCCAAGCTCATCTTCGATCGATTTTCGGGCCTGAGCCATTGAAAAGGGCGGAAGCTTATCCTGCAACACCTTTAGCTGGATCGCCAATTCGTCGCCCACAACATCAGGTCGGGTCGAAAGAACCTGCCCGAATTTGATATAGGCCGGGCCCAAGACTGTCAGCGCACGTGTCGCGGGCGGCATGTTGGGATCACCCTTGTCGCCCAGCCATTTGAACGGCCAGCCTAGAATGCGCGCGACGACACGCAAGCCGGGCGGCGCGTCGAAGGCATCCAGAACGACTTTCATCGCGCCCGTGCGTTCCAACGTGGCGCCCGTTCGGATCAGGCGCCAGATATTATGGGGGCCACGCACTTATAGTTTCCACCCGGAATGAAGTGCTGCAACGCCCATGGTCAAGTTCCGATATTTCGTATTTTCAAAACCAGTGTCATTGAACATCTGCAAGAATTTGTCCTGATCGGGAAATTTTCTTATCGATTCAATAAGATATCTATAACTATCCGCGTCATTGGCAATGACTTTCCCCATTCGTGGAATGATATTGAACGAATAAAGATCATAGATTTGCCGAAGCATCGGGTTTGGCACCTGGCTGAATTCCAGCACCATGATCCGCCCGCCGGGTTTCAGAACCCGATAAGCTTCCTGTAAAGCAATTTCGGGCTTGGTGACGTTTCGAATGCCGAATGAAATTGTATATGTATCGAAACTGTTATCCGCAAAGGGCAGGGCCATGGCGTCGCCCACCAGCCAGTCCAATTGATCAGACATCTTGGCAGCTTCGGCCCGTTTGCGCCCTTCGTTCAGCATGCTTTCTGTCAGATCAACGACTGTGGCCCGCGCCTGTCCTGCACGTTTTAGAAAACGAAAAGCAATGTCGCCGGTGCCGCCCGCAACGTCCAGCAATTGCTGCCCCTTCCGCGGTGCCAGCCAGTCCATCATCGCGTCTTTCCACACACGGTGGATACCTGCCGACATGACATCATTCATCAGATCATATCGTGACGCGACGTTGGTGAAAACACCCTGAACGCGTTCCGCTTTTTCGTCTTCGGGTACGGTTTCAAAGCCGAAATGCGTTGTTTTTTTGGTATCTTCACTCATTGGGTCTTGCGTCCTTCACTGTCACTCTCCTTATAGAGCGCCACGGCGGCGATACAATGCGCACCCTGCAGAAGGAAGCACAAGATGCCCGAATTACCAGAGGTCGAGACGGTTCGTCGCGGATTGCTGCCGGTGATGGAAGGTCAGGTCATCATATCGGCCTTGGTCAACAGGCCGGATCTGCGCTGGCCCTTGCCAGAAAATATGGCAAAGCGACTGACGCAGGTTAAGGTTAATGCCTTGCGCCGACGGTCCAAGTATATTCTGGCGGATCTAAGCAGTGGTGAAACCTTGATCATACATTTGGGTATGTCGGGGCGTATCCTGATTTCAGGACAGGGTGTTGGACATTTCCATCACGCGCATCCAGCGCCGGCAAAGCATGATCACGTGGTTTTTGATCTGGAAAACGGTGCCAGGATCACCTTCAACGACGCCCGCAGATTTGGGCACATGGATTTGGCCGATACCGATCGTCTTGATGATCACTGGCTGATCGCGCCATTGGGGCCCGAACCGCTTGGCAATGCATTTCATGAAGAATATCTGTTCACGAAGATCAAGGACCGGAAATCGCCCATCAAATCCGTGCTTTTGGATCAGCGCGTCGTATCGGGGCTGGGCAATATTTACGTCTGCGAGGTTTTGTATCGCGCGGGTATCTCGCCCAAAAGAAAGGCTGCAAATATCTCGGAAAACAGGCTTGCAAAACTTGTTCCGATTATCCGCGACGTCTTGCAAGAAGCCATTGCCGCCGGGGGGTCATCGCTGCGGGATTACAGGCAAGCCGATGGCCAGCTGGGATATTTTCAGCATGCATTCCGCGTATATGACCGCGAAGGCGCGCCCTGTCCGACGCCGAATTGCGATGGGGATATCCTACGCATTGTCCAATCCGGGCGGTCGTCTTTCTACTGCCCAAAATGTCAAAGATGACTTGATCACAGCCCCCAGACTGCTAAGCAATGATATCTGACAGGACCAATTGAAAGCGACACCATGGCCTACGAGACGATCATCGTCGATATTTCAGAACATGTTGCCACAATCACCTTAAACAGACCCGATGCGCTAAATGCCCTTAATTCCAAGCTGTTAGGCGAACTGAACGCGGCGGTGCAAGAGGCTGACCTGAACGAAAAGGTGCGCTGTATCGTCATTACTGGATCAGAAAAGGCGTTTGCCGCGGGCGCCGACATCAAGGAAATGGCCGATAAATCGTTTGTCGAGATGTTTCGTGGAAACTTCCTTGCCAACGAACATGATCAATTTGTTCAAACAAGAAAGCCTATCATTGCTGCGGTCGCAGGTTATGCGCTGGGTGGGGGGTGCGAATTGGCGATGATGTGTGATTTCATCATTGCGGCCGACAATGCAAAGTTTGGCCAGCCCGAAATAAACCTTGGCGTTATTGCGGGTATGGGCGGGACACAACGACTGACCCATCTGATTGGACGGGCCAAGTCGATGGATATGCATCTGACAGGCCGCTTTATGGATGCGCAAGAGGCGCTGCAATCTGGTCTGGTCAGCCGCGTGGTGCCCGCCAAGAAACTGATAGAGGAGGCGACCGCGGCCGCTCACAAAATCAGCGAAAAATCTCAGGTGGCGGTTATGGCAGCGAAAGAGGCCGTTCATTTTGCCGAACAAAGCGGCGTGCGTGACGGTATTTTGTTTGAGCGTCGTGTGTTTCATTCACTTTTCGCAACCGAGGATCAGGCCGAAGGTATGGCAGCATTTCAAGCAAAACGCGAAGCGCAGTTTCGCGATAAGTAAAGCATAACATCGGCGTCGTCGCACCGCCGTATAGTCCTAATGTGGGAGGAATAGATGACAGACGCACCAAAACCGGGGTTTGATACCCTGCAAGTTCACGCAGGCAGTGCCCCTGATCCCGCAACCGGCGCCCGTCAGACGCCGATCTATCAGACGACGGCTTTTGTCTTTCGTGACGCAGATCATGCCGCTGCCTTGTTCAACTTGCAGGAAGTTGGATACATCTATTCACGGCTGACCAATCCCACAGTTGCGGTTCTTCAGGAACGTGTCGCAACGCTTGAAGGCGGCGTCGGCGCGGTCTGCTGTTCTTCCGGTCATGCCGCACAGATCATGGCCCTGTTTCCATTGATGCAGCCGGGCAAAAACATTGTTGCGTCGACCCGGCTTTATGGGGGTACTGTGACGCAGTTTTCCCAGACCATCAAACGCTTTGGTTGGAGCGCGAAGTTTGTCGACTTCGATGACCTTGATGCGGTCAAGGCGGCTATTGATGATGACACGCGCGCTGTTTTCTGTGAAGCCATTGCAAACCCTGGGGGCTATATAACGGACCTGGATGCGATCTCGGCGATATCCGACGACGCCGGTATTCCCTTGATCGTCGATAACACATCGGCCACGCCCTATCTGTGCCGCCCCATCGAACACGGGGCTACATTGGTTGTGCATTCGACAACCAAGTATCTGACTGGCAATGGTACGGTGACAGGCGGTGTCGTTGTGGATTCTGGCAAATTCGATTGGGCGGCGAATGATAAATTTCCGTCGCTTAGCAAACCTGAACCTGCCTATCACGGCCTCGTTTTTGCTGAAACCTTTGGGCCTATGGCCTTTACCTTTCATGGCATTGCCGTTGGTCTGCGCGATCTGGGTATGACGATGAACCCTCAGGCCGCGCACTATACGTTGATGGGCATTGAAACGCTAAGCTTGCGTATGGATCGCCACGTGGAAAATGCTCAGCGCGTTGCGGCATGGTTGGAAACAGATCCAAGGGTTGAGTACGTCACCTACGCCGGTTTGCCATCCTCGCCCTATTACGATCGCATCGCAAAAATCTGTCCGAAAGGGGCGGGGGCGCTTTTCACATTTGCCGTCAAAGGTGGGTATGAGGCGTGTGTAAAGCTTGTCGATGCGCTTGAGCTATTTAGCCACGTCGCCAACCTTGGCGATACACGGTCACTGATCATCCACTCGGCCTCAACCACGCACCGTCAACTGTCGCCGGAACAGCAAAAAGCCGCGGGCGCATCACCCAATGTCGTTCGCGTATCAATCGGGATTGAGGACGCAGATGATCTTATCGCTGATCTTGATCAGGCCTTGTCGAAGGCAACAGGTTGATCGCTGATTGTCTGAGTCACACGGTTTGACTCAGACATTAATGATTAGCAGACCGGCCAAAATGAATGTGCCGCCGATGATAAACCTGATGCCGATCGTTTCGCCAAGAAGCCAAACCGATAAGATTGGCACAATACAAAAGGTCAGTGCCATAAAGGTATAGGCTATCGAAAGCGGAACCATCCGCAACACAAAAACCCAGACCACGGTTACGCCACCATAAAGCACAAGTGCAGCAATGAATACCGGGTTCAGCGCGAGTTTAAACAGGTTTTCCGCATCCATGCTTGTCAGGCTGCGGCTTGATATTTTGAACAAGACTTGTCCAATGGAAATGGCGAAAGGTGTCCCTACAAGGGCAATCCAAATCCAAACGGGTAAGGCAAGCGACTTAAGCATATCAACTTCCTTGTTCAACGATCTTGAAAACCTTCAGAAGGGGTGTGCCAACATCTATCGGTTCAAGAAAGTCAGGTATGTTTTCTGTGTTGATGGCGTGCCAAAGGGTATTTTCTTTTTCAGCAAACTCACCTTTTGTCCAAGAGTTGCCTCGGCCAATGCACGACAACACGTATTTTGCATTTATCGCAACCAACATATCTCTAGCAGTTTCATGATCCGCCCATGATATATCAATCAGTGTTTGAATCCCATCTTGATTGCGATGAAAGTTTGATGCCAAAACACGATGATCTGTTTCATACAAAATATAAGGTGCAAAATTAGTGCCCGATACGATCAAGCCAGGTTCAATCTCATTCAGATTTGCAATGATGTCGGACCAAAAACAGTATACATCGGCTAGATCGGCCTCAGATGTAGCTGCAGCAGAATTTTGGATCTCATTTTGTTCCCGATCCAAACCTGAAAGGACTTGAGCCCAAAAAGAAGTATTCAAGCCTGCCAACAAACTAATAAATATTAAACCAGACCGTAAGGATTTATTTTTCCGATACATTTGGTAGCTGTTTGCCAATAGCAAGGCTAGTACTGGTGCCATAAACATGCTGGTAAAAGCTCCGGCACGTATTTGATACATGGAAAGGGTCCATGACGCTAATATAAGGGCGAGTAAGATTAGGTGTATCTCAACTTGAATACGATTAAATATCGTAACTATTAAGATAACAATTGCGACTAATGGCAGTATTAGGGATGCGATCTCGCTATATTTACCCGTGTCAATCAGCCAGCTTACAAATGGCTGCGCTTCACCAATTTCACCCAACCAATGTTCTTGCACATCCGGGTAAATCTGGGACAAAGGGTTTGATAGACATGCAGGCGCATAAAATAGCGCAACGACAAGTATTGCTGCCGCAAGCCCAATCAGGGATAGAGTCCTTACAGCGCGCGACTGGTTCGAAAAAAGAACAGTCACCAAAAACAGACCAAAAGATCCTGTTGCTGACAGTATGAGCAATTCTATGTCCAATGCATCACATCGAAAACCGCTATTGCCGGCCGTTGGCTGAAATACGACATAAGATAAGATCATCGTCAGGCAGAATGCGCCAGAAAAACCCATTGTCGTGATTTTGCGATCCGCGTCAAACCATAGCCACCTGATCGCCGCTGCAAAGCAAAATATCGCAATATAGAGAAGGGCTTCCAGACCTACGACTAGACTGAGTGCGGCCAAAACGCCGCCTATGATACCGACAAGAAGCGACTGCTGACTGGACAGAGCTGCCGCAAGACATCCAAGGCACAAAACAACCTGAACGTTATGGTGATCAAGCGAACCCGTATCGAACTTTCCACCAGCATTGATTAAAATGGCACCAAGATAAATAGCCGCGATAGCTGTTTGCCATCCTCCTAAAAGCCGACCGATTTTTGAAATCAATCCAATTGCTATGAAAGTCAGTATCAATGGCCAGGCTGCGACTGCAGACAGTTCTGCATATTCGGGCGAAAGAAAAACACCGAAGAACAAGATCAATCCGGCGATTGGTATGTCGACCAATCGTGACCAGTGCAGTGTTGTGCCATCCACGCCAAGACGGTCATGCGAGACATCAAACCAGCTTTTGCCATTGAGCCAATCGCGTACCTGCACCAACCGCATCAAATCATCATTCAGCAGTCGGTTAATGGCATTATCTTGAAAAATATCCTCCAGCACGACTTTCAAAGCAAAAAAGAACATCGCGATCAGCAGCGCGATCATAATTCTACCATCAATTGACTTATTCATCAGACATGCCTTTTGGTCGCGATTGCGCCATATTTCTGTGGTTGGACCTAGCCAAGCTTTACGCGCAAGCGTTCAATCTCTAAACGCAAAAACGGCAAAGTAAATGAAAGTGTCTATCGTTGAGTGATCATACGCCACACAGAGTTGCAGTATTGTTGCCCTGCTACAACGAAGAACTGACGATTGGGCAGTTGGTTCGCGATTTCAAGCAAGTGCTGCCCGACGCGGATATCTACGTTTACGACAATGCATCCAGCGATAAAACGGCTGAACGTGCAAAAGAGGCAGGGGCCATCGTTTGCCACGAGGCGCGTCGTGGGAAAGGCAATGTCATCCGCCGGATGTTCAGCGATATCGAAGCCGATATCTATGTTATGGCAGATGGCGATGGAACATATGACCCCAAAGATGCCCCACGCCTGATTGACCTTCTGAAAGAACAAAAGCTTGCGATGGTCGTTGGTCGACGCGCCAACATTGCGGCGGATGCCGGTCGCAAGGGCCACGCCTTTGGTAACCGGATTTTCAATACAACGTTCCGCTGGATGTTTACGTCGGGATTTTCCGACATCTTTTCGGGCTATCGTGTGTTTTCGCGCAGGTTTGTCAAAAGCTTTCCGGCGCTTGCCGCAGGTTTTGAAACAGAGACCGAGATTTCAGTCCATGCGTTGACCTTGAAACTACCTGTTGCCGAGCACGAGGTTTCCTATGCCACACGGCCCGATGGATCTGAAAGCAAGCTGAGCACTTTTGGCGATGGCTTTCGAATTCTGCGTGCATTTTTTCTTTTGATGAAAGAGGTTAGACCACTGCAGTTTTTCTCGATCTTGGGTGGTTTATCGTTGCTGCTTAGCCTTTACTTCGGCGTGCCGGTGATCATTGAATATTTCATGACAGATCTGGTGACGTTCATTCCGCGATGGGTTGCTTGTGTGGGGATGCTGATATTGTCGCTGATGATGTTCGTCTGCGGTCTGATCCTGGATTCACTGGCGCGTTTCAGGATCGAGCAGAAATTGCTCGCCTATCTGGCAACGCCGAGTAAAACTCCGAGTTAAGCGATCATACCATAGCGCGCGTAATCCCGGTATAGCGATTGGAATGAAAGTTGGCGATCTGATTTCTGTGCCAGACCAGTCATCTGCTGCTGTAAATCTAGGCGTGGTGCGACATGAAAACGGGCCAGCCAGCTGTGTAAAATACTGCGAAAAATCCCCGGCAGTTTGTCCTGATTGCCGAAATCGACCACATGTAACTGCCCATCACGGCTAAGAACCTTGATGGCCTGACGAAGCGCTTCTTCCCAGTCCGGTATCATTGACAGGCTATAGGACAAAACCACTCGATCTGCAGCTGAGATATCAAAAAGCTGCTTCAGCGATAAATTGCACGCATCGCCCTGAGCCAGTTGAATCCGGTGCGAAAGCCCGTTTTTTGCAATCGCGCTTCTGGCAGACACCAGCATTTCGCTTGAGATATCAATGCCATAAAGACGTGCCTGCGGATATCTTTGCGCGATGGATATCAGATTTCGACCGGTTCCACATGCGACCTCAAGAACGACAGCGTCATCAGTGATATCCAGATGTTCAATCAGATGATCACGGCCCAAAAGATAGTATTTCCGCGTCAGATCGTAGATATGGCGCTGTTTGCAGTAAACCGCATCCATAAGCTGACCATGGGTTTGACTGTCCAACTGCGTCACATCTATCCCCTGAAAACGTATTTGTGAAAACCGCCGTATATCGCAGATCTGTCTAGTTCAAACAGATCATCTGAAACGGGATCACGTGACCATTGCGACAAGATCGTTTCAGGAACGCGGCCCGGTAGAATGTCGTCTGTTCCACCTGTTCGGAATATCACCCGCGCGCCATCAGATGCCGTGCGCGTGATTTGGCCCCATAATGCAGTCAATTGTTCATCTGTCATCCAGTCCTGAGCGTCCAGCAAAACATAGCCGTGTCTAGTGCGCGCTTGGTGTTCGGTCAGTAGATCGGTCAAGGATCGGTTATATATCTGTGCACGATCTGCATTTTCCTTAAGAGCGGCAAAGTTATCGGACTGCAGATATGGCGGTACTGGCCCATTGCCTGTTGAGTTGTATGCCCGGTTGAACGCCTGCCACGCAAAGTAGTTCTCTGATACTGAAAAATCACACATCAATTTGCGCACCCGTTCTTTAAGCACGACAGTTATATCGCCCCCGCCGTCGGCGGCCAGCTTATCATACTGCTGTGGCGGAATGCCCAAGCCGAACAAAGATGCTTTGCGACGGGCCAGAAATTGAACCAGCTTCTTATCAAACAAGGGCGCAATCCTGGTTTCGAAGAACTCTTTTTGCTCTTCCAGGTTTTGGCACCGCAGAAACGGTTTGAAATCGACACGGCCCAGTTTTGCAACAAAATGTGCCAGACCAATAAAGCGGCCCAAGACACCATATCTGTAAAAACCGCGCGCAAACAGATCGATACGGCGTCCCGCCAATCCACGCCGACCCATCCAATAGCTTAGGCTGCTTGTGTCCAGTTCCGGTGCAATCTTCTGATCAAAGATTGCGACATTTGTCTGACGATCTGCATGGCCGAAAAACTGATAGAAATCGTCATACTCTAAAACACGTGCCGCGGTCAGTTTCAGTCGGTTCAAAGCAACATGCGCGGGCGACAAATCAACGGCGGTGATTGAATGGGGTGATGCTGTCAAATAAGACATCAAGTTGCAGCCGCCAGACGCAATGCAAACAAGATTGCAGTCATCCGAGATTTGCAGCGCTTGCATATCAACTTCGGGGTCTTCCCAGATTTGCGGATAGACCAAACCTTTGAACAGCTGCGAAAACATCCGCTCGGACAGACCCGCCTTGGTCAATGCTGTATTTTGATGGACCGCTTCGCTGAGCTGAGTATCTATCGTTTGTTTAACCTGCATTTCTGTTCCTTTAAACAAAAGGTTCCAGTTTTCGTTTCGCTGTCTTGCTTTGCTTTTGTGCCGCAACCAGTGCCCGCATCTTCCTGCGTCGACTGATTTGTGCCCAATCGATCAAATGCAGTGTGCCATCGGTGTCTTCGATGACAGCTGTGCAGCTTTCGACCCAGTCGCCGGTGTTGACGTAAAGAACATCGCCCATCTGTTTCAGCGCTGCCTGGTGGATATGGCCGCAAACAATACCGTCATACCCGCCGCGTTTTGCTTCGGCGATCAGGACATTTTCATATTCGCCAATGAAATTCACGGCCTGTTTGACCTGACGCTTGGCCCAGTTTGACAGCGACCAATACTGACCGCCCCAAAGCCGTTTTGCCCGGTTAAGCCAGGTGTTCAGCCATAAGATCGTGTTGTATGCACGGTCGCCGACATGGGCCAGCCACTTGGCATTCATCACAACCACGTCGAATTGATCGCCATGGGTCACCAAAAGCCGTTTGCCAGCAGCGGTCACATAAACTGCATCTCGCGCAACCTCGACCCCGCCAAAATGGGTTCCAAGATAGTTGCGCATAACCTCATCGTGGTTGCCGGGGATCAGAGTGATCGAGGCGCCGTTGTGCGCCTTGTTCAGCAGCATCTGCACAACGTCATTGTGCAGTTGCGGCCAATGCCACCCGCGCCGCAGCCGCCAGCCATCAAAGATATCGCCGACCAGAAAGATGGTATCAGCGTCATATTCGGCTAAGAAATTCAACAACAGTTGCGCCTGACACCCACGGGTTCCAAGGTGAATGTCTGACAAAAACAGAGTTCTTACATGTTTTACGGCTTTGTCCAAATGACACTCGTCAGTTGTTTTGGACGCGATAACGGTTTCAGATATCGTTTTTATGACAAAATGATTGTGGGACTGATTTAACGCTGTTCCCAGCAGTCAGCCGGTATCAGATGCACGGTGTAAGTTTTGCCGCGATAATTGCCAAAATCCATCTCAATCGCAGAGACTTGTTCATTATCACATGGGATCGGATCGCCTTGTTGAACAATATAAAGCGCAGATAAGGTGTCAGGCGAAGCATTGAATGAGTGGTTCATCGCATAGTGATGCGGCGGTCGTCCTTCATATGGTGCTGCGAAAATCTGATAGGGGTTATCGCGACCAGTGTAAAAAAGATCGGCCAGAATATCGCGATTATGTGCGACTATGACCGTTTGATCATTGGCTTCGGCCACGCGAAAGATTTGTTCGCTTAGCTCATCCAGGCCAGCGTAACGGGCCATGATCAGTCGGTCGCCACCAAATCGCAAAGACCCAGCAAAAATGGCCAGTATGGGTATTAGAATGCAAAATGACCCATTTACGATGAAGGACGCCTTTAGCCAGCCCAGTCGATCCAGCAAAAAGGGAAGGACTGCTGCACTACCTGCCAGATAGGCCGCTGCCGCCCAATTGGCGTATGCTTCGGACAAAAAGGCCTGAATGCAGACGATCAAAATTATTGGAACTGAAAACAGCAGCAAGAAGACCTGGAACAGTGTCAATCCACCGCGAAGGGCCCGCCATGACAAGATAAGCAGTGCCACAAAAAGAACGGGTCCAAAGACCATGAACTGTGACAAGAGGAATTCAAATAAACCGCCAGCGTTCAGACCGACCCGTGTTCCCGGGTCCCGGACCCAGTCGGCGTTATCCAACGTATGCTGAAGCGTTGAAAACCCGTTCACCAGATTCCAAACGATATTCGGTGAAATCGTCAGAAGAAAGTAGCCCAGGATAATACCGGCTTTGCGGGCAGATGGTCGATAGGTCTGGAAGAAAAACGCGGCAATAGAAGCCATCAAAACGAAATAAAGCGCTGCATATTTTGAAAGAAAAGCAAGCCCCAGAAGAACGCCAGCACCGACCAGCCACCGTTTGGTGTCAACCTCATCGAAGCTGCGCAGATAGCAATACAGGGCGCCTGCCAAAAACGGAAACATCACGGTGTCCGTCGAAATCAGAAATGATCCCAGCGCCACCATCGGCAATGTTGCATAACCCAGACAGGTCACAATTGCCGCGCGATACCCAATGTAACGCGCAGTGATGGCGCCTAAGATCAGTGCAGTCACCGCGTGCAATAGTGGTCCCGGCAATCTGATCCAAAAAGGGGCATCACTGCCGCCCAATTCAACGGACAAACGAATAACCCATCCAATCATGGGTGGTTTTGAGTAGTATCCAAAGGCCAGATCCTGACCCCAAAACCAGTATTGCGCTTCATCCACAAAAATATCTGCTGTCGCAAAATGCAGACTGATGACACGGGCCGCGGTGATCAGAAACAACCACCACAGGGCAGGGCGCAGCCAGCTTGTCTCAAGCACGACGTTTTTCCGCGTAGATCAACCACAGGTTCCGAACATAAATAAACAGTCCCATACTTTGCCCGAAAATGAATACAGGGTCTTTACGATATATTGCGTAGGTCAACAAAATGGCACCACCGACGATCGAAAAATACCAGAATGCCAGGGGAATAACAGATCGTTTGGCGCGTTCAGACGCAATCCACTGCACCAGAAACCGTCCCGTAAACAGCAATTGACCGCTGATACCAAACACAACCCACCAGAACTCAAGCCAGCTTTGGACATTCAGCCAGGCAAAGACGTTATCCATCCAAAGATACCTCGGTCGGTCTTGCCTTCTTGCGGCGCCGGATCAACCAGGCCACCCCCATAAGATCGAAAAAACCAACAAAGGCACGTTGAATATTGGAATAGTTTGACCGACCAGCACCCCGTTCGCGGTGGCTTACGTCAACCAGGGCAATCTGCCATCCATGGCTTTTAAATAGGGCGGGCAGATATCTATGCATGTGATCGAAATAGGGCAGATCAAGAAAAGCATCGCGTCGAAAGCCTTTCAGCCCACATCCCGTATCTCGTGTGCCGTCATGCAGGATGTGAGATCGCAAGGAATTTGCCATACGCGAGGCCCATCGTTTCGAGGCCGTATCCTGACGATCAATGCGCTGACCCGCGACCAGTCCAAGCTGACCCGTTTCATCTGTCAGAAGGGGTTGATAAAGCTTTGGGATCTCAGAGGGTGGGTTTTGGCCATCACCGTCCAAGGTGCATATAACTGATCCCTTTGCAGCAAGGACACCGCTGTGAACAGCTGCGCTTTGCCCACCGGATTTTTGGTTCTGCAGCAACCTTATCTGAGGATGTTTTGTTTTCAGACGCTGGATGACCGCTGCAGTGTCATCGGTGGATGCGTCATCAATCACGATAACTTCGTAATCGACGTCACCGCAGTGTTCGGAAATCTCTGCCATGACAGATTCGACATTGCCCGACTCATTTTTCATCGGGATCACTATGGAAACAGCGGGCACCTTCAACCTCGTTTCAGTGTGTCACCAAATGAAATCTTTGGTGACAGCTCAATCATTTCAGGCGCGCCGTCGTCGTCATCCGAACAACGCCTTGCAATGATCTCGGCCGCTTTGCGACCGATTTCGATACGACACGCGTCCATCGTTGCAAGTTGTCGCGGCAAACCTTGCAGCAATTCTACGCCATTGAAACCGGCCAAACCGATTTCGGATGGAATGTTGATACCTTTTTCCAGCAGATACAGCAGCCCACCGGCGCCGATCATATCGTTGGAATAATAAAGAAAATCCAGATCGGGGGTGCGTTTCAACATGGCCTCGGTCATCTCGCGCCCTTTGGCCAGCGCAGATCCGCCCTGATAAAACTCCTGGTCGGCAACTTCGATGCCTTCTTTGGCCAAAGCCTCGGTAAAGCCCTCAAAACGTTTTCTGGCACGATGATCCAGCGGCATCTTGGTGCCCATGAAGCCGATCCGTTTGTAACCTTCGGCCGCGATGGCATGGGCCATCATCCGGCCAGCGCGCCGGTGCGAGATACCGACCATGCTGTCCACCGGCGTACCATCGACGTCCATAATCTCAACTATAGGAATGCCCGAGGCTTGCAGCATCGCACGTGTCGCATCAGAATGTTCAACACCGGCGATGATCACACCAGAGGGGCGCCAGGACAGCATTTCGTATAAAACAGTTTCTTCCCGACCGGGTAGATAGTTCGTAACACCGACAACTGGCTGCAATGGTGTATCGTCCAGAATATCCGAAATACCGGTCATCACCTCAGGAAAAACCATATTTGATAGTGACGGAATAATAACAGCAATCAGGTTGACACGCTGTGATGCCAACGCACCTGCAATTTTGTTTGGGACATAGCCAAGTTGTTTCGCGACGGCCAAAACCTTGTCCCGCGTGCCTTCGCTGACATCACCCCGACCGCGCAGAACACGGCTGACAGTCATTTCGCTGACACCAGATGCTTCGGATACGTCGCGTAGTGTCAGGGGTCTTTTTGAAGACATTGAGGTCACTGATCTGATACGTTAAGTTGCCAATCTTTTCCTCTTGTTACCCACTATATGCAAGCTTGTCCAAGGGGCATGATGTATCTCAGCGCCTTTGCAATAGTTTTGTAACAGTCCGCCACAGCAAAAGGACGTCGAAGCAAAGCGATTGATGTTGCCCATAAATCAAATCAAGCCGTGCTTTGACGGGCACGCAACGTCGGGCATAGATCTTGTCGGTCTCGGCCGCTGTTTTGGCGACGCGCAATAATTTCTCTTCTCTTTTGTGAAAGACCAAGGTCGCCAGTCCCGTAATCCCTGGTCTGGATTGCAATACTTTTAAATAGAGCGCAGGAAATTGTTCGACATACTGTGCCAAGGGCGGGCGAGGGCCAACCAGGCTGATATCACCCATCAGAACGTTCCAAAGCTGAGGCAGTTCATCCAGTCGGTATTTTCGCAACAGACGGCCGCTTTTTGTGATCCTATCCGCTTTGTCACCGCCCGACACCCCTGCATCATTATCAACAAGCGTCATAGTGCGGAATTTCCAAAGCCTGAAGGATTTTTTCGGCGTTTTCATCCGTTCAGAGCCATAGAAAACCGGCGCGCCATCCGTAAGTACAATCCAGATGATAACTGCGATCAACAAGGGTGCAAAAAACACCAGTGCTGCAGCACTGATGAAAAGATCGAACAGTCGTTTCTGCGGCGTCATTGCTGTGCCCGCCATTCATCCACAATGACCTCGGGTTGTGAGGTCGTTCCGGGCAGCTTTATCATGCTTTGTAGCTTTTGGGTTGATAGCACAACTGCTTCAACTGCTGTTTCTGGCGCTTCTGTGAAATGCCAATCCTGATCCGCTGCATTCAGTAAATCCTGCATATAGACGGGCTGTGGGGCGGCGATATTCAGGGTTAATGGCTGTTGATTGGAGTATTTCGTAGCACACAGCTTTTTCAACACTTCTGCCAAGGTCATCGGCCCAATGTAGCTGCGCAATGGTCCTTTGCCTGACGGGAAGCGGTCCAGAGAAATCGGCGTATCGCTGCTCAGCGGCAGGCTGTCTGACCCCGCAACATTCCCAAGCCGCAACACTATAACATCGATACCTGGATTATCGGCACACCAAGCGTTTACTGCCTGCTCCATTTCAATCTTGGCTTTGGCATAATCCGAAAGCGGGTGCAGCATCGCGGTCTCGTCTGCCGGCTCTCTGGTCGCGCCATATACTGCAGCCGATGACATCAGAATAACGCGGGGGATGCTGTTCTGTTTCGCGAATTGCAGCGCTTTGATTGCCAGCTTGGTATTCAGTTGGAGATCTTCATGCGTACCGCGTGTCAGGCCCGCCAAGTTCAGTATTGCGCCGGCAGACGATGCAGCGTGCAAAAGCGCATCCGTCGGATCACAAAAATCTGCCTGCAGTGCATTTTCATGCGCGATAGCATGACGTGATTGCCAGATTATTCCTTTTTTTCCCCGCCACGCCTTTTGCAGCATACGCCCTAAGCGGCCAGATGCACCAAATACAACGGTTTTTTGTCTCATCCGTTTACCTGCCTATGGCGGTGATATCCGCAAATTTATGCTTCGATAAAGTTGCGCAAATGTTTAGTAAGTTCAAAAGCTTTTATGCGATAGAAGTGTCTAAAGACATTGCGGACCGATAATCCAATGGATATCCAAGAAACCGAACTGGCGGGCGTCCTTATTCTGACACCGAAACGCTTTGGTGACCATCGGGGGTATTTCAGCGAAACCTATAGCAAAAGAACGCTTGCACAGAATGGGATCGACATCGAATTTGTTCAGGATAATCAATCCGTAAGCCGTCAAGCCGGCACTGTTCGCGGACTTCACTATCAATCGCCGCCCCATGCACAAGACAAACTGGTGCGTGTTGTCTGGGGTCGTATCTTTGATGTTGCGGTCGATTTTCGAAAGGGCTCGGCAACATTTGGAAAGTGGGTAGGTGTTGAGCTGTCAGAGGAAAACGGGAAACAACTGTTCGTGCCCAAGGGCTTTTTGCATGGCTTTATCACACGTGAACCGAATAGCGTTGTTGTGTACAAATGTTCCGATACCTATGCACCGGACTGCGATGGGGCCATCCATTTCGCCGACCCTGATATCGGAGTTAACTGGGGGATCGACGTTGCCGACGTCGTTCTGTCTGATAAAGATCGCGCCGCGCCGCGACTTTCCAAAGTGGACAGCCCTTTTTTTGATGCAGGTTAGTTCATGAAGCTTTTGGTGACAGGGGGCGCTGGTTTTATTGGTTCTGCGGTGGTTCGCCTGGCGATTACCAAAGGGTATCAGGTCGTCAATGTGGATGCTTTGACCTATGCGGCTTGTCTTGAAAACCTGGCACCCGTCCGTGATCATCAGAATTACGTCTTTGAAAAGACAGACATCCGCGACTTTGAATCGTTGTGTCAGGTATTCAAGACCCATAAACCCGATGCCGTCATGCATCTGGCCGCTGAAACTCATGTTGATCGTTCGATTGACGGGCCTGATGCGTTTATCAAAACAAATATCAACGGCACATATAATCTTTTGGAAGTATCGCGTCAGTATTGGCGCGACTGTGGAAAACCAGACGGCTTTCGGTTTCACCATATCTCGACCGATGAAGTTTACGGCAGCCTTGATGAAACGGGCCGGTTCACCGAAGAAACAGGTTATGCGCCTAATAGTCCTTATGCTGCCTCAAAAGCGGCATCTGATCACTTGGTGCGCGCTTGGGGTAAAACCTATGGTTTGCCTGTACTGATCACAAACTGTTCGAATAACTACGGGCCTTACCAGTTCCCTGAAAAGCTTATTCCGGTGGTTGTTCTGAACGCGCTGGCTGGAAAACCCATTCCGGTTTACGGTGACGGGAAAAATAGGCGCGACTGGTTGCATGTCGATGATCACGCAGATGCTTTGCTGCATGTGCTGAAGAATGCAGATATCGGCGAAACCTATAACATCGGCGGCGAGGCCGAGGTTAGCAATATCGATCTGGTACATATGATCTGTCATACTCTTGATCGTAGATGCCCCAGTCCGAGGTCATATGCCGAACAGATCCAGTTTGTCGCAGATCGGCCAGGGCACGATTTGCGTTATTCTATTGATCCAACAAAAATTATGCATGATCTTGGATGGCAAACGAAGACGACGCTTTCAGAAGGCATCGCGCAAACCGTTGAGTGGTACCTAAACAACGAAGCGTGGTGGCGACCACTGCTGGAAAGGTCAGGCGTTGGCGAAAGGTTGGGGTTATTCAAGTGATCCTCGTTTTTGGTAAAACCGGGCAGGTCGCTAGTGCACTTGATCAAGATCCACGCACTTTATGCCTTGGGCGCAATGACGCAGATCTTACAAATCCCGAAGACTGTGCCAAAATCATTCAAACTACAAAGCCACAGGCTGTGATAAACGCGGCGGCTTACACTGCCGTCGATCAAGCAGAGGATCAGCCAGACCTTGCGATGCTGATTAACGGCACTGCGCCCGGTGTTATGGCTCAGATCTGCGCCGGGTTGGATATTCCCTTTATACATCTTTCGACCGACTATGTTTTTGATGGTGCTGGCTGCACTCAGTTCAAGCCGACTGATCAGCCTAATCCGATCAACACTTATGGCCGCACAAAGTTGCAAGGCGAACAAAACGTTCAGGCAGCGGGTGCGCGATACATCATCTTGCGCACATCCTGGATTTTTTCGGCAGTTGGGACGAATTTCGTCAAGACCATGCTGCGGCTTGGTGCTTCGAAAAAAGAGGTATCAGTGGTTGCTGATCAAATTGGCGGCCCGACACCGGCCGGGACGATTGGTCAGGCCTGTCTCGGTATGATTGACAGAATTGAAAGCGCTGGGGTTTATCATTTCTCGGGCCATCCGTATGTCAGCTGGGCCGATTTCGCAAAAGAAGTTTTCCGGCATGCCAACGTTGATTGCCATGTTTTGGAAATTGGCTCAGAGCAATATCCAGCGCTTGTCGACAGGCCGAAAAACGCACGGCTGGACTGCGGAAGTCTAATGCAGGATTTTCAGATAACACGACCGGATTGGCGGGAATTTTTGCCTGACATCATATGGCAAATCAGAAACGGGGCATTGGATGGCTGAACGAAAAGGGATCATTCTTGCGGGCGGGTCAGGTACCCGACTTTACCCGATCACCTTGGCTGTATCAAAACAGCTGATGCCAATTTATGATAAGCCGATGATTTACTATCCGCTCAGCGTTTTGATGCTGGCCGGTATCCGGAAGATCGCCATTATCACAACACCCCACGATCAATCGCAGTTCCAGAAACTTTTGGGTGATGGTCGAAACTGGGGGCTGGAACTGACATATCTGGTTCAACCTTCACCCGATGGTTTGGCCCAGGCTTATCTGATCGCTGAACAGTTTTTAGATGGCGCACCTTCGGCCATGGTTCTGGGCGACAATATCTTTTTTGGACATGGGCTGCCTGAATTGCTGCAGAAAGCAGATACCGGTGATCACGCCGCCACCGTGTTCGGATATCATGTCGCTGACCCTGAACGCTATGGCGTGATCGAAATCACAGATACGGGGCAAGTCAAATCAATCGTTGAGAAGCCCGCCCGGCCAAAGTCGAACTATGCGATGACGGGGCTTTATTTTCTTGATCAATATGCGCCACAGTATGCGCGTATGGTCGAACCCTCAAAAAGAGGTGAGCTTGAGATAACCGATCTGCTTAAGCTGTATCATCAAGAAAACGCTTTGAATGTTGAGGTTATGGGGCGCGGATTTGCTTGGCTTGACACAGGCACGCATGCCTCACTGCTTGATGCTGCCAATTTTGTGCGCACTTTACAGACACGACAGGGAATGCAGACCGGATGCCCCGAAGAAATCGCGTTTAACAAGGGCTGGATATCAGAAAAAGATGTACATGCGATCGCCGATAAACTGGGTCAAAACGCATATGCGGCCTATCTAAGACAACTTGTAAGTTAGTGTGTTATTGCGGCTGCGCCAAAAACGCAGCCGCTTTTTGTCAGTCTCAGTCTTCTGATGCTTCTTCCGGTGTGATTTCCGCACCGGTTTCCTGATCGACGACCTTCATCGACAAACGCACCTTGCCGCGATCATCAAAGCCAAGCAATTTGACTTTAACTTCCTGACCTTCCTTGAGAACATCGGATGGGTGGTTCAGTCGGCGATTTGCAATCTGGCTGACGTGGACCAGACCGTCGCGTTTACCGAAAAAGTTCACAAAGGCCCCGAAGTCGACAATTTTGACGACCTTGCCGTTGTAAACTTGACCTTCTTCAGGCTCGGCGACGATTGAATAGATCATGTCGTAGGCCTTTTTGATCGACTCACCATCCGGAGACGCAATCTTGATCACGCCATCATCATTGATGTCGACTTTGGCGCCGCTGGTTTCGACAATCTCTCGAATGACTTTACCACCCGATCCGATGACCTCACGGATTTTATCGGTTGGTACGGTCATGGTTTCGATGCGCGGGGCGTGTACCGAAAAGTCACTCGCTTCAGACAAGGCCTTGCCCATTTCACCCAAGATATGCAGCCTGCCGTCGCGAGCCTGGGACAATGCTTCGGCCATGATTTCAGGTGTGATGCCAGCGACTTTGATGTCCATCTGCAGCGATGTGATACCTTTTTCTGTCCCTGCAACTTTGAAATCCATGTCGCCCAGGTGATCTTCATCCCCCAGAATATCGGTCAGGATCGCATATGAGCCGTCTTGTTCAAGGATCAATCCCATTGCGACCCCGGCGACGGGTGCTTTCAGCGGCACGCCCGCATCCATCATCGACAAAGACCCGCCACAGACGGATGCCATGGAAGAGGATCCGTTCGATTCAGTGATCTCGGACACAACTCGAATGGTATAAGGAAAGTCGGTTGCAGCGGGCAAAACAGCTTGCAATGCGCGCCATGCCAGTTTGCCGTGACCGATTTCACGACGTCCAGGTGAACCAACGCGGCCCACCTCACCCACAGAATAAGGTGGGAAGTTGTAATGCAGCAGGAAGTTGCTGCGCGATGTGCCGTGCAGCGCGTCGATGATCTGTTCGTCGTCACCGGTGCCCAGGGTTGTTACGGCCAAAGCCTGAGTTTCACCGCGCGTAAAAAGTGCAGATCCATGGGTGCGCGGCAACAGTCCGGTTTCACTGACGATGGGGCGAACGGTTTTCGTGTCGCGTCCATCGATGCGTGTTCCGGTTTTTATGATATCGCCCCGCAGAATATCCGCTTCCAGTTTCTTGAAGGCGGGCCACAGATTTGTGTCTTCCAGCTCTTCTTCGGTCAGCTGATCCTTGACCGCATCGATTGCAGCTTCGATGGCGGCACTTCGAGCTTGTTTGTCCTGGATTGCAAATGCTTCCCGCATCTGGGTCTCGCCCAGTGTTTTAACGCGGTCAGCTATTTCAGAATAATCGGGCGGTGTGAAATCGAACGGCTCTTTTGCTGTTTCTTCGGCCAGGCTGACGATCAGATCAATAACGGGCTGAATTTGCTGATGGGCAAATGTCACGGCGCCAAGCATTTCGTCTTCGGTCAGTTCATATGCCTCAGACTCGACCATCATAACTGCGTCTTTTGTGCCAGCAACAATCAGGTCAAGCCGTTGATCGGGGTTGTTCCGTAGCATGTCCATATCGTCGACTGACGGATTCAGAACATAGTCACCATCGACAAAGCCAACACGCGCACCGGCAATCGGGCCCCTGAATGGTACGCCGGATATCGTTAATGCAGCAGATGCCGCGATCATAGCAACGATATCAGCATCGTTGACCAGGTCATGCGACAATACTGTACACATGACCAAGACTTCGTTTTTGAACCCATCCACGAATAGTGGCCGAATTGGGCGATCGATTAGGCGTGCAGTCAGCGTTTCTTTTTCGCTTGGGCGTGCTTCGCGTTTGAAAAAGCCGCCTGGAACTTTACCAGCGGCATAGTATTTTTCCTGATAGTGAACGGTCAGGGGAAAGAAGTCCTGTCCAGGTTTTTGTTCCTTTGCGTATGTGACATTGGCCATGACACTGGTTTCACCCAAAGTGGCGATCACAGTTCCATCAGCCTGACGGGCCACCTTGCCCGTTTCCAATGTGAGGGTCTCGTCCCCCCACTGTATCGATTTCGTCGTAACGTTAAACATCATATTTCCCATATGTGGTTCCCTAGAGAACCGTTGCGTAGAGGCCGGATGCCCCTGGCCCTGATTGTTTTCCAATGCATCAGATCGGGCCCGGTGTGATGCATTTGCGGATAAGAAAACCGCGCCGAAGCGGCGCGGTTTTGGTTATTCAGCGGCGTAGGCCCAGGCGTTGTATCAGTTCCTGATAGCGTACCTCGTCTTTGCCTTTTACATAATCCAGAAGCTTGCGGCGTTGCGCCACAAGTTTCAGCAATCCACGACGCGAATGATTGTCTTTTTTGTGGGTTTTGAAGTGTTCTGTCAAAGTAGCAATGCGTGATGACAAAATCGCAACCTGCACCTCCGGCGATCCTGTGTCGCCGTCTTTGGTTGCGAATTCTTTCATAACACGCGCTTTTTCGTCAGCAGTAATCGACATCGGGGTCTCCTTTACATTGAAGGTTGATGGCACAAGCCGGGATGTCGTCCAGCAAAGCCCTTGGAGAAAACCAACTGCAAATGCAGCGGATGCGCGCGTATAAGAGGATTCCGACAAAAAGAAAAGGGGTAATGGCGAAACGTCGCGTCTAGAGCAAGATGAGATCAGGTTGAAGCGTATCCTGAGTTGACAAGGTAATTCGCACATTCCTGCGGGGTGAAGCGGTCGAGCAGCTTACCGATCCTGCGCCATGTTGCCTCTATCGTGCGTTCGGCGGCGTCTCG
>NZ_JACNMP010000032.1 GCF_017592335.1 Pseudaestuariivita rosea | reverse complement strand
CGAGACGCCGCCGAACGCACGATAGAGGCAACATGGCGCAGGATCGGTAAGCTGCTCGACCGCTTCACCCCGCAGGAATGTGCGAATTACCTTGTCAACTCAGGATACGCTTCAACCTGATCTCATCTTGCTCTAGACAGAGCGCACCAATGACTTAGCAGATTTTTTGCACATAAATAACGGCCATGGCGCGGCAAGGTCGCAATGTAACTGCGAAGCATCGGTGGGCAGTAGACTTCGAACGTGTCCTGCCCCTTTTGGTCCCAACATCCCGCACGATGTAGTCCGGCATCCGGCTGAAAAAGATCGAAGACACCGGCACCGCCGAAGAAAAGACCACACTGACCTTCAGCGATGTCGAGATCCGCAACTTCGGGCAAGACGACCAGGAACAGATCCTGACCTATCCCGTCGCGTGCATTCGTGAAACCCACAAAATCGTGCGCGGCACCCGCCTGCACTACATGCACGCCGACCATCTCGGCTGCCTGCGCCTGATCACTCAACAGAACGGAACCGCCGCCAAATCCAGCATCTACAAACCCTTCGGAGAGGTCATAGACTTCACCCTCTACCCAACCTTCACTGACGAAACAAAAGGCTTCATCTGTGAACGATATGACGCCGACAGTGGCCTGCAATACCGCAACGCTCGCTACTACGACACCCAACTCGCTCTCTTCATACAGCCAGACTGGTTCGAGGTGATGCAGAAAGGTGTCGGGACAAAACCATACGTTCAAGTCATTTGATGGCGTTAAGGTCAAAAACGTCTCGTGATCAATACCGGCTGCGGATGCTGTCTACTGGTGACAAACGGTCGGTGTTTTTATTCAGAACAATTGACCGATGATCTTATTGCTCACCATCAGCGCCGTTTGTCCCTTGGTTGTGGTCGACTGGGGATTTCCTTCAGCAATCCGCCGACCCCCATGGCGGCGATGTCTTCGGATTGCACGTCGATCCCGCACACCACGCGCTCTAGCACCCAGTCCGCCCCGTTCAGCGCAGGGGATCGCGCGCAGCCGGGCAGGCCGATCACTGGGGTGTCGCCGATATCGCCCAGAAACAACAGATTGCCGGGATCAACCGGCATCCCGAACCGGGTGATCTGGCCACCCGACAACCGAACGGCCTCAGGTGCAACATCATGTGCGTCTGACGTGGCCGAGGCTGTCAGGATCAGCTTGATCTGACCGCCCGCCGACTGCAGCGCCTTGGCAATATCTTCTTCGCGGTGCGGCGTGTGCAGCACCTGGGTCAGATCAACGTCCAGGGCCTCAAGCCGCCCCTTGACCGCCTGCACGCCTTTATCATCAGACGGCCCGCCATCGATCCGGGTGACGATCAGCGATGCGGTTGTGATCACCGGCGGCACGACCCGTATGGCATCCCGCGCCACATCGCACGCGGCTTTGATCGCCGCCCGATCTACCGCATAGGAAATGATCTTGACCGTCCCCACCATCCGCCCCGCGCGCATGGGCGCATAGGGTGGAACCGTTGCCAGGGTCACCATCGGATCGACACGGTTCAGCGCGTGCACCTTTTCGGTGTCGATCATCGCCAACCCCGTGATGGAGGACTTCAGGTTTACACGGCCCGTAAAGCTGTCTGATACCTCAATAGAAGCTGCACCCGGGTCAGGCACCAGCGCCCCGGCCAGTTCAGCAGCGGCGGCGTTTTCATCCAGATCGTCCGGACCCAGAGTCGCCACGATCACCTCGGCAAGCCCGGCAGCCTGCAAGGCCCCGATGTGATCTTCGGTCAGCCGAACCCCCTTGCGCAGCCGGCCGTCCGGCAAGGCAATGGAATGGGCCAGAATGGCCCCCACCGCATCCGACGTAGGAACAGGTCCGAACTTCATGCAGGCTGCCGCAATGTCGCAGTCATCTGCGCCAGGATCGCAACGGCTATTTCTGCCGGGGACTTGGCCCCGATGTCCAGCCCCACGGGGCCGTGCAGGCGCGCCAGTTCATCATCGGAAAAACCAGCCTCAGCCAGCCGCGCCACACGTTTGGCGTGGGTGCGCGTCGACCCCAGGCATCCGATGTAAAACGCATCCGACCTGAGCGCGATCTGCAACGCCGGATCGTCCAGCTTGGGGTCATGGGTCAGCGTCACTATGGCCGTTCGCGTGTCAGGCCCATAGGCCGTTAGCGCCTGGTCCGGCCAGTCATGCAGGATCGTTTCACCGGGAAAGCGGCTGGCCGCACCAAACGCCTCGCGCGGGTCGATCAGCACCGGATCATACCCCGCAATCCGCGCCATGGGGACCAGAGCCTGCGCAATATGCACCGCACCGATAATCGCCATCCGCAGGGGCGGGTTGTGGATGCCAACGAAAACCTCGCCCTCAAACCCCGATTTATCGGCGCGAAACCGGTCGGCATGGGGGCCCTTGGGGGCATGATCCAACGCACGTTCCCAGGTTTCTGTGTTCACGTGATACGCAACCGGCGCCCGTGCCGCCCGTGCCTGCACCAGGTCCCGCAACAGATCGGCAGGCAGGGCATCGCCCACCGGCTCAACCAGCACACGGATCGTACCACCACAGGCCAGACCCACTGCAAAAGCCTCATCATCACTGACGCCGTATTCCAGCAGCTTGGGCGCGCCATCCTGCAACGCCTCAAGCGCTTCGACCACCACCGCGCCTTCCACACAGCCGCCGGAAACCGACCCCGACATCTCTCCGTCGCCCGCGATCACCAACTGGCTGCCCACCGGGCGCGGCGCACTGCCCCAGGTTTCCACCACAGTCGCCAACGCCGCACCACGGCCTGCCTGATGCCAGTCCAGCGCCACCTCGGGCGCGTTATCAAAAGGTGTCTCGGTCATTGCAAATACGCCATCATACGGGCCTTTTCGCCCAGATCATCCGTCAAAGATATAGTGTCGGCCAGCGCCTGAAGCGAGGCGATGTTGTGCCCCGCCCGAAAGCTGTCCACATGGGGCATCATCGCCGCGATCCCCTGGGCCTTGGGGGCAAAGCCATCCCACCGCAACAGCGGGTTCACCCAAATGACGCGACGGGCGGACAGATGCAACCGCTCCATCGCGCGGGCCAGCCCATCGGGGTCGTCCCGATCCAGGCCATCCGTGATCAGCAACACCACGGCGCCTTGTCCCAGAACCCGGCGCGACCAGTCGCGGTTAAAGGCGGTCAGACAGGCCCCGATGCGCGTGCCGCCCTCCCAATCCTGCGCCTCGGCCCCGGCAGCGGCCAGCGCGGCGTCCACATCGCGCTGGTGCAGATGCCGGGTGATATTCGTCAGTCGCGTGCCAAAGGTAAAGGCATGCACCCTGGCCCAACCCGGCCCCTTGTGGTTCGACACCGCATGCAAAAAATGCAACACCACGCGCGAATACTGCGACATCGAGCCTGAGATATCGCAAAGCGCCACCAGATTGGGCCAGCGGTCGCGCGGGGACTTCCGTGCAATCTGAGTAACCTCGCCCCCCTGTCGCATCGCCTGTCGCAGCGTGCGCCGCCAGTCGGCCAAAGCGCCCTTGGTCCTGGCCTGCATGCGGCGGCTGCGCATCGGTTTGATCGGCAGCGCCATCTGCGCCAGCATCCGCTTGGCCTGCGCCATTTCATCCGTGCTCATCAGTTCGAAATCCAGCGTGCGCAGACGTTCCTGCGATGACATCGTGCGCGACGCGTCGATCTCGATCTCAGTTGTGTCTTCCGGTTCCGGCAGGTCCGGCACATCCCGCATCGCGCCATCCAAAATCGCCTCGGCCGCGCGTTTTTCAGCGGCTTTTGCTGTGCGTTCCTCCTGCACTCCTCGGATCTGAGGCGTCAGCATCGCCATCATATGTTCCAGATACCGCGGATCACGCCAGTACAGCCGAAAGACCTGCGCAAAAACCGGTCGGTGTTCGGGTTTTGACACGAAACAAGCATGCAGAACCCAGTAAAAATCGCGTTTCCTGGTAAACCCCGCCGCCTGCACGGCCTGGATCGCGTCCATTACGCGCCCGGTTCCAATCGGCAACCCCGCCTTCCGCAACGCCCGCGCGAAATGGGTGATGTTAGACATCAGCTTTGGGTTATCCGGCAGGGCAAGGTCGGCGTACTTAGGCATGGATACTCATGCCTTGCATCGAATTGCTTTGCACAGATATCCCGCCCGGTGTGAAACACCGGGCAGCGCCCGACCGCCCCCCAGGCGGGCGCTTCACGCCCACCTCGGTCGGTCTCCGCCCTACGCGTGAAAACTGCAAAATCGTCATGTCCCCCGCACTGGCCCGACAAAAGATCGGCTGATCAGCCAATCGCGGCGGCCACGCCCGCCAACCAGCATCCCGCACCAGCTCTAATTCTTTCAAACCTGTTGGGCGAAAAAGGATCATCTTGCTTCCCTTACATAAGAACAAATGAAATCAGCCGCCTGCTGCGCTGTCATATCAGTTACATCCATTAAGACAGCACCATCTGGACAGAAAAGACGTTCATTTCTGCGAAGGGTCTGTAAAACGTCCACATCCATAAGCTTCGCCCCACCAGCACGCGCTGGATCGGTCAACCGACGCTGGTTTTCATCTGTCGATAGTTCAAGCAAGAACGGAAAAAGCCGTGCGTCTCTGTCCTTTGCAAGTCTAACGGTCGGTTCGAATAACGGCCTGGCCTCAGCTTCATTAGCAAGCGCGTCGGTCAAAATAATTGGCACATCGGGGGGTAACTGGCGAGCATGTGTCAGGATGATGTTTCTGACTTCTTCACGAAGCTTTATGCTCCCCTGCGTACCACGTTCATAGATGGCGCGGGCGGCATCAAGCATCAGGTGATTATCAATCAACCGGCCCCCCAAGTCATCTGCAACAATCCGTCCTATCGTCCGTTTCCCCGAACCTGGCCAGCCACCAATATGTATCACGGGTGCCACATGCATTCGATCACACCAGTTCCAGCTCGTTCAAATCTGTCGGACGAAAAAGGGTCATTCTGCATCGCTTCCATAGCTGCTGACTTCGATCAGATTGCCATCGGGATCATTGAAATAAACCGACGTGATCGGACCGCCCGCGCCTGATTTGGCAACCGGGCCCTCAACAATCTGCACATCCTGTTCTGTCAAACGATCCACCACGGCCTGCGGGTCAAGGTCGGTCAAAAGACACACATCCCCCGAACCGATGCAGGCGTGATTACGGGTTTCCTGCCCAAGCGTCTGCAGATTGATTTTCTGATCCCCCACCACAAGCGCGCGGCGCGATCCGGCAAAGGTTACGGCGCGAACACCCAGAATACGCCGATAAAACGCGACCGATGCCTCAACATCGCGCACCGTCAGCACGATATGATCGATGCCCGTGATCACACCGGCGCCAGTTCTGCCTTTGCCTCGTCCAGCAGCCGTTTCGCCTCGGACCCCTGCAATTTCTGGATATCGTCCTGATACTTCAAAATCGCCCCCAGCGTATCAGCGATCACATCGGGCGACAGGTTGATGACATCCAGCGCCAGCAGACATTTCGCCCAGTCAATCGTTTCAGCCACACCGGGTTTCTTGAACAGATCCTCGGTCCGCAGCTTCTGGACAAAGGCCACGACCTCACGACTTAACGCCTCGGCCGCTTCAGGCACGCGCGCGTTCAAAATCTGCACTTCGCGATCAAAATTCGGATAATCCACCCAGTGATACAAACACCGCCGCTTCAGCGCATCATGCACCTCGCGTGTGCGGTTCGACGTCAGGATCACAATCGGCGGCTCGGGCGCCTTGATCGTGCCCAGCTCGGGGATCGTCACCTGATAATCCGACAAGGCCTCAAGCAAAAACGCCTCAAAAGGTTCATCGGTCCGGTCCAGCTCATCAATCAGCAAAACGGGCGGGCCCGCCGCATCGGGTCGCATCGCTTGCAACAGCGGCCGTTCAATCAGATAATCCGACGAAAACAGCTGTTGCTGCAATACGTCCTTGTCTGCATTCCCCTCGGCCTCAACCGCGCGAATGGCGACCATCTGCGCGGCAAAGTTCCACTCGTACACCGCCGACGCGGCATCCAACCCTTCGTAACACTGCAACCGGATCAGCCGCCGCCCCAGCGCACTGGCAATCGCCTTGGCAATCTCGGTCTTGCCCACGCCGGCCTCGCCTTCTAAAAACAGCGGCCGCCCCAGGCGCAATGACAAAAACACCACCGTCGCCAGATCGCGCCCGCAGATGTAATCCTGCTGCGACAAACTTGCCTGAGTGGCATCGATATCGGAAAATGGCGCTGACATATCCCCTCCTGTCTGTCCGGTCATGCTGCACTTTGTCCCAAGAGGGTCAAGGGGGCCTAAAGTCGGACCGTGATTGTCATCGCCGCGCCACCGGTATAAATCTGACATGAAAGGGGGATCGCCACATGAACGCACCAGCATCGATCAAATCCAAAGACGCGCCGGACCTAGGCCGCTTTGACTGGGCCGACCCCCTGCGCCTGGATGACCAGCTGACCGAAGACGAACGCATGCTGCGTGACGCGGCCGAAGACTTCGCCCAGTCCGAACTGCAACCCGGCGTCATCGCCGCCTATCGCGACGAAATCACCGACCCTGACCTCTTTGCCAAAATGGGCGCGGCGGGTCTGCTGGGCGTGACCATCCCCGAAACCTATGGCGGGCTTGGCGCATCCTACGTCACCTACGGCCTGGTCGCGCGAGCCATCGAATGCGTCGACAGCGGCTATCGGTCGATGATGAGTGTGCAGTCATCGCTGGTCATGTACCCCATCTATGCCTACGGCAGCGAAGAGCAGCGCCAGAAGTACCTGCCGGGCCTGGCCAGCGGCCAGCTGATCGGCTGCTTCGGCCTGACCGAACCCGATGCGGGCAGCGACCCTGCGGGCATGAAAACCAAGGCCGAAAAAACCGCAACCGGCTACCGCCTGACCGGGTCCAAGATGTGGATTTCCAACAGCCCCATCGCCGATGTCTTTGTGATCTGGGCCAAATCCGACGCCCACGGCGGCAAGATCAGGGGCTTTGTGCTGGACAAGGGCCTGCCGGGCCTGTCCGCCCCCAAGATCGGCGGAAAACTGTCCCTGCGTGCCTCAATCACCGGTGAAATCGTGATGGACGGCGTCGAGGTCGGCGAAGACGCCCTGCTGCCAGGGGTCGAAGGGCTGAAGGGCCCCTTCGGCTGCCTGAACCGTGCGCGCTATGGCATCAGCTGGGGCGTCATGGGGGCTGCCGAATTCTGCTGGCACGCCGCGCGGCAATACGGGCTGGACCGCAAACAGTTCGGCAAACCGCTGGCGCAAACGCAGCTGTTTCAGAAGAAACTGGCCGACATGCAGACCGAAATCGCCCTGGGCCTTCAAAGCGCCCTGCGCCTGGGCCGCTTGATGGACGACGCCAACGCTGCCCCCGAAATGATCAGCCTGATGAAACGCAACAACTGCGGCAAAGCGCTGGACATCGCCCGCACCGCCCGCGACATGCACGGCGGTAATGGCATATCCGAAGACTTCCAGGTGATGCGCCACATGGCCAACCTTGAAACCGTGAACACATACGAAGGCACCCACGACATCCACGCCCTAATCCTGGGCCGCGCCCAAACAGGACTACAGGCGTTTTTCTGAGCGTTGACAAAAGTTCGCGCTAACCAAGTCATTCCAGAGGCGAAAACCAAGGGCGCAGCCTCAGCATGTAGCCCCCAGCATGCTATATCGGGTCTTGTCAGAATTGTTTGTTCATTTAGCGGGACGAACCAGTCGTTAAACAATCTTGCTGAAACAGCTGCTTTGGCACTTCGGCGCAAAATCAGTGAATTCCAAAGCGATGTTCCTTGCCCTTGGCTCGGTATGTAGGTCTGCGACGAACCGCAGGAAGTCATTCAAAGGTGAAAGTTCATGCCGCTATTTCAGATACTTAGTAAGACTGCCAAATCCGGGCGGCCAATTATGGGCTTCATGGATGTTCACGGAAACGTAGTGATTGAGCCGCAGTTCCTGCAAACTTTCGGTGACTTCTCGGAAGCGGGATACGCAGTGGTTCAGCGCCCCGGTGAGAAACAGCATATCATCATCAATACCCTCGGTGAGACCGTGTTCGTAATTCCCAAAGATCATAAGTCGGTCTCATTTACTCCACCAGATAAGCATGGAGTCTTCGGGGTCATGCACCAGGTGGATGCCGACAACAAGGACCTCTGGCACCTTGATGGGCGCGATTGGGCATTCCAGGGCGAGACCCACTACTATGCCATGCGGCTGGATGGCTCCATCGCATTTGAAGCATACCTTTCGGGCGCCATTGCTGGTTATTACGTCTTTTCGAACAGCGGAAAGATCAATGACAAACGGGGTCTGATGAACCATGAAGGACAGGTCGTTCTTCCGCCAATTTACGATCAGATCCGTCCATCTACTACGGATCCTTATGTGACAGTAATGAAGGATGGCGCGGCAAACGTTTTCACATTTGACGGCACTGCCGTGTTTCGGCAGTGGTTTGAGATCGGACGCTCAACAGATTTGCGCCCTGTCACAGACGGATTTTGGGTCGCACCCACGCCCGCAAAGGGCCATGCCGATGTCTTTGACGTGACCTCAACTGAGGTTATTGGCACCCTGCCCACGACATATTGGTCACCAATGATACCAAGGGCCTGCCCGACCTTGTCGGGTGGAATTGCTTGCATCAAGCACCCCGAAAAAGGGTCCGCATATTTCTTCCCAGACGGACGTGCCGCCATGCCAGGGATACTTGGAAGACCGCGCTGGTTCAAACCAGAGATGCGAACCGGTTACTTCTATGAAGGCCGCGCCAGTTTCAAACTAGGTGAGGTTTGGGGATACCTGGATTTGTCCGGTAGACATGCTATCACACCGCAGTTCTATTCCAACCTTCCGTTTCGAGACGAGCTAGCCCGGGTCAGATATCCTGCAGACGGAAACTCTTGGGACCGCTACTCTTACGTTGATCGCGAAGGTTCTGTCGTTTGGCACCAAGAAGACTAAATTGAACCAGTTTTCTTGGCTTCTTTTGGTCAGCAGACATTCACGCAACGCACAGCACCAATCACTTTGGGCTCAAATCAGACGACGGACCTTTCCTTCCAAAACCTTAACGCTGCAAACTTTGCAAACTTTTCGCTTCGATTTTTGTAAACTTGCGAAGTTTGGCACCGTACGGTGCGATTTATGATGCGTTAATGGCCTCGGAAAATGATTAATTCGGGCAGAGTGTTACCGAACTCTGACCCACCCGCACGCGTTGACATGAAAGTTATCCACAAGGCGATTTCGTGAACAATCCGTGGGAATCAGGAAATCGCCGCAAATCCCGCGAAAAATGTGTAAATTGCACATCTGAATTACGCGGTTTTGCGGAAAATGTGCAAATTGCACATTCAAAAACATCACCGAACGGCGGGTTAACTTTCATGACGTTGCGTTATGCCTTTGGGCCTTGGTACGATGTTACGACCCAAGTGCCCGTAATACTTGGGGCCAGTGCATTTTTCCTAAATTATAACAGTCGCTTACGCACCCGGCAAATCATCAGCGTTCTGAATGACTGACCCCAGCAATCCGTAACGCAATGCCTCATCCGTATTCAGCCAGAAATCCCGGGCCGATCGTGCCCGTCCGTTGAACCCGGCCTGTTGCGCTTGGGCGGTGCCTGTTACGCTGCTTGGGCAGCGTAACGCCAAGGCAGTAACGCGTGATTTTGTGGTCAGCGATTTGGGCGAGGCCCCATGTGAGCCATGCTTGGGGATCGACGTCGTTGAGCATGGCGGTCTTGATCAGGGTGAAGGGGATTGCCATGGCTTTGCCGCCACCTTGTGAACCTGCGAACATCCAGTTTTTCCGGCCGATGGCCACGGGTTTGACGGCGCGTTCGGCTGTGTTGTTATCTAGCTCAAGTTGGCCGTTCCCAAGGTATGGCCGTGCCTTTGGAATCCGGCGAAGGGCGTAGCGGATGGCCTGCGCCAGTGGTGACTTACACATTGCAGTCAAGCTTTCGGAACTGACCGCATAGCATCACGCCCGTCGAAGATCGTTGCTACCAAAGACTGTGCCTCAACTGCATACGTTAGATTTCAAATAATAGATGCCGCAAGATGCTTTGAACTTCACTTTATGCTTGTTTCCCCGCGTTTCCGCGTCTAAACGCGACCTTGGAGACGTGGCCGAGTGGTCGAAGGCGCTCCCCTGCTAAGGGAGTAGGCGGGAAACCGTCTCGAGGGTTCGAATCCCTTCGTCTCCGCCACCCACCATTTTCATTCAATTGTGCTCGATGCTATTTAACCCCTTATAGGGCTGTTTTTATTGGTTTATCCGCATTCGTTGTTGCTATTGAGTTTTCTTCGATTAGACTCGTTTCTATTCATTGCGTGGTAGAAAACGTGGTATTTTATGGCTGCTCTAAGCGGAAAGCTGACGAAGAATCTGGTGCGAACCCTCGGCCCCGGCCGCCACGGCGACGGCAGCGGTTTGTACCTTGTCGTTGATCCATCCGGCGCTCGACGCTGGATCGTCCGCGTCACAGTAAAGGGCCAGCGCAACCGCGAGGGCAAGCCGCTGCGCACAGACTTCGGTCTTGGTAGTGCTGATGTCGTCACCCTAAACGAAGCGCGTGACAGAGCCTTGGAGTATCGCCGCCTCGCCAAGCAGGGCATCAATCCCCGCTACAACGGTCGCCAAGAAATCCCCTGCTTCGAAGAGATTGCACGACAAGTCCACATCGAGCGTCTGCCAACGTGGAAGAACCCAAAGCACGGCCAGCAATGGATCAATACGCTGGCCGAGTATGCGTTTCCTAAGATCGGACGCTTGCCGGTGTCGGAGGTCGGCCAACCCGAGGTGCTGCAAGTCCTTCTGCCAGTCTGGACCGAGAAACACGAAACAGCCAAGCGCCTCGCTCAGCGGATCAAGGCGGTGCTGGATGTGGCGAAGTCAAAGGGCTTCCGAGATGGCGAGAACCCTGTGACAACGATCCGCGACGCCCGTGTGCTGCCACAGGTCAAACAGAAGGTGCAGCACCACAAGGCTATGCACTGGAAGGATGTGCCTGACTTCTACGCCCAGTTGGCAACAAAAGACGCGATGGCGGCAAAGGCACTAATGTTCACTTGCTTGACCGCGAGCCGTACCAGCGAAGTTTTGCAGTCCCGCTGGGAAGAATTTGATTTCGACGACAAGCTATGGACCGTACCGGCTGAACGCATGAAGGCAGACCAGGAGCACCGGGTCCCGCTTACGGACGAGATGCTAGCAATCATCGAGCCGCTCAGTGCCCTTAGGTCAGAAGTCGTTTTTGAAGGTCAGAAGCGGCACCGACCGCTGTCCAATATGTCCATGCTGATGCTGCTGCGCCGCATGAAAGTTGACGGGATCACCGTTCACGGCTTTCGGTCCACTTTTCGCGATTGGACATCAGAACAGCCAAACGTACCTCGCGAAGTTGCCGAGTTGAGCCTGGCGCACAAGATCGGTTCTGAGGTCGAGAGGGCCTATGCACGCTCGGATCTTCTCGAAAAGCGCCGCGAACTAATGGAAAGATGGAGTCATCATATTGTTGGAATACGGCGTTCATGACTTTGGTGAAGAGCCAGAGCAGGAGCCACGATTTGCTTGTGCAGGGCTCGAGGTCGAGTTGCTGCACTGGTGGCAAAAACTCGCGGCAACATTGAAAGAGCATCTGGGCGACTCGATCAGCAATGATCAGGCATTTGCAGCAGCGATGCTCATGTATAGCCCTTACGGCACGACGGGCCCGAGGTGGCCGAATATCAACAAGGGCTATGGCATTGGCCGGGGTAAATTTGCCCACGAAATGCTTAATGAAGTACGATCAGTTCTCGAAGAGATCCTAGCAGATGAAGAGGCTGGCAGTCGGGCAAAAGATGAAGTTCGAGATCAAGTTAGATCGCGGCTCTTCGAGCATGCTAGGCCGATCTGGCCTCAGATTAAGGGAATGCGTTACAAAGGCGATCAGGCGTTGCTGGACATGCTATCCCTTGCTTGTCACTACCTCGAAGCAGACATCGACAAACAGAAGTTAGAAAGCGGAAATTTCAGGGCTATTCGTATCGCCCTCTCGCTTAGGGTTGTTTTCGAAAGCTATACCTATCTCCCAGTAACCGCCGGGGATGACTTTAAGCAGAACCCGACATCAGTATTTGGGTTTTGCCTGAAAGGCATCTACGAAACATGTGAAATCAATGCGGGCTTCCGGCACTATGGCGAGAAGGCCAAAGATGCCAACCCTAACCATGTTAGCCTTGTAGAAATTCGGAAAATACTAAGCGAATACAATGGCATAGTTCGAAGCAATCCAGAGATTCAGAGTTTCACTGTAACTCTCTGATGACACTTAGAAACGGTTGAGTTTTGATGTTGGCAAGTGAAGCCAACAGAAAGGAAACTCGATGAGTGAACCGATTTTCGACAGCTCCCGTGTATACGACGATGCCGATGAAGAACTTGACCTGATCGCTCCCAAAAGTAAGCGCGCACAATGGCGGCACCGTCGGGTCGGGCCTACATTCCTAAAATGGGGAAGGCGCGTGAAATACCGGGGCGTGGACCTGAACGCATGGGTCGAGCACACGGTCGTTGAGACGGAGATGGGTGCGCAATAAAAAACAAAACCCCACCAACGGCAGGGCTTCGTCATATCGTGTTTAGCAGCTTCTGAATAGTCGATCCTCTGCTTCAAATCAAGAAGAACCGGCAGCCTGAGAAAGGTCTGCAATCACGCTGAAGTTTTCTTCGCGCAGAGGAGTCATGTTCATGGCAAAGATGGATTTCACAATGTTCCCGCTCAAAGTGCTGCGAGACCCGAAATGGCTAAAGCTCAGGGGCGATTTGAATGCCCAGCTGGTCTACCGGATGCTTTGGGCGTGCGAACACACGGACTATCCTGGGCTGTTTCGCTACCCGCTCCCGTATCTCAGTCATGATCTGGGGAACAGTTCAGAGGAAACCAGGCAGATATTTGGGCAGCTCGCGAATGTTGGCCTTATCGAATTCAACGAGATCACAGGATTTGTGCGACTGGTCGGCTGGTACCGACTCAAGTACTTCCCAGATAGTTTGAACGTCTTGAAATCTAGGTCAGCGCCATATCTCGATGGCTCTTTGCCCACAGATATTCTGACGTCTGGCTCCGCCTCAGATTTGATTGTCGCAAGCTACAAACATGCTCGAGTGTTGCCTCGAGTGACTGAAGCACAAAAGCGACATCATGCAGATTACGTTGGTCATCTTGAGATGCTGGTCCGCCATTGCGCCGATAACCTACATGGTTTCGAAAGTTCCTTACTCGCTGAATTTGCTGAGAACGGACAAGAACTTCAAACTGAGTATGAATGGCTAGTCCACACCCGCACCGGTTTGAGCAGAGAAGCCGCAGAGAGCTTTGGACTTGTGATCGGCGAAGACCCTTTGGAAGCCCTTGCTCGGGGCTATGGAAACCCTCCGCAGGGGCTTGGGAACGAGAAGAAAAGAGAAGATGAAGAAAAGAAAAAAGCTTACTCGGGGACCACGAGTTCAGTCCTCTCAGATATAGGCAACAGTGGGCCACGGGCATCAACCCTCAAGAGCGAGTTGGCTTTGTCCGCTAACGGGGTTGCGCCATGACGGTTTTGCGGAATTTCAAGCGAAGCAAGAGACCTCATCGCTTGGTTAAAGTCGGCTGTTCGGCACCAGGATTTTCTTCATGACGCACTCCAAGTCTAGAGCAAGGCGACCCGTGTCTGGCGACTCGGGACCTTGGGAGGGGCGGCAAGCCTCCCCTTCCAACCCCAACCCACGGCTTCGCCGTGCTGAGAATGCGCTGACTGAGAAGATGGATATTCGATGCACGAAGGCCGAAAAGATCGAGATCAAGGAGAAAGCTGAGGCTGAGGGCATTCCCGTCTCAGCATTGCTGCGAGAGCAATTGGGACTTGTGACATCGCATCGCCGTAAGTCTGTTCCCCGCGTCTCGCAGCTACAAATTCGGCAAATCGCGACTTGCTGCATCGTTCTCGAAGGCATCGCGCATGATGTGAAAACTGCGACGGAAGCTGGACAGTTGGATCAAAAAGTGGGTCTAGGTATTGTCGCTGCACTGATCGAACTTCGGCGCGGGCTAAACTCTGCTCAGTTGGACATTTCTAAGTTTGAGCGGATATGTTGATCCAGTTTTTCCCATCCGGCACTGGTGGCGGCTTGGGGCCGGTTGGGTACCTGATCGCTGATGAGGTGCGCCAGTACGATGAGAATCGAGACGTCGTTCGCGATGCGGACGGCGAACCTGTCATGGTCGCACGTAATCCCAAGCCAACGGTGTTACGCGGCGATCCCAGCAACACCAGCATCCTAATCGACACTTGTCGGCACAAATGGTCCTACCGATCCGGTGTTATGTCTTTCACTCGCGATGATGCACCGAGTGAAGACGACCAAAACGCTGCGATGGATGCGTTCGAGGCCTTGGCCTTTGCAGGTCTCGAACGCGGCCAATACGACTGTCTTTGGGTGCGTCATCAGCATGAGGATCGCGTCGAGTTGCACTTCTGCACGGTGCGCCAAGAGTTGCGAACCGGGAAGAGCCTAAACATCGCCCCGCCCGGCTATCAGCAGGCTTTTGATGCTCTGAGAGATCACCTCAACAAGACACATGGCTGGGCCGACCCGGAGGATCCTGAACGGGCGTCCGAGGCTAAACCCATTGTAGAGGCTACCAATAGAGCAAAAACGCGCGAGCAGCTGCACGATTGGATCACTGACCGCATCGCCGATGGATTGATCTCAGATCGGGCTTCGATGGTCGCTGCTCTCCAGGAGCAAGGGTTCGAAGTGCCGCGCGCCGGGCAAAAGTACATAACCGCATTGGACCCCAAAACAGGGGAACGGATGCGCCTGAAGGGGACGTTTTTTCATGAAGACTGGACGATCGAGAAACAGATTGACCGCGAGGTTGCAGCAGAAAGCGCAGCAGGCGGTGGATCAGGAAAGCGCCTCGCTCGATGCAGCGCTGAAGACCTACACCGCCGATATCGAAAAGCGTGTGAAAAGCGCGCAACTTACAATAGAGAACGCTATCGATCAGTTCGCGACATCGATGGACCAGAAAGTGGCAGCGGTCGCCAAACAGAACGCGGTTTGGGCGGAAAAGGCAGCGGAGGCGAGCGAGACGGTCCACGAAGCAAGGATGGATTGGTTGCGGGGGAGCGTGACGTTGATCGCGTTGCCGATGGTGATAGCCGCGATCTCGGCGATGGTCGGCAGCCTATTGGCGACGGCGATCATACTGTCTTGGGCTATGAAGACGCCCGACGACCTAACACTGCAACGGAGCTCGGCGTTGAGTTCCCCTGGTGGACAAAGCACGACCCAAACAACAGATTTCTTAGTCCATATTCCGAGTGGCGGCATCGGTTCGAAACCGACTTTGCTTTGCGCAACCTTACAAGGGGAGGCCTCTTAAATGCTGACGCCGCTCGAGCAAGAATTGCTGACCTACGTCGAAGAGCTGACGCGTGCCTGCGAAGCCTCAACGCAGCAACTGAAAGCGTCCGAAAGCGCACTGATCGTGTTGGAACGAAAGTTGACGGAGCAGACCAAGCTTGTGTCGCGGGATATGATCTTCTGCGTGTCAGTTTTGGCAGACTCACAGGAGGCTTTGATGTCTTCGTGGCAAGCCTTCACAGATGGTGGCGAGAACGCAAGGACAGCGGAGAAAATCTCGGACGCCCAGATCGACCAGCTTCAAGACGCACAGAGCCGACTTCGCAAGGCATATCGCTGGATAAACGGCGAGACATAGCCGAACCAACCGGTCATCGCCCGACCTGGCCATCACCGTGAAACCAAAACGAACTGCTAGCTACCAGATAGCTACCAGTTGCCATACAGCTACTCGGAAAGTTCTGAAAATGCCGGTTATCTCATTTGCCAATCCAAAAGGCGGGGCGGGCAAAAGCACAAGCGCCTTGATTTTGGCTACTCAACTTGCCGAGAACGGTGGAACGGTGGAGGTCATAGACGCCGACCCGGAACAGTGGATCAGGCAGTGGGCCGAATTGGGTCCCGAACCGAAAGGGCTATCGGTCACCTCTTGTACCAGTTCAGAACAGATTGTTGAAGCGATTGCAGAGGCGGCGCAGAGGGCCCAGTTCGTTATCGTTGATCTCGAGGGAACGGCGAGTTTGCTTGTCGCTCAAGCGGTCGGGATGTCTGATTTCGTTTTGATCCCTTTGCAGGCCTCCACGATGGATGCGAAAGGCGCTGCAAAGACGTTGAAGTTGATAAAAAACCAATCTGTCATGCTGCGCCGCCCCATCCAACATTCAGTGGTTTTCACGCGCACCAACGCTGCGATCCTAACCCGATCTATGAAAAACGTCAGACAACAGCTCTCAGAGGCTAGTGTCGACGTGTTGGAAACGGCAATTGTTGAGCGCGCTGCGTTTAGGGACTTGTTCGACTTTGGTGGCGGGTTGTCCGATTTGGACCCTGACTTGGTAAGCAACTTGGACAAAGCGAAGGAAAATGCTCGCCAGTTTGCAGGGGAGGTGGTGCGGAGTTTGCTAAAGAAGGAGGAGATAGTTTGACCAAAGCGCGTGCGAAGATCGGATTTTCGGATGAACTGGACGACCTGAGTGGGATCGGATTCGCAGATGCCGTTGGCGCTGATCTCAAAGAGCAGACTGAGGCTGCACGGGGCGCTGCAGCGCAAACCGGTTTCATTCGTGAAGGACATCAGCAAAAACCTCTGCGGCGACGACGCACTGGGCGGAACGCGCAGCTCAACATCAAAGCGAAACCAGAGACGATTGAAGCTTATTGCCGCATTGCTGACGAACACGGCTGGGGGCTTGGGGAAACACTGGAGTATGCGGTTGAACTGCTGGATAAGCAGAAGCGCTAGCTTTCAGATTTTCCGGTCTGCTCCAGCCAAACAATCTTCAAGCTGTTGGAAAAAATCAACCAGACTTACATCAAGCTGTTCGCACAAGGCATGCAGGACGGTCAGCGTTGGTTGCCGATTGCTGGTCTCTAGCAAAGAGATGTAGCTGACCGACAAATCGGCTCGAAAGGCCAGCTCTTCCTGAGACAATCCCGCCATTTTTCTGCGCTGTTTCAGCAGCTTCGCGAATTCGCGGACCAGGTTTTCGTTAACACGTTCCATCCCCAAGGGTATCGGGGAGCTTGTTCTCGCACTCCAATGACTATAGTCATATTTTTACTATAGTCATTGATGGGGGACTACTTTTGAAACAGCTCGGAAGCTTCAATCTCAAGAGCATCCGCGATTTTGAGGACCACTTTGAGGCCGGGGTTACGCTCTCCCCGCTCAATCCCGCCGATATATGTGCGGTCAAGATCGACGGCATGGGCAAACCCTTCCTGAGAATACCCGCGCTGTTTGCGCAGTTCTCTCAGGCGGTTGCCGAAGTCCTTGATCGTGAAGCTTTTCTCCATCCGAGCATCGGGCGGAAAAGATGTTCAATCGTCCACGGATTTATCGTATCATTTTGGGGATCACTGAGGAATTGACCATGAATCTATTCGAGCAGCACATGATTGAGACAACTGGCAAGCATCCGGACCTCAATCTCGATCCACATCTACACAAAACCCTTCGACTGAAAGCGAGCGACGTGAGCGTGGAGTATGCGCTGCGTCATATCAGCAAATTCGACCACCTACTGGGCTTCATGCTGGCCGCGTTCCAAAAGCGGGAAGAAGGCGGTCATGCGAACCTGAAGCAAGCAAAGCGCATTGAGCAGATGTGCCTGCTTCACCCTCATTTTCACGACAAGGCAAAGGAGATGCTCGCAGACCCGATGCACGCAAACGCGGGAGCGCGCAAATGACCAGTGAGCACTGGCAAACCTGCCCATTCTGCCAAACTGAGTTGCCCGAAGATGCGATCGCCTGTTCTGGATGCCAGGCCTACAAGGGTATCCTAATCAACGGGCGCGCTGATGGCGTGAAACAACCGCATCAGGTCAAGGCCCGCTCCATCGTGTTCCACGCGCTTGGTTTCGTCGGCGCGGTTTTCATGCTTGGGGCGATGTTTGCCGGAGCGGGCGACTGGTGGATCGGGTTGATCGTCTCCGCCTTTGGCTTTGCCTTGGGCGCTCTCTATGGCAAATGGGCCAAGGGCGAGCAGCAATGGTTCCGAAATCAATAGCGAAGGACGCGCGGGATGGCGCACTGGTACACGGCGGACACCCATTTTGGGCATGAGAAGGTGATTGCACTATGCAACCGCCCGTTTCGCGATGCTGGGCACATGGAAGCGGTCCTAATCGAAAATATGTGGAAGGTCGTGCAGCCGGATGACGATCTTTGGATCGTTGGCGATTTCGCGCATGGGCCAAAGGCAAAAGATGCGAGCTATCTTGAAGGCCTATTTGGGCAGCTGCCTGGCGCGCGAAAGCACCTTGTTGTGGGAAACCACGACCTGGAGTTAACGCAGGCTTTGCCGTGGGACAGCGTGTCCGACATCGCTCAGGTCAAGGACGGTAAGGATGGCCTAGCGCATACGCTGTGCCATTTTCCGATGATCACCTGGAACGGGGCTAGGAAAGGCTCGCTGCACCTGTTTGGTCACGTGCATGACCGTTGGAAAGGCACCCGAAACGCTGTGAATGTTGGAGTGGATCAGTGGGAGTTCATGCCGGTTGATTTCCGACAGGTGGAGCGGCTTGCTAAGCAAATGCCGGTCAACAAACACTGGGGTGATGTTGAGCGCTCGTAATGGCTTAAGTCTTCAAGTTCGAGTAGCAGCTTCCATCTTCTGTGCCACGTCGACACAGGGCGTCATGAGATCAAAGAACTTAATGTTCTCACTTGCCTCTGATCAACTTGGAATTTTTACGCCCGCTTTCGTTAGGGCTCCTGCGAAATCACGAAAGCTAGGTCCTTCATTCGCAAAATTCAGCGAAGCAAGAGCTTGAACTTTACGATCGAACGCGATTTGGGCATTTCTCATAGGGTGATCGGAGGCCATGTAACGGGACTTCAGATAAAGAAGACGCACATCGTTGGTTGTGAAATGGTCAATCGCAGACACATTGAACGTGTCGAACTCAACTTTAACCCGGTTCATCAGGCGCGGCAAAAAAGACGTCTCAAAATCGGCATAACTAAGCGCAGTCAGCTTGCGGCTCGTGATGTGTATTTTCAGCAAGGTTGCTTCGGACAGATCACCGGCTAGTCTCTCAGCGAGTGCCACGAACCCTCGAAGCCTGACAGACAGCTGTTGTCGCCTATTAGCGGGAAATTGAAATCTACCCTGTTCTAGGTGTCCAATCCCAGCAGCAGCTGCCGTGACTGCATCTTCTAAGAGAAGGTTCTGATTGCCGATCGAATAGAGGAGCGATTGTCCGGCTTCCGTTGCTTTTTTGTGACTGCCAAAGAAAGCCCGAATGTCGCGCCTCAGCTCAGGAGGAAATGAACTATAAGATCTTCTTTGCGAGAATGCGTGCATTGCAAAGTGGAGGCTTAGTTCTTCCGTTCTTGCGGCGACGATTTTTTCAAGTTCTTCATGACCTATGTCCGCAATTGCAAGACTTGCCGCATACTGAAGGCCTTGTTTTGACCGTGAAAGCCTTGTCATGAGGCTTTTTGGGAGTTCTGAGGTGTCGAGCTGACGGCCATAGGCCCTGATCTCTGCGGCCAAGTCTTGGATGATTGTTTTGCTGAGCTTTCCGGTGGACTCCTTTGGGGTGGGTTTCTGCGGCGCGCTTGGTTTTGGAACGGCTCGGTGTTCGCGACCCCTGAAGCCAATTTGACGCCTTAGAAGATATCTTTGCTCTTCTAACTCGTCCCGAAATACCAAAAATATACCTTGGCCTACGGCTATGGGCTCGACATTCAAAACGCTGCCGACGAAGTCTCTAAGTTCTGCTTGGGTATAGTACTTTTGAAATGTCTGTCGGGACGTCAAGTATCCGTCGCGGTAGGGCCGCACGCCACTCAGGTCAGCCTTGCCGTACAACATGACGGATACAGCCAAGCAGAGCTCCGTTAGGCTGAAGGCGCGCCTAAGTGCCTCTGCCCGCTCTTCAGGGTCTTCGATTACGTTGAGGACAAATCCAAGATTGGTGATCTGGCTCTTTTTCAGAGCACTAGGATCTGGTCGATAGTGGGGATCCCAACCTTCGACGGTATAGCCATCAGACTGTAGGGCTCGGATGTCATCACCTTGACCGCACCCATAGTCCAAAATGGTTCTATCGCGACGGATCAGACCACCTGTAAACAACAGGTACATTGGCGCTGAGAGCGCGGCTCGCGTGATCGCCGTTTTGTGGCGCTCAACAGTGTTTTTCTCTGGGCCATTCATGTCCTCGGCGGATTTCTTGGCGGACTCTTCTGAGATCAAATCGATCTGCACGATGTGTGGACCTTTGACGGTCAATCCGGCTTCAGCCAATGTCTTCATCCAAATCCGCCGCGTTCCCTTGTTTGACATGTTCTTAAAGAGCCCCTTGCACTCTAAGAACTGCGTCAGCTTTGCAAATTCATCTCTTTGCGGATGATCCGGGGCTAGGAGTAGCTCCTTTCTGTGGAGAATGGGTGGGTTTGCGTCAGAGTATTTTCTCAGTTTTGCGCCTTGTTCCGAGAGGTTGACGAGTAGGCTTGCCCGCAGCTCTGGAAAAGCCACGGTGCTGAAGTCTTGATAGTCCAAGAACGAGAAGGTCTGGTCGTTTCGCCCCGAGACCTTCAACACTGACCATTGGAAATCTTCCGGAACTCTTTGCAGTGCAAGGCTCAGGTTATCCTTTGCGCTCGTCTGAAGGTGATCGACCGCGCTACGGTGCACGTAGATCGCCTGGCCTACCTTTTTTCCAACCGCATTTTTGAGAGGCTTATCGTTTTGCAAGTTTCACCCCTCGGGTTGGATCTTTCTAAAGGTTCTTTTGAAACATCCTACCTGACCGAGGGGCGGTCGATCTAGAGTACTGCTATGATGGCCTCTGCGGCTTCTAGAACTTCATCTGATGTATTGGTGTGCCCAAAACTAAAGCGTATGGAGGCTTGCGCTTCATCCGATGTGAGCCCGATTGCACGGAGGACGTAGCTTGGCTCCGAAATTCCCGAAGAGCAGGCCGAACCCGTAGAAGCTGACACGATGGGTTGTAGTCGTTGGAGCATTTCTCCCGCATCGCGTCCTTCGAACCTTAGATTCGCATTGCTAGGATGACGGGAGCAAAGCTTATCTCCATTCAACCCAATATGGTCGCGGTTCGATCGCAGTTTGTCCACGAAGAGATTTCTTAGACCTGCGACCCGCGCTCTCAACGCAGCTCCGTCTTCAGAGGAATGGAACTCCGCCGCTGAGCCAAGACCAACACACAAGGGAAGCGGCAGTGTGCCGGACCGAAGCCCGCCCTCTTGTCCACCTCCGTGAAACAGAGGTTCAATCCGGTCCTTCAGCTCTCGGCTCACATAGAGCGCCCCAATACCCATTGGCCCACCAAATTTATGCCCCGACAGACTAATCATGTCAGCCATATCTGCATATTTTTGGGGGCTGACTGCGCTTGGTGCCTGCGCGAAGTCGGAGTGGAGCAATGCGCCTGTATCGCGACAAAGCGTTGATATAGAAGCGAGATCTTGGATGGTCCCAATCTCATTGTTGACCAATGCCACGCTTACCAAGAGAACATCATCGCTTAGCATGTCTCGCAGTTTGTCGAGGTCGACATGACCTTTCCCGTTGACAGGAATCTCTCGTACCGCACATCCCGTTGTCTGAGCTACATATGCGGCACTTTCCAAGACGCACTTATGCTCTGTCGCTGAAACAAGGATTGTCGTGCGCTGTCTTTGCCGTTGCTCCGGAGTGCTTAGACCTCTGATGGCAAGATTGTTCGCCTCTGTAGCGCCGGATGTAAAAATGATCTCATCCGGATCGACTCCAAGGAGGTTGGCCACTTTGGCCCTCGAAGTCTCGGTAGCCTTATTCGCGGACCACCCTACGGAATGTTCAGAGGAGTGCGGGTTGCCGTGGAACTCAGTCCAAAACGGCTGCATTGCAGCCTGAACTGTTGGCAGCATCGGGGTGCTTGCTTGATGATCAAGGTATATGGTCAAAGGATTTTCCTGCCAAATCGAAGGTTACGTCTAGACCGAGCTTGATCCTGGGGTCAAGCACCAGGACGCCGTTGACCATCAGCTTGGAAGGTCGCTATAACAGCTCCTAAGCGGGGTAGCGGCAATATGAAAAAGCAAACAACATTTACACAGGGCTACAAGCCGCAGTTCTCCGGCCACGAGACCTTTCCGTTGCGCTACGGTTGGTTGGAAAAGGCGTTTGCAGCTGTTGATGCTAGCGGAACGAATAATAACAGAATTTTCTCGGAGAGTGCTGCAATTGCTCATTTTGGCGTTGGCAAAAACATGGTGGCTGCAATCCGGTTTTGGGCACAAGTCGCAGGTATACTCGCAACCGATGGGAAGGATGTGACAACGACCGAGTTTGGTCAGCTGTTACTTGGTCCCAATGGTGTCGATCCTTACCTTGAAAACGCTTCATCGCTCTGGAAAATCCACTGGGACATTGCTTCTAATCCAAGGCACACAGCCACATACTGGTTGTTCAATATTTTCAATGAGCAGAACTTTGACCGCGACACGGTTCTGCGAAAGTTGCAAGAATTTATTGATCAGCGTGGTTGGAAGGCGCCAACGGAAAAGACGTTAACAAGCGATATAGGCGTCTTGTTGGCTAACTACGTGCCTAGCGTCCCAAAGCGTGGTCCAAACGAAGAGGCATTCAATTCCCCACTGACTGAGCTGGGTTTGATCCGGCGGCGCTCCAATGGAAGGTTCGGTATGAACTTGGGGCGGAAACCGAGCCTGTCTAACGGTGTTTTCCTCTATGCGGTGTGCGATTTTTGGGAGCGAACGTCATCCGCAAACACACTTAGCGTGCAGTCGATGCTACTAGAGCCCGGATCTCCCGGAAGAGTGTTTGTGCTGGAGGAATGGGAGCTGATTGATAGGTTGGCCGAAGTGGCTGACATCACCGACGGTTTAATTTCTTGGTCTGAGACAGCTGGATTGAAGCAGCTGCTTAGACAAGGAGAGTTTCCGCAAGATTTTGCAGACAGCCTGTGGTCCTCAGAAATTTCTACGTTGAGAGGTTCATATGCCGCTTAACGACGTTGTCTCGGTGAATGGACGCTTCTTGCGATCTATTCGAATTGATCAAGATGACCGCAATGAAGCCCTAGAGGGCTTTGTTTTCTCATCATCTGTACGAGAAATACTCAATAACTTTTCACGCCAACAATCTGAGAGCGGGCAAGGTGCCTTCACTTGGACTGGTCCATATGGGAGCGGGAAGTCGAGCCTCGCTTTAGCGCTCTCGGCGTTGTTGAGTGGTAGTAAGAAGGAACGCGGGACGGCTGCGAGCAAAACTGATCCGGAGTTTGCAAAGGAGCTATGGAAGTTACTCCCTCCAAAGCGCGATGGTTGGAAGTGTGTGTCGGTCGTTGGGCGCGGCATGGAACCCTTCCAGTTGATCGGTGATTGTATCAAGGATGCAGGACTTGCGGCACGCCAAAGGAAGTTTGATACGCCTGAAAAAGTCATTGATTACTTGCAGTATTTGGCTTCCGAGGACAGGGAAAGCTCTGGAGGATTAGTCCTCTTTGTGGATGAAATGGGGAAGTTGCTTGAGCACGCCGCATCCTCATCAGGAGATGCATATTTCTTCCAACTGCTAGGTGAAGCAGCCTCGAGAAGCGGAGGCCGCCTCATCGTCGTGGGTATACTTCATCAGGCATTCCAAGAATATGCCAGCCGCTTAGCGCGCGATATCAAAGATGAGTGGGGGAAGATCCAGGGTCGCTTTATCGACATTCCGGTAAACGTATCTGGCGATGAGCAGATGGAACTGGTGAGCAAAGCGATTATTGCCACAGATCAGCCGGATTATGCTAGCCAGAACGCAGAAGCTGCTGTGGAACTTCTTGCCGACGCTCGACGCGGCGCGTCCGCCGTTTCGAAAGAGTTGCTTACGAGCGCATGGCCTCTCAATCCGCTTGTGACCTTGGTGCTCGGGCCTGCATCTCGCCGGAGTTATGGGCAAAATCAGCGTAGCATCTTCAGTTTCTTAGGGTCTTCCGAGCTGTTTGGATTTCAGGACTACCTTGAAAAGGCAAGCATCGAAGATGCGAAAGACTACGGATTGGCTGATTTTTGGGATTATCTCGATTTCAATCTACAAGCCGCAATCGCCGTGTCTTTAGACAGCCACCACTTTGCAAATGCAAGGGATGCAATCGCGCGTTGGGAAACGAAAGATGGAGGCGAACTCGGTGTGCAACTGCTAAAGTCGCTAGCCATTTTAGAGCTGACGCAAAAGCAAACTGGATTAGGTGCGACGCTTGGCGCACTTTGCCTTTCAACAAACCAAACCGTTGCTGCGGTAGAGGAAGTTTTGTCAAAACTTGAGGCGGCGTCGATTGTTGTTTTTCGAAAGTTCAGGGGCACCTACTCCCTCTTTGACGGGAGCGACTTTGACATTGAAGCGGCGTTGGGTGACGCATTGAGAGAGAGATTAGACTTCGATCTCAGCTCAATCTCTAACGCTTTATCTTCACCCAATATAGTCGCGAAACGGCACTACCGTGAAACTGGGGCGCTGCGCTGGTGCGAACTCAGGGTAATGCTCGAAAGCCAAGTCGAGAACTTTGTAACTAGCTTTGCACCTACAAATGGATGCTTTGGCGCATTCATCGTCTCACTGGACGATGGGACGCCAAGCATTGTTGAGGATTTTGGTGAGTATGGATGGGGGGCCGATTTTGCGGTTGCGAGGTCTGAAAAATCGAAGAACCTTGTGGCTCTCGCACGAGAGCACTCCGCTTTGAAGGACATCTTGGTATCAAATCCTGAAATTCATCGAGACAAAATCGCGCGAAGAGAGCTCAACGATCGTATCGAGGCGATTGGGGGCCGGATTGAGCATGAGGTCTGGCAATTGATCGCAAGCGCAGAATGGGAAACTGGAATTGATGACCTCCCGATTTCCGCACGCAGTAACCTCACAGTTTTGGCGTCAGAAATGGCAGATCGTCGGTTTTCGCAATCGCCCAAGCTAAACAACGAGCTGCTGAACCGCACTAAGCCATCGGCATCGGCCAATTCAGCGCTCAAGCTGTTACTGCATGCTGCCGTCCTTAAAGAAGGCACTCCGGGGCTTGGGTTTGAAAAGTTCCCTGCGGAAAAAGCTCTGTTCGTATCGCTCGTTGAAGCCAACAAGCTATACGTTAAGGAAGGTAACGACTGGCAGTTTGTACCACCTTCAGGAGATGACCCCGCAAATCTGATACCTATTTGGAAAGCAACGAAAAGTTTCTTGAAAAGGCGGGGCAGCCGCAATGTACAGCTTACCGATGTTTATGATCTATGGCGGGCACCTCCGTTTGGGTTGAAGGACGGTCTAATGCCATTTTTGGCAGTGTTGTTCATGCTAGCTGAGCGCCGGAACCTGTCACACTACCGGGAGGGTATTTTCCTAGCGACTATCTCGGATGTTGATGTGGACTATGTTCTGAGAGCGCCGCAAATGATCCAGCTACGCTGGATCGAAATGAACCGAACGACCAAGAGGCTGCTTACTGAGCTGGCAAATGCGGTCGGCGAAGTTGTGGACAAACCAATCTTAACGTTAAGCCCGCTAGAAGTTGGACGCGCGCTTATTGCGGCTTACGAAACTTCCGCACCTTGGGTTCAACGAACCGCACGTCTTCCTGAGCACGCAAAAAAAGTCAGAGCGCTCTTCAAGCGTTCTAATGACCCGCAAAAATTTGCCTTTGATGACATTCCTGGCCTTTACGGACAGGACATCGACATTCTCTCAGATCAAGGAGTCTCTGAGATCGCTCAAAACATCAAGGAGGGACTCATCGAAATTCGTGCGGCTTACCCTGCGATGCTAACAAGAATGCGCGAACACATTCTAGATGAATTACAAGTTCATGGGCGCACTGCGAAAGCTTACCGAGAGCTGAATGAGCGCGCGAAAAATATCCGAGATGTTGCCGGTGACTTGCGACTTCGATCTTTCATCACTCAACTAACAAGCTTCGGAGATGACTTGCAGTCGATGGAAGCACTCGCGGGGTTGGGAATCAATAAGCCTGCTAAAGCTTGGATCGATAGCGACATAGACCGGGCAATTGTTCAACTCACCTTGCTGGCGCAACAGTTCAACCAACATGAGTCTGTCGCGCGCGTGGCCGGACGGAAGGACAAACGCTCTGCAATGGCGTTAATTGTCAGCGTTGATGATCGGCCCACGCCTGTGATGGAGGAATTTGATGTCTTGGATTCCGACGATGAGGCAGTGAACAACCTTACAATAAAGATTGAAGAAGTTTTGCAGCAGGCTGCGGAAGGCACCGGTAGAAACGTGATCCTGGCTGCGCTAGCGAAAGTCGGCGCTGCGAGGATCAAACAACCAGGCGCAAGTGAGGAAGTGGATGGCTGACAAAGTTAAACATGTTTTAGGCTTGTCTGGGGGCAAAGACAGTTCTGCCCTCGCAATCTACATGAGCCAGACTCACCCCGAACTAGATATTGAGTATTTCTTCACTGACACAGGCGAAGAACTGGAAGAAGTCTATGAGTACCTAGCAATGCTTGAAGGCTTTCTTGGCAAGAAGATTAGGTACTTAGATCCAGGCCGTGACTTTAAGTTCTACCTTGCCCAGTATAATCAATTCCTGCCGTCAGCTCAAACGCGTTGGTGTACGAAGGATCTAAAGATCAAGCCTTTTGAAAAGTGGGTCAAATCTGAATTCACCGAACAAGGGTTCACGGTCTACAGCTACGTTGCGATCCGGGCGGACGAAGATTTCCGTCAAGGCCTGAACTCGAAAAATGGCAGTCTGATTACTAAGTTACCCTTCAAAGATGATGGGATCGACAAGGCAGGCGTTTTTGAAATTCTTGAGAACTCAGGACTTGGTCTTCCAACTTACTACGATTGGCGTTCTAGGAGTGGCTGCACGTTTTGCTTCTTTCAGCAAAAAATTGAGTGGGTCGGCCTAAAAGAGCGGCACCCTGAGGCCTTTGAGAGGGCCAAGCAGATGGAAAAAAACGCTCTCGAACACGGATCACCGTTTTCATGGAGTGAAGGAGAGACACTTCTTGAGCTGGAAAAGCCCGAACGTATTCTACAAATTCGGGCTGATCATGAGAAGCGCGTTGAAAGGGCAAAAGCGAAGAGGAAGGTCGACCCCTTGCGACCTGAACAAGGTGCCGTAGATCTTGATGAAATCTATGGTCAGCAGAAAGTCTGTTTAGCCTGTCATAAATGAGGACTCTCCGAGACTACAGCTAAACTACCGAAGTGTTGGTAGTATCGAAGATGAAGCGGCAGCTATTGGAGCTACGTGTATCATCCCCTCACTACGCCGCGACAGTCATCGCTTCATCAATCGAGCCAAGCTCTAAGAATATCCCATGATAAAGATGCCAAATTCCGAGACCTTTGCTGGATGAAGTTTGCTGTCCATTTTTCGACGTCTGGAATGCCATCAAGCATTGAAAAGCGTTCGCCGTTCATAATCATCTTTTCTGTCTTTTCCTTGAAGCGCATCCCGTCCCGTTTGGCTTGAGCCATAGCATTTTGCCGATCCTTGACAGTCTTGCCAGTAAGCGCTGTGTAGAAAATTCTCTTCTTTGACCAGGTTGCATTGCCGATGGAACTATTTTCCACGACCGGCAGTAAGACCAGGTTCCCGATCGTGTTTCGATGTCGGGCATTTGAATAGATGTCTTTGTCCCATCCTTCTGGCTTATCCGAATTGGGGGCGACGTGTTCTACTGTGAGGTAGCGTTCACTGTGCCATTGATCGAATGACAAATAGGCGCGGTCATCGCTCGGTGCGATCCCTGTGCGTGTTAAGAGGCCCGATTCAGCGGGGTGAGTATCCGTATGGTGGGTTGCTGCGAAAAGAATAAAGCGGGCTAGTGGTTTCGCATGTGCATAAATCGGCACGTCCAAAACATGTCCGATCCACTCTTCTTTGGTATCGAACTTGACCTTCGAGGAGTTCAACTTGTCTCGGAGACCCTCTTTTAGATCTTTGAGCGGCAAGATTGCATTGTCGTGAGTGGGGCCAGCACACAAGCCCATTTTCCTCGCTGATGCTCCGACCTCCATAACATCTCGAAAACTAGTGTCTATGCCATCAGTCCCACCGGTAGCTGCCCGTCTTAGCGCTAAATATGCTGCTACAGCTTTCAACGACCCGACATAGTCGTCGAAATTACCTCGTTCTTGGGCCTCTATCCAATATCGTGTAAGAATAGGAAGAGCGAGGCTTGTTTTCATTGCCCCGATAAAAGAAGAGAGCAGCTTAACCTCATCTGCCTCGGCAGGATTTGGATGATAACTGTTTATTCGTCCGTTGTTGCCAGAAACCCAGTAATCACTTCGATATCTAGCGACACCTGCCAATGACTTCATGAACTTGGCAGGCCCATCCTTTTGCGCTTGTGATTTTCTAAAGGACTGATGCAGTTCACTTCGCTGCGAACTTAATTCTCGTGATACCTTTCGGCCTTCTAAATAAAGCGAGAAGGTAACAATGAGGTCCTTAGTCTCGTCTTGCTTTTGCTTTGTCTCAGGGTAGTCCTGGTCCATAATTTCGTCGATTTCGTTAAAGGCAATCTCGCTGTCTGATCCGGCGTATTTGTGATCAGAGGCCTCGTTCGCTGCTACGATCACTTGAGGTTTCAACGTCTCAAGTGCTGTAAGTGGTTCTCCCGTAGTATTCAGCGCGTCGAAGATATCAAATGCAGCAGTTTCGTCTGATGTAACGACCGTGGTAACTACCACGCAATTACAAAAGTACGAAGCCAGCATCAAAGTGCGAAAGAAAGTTTGGGCTTCAGGCTCCTTCTGGATAGCGCTTATTGCGGATGATCCATCGTTTTCGAGAACGTCTTGTGTCTTTTCCCAAAGCTGTTTGAAGCCACCAAACTGAAAACGACCGGAGTCCAGAAACTGGCAGTCGTTCTCTGCGCACCACGTTTCATCATTCAGATGTTTGCAGTATTCCCTTATCATTAGGAAATTGTCTCGAATTTTTGTGGCTTCCCTTGTTTTGCCAAGGTCAGGCATCGCGAACTCTGTCTCCGTGCTATCTACAAACTTTCCAAATTCGGTCAGGAAGCGGGCGATTGCGGAGCGCCAAGTCTCTTCTTTCACGCTGTCTCCGCGAACGTCATCGGCTCGAACGATCCTGGGAAACGGATGGTAGACTTTTGCTCGGATTTTCTGCTCGCCTGTAACGCAGTCCGCAAGGCTAGCGGTGATGTAGTCAGTCTCGACATCGAGCCACTCATCTACTTCAGACGAAAACTTTGGAAGCTCATGCTTGAGCATTCTCAGCCGCTCAATCATTGCGCAAGCAACAAGAGTAAGTGTAGTTAGCCTCTGCTGGCCGTCTACGATGGAATACGACTTCCCTCCGAATTTTGGTTCCTGCTTTTGATCTCTAACAATTATGAGTGTTCCGAGGAAAGTGAACGCACTGGCCTTTTGTGTGTGGGAAAGTCGCTCAAAACCGGAGAACATGTCAGTCATCAGACGATGAATATTTCCAGCTGACCAATCATATGGACGTTGGTACTCTGGAATTCGAAATCCAATATTGTTGTTTTCGAGACTTACAATTTGGCAAGGACCGCTGGCACCCGCTTCGAAGAGTTCACCAATTTTCTGCAACTGTGGGCTCCGTCCTTTTGGCTTAGATTATAGAGGACCTTAGGCAGGTAGTGACATGATGTCACTGAGAATTGCCTCCCGCAAACCTAGTTGAAAACGTTTATTGGCTTGAAGGGTGACCAAAGCCGAAGAGCGGAGTGATCGAACTCATAAAAAACACCGATAGCGATCACTTACTAGCTTGAATGCTTCGTCGAAGGTAAGCCGTTTGCTAGTGGCGTCGCAAGGTGGAGGTCAATTCTAGTCGACCGCCTATCATCATCCTCACAGTCGCTGTGGCGAGGGTGCTCATGCTTGTGTGATCTTGAACGTGATGTGGTATCATATGTGGTATGATATTTAATTTGTGTATTAATAATGTTTATTTTCATACCATTAAGTAAAATAAAATGCTCCCTTCGTCTCCGCCATAAAAATCATATATATCAGTTACTTAATGAAAAGCGTCAGCAGTGCTTTTCAGTGCTGATTTTCACAAAACTTGCCAGAACATCACATGAACTCGCAGGGTGTTATGGCAAGAAATTGGCAAAGTTGTATTTGAGGTTTCTCGAATCTAGTGGCGTTGTGCCGCTATCATCTTTGCTGAAGCGACTTGATCTTGAGAACATGCGCTTTATTCCTGACGATCTGTTCGACGGTTTTGAAGCCACTCTTCTGATAATCGCGAACAAGCACACGTCCTTGATGCTGACAGTGCTTGCACCAGACATTCAGGCGATGATCCAAATGGTTGGTGATAAGGTCTGGGGGCATTTTCGTACAAGAACATAAATAGAACACCCGCTCTACATTCAACTTTTAGTTATTATGCTTATCAACCGAAACACTTTTCAAAAGTAACTTCTTGCCCGACTTTCATCCCATAGCTGTTTGGCGCTTGGCAAAATCGTCTTTATCGGGATAAGTAAACAGAGTTGACTACTTGTAGAGGATTGCTTTGCGAAAAATGCCTGAAGCTCTGACATAGCCTTATCATTTGAAGCTATAAGAAGGCCGATTTGTTGAAAGATTTAACCATTCCATGACCGACCACGATGGCGCAAACTTCAACCAGTGGGACATGGCGGCTGACCCACAGACGGCCCCTGACAGCCCTAGCCTGATCATCGAAACAATCGAGGGCGTCGAGCCGCTGGATGATCAGTTTGGGGTTGATCCCAAGAAAACCATGCCAGACGCGCTCTATGATGCGCTCTTTGGCCAGCCCGACCCGACGGAGGCCGACCTTAAGGTGACCGGCGGCGACCCAAAGGTAGCCCCAACCCTGCATACCTACGCCATCCTCGATGCTGCCAAAGTGCCCAATCTGCCCGAACTGCTGGCAAGCTCGGACCTTGAGCACCGCTGCCTGTTCAAAGGCCAGGCCGAAGACGACCTGCGCGATGTCGCCCCCTGGATCGTCAAACTCGAAGAAGGCAACAGCTTCACCCGAAATCTCTTCACCCAAGACACCAAAAACCCAGCACCCTGGTACCTCTGGGACAAAGAACCAGGCATCTACATAAGATCAAACGCCACCCTGGACGACCTGTGGAAACACTTCAGAAAATTCACGCGCGTTGAAGATATCAGCGAGAAATGGTTTTATTTTCGCTTCTGGGAACCAAAAGTAATAGTCCATTACTTGACATACACAGCTAAATCAGCGGATGCGGTTTCGCGTATATTTTCAACGAAAATGGTTGTTCGAAACATCTCAGCCATTCTCGTAGGTGAAGACAGCAAGTTGTTTTCGTTCACCCCCAACTCGACGAGTTCAGGTCATGAAGTGAAGCCACAGAAGTATCTGACCTCTTTGGAAATAAAGGCGTTCCATGAATATGGGCTTGAAAATCTGGCTATGAAAATCGCAGCGAAGTTAAGAAAGAACTTTGCACAAAGTTTAGTCGAAACAGATCATAAATCCCTGCACGACAGTGTCTTGACCTCAATTCGTAGGATGAGAAAACTCGGCTTTAACCAAGAACGGTATTTGGAAACTCTCGTGGCATGGGATATACTGTTTGGGCCAGAATTTGAAGTCCAGGACGGTCGCTCCTTAGTTATTGAGACGCTGGGCAAAGCCATTAACGAAGTCGAAAAATTCAAAGAGATCAGCCTTTTGATGCGTACATCTTCTTTAAAAGGATCTGCAAATGGGCGGTGATTTAACACCAGGCGCAGTTGCCGACACTATTGCGGCCGAAAGGGAGCGAGAATACCATCTGATAGATGGCAACCCACCCAATTGCAGTGTTTGCGATCATACAGTTGACTTCATTGTAGCAGATCGAGCAGCCGCTCATATCGATACCGAATTAGGGTTTTCCGATCCCGATACACTGCCGACAAGCGAAGACGTTTTCCCACATATTTCACCAGATGATCCTGTTACAAAGCAGGGCTTGCTGGACTCTCTTGCTAGATTTCATCCTGAATATGCAGCCTGGCTTTTCCTTATGTGTAGCGAAGGTGGGGATCTTGGTGCTGCATACACTTTCGAGCTTGTGGATGCTCCGCAGGTTGCTGATCACTTTGAACGTGAATTAGCACAGATCGACGAGCTTATCGCAGAACAGCAATGGGTCCTGAGAAACCTGGAAAGCATTGAGTCTCAATTCGGGGATGGTGGTATGTTACCAGTTCCAGGTTCAGCATATGAAAATATTCCGGGCCTGGACCCTGGGACAACATCTGCCGAAGCCATGCACCGTCTTCGTGAGCTTCACGCACGAAAAGAACATTTGCAGCGTGTTCTCGGACGTCAGGGTTCCTGGTGGGGCATCAACCATGAAACCCGAAAAATCTATGCGTCTACCTGGATTGATGATGACATTGATGACCCGATCCCTGATTTTCAGATCAACAGGGCCGTCACCAACAGACAGGCGGCAGATTGGTTGAAACGACATCTTGAAATAGCCCTGGGGCACGATGAATTCTTATGGGCGTTTATTTTCAGGAAGGGTGGTGGTCTGCTTTTGATGGCGATCGGAATTGCCGAAATCGTCATAGGTGGAACACTGCTAATCGGAGGCAGTGTGACGGGCGTGGGCGCGGTTGCCGGTGGTGCACTGCTCGTAACCGGCTGGAATGCGCTTGAAGCAGGCGCACGAATGTGGGCTACTCCTGACCGAAATCTGCATAAAACAAGCCTGGACCGCGTTGTCAGTCAGCTTGGTACAACGGTTTTAGGGGAAGAACGTGCCTATCTTGCCGACCGTGGATGGGCTGTGACACAAATACTTGTTGGTGTTGGGGCAACAACCCTGGTTGTGCGAAGCGGAACTACTACACGGTTAACAGCCCCCAGCCTATCAGGCGTTTCCGCGAACATGGGGAGAGCGGCGGCTGTAACTGTTCAGGAAATCAAGACGGCTGCAGGAGCATTGGCAAAATACACCCGGCTACCGTCCTTACGGGGGGCCGAGGTCGAAGTAGCGGGTTTGGGCAAATTCCTGGTCAAAGGATCTGAGTCTGATCCAAGATGGCTGTTGAGACTGCAACATACACCTGTGGATGAAATGGTTGTACGTTTAGTCTCACGGAAGCGGTTACTTGGCGCAAAACCAATGACGGCCGCACAAAGAAGAGCCGTTACCAGAGAAGCTGAAAGCTACGGCGCGAAAACCGAGTACCTATCACCGCGCGCTTTTGAACAAAAAGTTGGAAACGCAAATGCAGCAGCGGCCTTTAATCCGAAAACCGGTACACTGTATCTGCGTCAAGATGCATCTCATTATGAAGCCTTCCATGAACTAAGTCATGCAAAACAATGGTCAGAACTCGGACCGGAAGCCTATGGACGTTTGTCAAAATTTGAACGTGAACAATATGTATTCAATCGAATTATTGATAACGCAAATGAATTCAATGATTTGCAGCTTGGTCATGCCGGGAATTACATTATAAGTGAAGCACGAAGAGCTGGCACTTTATCCAGTCTTAAACTTCCCAACGAACTTTCAGCAGACATAATTGGGAGATACAGAGATTATCGAGGCGCACCATTGAGCTACGATGAAATACTGGCCATCGATAAGATGTATTGAGGTACGCATGGACGACAAAAAGATACTGAAATTGATAGAAGCTATTCGACTTATAGAACTTGGTAAGCACTCTTCTGTAGGAAGTGTCGATTTGCTTGGCTCAAAATTCAGGAAAAGCTATCTAAATAATGTTTTTGGATATGAAGAAGTAATCTTTTTTGAGCTTTGGCACGATGAAAATCCAGAAAATCCGATCTCAATTTTTCCAGCAAATAGAAACTTTGCTATGACAGAAGACGGTAGATATATCGAACTTGAGCCTATGGGTGGATCTTACCCCGCAGAAAACAGTGTTGTGAAGCAGTTGGACATGACTAATTTAGTGTAGGTGATTGCGACAAGAATTCGGAACTTGGTCACGCAGGAGATTATATTTCAGGGTTAGCTAAGCAACCTAACGTGTAAAGCTTCAGACTTGATCTGACGGACACCTCCGCTTGCGACGCTGAGGACGGTTTGAGCACTGTCCGATTGGTTGTGCGTTTTGATCGTCTTCTCGACAGCGATGTGTATCGTTTCTTGGAAGG
>NZ_JACNMP010000031.1 GCF_017592335.1 Pseudaestuariivita rosea | reverse complement strand
CGAGACGCCGCCGAACGCACGATAGAGGCAACATGGCGCAGGATCGGTAAGCTGCTCGACCGCTTCACCCCGCAGGAATGTGCGAATTACCTTGTCAACTCAGGATACGCTTCAACCTGATCTCATCTTGCTCTAGCCCCACCGACATCTGTTTCACCGCCAGTAAAGCCTGCGTGGCCGACGCAGGTGCAAACCGCATCCAGCCGAAGAGGCCAAGGCCTATCAGCAGGACAGCACAAATCGTGTAGATCAGCAGTTTTTTCATTCGGCTTCGATCCCCTTGGGGTCTGGCTAAACGCCCAGTGTTTCAGTCGACGAAAAGAACATCGCCTGACTGACGGCGGACCGGATCTGGTCTTGACGATAGGGTTTGGCGATCAGAAACGTGGGTTCGGGGCGTTCGCCGGTCAACAGGCGTTCGGGGAAAGCCGTTATGAAAATGGCAGGAATATCGCCGTAGTGCGCCAGCAGATCGTTGACCGCATCAATGCCCGACGAATTATCCGCAAGTTGAATATCGGCCAGGATCAGATCGGGCTTGTCGGATTTGCCAAGCGACAGGGCTTCTTCATAGGTCTGGGCAACCCCCGTGACACGATGCCCCATGTCAGCCACAAGCGCCTCAAGATCCATCGCGATGATCGCTTCGTCTTCGATGATCAGAACATTGCCCGCTATGGCATCTTCCATATCGCTGCGTGCCGTGGTGATCAGTTTGTCGACCTCGTCGGTGTCAATCTGCATGATGGCAGCGATTTCAACGGAATTGAACTCTTCGACCGTATGCAGCAGCAATGCCTCGCGCGTGTTTTCGTTCAATTTTGCAAGGTGTTTCTGAGCTGTCGCCTTTAGCCCTGATTCTTCCGTGGACACCGGTGCGCCAACACTTTTCCAGATCTGGTGAAAGGCAGAAAACAGCGCAACCTTCGCAGACAGTGACAGATCAAGACCCTGTGGATCTTCTAAAATGGCCTCTAGCGTCATGGCGGCATAGGCATCGCCCGAGCTTTGACTGCCGGTCAGGGCCCGCGCATATCTGCGCAGATAAGGCAGGTGATCCACCAGAACATCCATGTCATTTATGTCACGGTCAGAAGTCGCCATGCCGCAGCCCCTTTATTTCTGTAGCCTCACGCCCACATTAACCAAATCGCATCTTTGTTCGGAGTATGAGTGATTGACGTCGGGATCAAGGGTAATGCTGCGCATGACGGAAGAGAAGCGAATAAAACAGTCAGAAGATATTGATGAAAATCTCAAACGCGCATTTTGTAGCGCGTTGGACACTGATATGCCTGAACGCTTCAAATACCTGCTTGATCGATTGAAAAAATGCGAATTGCACTCTAATCCAGTTCACGACAAGGATGACACATAGCGGTGTATGCCAGGATTTTGGCTAAGCAACACCGTCACAGGCGGGTTCAAGAAGCCGTGATCAAGCGTAGACACAGAAACTGGCCCTGGCATCAAAGCCTTGGGATCAGGCTTATGTTGCTGCTGTCAATCGCGTTGCTGCCCCTGGGTCTGATTTCGATTTCGCAAACCCAAAACCTGTCGAAAGAGGTCAAGGAACGCGCCGAATTGTCCCTGCTGGCACTGACACAACGGTCAGCATCCGACGAACGCCAGACCATTGAACGCGCCTTTGGATCGGCCCAGGCGATCGGTCAGTCGATCCGATCCAAGCGCGATGACCCCGCAGCCTGCAGCACTTATATGCACGATTATCTGACCCAAAGTCCGGGCTATTCTTTCGTGGGCTTTCTGCCCCCCGACGGCATGATGGTGTGTTCGTCGACCAAGCGCCCTTATAATTTTTCCAACGACGATAACTTCGACATGCGCATGCAGACCCCTGTGCCCTTTGTCGACGCAAATCTGACTGCTCCGCTTAGCCAGACGTCGGTTTTGATCATCGGCTGGCCGGTCTATGAACGCAGCATTTTCCAGGGCTACATCAGTATTTCGATCCCGCATGAACAAATCATCCACAACGACGAAGCAATCGATGCACGCGAACCGATTGATCTGATCACGATCAACGATCAGGGTAAAATCCTGACATCAGAACTGGGATTGCAGGACGCCAGCCTCCGCCTGCCCGCTGACCGGCAGATCGCAACACTGCTGCGCAACAGGTCCTTTGCGTTTTCGGGTCAGGATCGCAGTGGGGAAGATCGCATTTTCGCCGTTGTGCCGATCGTGCCAGACACCGTCTATGCGCTGGCCACTTGGAATGACGAAGCGGCTGTGGCGATGCGGTGGGGCATCAACATGCCAGCGGCAACCTTTCCGCTGCTGATGTGGCTGGTCACTCTTTCAGTGGCTTTTTTCGCGATAAACCGGCTGGTGATCCGCCATGTCCGCAGGCTGGGTCGTCAGATGCGCCGCTTTGCCCTGGACCGGCATTTGCGAACCAATCCCGAAAAACGCACCATGGTGCGCGAACTGCAGGATATGGAGGACGACTTCCTGCATATGGCCGAGGCCCTGATCGAGGATGAAGCCCGGCTGGAAAAGACCGTGCAGGAAAAGAACATCCTGCTGAAAGAGGTCCACCACCGGGTCAAGAATAATCTGCAGCTGATTTCGTCGATCATGAACCTGCAAATGCGCCGCACCCAGGACCCCAGAACGCATGCCGCCATGGGGCGACTACAGGACCGCATCCTTAGTCTGGCGACTGTGCACCGCAATCTTTATCAGACCGAAAACCTGAACAATATCAACGCCGGTGAACTGATCCGGCAGATCTTCAACCAGCTTGTGTCGGGCACATTGCAAAGCGGGCAGAAGGTTGATCAAAGCCTGTCACTGGAAGATATCACAATGGTTCCCGAACAGGCGATCCCGCTGACTTTGGCCGTGTCAGAGATGGTCACCAATGCCATCAAATACCTTGGCACCCCACCCGACGCGGTGCCCTACATCCGCGTCATTTTTGAAACGACAGACGATGACATGGCCCGACTTGAGGTCTATAATTCCACCGCCCCCACGTCTGAGGATAACAGCCTTGAAACCGGCCTCGGATCACAACTGATCAAAGCCTTCGCCCGGCAGCTTGGCGGTACCCTGCATACATCGCACGAAGGCCAAAGCTATATCGTCCGGATCGATTTTTCGGTCATAAAAACTGCGCACGAAGTCGCTGATTACTAAAGCGCCGCCGTAAACTTTAATGCGAATGATGGTGACCCATTGTGCGGCCGTGACCATAGGCGCCGCCTTCGGGGATGAAGGGTTCGGAAACGGGCGTGATCGTCGCACCCAATTTTTCCAGCATGTCACGCAGAACGTGGTCGGATTTGATCAATAACCTGTCCTGTTCGATCTGGCAGGGCGTGTGGCGATTGCCGATGTGCCAGGCCAGCCGCGGCAGATCGCCGGTGATCTGCAGCAGGTCTTCGGTGGCGGCACGCACCTCGACAAACTGACCGGTTTCCAGCTCAAACGCGTCGCCTGCATCCAGCGAAATGGTCTCTGGCAGATCGACCAGCAGGCTATCCCCCTGATCCAGCGTCAGCCGCTTGCGCCGCAGCATGCGGTCGTCATAGCCAAGGGTCACGCTGCCAACGGCATCGGCCCAATCACTCTGGCGTCTTACGGATATGGCTTTGTGTGTCATGCAGGCTCTATTTTAGTTACCGCGCCGCCGTCAGGCTAAGCAGTCGATAGGTATAGCGTTCCTGATCGTCGTACTGTTCAAACCGAAGAAAGCTGGTGCCAAGTTCAGGAAGATAGTCAACAATCTCGATCGAGCTTTCGACGTCAGACATATAGCGCATCGTGATCGGAATGGACTGATACGAACAGTCACCCACCTGAAGCGTTTCCGCAGGTCCGAACGAATAGTTATGCGTTTCGCTGACCGGCACATCGCCCGGATAGGATGACGTTGCGACGACCTCGAATGTTTCCTGATCGGTGGGCAGGGGCAGATCCTGAACCGCGGTGTCAAAATTCACCAAGAACCGGCTGCTTGGATCGGGATTGCCGTTGATGACATCGATGACCTCGATCAGATAGATACCCTTGGCCAACATCGTGCGCCATGTGCCATCGCCCTCGGTTATGACGGCGATCATCTGATCATCATGACGTACATGGGTTTCAACGGCACCATCATCAAAACGGGCGATGATGCCTTTGTCATTCACCATGTCACCCGTCACGCATTCCGCAGCCAGCCCCAGCGGGCACAGACATGCCGCTGCGCAGATAACAAATCGTCTCATGAAATCGCCCTTTTACCTTTCAGCACCGCAAGGGCGCTTCAAACCAACGTCCTAAGCTGCGCTGAAAATGGCAAGAGCAAATCTTGACCAGAGGTCAGGAAACACAACCGCCGTTGCATTTCCGCAGACCACCCGGTGCTTACAGATAGATGTGATCCCGGAAAACATAACGCGGAATATCGTCGCGCGTCAGGCCCAGTTTGGCCAGGTCCTGATCTGACTTGGCATTCAATGCGTCGATTTGGTCCACGCGCCCTTCGCAATTCAGCGACCGTTCACGCAGCGCGATCAGACCAGTCCAGAGGTTTTTCAGAAAAGATGACCGCGGGCGGTCGAATGTGTCGGTGATAAAGGCCATGATAGTGCTCCAATCGTTACGCGCCTTTGTCCTCCCTCATGGATGAAAATAGGTCAGCAATAATGACTTTTGTAGTGCTAATTGCGAAGCCCCGCCTTGCACTCAGCGCATAAAACGGTTGAAGGCGGCGGGCATGTTTGTCACGACTGGACGTCAATGTACCCATATGATTGCGATTTTTGATGCCGGATCATCTGCTAAAAGCTTATAGCCTGTCACCGAATGGCCCCCTAAATATTGACGGGGATCAGGCCTTGGCTAAAGCCCCGTTTTGGCTGCACCTGAAGGCCGATGCGCCCGATACCCGTGACTGGATGATGACGCATCTGCCCTTTGTAAGCCCCTACGCGACCGAGGCCCTATTGGCCGCTGAAACACGTCCGCGGGCCAAAGTGACCGATGATGCGCTGCTGGTGATCCTGCGCGGGGTGAACACAAACCAGGGCCAGGATCCCGATGATATGGTATCCGTCCGCCTTTGGATCAGTGCGCAGGGCGTTGTATCCTTGGCGCTTCGGCGGCTGTCGTCGATTGAAGAACTGTCCCAGGCCGTCGAAAAGGGGCGCGGACCCGATACGCCGGGGGCCTTCCTGCACGCCTTGATCGAAAAGATCGGCCACTACATTGAACGGTTCCTGCGCGATCTGGATGATGAAACCGATGCCATTGAAAACGCGATACTGGACAAACCCGACAGCGTGCTGCGCCTGCGCATCGCCGAGGCCCGCAGGCAGGTCGTCACCTTTCGCCGCTACATCGCACCGCAACGGGATGCCGTGTCGGATATCTTACGCGCGGGCCTGCCGTTTATAAGTGAAGCCGATCGACGGTCGCTGAGTGAATCAAACGACCGCCTGATCCGCACGATCGAGGATCTGGACGCTATCCGCGAACGCCTGCAGGTCGTCAAGGATGAGCTGGCCAATGTGCTGGCCGACCGGCTGAACCGCAATCTTTATCTGTTGTCCATCATCTCGGCGATCTTCCTGCCCCTTGGGTTTCTGACGGGCCTGATGGGGATCAACCTGGGCGGCATGCCCGGCGCCTCAGCGGCCAGCGCGTTCTGGATATTCACCGGCGCATTGATCGTGCTGGCTGTCATCCAGGTGATCATCTTCCGCTGGCGCAGGTGGTTTTAGATATCCTATTAAAAGTCCGAAATGCCTGGCTCAACCACTCCCGCCCGGTGGGCACCACCGGGCAGCGCCCGACCGCCCCCCAGTCACGCCGCAGGCGTGCTTTCAGCACGACGGCGGGCGCTTCTCGCCCACCCGCGGACGGTCTCTGCCCTACGCATTTCATTTCAATCTTTTTAGGTTCTCAAGGTTATATTTATAAAGTCTATTTTTATCTGAAATAATTAATGATTTCTGTACCTTAACGCAAACTGTCACTCAGTCAATATAGTCTGACGTCAATCTTACCTTCCAAAAACCTCAATCTCGGGCAAGCCTGTCAGCGGCGCTTCGATCACGCGCATGGCGGGAAGCGAAATCTGGCTGCCTGCAGTGTTGGGGGCGTCCAGGGGACGCAGTTCGACAACCACAGTTTTGCCATTCGCCGGATAGGCGATGCGACCGGGGCGAACATCCTCAACCAGTGGGGTTTTCAGCCAGAAGCCCGGATCGGTGGGGTCACCCAGACTGGCGATTGTGCGCCCCAGCGCCACCTCGGCCTGAGCGGTTTGGGCGGCGGTGATGACCGTGGCCCGATCCGCCGCAGTGGTGGTGTCGAACTGATCCACCGTGCGGGCCGTCTGAACCGGGGGCCGGGCAACGGGCACCTCGGCCACGGTTGTCTGCACGGGCGTTGACTGCGGGGGCGCAACGGGCATCAGCTCGGCACAGCCACCCATCAGAAAAACTGCAAGAATTGGCCAGCGACAGGTCATGACCGTTACATATGCCGCCAACGCTCACATGACCAGCCACCACAGCGCAAAGCCCCTTCCACATTGCGCGGCCTTGGCTTATGACGTCACCGACCAAGAAACAGGGACACCCCATGACCGACCCGGCGATTACGCCCGAATTGATCGAGGCCCACGGCCTTAAACCCGACGAATATCAGCGCATTCTGGATATCATTGGCCGCGAGCCGACCTTTACCGAGCTTGGGATATTCTCGGCCATGTGGAACGAACATTGTTCTTACAAGTCCTCAAAAAAATGGCTGCGGACGCTGCCGACCGAGGGGCCTCAGGTCATCTGCGGACCGGGGGAAAATGCGGGCGTTGTCGATATCGGCGACGGTCAGGCGGTGGTGTTCAAGATGGAAAGCCACAACCACCCCAGTTATATCGAACCTTATCAAGGGGCTGCGACTGGTGTCGGTGGCATTCTGCGCGACGTATTCACCATGGGCGCGCGACCCATTGCGGCGATGAATGCGCTGTCTTTCGGAGACCCCGCACATCCCAAAACCCGCCAGTTGGTCAATGGCGTGGTCGAGGGCATCGGCGGCTATGGCAACTGTTTCGGCGTGCCGACTGTGGGGGGCGAGGTGCGCTTTCACCCCGCATACAACGGCAACTGTCTGGTCAACGCCTTTGCCGCCGGTCTGGCCGATGCGGATAAGATCTTCTATTCGGCCGCTTCAGGCGTTGGGATGCCCGTCGTCTATCTGGGCGCCAAAACAGGCCGCGACGGTGTGGGTGGCGCGACGATGGCCAGCGCAGAATTTGACGAAAGCATCGAAGAAAAACGCCCCACGGTTCAGGTAGGCGACCCCTTCACCGAAAAGCGCCTGATGGAGGCCACGCTTGAGCTGATGGCCACCGGCGCTGTGATTTCGATCCAGGATATGGGCGCGGCGGGGCTGACATGCTCGGCCGTTGAGATGGGCGACAAGGGCGGTCTGGGCGTGCGGCTGGATCTGGAAAAGGTCCCAGTGCGCGAAGAAAACATGACGGCCTATGAGATGATGTTGTCGGAATCCCAGGAACGCATGCTGATGGTCCTGAAGCCTGAACTTGAAGCCGAGGCCAAAGCCGTCTTCGACAAATGGGATCTGGATTTTGCAATCGTCGGCGAAACCATTGCCGAGGACCGCTTTGTCATCATGCTGGATGGCGCGGTGAAAGCCGATCTGCCGCTGTCGAAACTGTCGTCCGAGGCACCCGAGTATGACCGGCCGTGGGACCCTTTGCCTGCACCTGACCCCTTGGCCGATGTACCCCAGATCGACCCCATTGACGGCCTGAAGGCGCTGCTGGCCAGTCCGAATTATGCTGCCAAACAGTGGGTTTACGAACAATATGACACGATGGTGATGGCCGATACCGTCCGCACGCCGGGCCTTGGGGCCGGGATCATCCGCGTGCATGGCACGGATAAATCGCTGGCTTTCAGCAGCGATGTGACCCCCCGCTATGTCAAGGCGAACCCGGTTGAGGGCGGCAAACAGGCGGTGGCCGAGGCCTATCGCAACTTGATCGCCGTGGGCGCCCGCCCGCTGGCCACGACCGATAATCTGAACTTCGGCAACCCCGAAAAGCCCGCCATCATGGGGCAATTCGTGCAGGCCATTCAGGGCATCGGTCAGGCGGTTGCGGCGCTGGATATGCCGATCGTTTCGGGCAATGTCAGCCTTTATAACGAAACTGACGGCCAGGCGATCCTGCCCACACCCACGATCTGTGCGGTCGGGCTGATCGACACGCCCGACCAGATGATCAATGACGCGCCGCGCGACAGGCATGTCGCGCTACTGGTCGGCGAAACGCAGGGGCATCTGGGGCAATCGGCTTTACTGGCCGAGGTCTTTAACCGTGAAGAAGGCGATGCGCCCCCCGTCGATCTGGCCGCGGAAAAACGCAACGGTGATTTCATCCGCGCCAATGTCGAAATGATCAAAGCCTGTACCGACCTGTCTGACGGCGGCCTGGCGCTGGCCGCCTTTGAGATGGCCGAGGCGGGCGGCGTCGGCGTTCACCTGACGACTGACGACACCGCGACCCTGTTTGGCGAAGACCAGGCCCGCTATCTGATCGCCTGCAACTTTGATCAGGCCGAAGCCCTGATGATCGCCGCAAGCCAGGCCGGTGTTCCGATCGAAACTGTTGGCCGCTTCACCGGTGACAGCGTTCGTTTCGGCACCGCCGAGGCCCCCCTGGACGAGCTATCAACACTCTATCACGCAACGTTTCGCGACATCTTCGCATGATCCGTCCTGCGGCCACAGCTGATATCGAATTCATATCGGCGCTTCAGAACCGGCCGGATTACCTGTCTATGATTGCCGCCGATCATCCTGACCAGTTGCGGTCCTATCGGACTGACCCTTCCAAACATCTTTTGATTTTTCAAATCGATGACACGCCCGCAGGATTTCTGCTGTTATCCATCGGTGGCAGTCAGGGTGTGGTTGAGTTGCGCCGATGTGCCTTGGTCAAGCCCGGTCACGGTCTGGGCACGCTTATGCTGTCCGAGTTAAAACACCATGTTTTCAGGACCCTCGAAGCACATAGATTGTGGTTTGATGTGGCCGCCGACAACACTCGGGCCCGCCGCGCCTACGAAAAGGCGGGCTTTGTCTGCGAAGGCGCATTGCGACACCACTGGAAACGCCGCAGCGGTGACTACGCGGATCTGGCACTTTATGGTATGCTGCGCGATGAATATGACGCGTAAGAAGCTGCAGGATCAGGGGACCGGGCAAGTACCCGCCCTTCGCTTTCGCCCGCATCATTTCCTTTGTTCGCTCGGGTTTGAGGGCAAGGGCTATTCCGACGCGTTCACCGCCAACATGACGGCAATCGTCATGGGGCAACTTCGGGCGTCAGGCGGGGCCGACACAGTGATCGAGGTCGTGGGCCAGACCGACGACATCTGTCAGCCCTGCCCGAAACGCCGGGGCAGCAAATGTACGTCGCAAGCCCGAATTGAGGCCTTGGATCGCCGTCACGCCAAGGCGCTGAATCTGCAGACCGGGGATCGCCTGACCTGGGGCCAGGCCAGCGCCCGTATCCGCGAGCATGTGAAGCCCGATGATCTGCAAACGATCTGCGCAGGATGCCAATGGCTGGACCTTGGCCTCTGCCAGGCCGCCGTGAAAAGGCTGCATCGGCAAGACTGAACCCTTTTGCAACCCCTACCCCGTAGGCGTGTCAGACGTATCAGTCTCAACCCGGTTGTCGCTTCCAAAACCTTCGCCACGCACACCCGATATACGCAACCCATAGGTCTTAAAATTTGAAATATAATATGAATCGACGTCAACAAACTGCCGGACAGCGTTCATATGATCCAAAACCAGGCGCATCGTTTCTGCATTTTTGAAGTAAACACAATGGGTGCCCGTAATGGTATATTCGGCCGTCATGGGTTTCAGCAATACGGGCCCCAAGCCCTTGATCGGTTGCAGTTTTCTCTTTTTCTTCCTGAAAATGGGCTTGCCGAAAAAGGAAAACCCGCTCTTAGTTTCTGACGACAGTTCAGGTTTTTTAAACCGTGTACTGACCATCAATATCTGCCAATCCGGCGTTGACGACATATCGATATGTCGTTTCCAATAACGGGACGGCAAAGCGCAATCGTCTTCCAAAAGCAGAAAAGGCCCGTCTTTGACAGTCGTCAACCCAAACTCAAGGGCTTTCATATGGGACTGGAAAATCGCCGCGATCGCGATCGGCGCGGTGTCAGTGTCTTCGCGAAAAACACTGTACCCTTCCTCAACCTGCTGCAGCTTGACCGCATCAATCCTGGACACCGGCCAAGGACAGCCAGCAAGCTGTTTTTCCATGAACGCGCGGCGATCTGTTCTATGCTCTAGATTAATATAGGCCACCTGGTCAGGCTGCATTTTATGATCCCTTAGACATATTTGAGAGGTCAAATTCGTCTCTACAATTCCAGTCGTGTAATGAAAAGACCAACCCTTTCCTGCGGTGTCTCAGCGCGGTTTTCTATCATCGTTTACTGTGCAATTCTTATGGCTGTTGGAAGCAGACGGATTAACCGATGTTTGATAAACCTCAACCGGCCTGGGTGGAAAGCGTTGTTCCATTTCTTGAAAACAACTTACCCCTAGCCCAACCGGGATCGGGTGTGGCCACAAATTTTCCATATACTGTTAATTTGGACTTATCTTAGTGAGCAAAAAGCGGCAAATAAATACAACATATATTAGAAAAGTATTGTTAATACCCTTATGTAGTAGACGCACAATCTTAAACAGCTATAAAGCGACAAAAGAGTGGAAAATGCGGACGATAACGATATGACACAAGAACAACTAGAAGATCTTCAATATCTTATTGAACAATCCAAAACAGTAGAAATGACCGAAGATGAGATTAGCAAACAACGCCGCAGTTTTGCTTACGGTAACTCTGTTTTTGAAAACTCAAAAATCACCAAAGAAATGGTTGATGAAGAGGCATGTAGACTAGGCATGTAGTAATGGCTGAGGATCCTCAAATCAGGCACAGTCAAGCCGAAGATGCAAAACTAATTCAAAATAGTTTAGAACGTGCACAGCGTGAAGCATCAAATGCAATAAAACAAGCTGAAAGGGTTAGACAGTACATACTTGAAGTTGTAGATGGCCGCCAATTCAAATTGCGGCCTTCTAAACTATTAGATTTAAATAGATGCGCGATTGAAGGACTCGACCCCTATGCTGGTGTATGGAGACCTGCAGGCATTGCAATTGGAGAGAGCAAACATACTCCACCTGATGGTCACCTTGTACCTGAGTTAATAGAAGAATTATGCGATTACGTTAATGATAACTGGGAAGAGAAAAGTGCTGTTCACCTAGCCTCAATTACGATGTGGAGGCTAAATTGGATACACCCTTTCACTGACGGAAATGGTAGGACATCACGTGCGGCTTCCTATCTTGTACTTTGTGCAAAAGAAAAAACCCTATTTCGCGGCATCAATACAATTCCTGAGCAAATATTAGAGAAGCGAAACTCTTATTATGAGGCCTTGGAGAAGGCTGATGCTACATTTGAAAATGAAGGAAAATTTACAGATAATGTTGTTATAGAAATGGAACAATTGATTTCAGCAATGTTGGCAAAACAGCTTCGGAGCGCTTTCGAAAATGCAACTTCTTCCTGATGTAACTACTAAATTATAATGATATTGAAACGTTTATGAAAATATCAGCCTGATCATCGATACTTGCCAGGTAAGATACATAATAAATCAAAACACATGGACAAGTTACCGCAGCCCTATTGGCCCTGCCCCTGTTTGATCCTATAACCATATCATGATCACAGAACTTGGACATTTCGCGCTGATCCTGGCGTTTGCGGTGGCGGTCGTGCAGATGGTGGTGCCGCTGGCCGGTGCGATGACCAAGCGGGCCGACTGGATGGCGGTGGCCGAACCCGCAGCGACGGCTCAGTTTTTGTTGACAGCGTTTTCCTTTGCCGCGCTGACTTACGCCTTTGTGGTCTCGGACTTTTCGCTGCAACTTGTCACGCTGAATTCGCACACCGACAAGCCGATGATCTATAAGATTACCGGTGTCTGGGGCAATCATGAAGGGTCGATGCTGCTATGGGTGCTGATCCTGACGCTGTTCGGCGCAATGGCGGCCTGGTTTGGCGGTAATCTGCCGCCTACCCTGCGGGCGCGTGTTCTGGCGGTGCAAAGCTCAATCGCAGTTGCGTTTTTTGCCTTTATCATCTTCACCTCGAACCCGTTCTGGCGGCTGGCGATTCCTCCCTTTAACGGGCAGGATCTGAATCCGCTGTTGCAAGACCCTGGCCTGGCCTTCCATCCGCCCTTTCTGTACCTGGGCTACGTCGGCCTTTCGATGAGCTTTTCTTTCGCCGTTGCCGCCCTGATGGAGGGGCGCGTTGACGCCGCTTGGGGCCGGTGGGTGCGCCCCTGGACGCTGACCGCGTGGCTTTTCCTGACCATCGGTATCGCACTTGGGTCCTGGTGGGCTTATTATGAACTGGGCTGGGGTGGTTTTTGGTTCTGGGATCCGGTCGAAAACGCCAGCTTCATGCCCTGGCTGATCGCAGCCGCCCTGTTGCATTCCGCAATTGTCGTCGAAAAGCGCGAGGCGCTGAAAAGCTGGACGATCCTTTTGGCAATCCTGGCCTTTGGTTTTTCGCTGATCGGTGCGTTTATCGTGCGATCTGGGGTTCTGACATCGGTACATGCCTTTGCTAATGATCCCGAACGCGGGGTATATCTGCTGATCATCACAGGCGTTTTCACAGGCGGCGCGCTGGTGCTGTTTGCCATTCGCGCCTCGGCCATGGAAGCCAAGGGCGTTTTCGGATCGGTCAGCCGGGAAACCGGGCTGATCGTGAACAATATCCTGCTGGCGGTCAGCTGTTTTGTGGTCTTCGTGGGTACGATGTGGCCGCTGTTGGCCGATATCCTGTGGGAACGCAAACTGAGCGTCGGCCCCCCCTTCTTCAACCAGGCCTTCACCCCCTTCATGGTGCTGCTGGCCCTGGCCTTGCCCATTGGGTCCCTGCTGCCATGGAAACGCGGGCGGCTGGAGCGGGTCATCCCGCTGTTGGTCCCGGCCCTGATCCTTAGTATCGCGCTGGCAGCGCTGGCTTTTGCGATCCAGACCGGACGGTCAGCCCTTGGCCCCATCGGCGTGGCCCTGGGCATTTGGCTGATTGCAGGCACAGTGACCGAGCTGTGGCAGCGCGCTGGCAAAGGTGGCGTGCGGTTGCAGCGCCTGCGCGGATTGCCGCGGGCAGATTGGGGCAAAGCCGTCGCGCATTCGGGCCTTGGCATCACGATGTTCGGTGTCGCGGCCCTGATGGCTTGGGAACTTGAGGACATCCGCATCGCCCAGATCGGGGATCGTTTCTCGGTCGGCATTCATGATATCGAGCTGCGCGATGTGCGCCGCGAACGCGGCCCCAATTATGTAACAACCAAGGCCGAAATGGGCGTTTTCCGGAACGGCCGAGAGGTCGCGGTGCTTTACCCCGAAAAACGGTTCTATCCCGTCGCGAACATGCCCACGACCGAGGCCGCGATCAAAAACGGCATCCTGCGTGACGTTTATCTGGTGATCGGCGACCCGCAGCAAAACGGTGGCTGGGCTGTGCGCACCTATATCAAGCCCTTTGCAAACTGGATTTGGGCCGGATCGATCATCATGGCCCTGGGCGGGGCACTGTCGCTTAGCGACCGCCGCCACCGTGTCGCCGCAGGTGCACGCAGGATTGCCGCCCCTGACAACGCGGTGCCTGCGGAATGATCGCGCGCCTTCTGATCTGTCTGTGCCTGATCGCCACGCCTGCTGTGGCGGTTCAACCGGATGAAATTCTGGACGACCCCCAGCTAGAGGAACGCGCCCGCGTGATATCCGAAGAGCTGCGCTGCCTGGTTTGCCGCAACGAAAACATCGACGAATCCAACGCTGATCTGGCCCGCGACCTGCGCATTCTGGTGCGCGAACGGCTGGTTGAGGGCGACACAAACGAACAGGTGCTGGATTTCGTGGTCGACCGCTACGGCGAATATGTCCTGCTGCGCCCGACGCTGACCGGCTCAAACCTGCTGCTGTGGATCGCAGGGCCACTGATGCTGCTGATGGCCATCGCCACAGCTATCTTCTACACCCGCAGCCGCGCTACGGCCCCTGAAACCGATGCCCTGTCAGAAGACGAAAAACGCCGCCTGGACGAACTGCTGAAAGACTAGAGCTTCGTCAAGAAAATCAGAACCACTTGGCTCAACCACTCCCGTCCGGTGGGAACCACCGGGCAGCGCCCGACCTCCCCCACGGGAGGGCGCTTCTCGCCCACCCGAGGTCGGTCGCCGCCCTATGGATCGTAGCGTCTATGCTTTAGATTTTCTGGCCGATGCCCAAGGTTTCTGATCTACGGGCTAAAGCGGCACAAAGATATGCCGTAGCACCTCAGGCCGTCCCGCGCGTTCGGCACTGATACGCGAGGCATGGTTCAGACCATCAATCGTGCCGATCATCAGCCGATCTTTGGGCTGCATCGCCGCCAAAGCCCGCTGCGCAGATGCCGCAAACCCACGGCCAGCGTGTTCGGGCATCACGACCTCTTCCCCCACCTCGTCGCCCACAATCCAGTCAATCGCCCCATCCTGCACGGCGATCAGCCCAATCGGTTTGTCAGCAAGATCCGCCGCGTGAACGGCATAAAGCGTGCCGTCGTTGAACCAATCCCGCACATCTTCCTCATCCGCAGGTTCGACGTTGCGCGCCAACGCAGGATTGCTCTGCGCCAAATACCGATACCGCGCCGCGATCATATCAATCGCATCTTCTGCAGCTTCAAACGGCTTTAACTGCACCCGACCATCGGCTGGCTGCATCGCCCCATAGCGGGCCGCATGCACCGTCACATCGACCAACGCCCGCTTATGCGGCATCTCGCCTGGCCCCACAACAAGTGCCATCAGGTCAGGACGAAACATCGACCATTCTGCCGCAACAACGCGCGCCAAGGCCGCCAGATCATCGAAAGAATGCGCAATGACACGCACGAAGGGGCGCGAAATATCCTGCCCATAGAACCGTATGCCACCCAACATGGCCCCGTGCGCGGTCTTGACAAAGCGGTGATTGTAGTCGGCGGAGACGACGCCCTCCAGGTCGATATGATCCGAAAAAAGTCGCGCAAACCCCGGATCGTCGACACGGCTGACTTGTTCAGCATACCAGTCATCCAACAAAGATGCTTTGTCGCCGAATAACTGCCTCTGCACCGCGCGATGCGGCGCAAGTGATGGCCAGTCGCCCATCGAATAGCTGTGTAAGGATGTCATGCGCCTCGTCACCAAATCTGCATTATGCCTTTTCGGCACAGCCCCGCGCTTTGTTTAAGATGCAGATTGAAACACGCCATATTCGCGATAGGGTGTCGTGAAGCAGAACGGATCGCAGGACCCATGGACTATCAGACACTTACACTACAACAGGTGCAGAATTATTCGGTTCTGACCCTGAACCGCCCCGATGTAATGAATGCACTGAATGCGCAGATGCGGGCCGAGATCACCCATGCGGTCGGCGCGGCCCAGGGAACATCGCGCGCTTTGGTGATCACTGGTGCGGGGCGTGCATTCTGTTCGGGTCAGGATCTGGGCGGCGAAGGCAGCGCGGCGGATCTGGATCTGGAACGCACGTTGCGCGATGAATATGTGCCGATGCTGCACGCGATCTTTAATTGCCGCATTCCGACAATCGCGGCGGTCAATGGTCCGGCGGCGGGTGCGGGTGCCAATCTGGCACTGGCCGCCGACGTCGTGATCGCAACGGAAAGCGCCTATTTCATGCAGGCCTTCACCCGGATCGGGCTGATGCCGGACGCAGGCGGCACCTACTGGCTGCCGCGTCAGATGGGCTTTGCAAAGGCGATGGGAGCCGCGCTTTTCGGCGAAAAGATCAGCGCGCAACAGGCCAGTGACTGGGGTATGATCTGGGAGGCAGTGCCCGACCCCGACTTTGACCAACGCTGGCGCGCGCGGGTCGAACATCTGGCCAACGGCCCCACCGTCGCCTATCGCCAAATCAAAAAGGCCCTGCGCGGCACGTTTGATCAGACACTGGAAGAACAACTGCTGACCGAAGCGCATCTGCAAGGCAAATGCGGCAAGACCCGCGATTTCAAAGAGGGCGTGCTGGCCTTCGTCGAAAAGCGCCCACCCAGCTATGAGGGCCGCTGAAAACATATTCTTGCATTGCTGACGCAATGCTGCCTCCGGCGGGAGTGTGAGAGCCGAAACAGAAACCGTCTGGGGGACGGTTTCAGGCTCGAACGGGCGAAGCCCTGACCAAGAAGAAGAGGCAAAACGAAAAGGACCTTCTTCTTGGGTCAAATACTCCGGGGGTGAGCGCAGAATGCGCGAGGGGGCAGAGCCCCCTAAAATAACGCTACGTCATGTGCCACCCTGCCCCGCGGTGTGCCGTCGCACCGGGGTGCACCAAAGGCCCCTTGCACTATCTATAGCGTGAGAAAAACAAGAGGTCACGAATGGACACCCTTCTGCTGTCACGCATCCAGTTTGGCGCAAATATCTCGTTTCATATCCTGTTCCCAACGATCACGATCGCCTTGGGCTGGGTGCTTTTGTATTTCAAGCTCCGCTTTAATTTTTCAAACGACATGAAGTGGATGGAGGCCTATCGGTTCTGGGTCAAAGTCTTTGCCCTGTCCTTCGCCATGGGCGTCGTGTCGGGCATCACCATGTCATTCCAGTTCGGCACCAATTGGCCGGGCTTCATGGAAACTGTCGGCAACATCGCCGGGCCGCTGCTGGCCTATGAGGTCCTGACGGCCTTTTTCCTGGAAGCTGTCTTCCTTGGCATTATGCTGTTCGGTTTTTCCCGCGTGCCGGGGTGGTTGCACACACTTGCGACTTTCCTCGTAGCCTTTGGCACAACCATGTCGGCCTTCTGGATTTTGGTCCTGAACAGCTGGATGCACACGCCCGCAGGGTTTGAAATGCGCGACGGCGTGGCCCATGCGACCGACTGGTTTGCGATCATCTTCAACCCGTCGATGCCCTACCGACTGGCGCATATGTTGCTGGCCTCGGGCCTGACGGTGGCCTTCCTGATCGCGGGTCTGTCGGCCTTCCGCTGGCTGATCGGCGACCGCAGCGCGGGCGTTCGGACGACGCTGCGCACGGGGTTGACGCTGGGCGCGATGCTGATCCCGGTTCAGATTTTCATGGGCGACCTGCACGGTTTGAATACGCTGGAATACCAGCCCCAGAAGGTCGCCGCGATGGAGGGCAACTGGGAAACCGGCCCCAATGTGCCGCTGCTGCTTTTCGCCATCCCCGATGAGGAGGCGCGCGCAAACCGGTTTGAGGTCGCGATCCCCAACGGTGCCTCGCTGATCCTGACCCATGATCCCGATGGCGTTGTGCCCGGCCTGAACGATTTCGTGGCCGAAGACGGCACGGCCCTGCACCCCCCTGTTGCGCCGGTTTTCTATAGCTTCCGCATCATGGTTGGAACCGGCATGGCGATGCTGCTGCTCAGTTGGGCCGCGGTCGGGCTGATGATATACAAACGCCGCGGCGTCGACGGCCTGCCCAAACCGCTGCTGTGGGGGCTGGTACCCATGGCATTTTCTGGTTGGGTCGCGACACTGGCGGGCTGGTACACCACCGAAATCGGCCGCCAACCCTGGCTGGTGCAGGGCGTCATGACCACCGAACAGGCCGTAGCCGATGTGCCGGCCCCCATGGTTGCCTCGACCCTGATTGCCTATCTGGTGGTCTATGCCCTGCTGCTGACGGCCTATATCGGTGTTCTCTTTTATCTGGCGCGCAAGGCCACCAAGGGCGAACCCATTCGCCCGCGCGTGCCCCCATCTGGCGAAGCCATCGTCGCCGCGGAGTAAGCCCATGTATTTATTCGGAGACCCTACCGTCTGGCTGCCCGTGACCTTTGCGGCGCTGATGGGCTTCAGCATCCTGATCTACGTGATCCTTGATGGTTTTGATCTGGGCGTCGGCGTCCTGTTTCCCTTTGCCGATGGCGCGGAAAAGGACCGCATGATCGCGTCAATCGGGCCGTTCTGGGACGCGAACGAAACCTGGTTGGTGCTGGCCATCGGTCTGTTGCTGGTGGCCTTCCCTACGGCGCACGGGGCCATCCTGACCGCGCTTTACCTGCCTGTCGCGGTCATGCTGATCGGGTTGATCCTGCGCGGTGTCGCGTTCGAATTCCGCGCCAAGGCCCCTGCCCCGCACAAACGTGCCTGGAACACCGCGTTCTTTACGGGGTCACTGATGACGTCTCTGTCGCAGGGCTTCATGCTGGGGCTTTACATCATGGGGCTGCAGTACACCTGGGCCACCGTGGCCTTTGCCGGGGTGACGGCAGTTTTCCTGACGGTCGGCTACAGCTTTATCGGGGCGACCTGGCTGATCATCAAAACCGACGAAGCGCTGCAACTGAAAGCCGTTCAATGGGCCAAAGGCGGCATATGGGGCATTGTTCTGGGGCTTTCGGCCATCTCTCTGGCGTCACCCCTGGTCAGTCCGCGCATTTTTGACAAATGGTTTTCCTTCCCCGAGGCGATCCTGCTGGCGCCCATGCCATTGATGTCGGCTGCTCTGATCGCACTGTTGTGGCTGGCGCTGAAGCGGCTGCCCACGCGCGACGATAGTTTCGCCTGGTTCCCATTTGCCGCGTCTATCGTGCTGTTCACACTGGCCTTTTTCGGGCTGGCCTACAGCTTTTATCCCTATGTCGTGCCCGAGCAGCTGACGATATACGAGGCCGCCAGCGCCCCCGAAAGCCTGTTCATCATCCTGATCGGCACCTGCTTCGTGCTGCCCACGATCCTGGGCTACACCGCGCTGGCCTACACCGTGTTCCGTGGCAAGGCGACCGAGTTGCGATATGACTGAAAGAAAAGGCCTGACTGCGACGTCAGGCCTTTATCATTTGATCTGTCAATCCGCGCTCATCAGCTTTTGGCTGTTTGCTCTGACAGCATTGAAACGGCTTTGTTCATTTCGACCAGGAAAACATCCATCGTCTGGCTGAAGGCAACCAAAGCATTCTGATCGACTGATCCACCCTGCGCCACCGTGTTGGCTATCGCACTGACTTTGTCCCAGTGCCCCTTCGCCAGTTCCAGTTGCGCCTTGATTTCGGCGCTTGGGGCTGGGGGAATGCCAGCTTCGGGCAGACCGTTGATGAATGCATTCAGCGACGCGTCAAAAATCCCCAGTGTGTCTTGTAGCTGCGTGCGGCTTCCCTCGACGTCGTACCCCTTGGCGACCAGGCAAAGCTCTTTCGACATTTTCTGGGATAGCATCCGCTGACGACCATAAAGATCGATCAGAATGGCCCCACCTACCCCGGCTTGACCGATTTTCTTCGAATAATACGTGGTCATTTGCGTGGCCATGTCATTATTCATCTTCAACAGCTCGGTCGTCATATCGACAACAGTCCCTGTATCTGCATCGGCCACGTTGCCCTGGTTCAGCTTGGTGTTATAGACCCGTGCCAACTGACGCCAGTTGCTGTCGATTTCCTTCCATTGGTTGATGATCAGCTGGTTCCGCTCGACAAAAAGATTAAGGTTTTCATCACCTTCACGGAACCCCATATGTGACCGCTGATACAAGTCCTGCGCCCCGCGCAGGATTTCGATATTCTGATTTGTGTCCACACCAATGCTGGCATAGCAGAATGACTTGGCCATTCGCTGCGTCAGCATACGTTGGCTACCGGCAATGTTCAGACGGTTTGCAACGCTTTCCTGTGTCACGGCCACATCTGCAGCATAGGCCGGCATCGGTTGTATGAACTGGAATGAACAAACTGCGACTGCGATCCCCACCGCTTTGTCAAAACTAAACGTCATGTTAACTTACCCTTCCACTTGACGTTATACCCCAAACACAAAAACTGTGATCCCTACACTCAACCACTCACCGCTTATGACAGGTGCTACGAAGATATCCCTACGTTAGAAAATTGTTCGCATAATGACGAAAAATTAACGGAACGCTGACGACCTGCCTAAATAATGAATAGGTTAACAAACGGGACCGCCCCAGCGTCGGGGCAATCCCAGATTTCAGGAAGATCAACCCGACATATGCTGTGTCAGCAGTTTCGTGGCCGTATCCATGTCAGACAGAAAATCGTCCATGGATGCATTGAACCGCTTCAATGTCTGCTGATCCGGGGTCTGACCATCGGCGACGGCCTGGGCGATTTCACGCACAGGGGCCCAGTGGGCCTGGGCGGCCTCAAGCTGGGCCTTGATTTCAGGTGTAGGTGCTGCTGGGATCCCCAGATCCGGCAAGCCATTGATGAACGCATCCAGCGACGCATCAAAGATACCCAGAGTTTCCGACAGACCTTCGCGTTTGATGTCGCTTTGATAACCCTGCACGGTCATGCACAGCTCTTTCGACATCTGCTGAGACATCATGCGTTGACGGTCATACATTTCAACCAGAACGGCATTTCCCACGCCGCCTTCCAGCTGTTTGCCATAAGCACGATAGATCAGGCCGGTGAAGTCATATTTCTGATCCAGGATATCCATGGTGATATCCATGGCCTGTTCAAAGTTTTCGCCGGAGGCCGCACCGGCCGTCAAGGACGCACTGTAGATCGTGTCCAGTGACTGCCATGTCTTGTCGACATCGGTCCAGGCATTGATGATCAACTGCTTGCGTTCGACAAACAGGCCCAACTCAACATCGCCGTCCCGAAAGCCGGTGTGTGCGCGCACATAGGTTTCGCGTGTCTCTTCCAGGGTCTGCAAATTCTGTTCGGGGTTGACCCCCAGATCGACAAAACAGAAAGCCTTGGCCATACGTTGCGTCAACATACGTTGGCGTGCAGACACATCCAGCCGAGTCGCGATGGTTTCGGCGGTGACGGCCGTATCCTGAATATTGGCTTGAACTGGTGCTGACTGAAATACACCAAGGGTGGCCACCACACACAGTGACGTCGTGAATTTGGTAATCATGGCGCTCGTTCCTTCACTGACAATACGCGTTATTATACCCGCCTGAGCACCCACCACCCAACTCATACGGACTATCACACGCTGCATGTAGCAAGGCGCCGACCAAGTTCAATCAACCGAAAATTGTAATTTAGTTGCGTCAAACGAATTTTTTGCGAAATAATCGAAAATTATGGTTAATTCTGACTGATAACCCGCCGCGTCACGGCTTTCCAGTTCATCGCATCGGTCAGCGCATCTTCCATTGTCAGAGAATGGTCAAAGGCGCCGTCTTGCAAAAACTGTATGACCTGCGCGATGGTCAGGGGGTTGTTCATCATGAAAGTATGGCTGGTTTTCAGCGTGATGTGATCCGCCATCCCCTCAAGCCGGGTGCTGGCCACCGATACCTTACCATCGTTTTCCCCGTCGATCATCGTGCTGAGCAACGGATTCAGCGATACTGATCCAGCGATGATCCCCACCGGATAATCGGGGGCAGGCAAACGATTGGGCAGACTGCTGTTATCTGTGCCCAGTTCATTTCCAGCGGGGCCGTGCATCCACTCAAAAGCACTAAGATCACCAAGTGTATCCACGATCTCGGACCCGTTGTTCGGCGGCGCCAGCATCACAACCCGCCCCAGATCATCGGGCCTGTGATCCGCCAGCCAGGCCCGCACCAATATCCCCCCCATAGAATGCGTGACAAAATGTATGGGCCGGTCGGCACCACAGCGTGCAACCGCTTTCGGGATCGTTTCATTCGCCAGATTGTGGATATTGTCAGTGGTTGACGGGTAATTCTGATTGACCGTTTTATAACCGGCCTCGCGCAGCGCGGCATCAAGAACGGCAAACGAGGCATCGGTGCGGGCCAGACCATGCAGCAGAACCACACATTGTGCACTGGCCGCCAGAGCCGAGCCGAAAAGAAATGCAAAAGACGTCAGAAGTCTGATCATGATTATATTACATATTATCAAATTGCGGAAACGTAAGGTGGGGAAAACCTGACCCTACGTCAGAAAGCGGATAAAAATCGATACCCAAAAAATGGCCGCCCCGATGATCGGGGCGACATGCTATCATTTTATTTCTTCGACCGGGCACGTAGTGCTGCAAAAGCGCCTGAGACAATCAGACCGGCAATCACGGCCTTGATGGCGTCCCCAATCAGAAACGGTGCCATGAAATTCGCCCAGATGCCTGTCAGCGAAAGATTGACCCAACCGCCCTCAAGCCCGAACAGACCCGCAACGGCCAGCGGCCAGGCCGCGCCGGGCACGTAAATCAGCGCGGCAATCGGAATGGCGATCAGCGCTGCGATCACGGGATTTCTGGTCAGGCCACGCTCGGCCGCCAATCCCGCCAGCCAGGCAATCAGGATAAAGCCCATCAGGAAGCCCGTTGTTGGGCCAATAAATAACCCGGTCAACACTGGCAAACCAACCGCGCCTTTTGCCAGATAAGCCAGAACGGTCGCAACGCCCAGACGTGATCCATAGGCGAAACCGACCATCAGAACGGCCATCGTTTGCAGCGTCATCGGAACAGGGAACATCGGCACCCTGATATGGGCGGACACAGCGATGAACAGCGATCCGCCCAGCACCAGACCGATCTGCTTCAGCACTGTATCATGGCCGATCACGGCTTGTGAAAGAGTATTGGCCTGCATCATTGCATCCTCCTTGTTTATGTCTTGGTGCTGTTTTCCGCCGCGCCTGCGGGAAAGTCAAGCGCCACCCCCTTGTCAAACCCCGCGACACGGGCCTAAAGGGGGCGTCATGTCTGATACGAACACCCGACCCATTGCCCTGATCACCGGCGCCTCACGCGGATTGGGCGCCGCCCTGGCCGAACTGCTGTCTGAGACGCATCATATCGTGGCCGTCGCCCGCACCGTCGGCGCGCTGGAAGAACTTGACGACCGCATCCGCGCCAAAGGGGGCGAGGCGACGCTGGCCCCCATGGATATCACCATCGACGCCGCGATGATGCAGCTGTGCCGCAGCATCTTTGACCGGTGGGGGCATGTGGATTTGTGGGTGCATACGGCCGTGCAGGCCGCACCCATGTCGCCTGCGTCATCGATCCAGGAAAAAGACTGGGACAAATCCATCGCCACGAATGTCCGCGCGGTCGGTCGGCTGATCCAGTTCGTGGCGCCTCTGCTGGACGCAGCGCCCGCGGGCAAGGCCGTTTTCTTTGACGACCCCCGCGGCGGTGAAAAATTCTTTGGCGGCTACGGCGGCACGAAAGCCGCACAAATGGCACTGGTCCGCAGTTGGCAGGCCGAAACGGTAAAAATCGGCCCGCAAGTCGACATTCTGACCCCCCAACCCATGTCTACCGCCACCCGTGCCCGTTTTTTCCCCGGCGAGGATCGCGATGCGCTGGCCAAACCGATGGACGAAGCAAACCGCCTTCTGCCCCACATCCTGAACGACTGAGCCATAGGGATTTGAGTATTTGGGGAACAATAAAGTAATCAACTGTCCTTTATTGTTCTAAAAATACTCTCGCCGAAGGCAGCGCTGCGTCAGCGGCGCCCCACGGCCAACACGTCGGCCTTGCAGCCCCCCGCACCCTTGACTAGGAAAGAACAAAAGGGGGCGGCATGCGCATTCTGATCACCAACGACGACGGCATCAACGCACCGGGCCTTACGGTCCTGCAGGCAATTGCCGAGGATCTGGCGGGACCCGGGGGGCAGGTCTGGACCGTCGCGCCCGCTTTTGAACAATCGGGCGTCGCGCACAAGATTTCCTACACCCATCCCATGATGATCGCCGAACTTGGCCCGCGCCGGTTCGCCGCCGAAGGGTCGCCCGCCGACTGCGTTCTGGCGGGGCTTTACGATGTCATGAACGGCACACGGCCCGATCTGGTGCTGTCGGGTGTCAACCGCGGCAATAACTCCGCCGAAAACGCGCTTTATTCCGGCACCCTTGGCGGCGCGATGGAGGCCGCGTTGCAAGGCCTGCCCGCCGTTGCCTTATCGCAATACTACGGCCCGCTGAATGTCGCCCTCGATGACCCGTTTGAGGCCGCAGCGGCACATGGCGCTGATCTGGTGCGCAAACTGTTGGATCACGGATTTGACGACAATGACGATTACCGCCTGTTTTACAACGTCAATTTCCCCCCTATGCCCGCCGATCAGGTCAAAGGCACCAAAATCGCGGCCCAGGGCTATCGCCGCGACACCAGCTTTGGTGTTGAACCACATCTGTCACCGTCGGGCCGGAAATTTCTGTGGATCAAGGGCGGGGCACAGAATGTACCGACGGCGCCCGAAACAGACGCGGCGGTGAACCTGGATGGCTATATATCCGTCACACCCATGCGCGCAGATCTGACCGCCCATGACGCGCTTGAGCGATTGCAAAGCCTGTTCTGATGACCACCGACGCCGAACGCAAAATGCAATTCCTGTTCGCCCTGCGATCCCGCGGGGTGACAGATGCGCGTGTGCTGACGGCCATGGAAAAGGTCGATCGCGGCCCCTTTGTCAAGGGGCTGTTCGCCGAACGTGCGTATGAAGACATGCCCTTGCCCATCGCCTGCGGCCAGACGATCAGCCAGCCGTCCGTCGTGGGCCTGATGACCCAGGCGCTGGACGTGCAGCCGCGCGACAAGGTGCTGGAAGTCGGCACCGGGTCCGGTTATCAGGCCGCGATCCTCAGCCAGTTGGCCCGGCGCGTCTATACCGTCGACCGCCATAAGCGCCTGGTGCAGGAAGCCCGCGCGGTTTTTACCGAACTTGACCTGACCAATATCACCGCAATCACCGCCGATGGCAGCCACGGTTTGCCCGATCAGGCGCCCTTTGACCGCATTATCGTAACGGCCGCTGCGGAAGATCCGCCAGGTCCGCTCTTGGCTCAGCTTAAGATCGGGGGTATCATGGTGTTGCCGGTCGGGCAGTCGGATGCCGTTCAAAGTCTGATACAGGTGAAACGGACGGATACGGGATACGATTATAACGAGCTGCGCTCGGTCCGGTTTGTGCCCCTGATCGAAGGGGTGGGAAAAGAGTAGAGGAGCCCGAAACAGGGCCCGGGGATATTGAGGATGAGAGCCATGGCCCATATGCGCCGTAACAGTTTCCGTGCAATCCTGATGGGGGGCGCGCTGCTTGCGCTGGCCGCCTGTGATGAACCACTTGATCTGGATCTGCGGGATCTGGCAAAAAGTGACGCCGATACGACCGCTGCGGTTCAGGGGCGCACGGCCAGCCGGCCGCCTGTCGATGATCGCGGTATTATCTCATACCCGAACTATCAGGTCGTGGTGGCCCGACGCGGTGATACGGTGACCGATATCGCCAACCGCATCGGCGTGCCAGCGCCCGAACTGGCCAGCTTTAACGGCTTGCGCGTCAATGACCGTCTGCGCGCGGACGAGGTGTTGGCCCTGCCCAATCGTGTGTCTGAGCCATCCCCTGCAACAGGCTCAATCATCACCGGGCCAATCACGCCATCATCCGTCGATGTCACAACTCTGGCGGGCAGTGCCATCGACAGTGCCGAAAATCGCCGGGGCGGGCCCGTGATCACGCCTCGGTCACAACTGCCGGAAACGGGCATCGAACCTGTCCGACATCAGGTGGAACGCGGCGAAACGGCCTTTTCCATCGCGCGACTTTACAACGTGTCTGTGAATGCATTGGCGGAATGGAACGGCCTTGGCCCGGATCTGGAAGTGCGCCAGGGGCAATTCATCCTGATCCCTGTTGTCATGCCAATCGAAATCGCGCGCGGCACAGCGGCGCCCGGTACCGGCTCGGACACACCAACACCGCCCAGTGCGGCGCAGCCTCTGCCACGGGAAACAACGCAGCCCGCGGCCCAGGCACAGGCCGCACCGCCCTCGCCCAATCTGGGGGCGGATCGTACGGCTGTATCGCAGCCCAATGCGCGTATGGTTTACCCGGTTTCGGGTAATATTATCCGAGCCTACAGAAAAGGCACTAATGACGGTATTGATATCGCAGCCCGCCCCGGTACACCTGTCAAAGCGGCAGCTTCTGGTACTGTTGCGGCGATCACGCGGGACACCAACCAGGTGCCCATCGTCGTGCTGCGCCATTCGGGCGATATCCTGACAGTCTACGCGCGCGTCGATAACCTGCGCGTCAGCAAAGGGGACCGGGTCGAGCGAGGACAAACCATAGCGACAGTGCGCGATGCCGACCCCAGCTATCTGCATTTTGAGGTTCGCGAAGGGTTGGATAGCGTCGATCCGGTGCCGTATCTGAACTGATACATATGATCTAAGGGCGAAGGGGGCTCTGCCCCCTCGTGCCTTCGGCCCTCACCCCCGGAGTATTTTGGGAACAATAAAGCATATGCCCGCACTTTATTGTTCCCCAAATACTCAAATCCCACCGTTCGTAACTATAAGCTGCTGTTAGCATTTGAGGCGTAGAACGGCCCCCACGATATCGTACAGAAATGGTTTTCCAGAACTTGTGTTTTGGCTTGGAACCCCAAGACATAAGCCGCCTGAAAGATCATGCATGAGACTTGAAAGCGGGGGCTTGCGACCCCTTTCTGGCGAACCAACCCTCAAGACGGTGGCGCCACCTTTCTTATCAGATCAGACCTCAGACCCTGCCACCCAAAGGTGATGCGGGGCAAAGGGCGTTGACAGATCAACTGCGCCGTCCCGGACTTGATCCGGGACCTCTGACCACGTTCTAGATCGCCTTGAAATGCTTCGACAGTTTCAACCCCTGTCCCTGATAATTCGACGCGATGTCCTGACCGTAAAGTTGCCTGGGCACCTCGGCCATACGTTCATAGATCAGGCGGCCGACGATCTGGCCGTGTTCCAATACAAATGGCGCCTCGTGACAGCGCACCTCAAGCACGCCGCGTGATCCGGACCCACCGGCGCGGGCATGGCCGAAACCGGGGTCGAAGAACCCCGCATAATGCACCCGAAATTCACCCACCATCGCCAGATAGGGGGCCATTTCGGCGGCGCAATCGGGCGGGATTGTCACCGCCTCTTGACTGACCAGAATATAGAACGCGCCGGGGTCCAGGATAATCCGGCCTTCGCGGGTATGGATCGGCTCCCAATACTCCTCGGGCTCATAAAACGCCAAACGGTCCAGGTCGATCACACCCGTGTGCGGTTTCGCACGAAAGCCGACCAGATCACCCTCCACCGGGCGCAGATCGACAGAAAAGCCAAGCCCATCATCGATATGCGCCTGACCCGAGACCAGCGTTTCCTCGGCATGCAGCTTGCGCAGCTCAATATCGCTCAGCACCGATTGCCCGCGCCGGAACCGGATCTGGTTCAAGCGCATACCAGGGCGCACCAATACGCTGAACGATCGCGGGCAGATCTCGGCATAAAGCGGGCCAGTATAGCCGGGTGAAATCCGGTCAAATTCGACCCCGCCGTCGGTGATTGTGCGCGTCAGCAGATCCAGCCGCCCGGTTGAGCTTTTGGCATTCGCCACCGCCTGAATATCACCTGGCAATGCCAGCCGTTCCATCAGCGGCACCACGTAAACCGCGCCTTTTTCCAGAACCGCACCGTCGTTCAGGTCGATCCGGTGCATCTCGAACTCATCCAACCGGCTGGCCACAGTCGCGCCCTGACCGGCCAGGAACGAGGCGCGCACGCGATAGGCAACGGCCCCCAGACGCAGATCAAGGCTGGCGGGCTGAACCTGTTCTGGGCGGATCGGATCGCTGGCCTGCAGGGCGCCATCGCGGACCAGCGCTTCGATCATCTGACTTGGTAAAACGCCCATGACTGCCCCTGTTAAAAAGCCCGCAGGCAGATGCCGGCGGGCCGTTTTGATTGGTCGGGCTAGCAGGACTTGAACCTGCGACCTTCCGTCCCCCAGACGGACGCGCTACCAGGCTGCGCCATAGCCCGACGTTGGCGTAGTCATACTGATTTGGCGGCAGGGGGCAAGGGCCTTTTTCAGCGGATCGTCACAGTTTATCCGCCAACCTGTTCCGACATACGGTCTTTCAGCGCCTGCAGCTTTTCCAGCACCGGCCTGACCTGCGACGCACGCACACGGATTGTCGCCGGATCGGTTTGCGCAAGTGCGGTCAGAATACCCGGTTCGACGCTGATGCTGCCATCTTCGGGATCAGCGGGGATATTGCGCGCGCGGGCAACGACCGGTTGTTCGACCTCATCAAACAGGAATTCGTTCTGAAACAGATTATCCGCGCCTGCGGGCGCCAGGGGCACAACATTATCGCCGTCCTCGATATGCGCGTCATCCGCGATATTGTCGGTCACACCGCCTTCCAAAGACGGGCCAAGGGCGGCGATGTGCTTGACGCCCTCTTTCTGCAGCATCTTTTTGACGGCGCTGATGGTCATGCCGTCTTCGTGCAGCAGCTTTTTGATCCCGCCCAGCAACATCATGTCCGACGGACGGTAATACCGACGCCCACCGGCCCGTTTAACGGGTCTGATCTGGGGAAATTTGCTTTCCCAGAATCGTAGAACGTGGGGCGGCGTTTCCAGCCATTCCGCCACTTCCGAGATCGTCCGAAAGGCGTCGCGGGCCTTTTTCTGCATGGGTTATCTCTTGTTTCCGGCGGCCACGCGATCTTTCATCAGGTGCGACGGGCGGAAGGTCAGAACGCGGCGGGGATGGATCGGAACCTCTTCGCCGGTTTTCGGATTGCGGCCCACACGGGCGGCTTTTTCGCGGACCGAAAAGGTGCCAAAAGAAGATATTTTTACGCTTTCGCCGCGCACCAGAGCGTCGGACATATGGTTCAGAACGCTTTCAACCAATTGCGCGCTTTCGTTGCGCGACAGGCCCACCTCGCGAAACACAGCTTCACTCAGATCCATGCGGGTCAGTGTCTTTTCGGCCATCGGTGCGCTCCTTCGTTGCATGGGCGACAATAGGCCAATGGCATTTTCCGAGTCAATATCAAGGACTTGTCCGGCAAACCCGTGCCGATTACCAGCGTAAAACGACCGCACCCCAGGCTAAACCGCCACCAATCGCCTCGGTCACGATCAGATCATCCGGTTTCAACTGGCCACGGGACTTGCCCACCGACAGCGCCAGGGGAATCGATGCCGCGGATGTATTGCCGTGATCCTGCACCGTCAGAACGACACGATCCATGGGCAGGCCCATCTTTTGCGCGGTGCCCTTGATGATGCGCAGGTTGGCCTGATGTGGCACGATCCAGTCGACATCGGCGCTGGCCACACCGGCCTTGGCCATCGCTGCTTCGGCGGTCTGGGTCAGCTTTTCGACGGCATGGCGAAACACCTCTTTACCCTGCATCCGCAGATGGCCGGTCGTCTGTTTCGACACGCCACCATCGACGTAAAGCAGGTCGCGGTATTGCCCGTCAGAATGCAGATCCGTCGATAGAATCCCCCGATCCGCAGCGGTGCCATCGCCATCACCGGCCTGCAGCAGAACGGCGCCAGCCCCGTCCCCGAACAGCACACAGGTGCTGCGATCGGTCCAATCCATGATCTTGCTAAAGGTTTCTGACCCGATGACCAGCACCCGTTCGGCCTGCCCCGACACGATCAGCGCATTGGCATTGGCCAGTGCATAGACGAACCCCGCGCAGACCGCCTGCACGTCAAAGGCAAACCCGCCCGACATGCCCAGTTCGGCCTGCACCATGGTGGCCGAGGACGGAAATGTCAGATCGGGGGTCGAGGTCGCGACTATGATCGCATCGACCTGACCCGCCTCAACACCGGCATCCTTCAACGCCGCGCGGGCGGCGGCGGTAGCCATAAAAGACGTCGTTTCCTGGTCCGAGGCGAAATGGCGCCGCTCAATACCGGATCGCGCGCGAATCCAGTCGTCGCTTGTGTCCAGTGTCTTTTCGAATTCTGCGTTTTCAACCACCCGTTCGGGCAGATAGTGGCCTGTGCCGGTGACGATGGCTCGTCTCATGCAATTTTGCCTTTTGAACTGCTCTGTCCGACATCTTGGGCCAGCTCTGCGGCCGATGCAACCCGGGCGGCCAGACGTTCGGTAAAGCCCGACTCGGCCAGCCGGAAGGCCAGATGCACGGCCGAGGCCACGCCAAGCGAATCCGATGATCCGTGCGATTTGACCACAGTGCCGTTCAGGCCCAGGAACACGCCGCCGTTCACCCGACGCGGATCAATCCGTTTGCGCAGACGGTTCAGAGATGTCAGCGCAAGGACCGCCGCGATACGCGATAGGGGTGAATACTGAAACGCCTCTTTCAGCAGTTCGCGAATGATTTTGGCGGTGCCTTCCCCTGTTTTCAGGGCGATATTGCCGGTAAAGCCGTCCGTCACGATAACATCGACGCGGTCTGATGGCATATCACCGCCTTCCACAAATCCGATGTATTCGAAATCGGCCCGACCGGCGGCGCGCATGATCATTTCCTGCGCAACTTTCAGTTCGGCACGGCCCTTGTTCTCTTCGGTGCCGACATTCAGCAGACCCACTCTGGGGCGACTTATGCCCAGGCCGTTTCGCGCGTAAGATGCACCCATCAGCGCATATTGCAGCAGATCTTCTTCGTCGGCGCGCACATCGGCGCCCACATCCAGCATGATATTAAATCCGCCAGGGTTGCGCGAAGGCCACAGACAGGCAATCGCGGGGCGGTTCACGCCCTCAACCTTGCGCAGACGAATCATCGACAGGGCCATCAAGGCGCCGGTGTTGCCGCACGACACGCATACCTCGGCCTCGCGGTTGCGCACAGCTTCAATGGCAGACCACATCGATGTGCCCTTGCCATTGCGCATGACCTGTGACGGCTTGTCTTCCATCGTGACCACGCCCTGAGCATCCCGAATCTCACACCGGTCCTGCAGGCGGCGCTTTTGTACAAGCGCTTCCAACTGGTCCTTGGGACCGTGCAAAATAAAGGCAATATCGGTATTTTTGGACGCAGACAGCGCAAGACCTGCAACAACTGCCGCAGGTCCCAGATCGCCGCCCATAGCGTCGACCGAAATAACAATGCGCCCGGTTTGGCGCGGTGCCAGTGAGGAATTCTCGTTTGGCATAGCGCCCTGTTACCAGATTTAGGCTGCGTCGTCTTCGTCTAGGTCCACTTCGTCGACCATTGCGATCACCTCGCGGTCATCATAATGACCACAGGCCGCGCAGACGTGATGCGGACGCTTCAGTTCGCCACAGTTTGGGCATTCATTTGGGTTCGCAGCCACCAGCGCGTCATGGGCGCGACGGTTGTTGCGGCGCGATTTCGAAATCTTATTCTGAGGGACAGCCATGTCTCAACCTCGGGTCTAGTGTTCAGGGCACATGGCCCATCCGTGTCGTTTCGGGATAGGGGCGGGCGATACCGGATATAAAGCCTGGTGTCCACCCCGGTGAATTCCAGAAGCGCCTAAATACTGCGATTCTGCGCCCGTGCAAGTGTTTTATCGGATCAATCCCCATCTTTCGCCAGTTTGTCACGCAACGACGCCAGTCCGGCAAAGGGGCGGGCCTCGTCATCGGTCATCGGCGCCTTGCCGGGTTCGGTGAAAACCGCCGCATCCAGCGCTGCGCCATCGGCCCGTGGGTAAAGCGGCAGCGCCAGGGCCAGCGCCTCGGCCAGAACATCACGCAGATTGATGGTGGCGGGCAGCGGTTCAACGGTGTCATCCTCGGGCATCTCGACCTCAGACGCATCAGGCTGGTCGGCCATATGGGCCAGATACAGACGGCGAATGTCCTCCTCAATCCGCGTCGTCACCGGGGCCAGCGTCACGATACAGGGCTGCACCACCGTAGCCCCCAGATGCGCCGTCAGCGCCCAGTCGTCCCGCCCCTGCGGCGCGATCTGCCCCTGCAGACGGACCTTGCGCAAATCCAGCAGCTCAAGCCGCTTGGTCAGATCAGCCAGCATATCAGCGTCGGCGGTCATATCGAACGCGGTGGGCTTTCTTTGCGACAGATCCGCGATGCGCAACGTAAAGCTATGTGGCATGACCGGCACTTTCCATTCTTGAAGACCCCTGCGCGCTTCTATAAGCCTCTGGCAAAGAAACGCCAAGCCATGAGGGATCGATGCGGGGTATCGTTAAATTTGCGATCGGCACATTGCTGATACTGACACTGACCGCCTGCGTCGCGACATTCCGCAACCACGGCTATGTTCCCACCGACACCGAGCTTGAGGATATCATCGTCGGCATCGACACCCGCGACAGTGTGATCGACACGCTTGGCATGCCGTCGTCTGAAGGCGCGCTGAACGAACGCGGGATTTTCTATGTCCAAAGCCGCTGGCGCCACTATGCCTATCAGGAACCGCGCGCCGTCGACCGCCAGCTGGTGGTGATCCGGTTTGATGAAAACGAAGTGGTGCGCAATGTGGAACGGTTCACCCTGGAAGACGGCAAGGTCGTCCCCCTGGCCCGCCGCGTAACAACAAGCAATATCGAAGACATCACCTTCCTGCGTCAACTGCTTGGCAACATCGGCAACTTCGACCCCGGCAGCTTTCTGGGCGGCAGTCCGGATACGGAGTAAAGCTGCAATCGTGTGAAGTTGGCCCATTGAGCCTAGCCGTCGTGCACATACTCCAGCAGATCACCGGGCTGGCAGTGCAGGGCTTTGCAGATCGCCTCAAGCGTATTGAACCGCACGCCCCGGGCCTTGCCGGATCTTAGCATCGACAGGTTTTGTTCCGATATCCCGATCTGGGCGGCCAATTCGCGTGAGGTCATCTTGCGCTGCGCCAGCGCCACGTCCAGACGTACGACAATAGGCATGTCAGATGACCTCTTGATGATCTTGCCACAGCTCGGCCCCCAGGACGAAGGCGCGCGAAATGAATGTGGCCAGCAGGGCGGCGAAGGCTGTTGAAATCTGGGGTGTGCCCACATTGATCGCAATCGAACGTTCGCCTGGTGGGAAATGCCAGGACGCCACAGCCGTTGCCAGGGCGAACGCCAGAATGCCCCAGACCAGCATAAGCCAAAGCCAAAGCCAGCGCGCCGTCAGCGTTGCGGCACGTCCTGCCCTGTGCACATCGGCTTCGGTCAGTGCGGTAAAGATCATCCGGGCGCAGGTCACGACCAACGCCCAGACCGCAATCTGGCTTAGGACGATCCCGGTCAGTGCGCCGCTTTGCCAGGGGCGCGGTATTACCTGTTCATACCCCGCAGCAATGATCAGAAACCGCCCCGTGCCTTCTGTGTCAAGGATCAGCATCGCAATCAGCCCTGCGGCAGAGGCCCCAAGAACGCACAGGGCAGCAAAAAGAATCCAACCCAGCATGCGGGCGGATCGCAAAAAGGGACGCGTTTCAACAGATGACATGTTTTAAGCCTATATATTCATGTTTAACATTAATATATTCATGCTATATCAAGATTCTTAGGAGTTCAACAGTCATGTATAAAACGACCTTATGCGCGATAGCCCTGGGCATATTGACCGGATGCGGCAGCCTGTCGCCTGCCGGTATGATCGCGGCGTCACGGCTAGATCCGCTGGAAACACCGCCTGCAGATATCTCGGTCGCAGTCAGTGTCCCAAAGGTGGTGCGATTGCGGGATGGGGACGCAGAGCTGACGCTGTCATTTACCCCTGCCAGCGGGCGGGCTGGCGATACCGTTCTGGCGCAGGTGCCCCTGACCGTGACCGCCACGGCGGATGGCCCGCGCGCCCCCGCTGCGGATGAGGCGATTTATGTCTTTGGCTTCAATGCAGATGCGGCAAACGCACTGTCCGTCGCGCAGGACCGGATCAAGGGCCTGCGCGCACGCGGTGTTGAGGGCAAAGGATCGCTAAGCATCGGTGTGACAGGCGGGTGTCTGACAGCGCCCCTGCCCGGCGCACTGCCTGTGGCCACATGGCTGCGCACTGGTGATGATGCATTCGTGCCCCTGACGCGCCCCACCGATATGTTGCAGGCGCTACAGCCTGAAGATCGCGACCTGCTGATCCAGGGCCTTCAGCCCTGCTGAACATCCCTATGCAAAGAAAAAGGCCGCCCCCGGGGCGACCTTTATCATGAGATCCCGGATCAAGTCCGGGATACGCCACTATGAGCTTACTCGATGATTTTCGATACGACGCCAGCGCCGACGGTTCTGCCGCCTTCGCGGATGGCGAAGCGGAGGCCTTGTTCCATGGCGATCGGCGCGATCAGTTCGACGCCGAAGCTGACGTTGTCGCCGGGCATCACCATCTCAGTGCCTTCGGCCAGCGTCACCGTGCCGGTCACATCCGTCGTCCGGAAATAGAACTGCGGGCGGTAGTTGGCGAAAAACGGCGTGTGCCGGCCGCCTTCGTCCTTGGTCAGGATATAGGCTTCGGCCTCAAACTTCGTGTGTGGCGTTACCGAGCCGGGCTTGCACAGCACCTGGCCACGCTCAACGCCTTCGCGATCCACACCCCGCAGCAGCGCGCCGATGTTGTCACCAGCTTCACCACGATCCAGCAGTTTGCGGAACATTTCCACACCTGTGCAGGTCGTCTTGGTGGTGTCGCGGATGCCCACGATTTCGATCTCGTCGCCCACGTTGATCACGCCGCGTTCCACACGACCGGTCACAACAGTCCCACGGCCGGAGATTGAGAACACGTCCTCGA
>NZ_JACNMP010000030.1 GCF_017592335.1 Pseudaestuariivita rosea | reverse complement strand
CGCGGCATGGTTCTCGCTATGATGCAGCAAATGTCGTAAGAGCGGTCATTGACATCCAATCTGTGAGGTGAAAATCAAACCGCCCTTTCGCCGCAACCCGGATTAACTATCGAGGAGCGGACAAAGCGAGCCTTCGCTGCGGCGGCTCCAAAGTCCGCTTTAGCCTGACCGCCTTAAGCCAGGAAAATTTGCCTACATTGGCGAAGTCGAGTTTTTTTCATGCGAGCGAAAGTGGTTGCCTTTCTATAAGCTGCTCAACCAAGCTTCGGGCAGGATTTGTCTGAAGGCTCACGCTGGCTTCCCGCCAATTTCCTTTGTCATCTCCGTTGATTCAGAAAACCCAAAGATGGCTCTGAGCGGCCCCATATTCGTGACAGACGTTTCTGTGAACCCTTGCCTCTCATAAAGCGCTCGGGCGCGAGGGTTGGTATCGATCACATCGAGTCTGACGCGGTGCAATCCCATGGAGGATGCCCGCGCTTCAATTGCTTGCAGCAATGCCTGGCCAACCCCACATCCGCGGGCCTCGGGCTTGACGAAAATGCCGTCCATCAAAAGCGTTCCATCCGCACATTCCCGTTCGAGGACCTGAAGCGTGAGGCCGCGGAGAACCGCGCCGAAGTATCCATAGACCAGTGCCAGATCATCAAACCTGCCAACGATAAACGCCCCATTGGGTGTCTTAAATCCGGCGGCACCGAGAAAGCTTCCGTCCTTGGACACAGCGCTGATGGCGTAAGTCGGATCAAGAACGCTCTTAACAAAGGGAACGGCCTTGGCCTCTGGTCCCAAGGGGTAACGAAGCTTTCTTGCGAATGCGCGCCAATAGCCTTCTGCGATCTGCTGGCGGTGCTCGGACCTAAAACCGTTTTCTACTTCAAAAGCTCTGGGGTGTTGAATGATCGCCAAATTCGGGCCTCATCAGTTTTTGTGAAAAACAAGAATGATTGGTGGTTCAGGCAGGCGCGTATCTATCGGTTTGTGCCACTCCCGATTATCCAGTCTGCGATTGTGTTCAGGGCATCTGGCGCGAATGCGAAACGACCTTCAACGATGAAACGGGCCTTCGCCCGAAAGCTCCAATCCTCGGTCAATTGCCAATTGTATTGGGGTGATTTCAAAAGGGCATGCGTCGCCTCCGGCCAGATGACGATCTGGGTTCTTGGGGAGCGGCGGACCAGTATCTGTTGGTAAATCGAAGCGTTTGCCGTCGGATGAACGTTCAAATCCTCGGCTCCCCAAATTGCTAAGACAGGAAGATCAAGCTCTGCTAGCGCAGCCCTCGCATCCGCGTTCCGATTGGTGCGGATAAACTGCCAGCGATCTGCCGACATATCCGCACGGCTATTGGCAGCCACCGCGTTTGGTCCAAAAATATACTCGTTTTCAAGGTTTTGCTGGGCTATCGCGGTATCGATAGTGATTGAACTATGCCCCGCCGCTTCCAAGCGTCTGCGCGTGTAGTATTCTCCCTGATCCCGCCACGAAACTGCTGCACCGACCAAGACCAAGAAGTCTGCGTCGTCAGGCGTTAGCTTCGGCAGGACCCAACCGGCTTGTGAAAAACCCATCGCGCCGATCGGGACGCCGTCGAACTGCTGCTGCAAAAGGTGCAGACCTGCACGGACCTCATCAGCGCGATCGGCCATGGATTGGTGTAGCCAGTTTCCATCCGATTGCCCGATACCGGGTTTGTCCCAGGATGCCACGGCAATCTGCCGGTCGAGCAACGTGTTGATCATCGGCGCGTACCCGCCCCCTGAGGTTCGATCTTGCGGGCCGTCTCCATGCACAAGTGCCACGACAGCAGCTGGCGTTTCATTTGGCAGCCAAACCGTGCCTGACACGGTTTTCCCCGACGTTGTAAATGTAAGGCTTATGGTATTGCGGTCAGCAAGATCGTGATCAGCCAGCCGCCACAGGATCAGGGCGATAATAGCCAGCACAAAGAAACAGGCGATTAGAAATAGGCGCAAGGTGAGACCCCGTGCTGGTTGCGTTCGCACGCATGATGATGACTACAGACCGTAGCGTCTGATGGAGATTGACTGCAGAGTTTGTTAGACATCGATGCGCAACTGCTCGGCTGGCTTGCGCTTGATGAACTCGGCTTCGATCCATCGCAAAACCCGGCGTTGCCCACCAAAGGCGACCATCTCTATCGCGTCCGAGAAACTGACCCATTGAAAGGCGCTATGCTCCTGGTTCAGTGTCACCTCTGCCGCGTCGTCAATGAAAGCAACAAAGACAGGTGCCACGGCGATTGTGTTTCGCGTTGGTTCGTAGAACTGCTCACAGATATCAGCGGAATAGAGACTGTCGGGCACCAGCCCCGTTTCTTCGACAAGCTCGCGCAGCGCAGTCTGCCATGCAGTTTCGCCTTCTTCGATCTTGCCGGCGACCTGACACCATTGATCGACTGGAGGATGGGAGCGCTTCATCAACAGCACTTGGTGCCCACCATTGTTGACGCGGATAGCAATGAGCGACGCAAGGTAGGGACTGACTGGAATATCGGCCATTTTACCCTCTGCCATCCGATATGTTCTCAGTGGGTGGTGTGGGGTGCCACCCCGGTGGCTGAACGAGGTATCCCAAACCCGCGCGGAAACTGCCCGCACGCTGAATGTCGCGATAGAGCCGTGCGTATTCCTTGAAATTGATCGCCACCGGGTTGTGAGTCTCGATCGGGGTTGTGATGCCATACTTTACGGTTGCTATTTCTGGCGCGTAGGTTCCAAAGAGCCGGTCCCACAGGATGAGAATGCCGCCGTAGTTCTTGTCGATGTATTCGGGGTTTTGCCCGTGGTGCACACGGTGCGCTGAGGGGGTATTGAACACACGGTCCAGCCAGCTAAGCTTGCCTACCTTTTCAGTATGGATCCAGCTTTGGTATGCGAGAACCACCGCTAGGCCGACAATGGTTTCCACCACACTGAAACCAAGAAGGATCATGGGTATGAAGAATATCCATTCGATCAACGCATCCATCCATGAAAGACGCAAAGATGTTGAGAAGTTGAACTCTTCAGAGGAGTGATGAACGCTGTGGTTTGCCCAGAACAATCGGATTCTGTGTTCGGCACGGTGCATCCAATAGTAAGTGAGGTCAGCGGCAAGGATTGCTGCGGGAACTGTCCACCAGCCGTTCGCAAGATTAAAAACCGCGAAGTCTGAGGCAACAACCAATCCAAGAATGAAGATCAAGCCATAGATAGTGCGCTCAAGCAGGGCAGATACGATGGCAATCGCACCGTTGGCCAACGTATCGCGTATGTTTGAGCGCTGGCCGCGCACCGCATCCCAAACAGTTTCCGAAACCAGTGCGATGATAAACGCTAGCCCGAGAATTTCGACGATGCCAAACAGGGTTTCAAAAGATGCGAACTCTTGATCAATTGTGTCCATTGGCTTTCCTTTCCGAGCAAGAGCTGCTATATATTGAATGAACGATCGTTCACTCAATTAATAGGAAGATGACAGCAATGCAAGAGCAAAGCGATGACGATAAAGAAAAACCGCTGGCTAAGCGCGCGCTGACGACGCAAAAACGCAGGAAAGAGATCGTGGAGGCTGCGGCTGCGTGCTTCATAACACAGGGATTCCATCAGACCAGCATCCGCGACATTGCAAAGCGCGCAGGAATAAGCCTTGGCAACCTCTACAACCACTTTAGCAGCAAGACAGACCTAATTGCCGAAATCGCGGTCCTTGAGTCCGACGATCAAACCGTGGTCAATGACATCCTGTCCGAAGACGGCAAAGTTCAGGACATCCTTGCGCGGTTCATAGCAGTGCACTTCGACGAACTGTCCAAACCGGAAAATGCGGTGCTGGCGGCTGAGATCACATCCGAAGCCATGCGTAACCCCCAAATTGCCGAACCGTTTCTAGAAAACAGGGCGCAATTAGTGGCCAGGCTTGCTAGCGTGCTAATCTCTCCAGACCTGAACTACCCCGAAGACACCACCGAGATGGCTGAGTTAATCCTCACGCTTGTCCAGAGCACTGCCGCGCGAGCTGCGTTCCAGCCCGGTCGAAAACAAAAGGCCACACTCGGCGCTCTGCAATCGAGTGTCTGCCGATTGGTTGGACTCTCAGACTAAGCTTCACGACAGCGCGTGGAGGCAAACCCGCGACTTGTCGGCTTTTCGAGATGGCAAACCGAGCAGACATCAAAGCCGTCATCGGTCGACTGCGCAGCATTTTGAAATTTGGGCTCTCAATCAGATTTCGCCGCCTACCTCCTGAACATCGGCTTAATGACACCCAACGGCAGCGCTCCGACCGGGCCACTGAAAATTCATGGTTCTAGCGACCTTGGCAAATGGCCGGTCTGGTTCAACCTGCCGCAACAGCATTGCTGCATAAGCATCAGGCCGTTCTGAGCCCGAAGTGTTTGATGCTGCGCGACGTACAAATGTCCGGTTTGAAAAAGCAGGCCGGATGGCCACTTTAGTCAACTCCACATGAAGGCTGCGTCGAAAAGAAATCTCAGCGGAGAGCCACGTCGCTAGCAGAACGCAATTGCAGCTCCGGTGCGAAGCGAAGCACTGCAGGCTTCTTTCAACACTAGCGCTGAATAGCTGGCAATTGGTTGTACGAGCCACAATGGATCTTCGGGATTGGTTTGATCGCTGTCCATGGCGTTCCACAGACTCTCAAGTTGCGAATCTACTCCCTGCGGAATTTCCAACAACTCAATCAGGACATCCAGTTCGGCATCTAGGCGCTGCACTGACCCGACAGGCCAAATAGACTTCGTTTCTTCGCGCATAGTGGTTGGGACCAATGGAACGGAAAAATCAATTGGAACATAGTAGCCTTCCGCGTCTGAATGGCACACAAGATGGCTGAAAGAGGGAGGCTCTTTGACATTGGTTTTGCCAAGCAGCTTTGCAAAGAACCCAATTCTGTTATCGCTATCTAGAAACGGCAAAACCGCATCGAATAGCTTGTCGCTATTTGATGATTCTTCTCGTCCAGTCAATCGCGGGGTGCGCGGCAACGGTTGCTTCTGCCATGCCAGTCCCGCGACCTCGCGGAGCGCGTGTAGCCCAGAATAGCCGTAACCATCTGCCGACCAGACTTCACAGTCTGTGGGTTCGATGTGTTGATCAAAACCGGCTTTGGCAAGAACATTATTTATCTCTTCAAAGTGACCGATAATCGGCCCTGCCCCTTCACTGTCGTGTTCAAGTAGGTCAGTAAGAATGCCGACTGTAAAACTAAGCCCCACTAAGAAGTCCTCCGTTTTCAAATGGTTGGAACAATAACTTCTTTTCTTCAAGTATCAATGGTTAAGGCACAAAGGGGTCCGCTTCTGACCGTGGGCGATTATGGGTGAGTTGTCCAAGCAGACATTCATCTTTCCTGGATTAATGTTCGCATTGTCCCGCATCTCGTTGATTGGTTGATTGCAAATTGCTGCACTGTCGATGAATGGCCGGTTTCCTTGCTGCGCGGCAGCGTCGATTTTTCCGCCCCTGTGGTACGTTGGTGCTGTCAACGCGCGCAGCACCAATTCGCTTAGAGTGTCATTCCGCCCCGTCGCGCAACGGTTCTCGTTGTTTGCTTAGCGTAGGATTCCACACTCTCCCGCAAAGGACCCCTGAGACGTAGCGCATGGTCGGTCGAGACGCGGCCTCTGCGATCGCCTCTGCGTCATTCGCATCGTTCTTTTGACGCTTTACGAACGGCTTAACATAAACAGGTGGGATTAGCCGGATATCATGACCAAGGCTCCCAACCTCGTACCCCCAATGATGGGATGTCGCGCAGGCCTCCATCGCCACAATACAACGTGGAAGTTTGCTCAAAAACGTGACCAATTGTGGGCGGGACAACTTCTTGCGAAAGACGACAGAGCCATCGGGCGCAGCCCCGTGCAATTGAAAGCTCCGTTTTGCCAAGTCAATTCCTACTATGCTAACGTTCTCCATGGATGCTCTTCCTTTGTATGACAGTTTAAGATGCTATCATTCTGGCACATTGAGATGCCGCCGGGTGGGGCATCCACCCCATCATTGATGTATTCAAAGATGGCGATCTCAGTGTCGCGACGAGTGCGCCAGGAGCGTTGCCACAGCAGGTCCGCCTTGATCGTCTTGAAGAAGGTTTCCAGGCAAACCGACAGTCAACACTGTCACTAGGGCGTACAAAGCAGCTTTAGGGTGGAGTCCTCGAACAGCTGTAGGTTCATGAGCATTGAGGTTGGAAGCTTGGCGTAGAGATGATGACGAAAAACGGCCACGCCGCGCCATCGGTCTCAAGATCCCGGCCGAACTATTGAAATCCGCACAAGATACCTGCCTAATAACCTGATCCTGCGGCAGATGCTTTGACAACGACCGTAGGCTCGTTTGGTAGCACAACAATACCTGAACAGAACTCAACTATAGTGGCAGAATCCGCAGTGAGTGGGCCAGTTTTCTTGGTGAGCATTTAAAGACCATGATTGAGCTCAGTGTGATGCTCCACTAAGTAAAAAGGCTTGCGTGCTTTTCGAAAGCTTTTTCCATCTCCAAATGGCTTCGACATCTATCGCTTGACATTGCGTCGCTGATCATTCCAAGTCCTCTATGTTGGTGCCTGCGTTTGCAGGTGAAAAGGGAATGTGCGGGTGGTTTCAAACCGCCCAGTACAGCCGCCCCCGCGACCGTGACCGGATAGGTCATCCATTGCCACTGGCGTGATGCTGGGAAGGTCGGATGACACTCAGGGACTTACCCTGATCTCCGCAAGCCGGGAGACCTGCCATCATCTTTGACGAAACCGGACGGGGTGTTCCGGGTGTCGGGCGCAAAGGCTGCATCCGCCATCTGACCTTCGTTCCATGTATATGGGACCGAAACATGACCAACCAACCAAAGCCAGCCGAGCTTCTGGTCTGCGTGAAATGTCGCCACCAGGAAGAAATACCCGAGGACGAGGCGCGACCGGGCGAAGTTTTATACAACGCGCTGAACAATACATCCGTGCCGCCAGCCATTAAAGTGACCCCGGTTGAATGTCTTTCGAACTGCTCACAGGGCTGCACGATCGCGCTGCGCGGTGCAGAACGGTGGAGCTATGTCTACGGCAATCTGGATGCTGCGGAGCATCTGGATGTTATCCTTGAGGGGGCGTCCCGCTATCAGGCGACGACCGATGGTCTGGTGCCATGGCGCGAACGCCCCGAACATTTCCGCAAAAACTGCATTGCACGTATCCCACCGCTGGAGGTCCAAGATGTCTGATCTGACAAAAACCCCCGTCACTGTCGTCACCGGTTTTCTTGGGTCAGGGAAGACGACGCTGATCCGGCATCTGATGAAGAACCCTCAGGGCAAGCGCTTGGCGGTTGTGGTGAATGAATTCGGCGATGTGGGCGTCGATGGTGACATTCTGAAAAGCTGCGCGATCCCCGATTGCCCCGCCGAGAATATCGTTGAATTGGCCAATGGCTGCATCTGTTGCACGGTGGCGGACGACTTTATCCCGACGATTGAGGCGCTGATGGCGGTAGAACCGCGGCCTGAGCATATTCTGATCGAAACATCCGGGCTTGCGCTGCCGAAACCGCTGTTGAAGGCTTTTGATTGGCCTGACATCCGGTCGCGCATCACCGTGGACGGTGTGATCGCCTTGGCCGATGCCGAGGCGGTCGCCGATGGGCGGTTTGCCCCGAATGTGACGGCTGTGGATGCGCAACGGGAAACGGACGAAAGCCTGGATCACGAAACGCCTTTGTCTGAGGTGTTTGAGGATCAGATCAGTTGTGCAGATATCATCCTGCTGACCAAGCCCGATCTTGCCGGTGCGGACGGCGTTACCAAGGCCAAAGCGGTGATTGAGGCCGAGGCCCCACGTCCCCTACCGATCGTTGAGGTTGCCGAGGGCATTGTTGACCCCCGTGTGGTTCTTGGGCTTGAGGCCGCTGCGGAAGACGATATCGCCGCACGCCCCAGCCATCATGATACACACCATGATCACGACCACGAAGACTTTGAAAGTGTCGTGATTGACATGCCTGAGGTTATGGACCCAGCAGATTTGGTGGCACGGATTGAAGCATTGGCGCGCACGCAGAACATCCTGCGGGTTAAGGGCTATGTGTCGGTGCAGGGCAAACCGATGCGGTTGTTGATCCAAGCGGTTGGCGCGCGTGTGCGGCATCAGTTTGATCGTCCTTGGGGTCCCAATGAAGCGCGTCAGGGACGCCTGGTGGTGATTGCCGAGCACGATGATATCAACAGCGAAGCCATCCGCAGGGCTTTGCTGGACCCTGTCGCAGCCGAATAAGATCATAGCCGCATGCACGTCGTTTTTCGCGAAAGCCACGGTTTAGAGGAAACCGAGACCCCCGTTGATCTGGGCCAAAGCCCGGCTGATCTGGTGGTCTTGTCACTCTCGGATAGCGACCTTGGGGCTTTTGCGGCGGCGTGGCATCGGGGCGGCGGGCCAGAGGGGCGTCTGCCGACCTTGCGGCTGGCCAATCTGGCCGCGCTGAAACACCCGCTGTCGGTTGATACTTATGTTGAACAGACGCTACACGGCGCGAAGGGCATTCTGATCCGGCTGATCGGTGGGTTGCCCTATTGGTCCTATGGGCTGCAACAGGTGCAGGCGCTGGCCAAGGCCAAAGGTATCGCGCTGGCGGTCCTACCCGCCGATGGGCGCGAGGATACGCAACTTGATGCGGTCTCGACCCTGCCGGTTTCGACCCTGCGACGGCTGTCGCATCTGTGTGATACGGGCGGTGTGCTCGCGGCTCAGTCTGCTTTGGCGCAATTAACGCTGGCGGCCGGGCTTTACGCGGGGCCGGTGAGTGGCGCGAAATCGCTGCCGCAGGTGGGTGCCTGGACGCCAGAACATGGGGTGTCCTGCCCTCTGATCTTACCGCAATCGGATCAGCCGCTGATCATCGTGACATTTTATCGGGCCTATCTGACGGCCGCCGATCTGGCCCCTATCGAGGTGCTCTTTACCACACTACGCAGTCGTGGTTTTCAGGTGCTTGGGCTTTTTGCGCCTTCACTGAAGGCACCCGACGCAGCAGGTTGGATCGCACGGCAAGTCCGGCACCTGCAACCCGCTGCAATTGTCAATGCAACCTCATTCAGTGGTAAGGGCGAAAATGGTGCGTCGCCCTTGGACGCGGGCGAGGTGCCAGTGTTTCAGGTGGCCCTTGCGACCTCAACCCGCGATGCCTGGGATGAGGCTGAGCGCGGCTTGTCCCCCGCCGATCTCGCAATGCATGTGGTCCTGCCCGAGCTTGACGGTCGGTTGTTCGCCGGTGTCGCGTCCTTCAAGGAACCGCAAATGCGCGACCCGCAACTGGAGTTCGCGCGCTATGCCCACAGCCCCGATGCGGCACGGATCAAGGCCATTGCGGATAAGGTCAAAGCCTGGACTGATCTGGCCGCATGCTCGGTGCAGGAACGTAGGCCAGCCCTGATCCTGTCGACCTATCCGGGCAAGGACTGGAACATGGCCCATGCCGTTGGTCTTGATGCTATCGCCTCGGCCAATGCGATCCTGTCAGACCTTGCGGCTGACGGATATGATGTTCACTCAGACGGCATAGCATTGCAGGATGCTCTGATGAAACGGGGCATTCGTTGGCCTCTGTCAGCCTACAAAGAGGCACTGAAATCCCTGCCCGCGTCCTTGCAGGATGATCTTCAAACCGCATGGGGCCCGCCCGAAGAGGACCCCGATTGCATCGATGGTGCCTTTTGTTTTGCCGCACTTCACCGGGGCGCCGCGATTGTCGCGTTGCAGCCAGAACGCGGCACGCCAGCGCTGCGGGATCAGGAATATCACGACCTGATGCGCACGCCACGTCACGGCTATGTCGCCTTTTATCTTTGGCTGCGCCAGCGGTCTGACGCGCTGATCCACATCGGCGCCCATGGCACATTGGAGTGGCTGCCCGGTAAATCCGTGGCCTTGTCCGATACCTGCTGGCCCGAGGCGCTGATTGGCGCGATGCCGGTGCTTTACCCCTTCATCGTCAATGACCCGGGTGAGGCCGCGCAGGCCAAACGCCGCATTGGGGCCGTCACGCTTGGCCACATCCCACCGCCGCTTAAACAAAGTGGCACACCGGATCGACTGGTGCGGCTTGAGGCGTTGTTGGATGAATTTTCCAACGCTGACGGGCTCGACCCAAAACGCCGCGATCGGTTGCAAAATGATATCCGGGACGAGGCGCAGGCGCTTGGTGTTGAAGCTGATCTGGGCCTGGATCAGGCCAGTTGCCCGGCCGAGGCGATCACACGCATCGACCGCTTTGTTTGCGACGTGAAAGACAGCCAGTTTGGTGAGGGGCTGCATATTTGGGGACGCGCACCTCAGTCAGTCCCGCCGTTTGATATCAGCGCAGCTATCGCTTCGGAAAGGCGCGCTTTGACCGATGCGCTGAACGGCAGGCGTGTTGCGGCGGGGCCTTCAGGCTCACCCTATCGCGGGCGTCAGGACGTGCTGCCCACCGGGCGCAATCTGTTCACCACCGACCCGCGCTCGGTTCCGACGCGCAGCGCCTATGCCCAGGGGGTCAGGCTGGCCGATGATCTGGTGCGCCGGCATTTGCAGGATCATGGCGACTGGCCGCGCGGCTTGATCGTCGATCTATGGGGGTCGGCAACGATGCGGACCGCGGGCGAAGAATTTGCCATGGCGCTGCATCTTTTGGGCGTGTGGCCCGTTTGGGATGCAGGATCGGAACGGGTGTCGGGGATCGAGGTTCTGCCAATCGCCGAACTCGACCGCCCCCGCATCGACGTGACATTGCGCGTCTCGGGCCTGTTTCGGGATGTGTTCCCGACGCTTTCGGCGCTTTTTAACCAAGCTACGCGCGCCTTGTCCGAAAGGGATGAGGCCACCGACTGGAACCCCTATGTTGGTCAGAGTACCGCCCACGTTTACGGACCCGCACCCGGCAGCTATGGTCTTGGCATGGGAGCGATGATCGAGGACTACAGCACAGATGCACGCGACCGCGCCGGGGCCGCCTGGCTGGCCGCCAGCGCGTGGGCGCTGGACGGGGACAAGGCACAGAAAGACGACACAGGACTTAAGCAGCGTGTGGCGGCCGCAGACAGCTTCGTCCATCTGCAGGATTTGCCAGAAACTGATCTGCTGCTGGCCAGCGACTATGCCGCGCATGAGGCAGGATTCGCCGCCGCGAAAGCGCTGACCGGCGGACAGGCCGCGCTTTACCATCTTGATAACACCAACCCCGACGATCCACGTACGCGTACGCTGACCGAAGAAATCGCCCGCGTCGTTCAGGCCCGCGCGGCGCATCCCGGTTGGTTAGCCGGTATGAAAAACCACGGCTTCCGCGGGGCTGCCGAGATCGCGGCGACGCTTGAACATATGGCGGCTTTCGCCCATCTGGCCGGTGTCGTCGCCCCGCATCTGTTTGATCTTTATTACGAGGCGACATTGGGTGACCCAGAGGTCGCTACGTTTCTCGAACGTGAAAACCCCGGGGCCTTTGCAGCGATGCAGGACCGGTTTACTGCACTTGATGCCGCGGGTCTTTGGCAAAGCCGCCGCAACTCGATCCGTGCAGCGTTGCAAGAGGCGCGCGCATGACTGCCCCGCAGGTCAAGGGCTGGTGCCCCGGGGCTTACCGGCCGATGATGTCTGGTGACGGCCTGATTGTCCGCGTGCGACCTAAGCTGGGCCGGGTTGAGCGGGGGCAATTGCACGGTTTATGCCAGCTCTCTACAAAGTACGGCAATGGCCTGATCGACCTGACAAATCGCGCCAACATACAACTGCGCGGGCTCAAGATGGCCGATCATGATGCCGTGTTACAGCAACTGGCAGCGCTTGACCTTTTGGACGCCTCGCACGATCTGGAAAACCGTCGGAACATCCTGATCCAGCCTTTTTGGCAGACAGGCGACGTTACCCACCGTTTGGCCACCGCGTTAACCGACCGCCTGGCAGGTCTGCCGGACCTGCCAGCAAAATTTGGATTTGCGATTGATACCGGGCATAATCGCCTGCTAAATGGCGCTTCAGCTGATATTCGGATTGAAGGAATGAGCGGCCAGCTGATCATGCGGGCCGATGGGGCCCAGACCGGGCAAATTGTTTCCGAAGAAGAGGCCATCGATGCCATGATCACACTGGCCCGCTGGTTTGCCGATCATGCCGGGCCGGATGTCAGGCGAATGAGAACTCTGTTTGATGCAGCACCAGTGGCCGCGCAGGATGACCCTTTGCAACCCCAAAACACACCCTATGGCCAGCTTGTTGGTCTGCCTTTTGGTCAGATCGAGGCAGCCGCTCTGGAACCTCTTTTAGACCAGATCACAGCTGTCAGACTAACGCCATGGCGGATAATGCTGCTGGAAGAGGTCGCTGATCTTACGAGCGAGGCGCTGATCACCACACCCGATCATCCGCTGCGTCGTGTCGATGCATGCCCCGGCGCGCCGTTCTGTGACAGTGCACACGTCGAAACCCGCGCCTTGGCACGCAGTCTGGCGTCGCATATAAGCGGTACGCTGCACGTATCGGGGTGCGCCAAGGGCTGCGCGCGGGCACGTCCGGCGGATATCACGCTGGTTGGGCGTGACGGGCGGTTTGACATTGTGCGACAAGGAACTGCAAAAGACAGACCTGAGCGAACCGGCATCCTGCCCGCAGATATCCACGCAAATCTTGATTGAGTCCGATGCCCTACACCTATGAAACCGACGGCGCCGCCATCTATCGCCAGTCTTTTGCCACCATCCGGGCCGAGGCCGATCTGGCCGGGTTTGGACCGCAGGAAGAAAAGGTCGCTGTACGCATGATCCATGCGGCCGGGATGGTAGGGCTGGAAAAACACATTCGCTTTTCGCCGGGCTTTGCCACAACCGCGCGTCAGGCTCTGGAAGCGGGCGCGCCGATCTTATGTGACGCTCGGATGGTCAGCGAAGGTATCACGCGACCCCGATTGCCCGCGGACAACGCGATTATCTGCACCTTGCACGACGACGGCGTGCGCGATCTGGCAGCGCAGATGGGCAACACACGCTCTGCCGCAGCACTTGAGCTTTGGCGGCCCCACCTTGCAGGGGCTGTGGTTGCTATCGGCAATGCCCCCACCGCGCTTTTTCATCTGCTCAACATGCTGGAGGACCCCGATTGCCCCCGTCCGGCGGCCATCATTGGTTGTCCCGTCGGCTTTGTGGGTGCCGTTGAAAGCAAAGACGCGCTGTGGGCCGCGCAACCCGTTCCATGCTGCATCGTTCAGGGGCGGCTTGGGGGCAGCGCTATCACCGTCGCTGCTTTGAATGCCATCGCGAGTCCCATTGAATGAACCGCCAGGTCACAACAGGCACCATCTATGGCGTGGGGCTAGGCCCCGGTGATCCCGATTTGATAAGCGTCAGGGCGGATCGCCTTGTGCGTACAGCCCGCCATGTTGCCTATTTCCGTAAAGCTGGACGCCCAGGTCAGGCGCGCCGGATTGTCAATGACATGCTGTCACCCGATGCGGTCGAGATACCAATGGAATACCCGGTCACGACAGAGATTCCCCTGCACGATCCGGCCTATAACGCCTGCCTTTCAACTTTTTACGTCGACTGCACTACGCGGCTGCAAAGCCTGGCAGAGGCCGGTGAGGATGTAGTCGTTCTGTGTGAAGGAGACCCGTTTTTCTATGGCTCGTTCATGCATCTTTATACACGGCTAAACGGCAAAACGCCGATTCAGGTTGTACCCGCCATCACCGGCATGTCTGGCGCCTGGACTGCGACCGGGGTGCCCGTCACCTGGGGCGATGATGTGATGACCGTTCTGATGGGGACATTGCCCAAGGATGATCTGATCCGGCATATGCAGGCCGCTGACGCTCTGGTCATTATGAAAATCGGTCGAAATATCGACAAGGTCCGTGATGCCTTGCATGACTCTGGTCGTTACAATGACGCCTGGCTGATTGAATATGCCACGATGCCGAACCAGACGGTCACGCCTTTGGCTGGTGCCGAGAGCAAAGTGACCCCCTATTTCTCGATCATTGTCGTGCACGGCCAGGGACGCAGACCATGAGCGGTTGGGTCGCTGTTGTGGGTCTGGGACCTGGGTCTGAAGCGCTTGTGACGCCCGAGGTCACGCAGATTCTGGCTGAGGCGACAGATGTTGTGGGTTACATCCCCTATGTCGCCCGCATCGCCGAACGGCCGGGTCTGGCATTGCATGCCAGCGACAACCGGGTTGAGATCGACCGATCCCGCCATGCGCTGCAGATGGCTGCGGAAGACAAGCGCGTTGTCGTCGTGTCATCCGGTGATCCAGGCGTTTTTGCTATGGCCGCCGCGGTGCTTGAGGCCGTCGATCACGGCCCACCCGATTGGCGCAATCTGGATATCCGCATTCTGCCTGGCATCACCGCTATGCTCGCCGCCGCCGCCCGTGCAGGTGCGCCTTTGGGCCATGATTTCTGCGCAATTAATCTGTCGGATAACCTAAAGCCGTGGTCTTTGATCGAACAGCGGCTTCGTCTGGCGGTGCAGGCGGATTTTGCGATGGCGTTTTATAATCCGCGTTCAAAGACCCGGCCAGAGGGGTTTGCGCGTGCCCTCGATATCCTGCGTGAAGCCTGTACGGACGATCGACCCGTGATCTTCGGGCATGCGATCTCGACAGCCGACGAAGAGCTTCGCGTCGTACCATTATCGCAGGCGCAGCCACACATGGCCGATATGCGCACGATGGTCATCGTCGGATCATCGCAGACAAAGATCATTACAAGGGATGGCCCTCCACTGGTCTACACCCCACGATCGGTGCCGGTATGAGCGACCCAATCCAGCACATCCTGCACACTGAAAACTTCATGCCTGGGTGGGATATCTGGCCGGTCGATCATAGTCACCGGCAGGCCCAACTCACGCGCGGCTTCAATCTTGGCATAGGCGCCTTTTCCGCCCGCGTTTTTCGACAGAACACAGTCAATCTCAAACCTTTGCATCAGGGCTTTGTCATCCGCCGTGGTAAACGGCCCGCGCGAGACGATGACGTGGTGGTCCGGAAACGGCGGGGGCGAGGCTGGCGCATCGACAAGGCGCAGCAGGTAGAAATGCTGCGGATTGGGCGCGAATTCGGCCAGATGCATCCGTCCAACGGCCAGCATCACGCGCCGGGCGGGGCCTTGCAATGCGGCACAGGCTGCGGGGATATCCGGCACGCTCTGCCAGCGATCACCGGCAACTGGCGTCCATGGTGCGCGGGTCAGCGCGATCAGCGGCATGCCAGTTTGGGCACAGGCGGCAATGGCATTTCGGCTCATCTGCGCGGCAAAAGGATGGGTGGCATCGATAACATGTGTGACCCGCTGATCCTGAAGGTAACTGACCAAACCCTCCACCCCCCCAAACCCCCCGATCCGACGGTCAATCGGCTGACGCACCGGGCGTTCCACACGACCGGCGAACGAGATCACGGCGCGCAGCCCTGCCTGATGCACAGCACCCGACAGGGCCGTCGCCTCGGTCGTGCCGCCGAGGATCAGAAGGTTGGGCGCGATGTCTGACATGCCGTGGCTCACACTTATTGGTTTGGGCGAGGATGGAACTGAGGGCCTTTCGCCCGCAAGTCAAGCCGCTCTGTCCGAAGCTGACGTCATCATGGGGCCACCACGCCACCTTAACCTGCTGCCGGACGATGGTAAAACCCGCCGGATCAGCTGGCCAGTGCCGTTTGCGGATGGCATCCCTGAACTGTTGAGGCTGCGCGGCACGCCTGTTGCCGTCCTGGCCTCGGGCGACCCGTTCTGGTTCGGGGCGGGCAGCGTGATCACCCGCGATCTGCAAGCGCACGAATGGTGTGCTTTTCCCGGACCTTCCAGCTTTTCCCTGACCACTGCACGGATGGGCTGGCCACTGGAACAGACAACCTGTTTTGGTCTGCATGCAGCCCCGTTTTCACGCCTGCGTCCCCATCTTGCGCCTGACGCGCGGCTGATCGTTCTTTTGCGTGATGGCCAAGCGGTTCACGATCTGGGCGCGTATCTGACCAATCAAGGCCTTGGTGACAGCGCTCTAACGGTGTTTGAGGCACTTGGCGGTCCGCGGGAAAACCGGACAGACACCCGGGCCGATGCACTATCGAAGCATGCGTTTTCCCACCCGGTGTGTGTCGCACTGACGGTGATGGGCAAAGGTAGGGCGCTGCCAAAAACCTCTGGTTTGCCAGACGATTTTTTCGACCACGACGGCCAGATCACGAAGGCCCCCATGCGCGCCGTGACCCTGTCCGCCCTTGCCCCGCGCAAGTATGAGCGACTGTGGGATATCGGCAGCGGCTCGGGGTCCATTGCCATCGAATGGCTGTTATCTGATCCAACGACCGAGGCCATCGCGATTGAGGCACAATCCGATGGGGCGGAACGGATAAGGACCAACGCCAACACCCTGGGTGTGGACCGGTTGCAGGTTATCACAGGAACGGCGCCTGAGGCCCTGGGCGACCTGCCTGCGCCCGATGCTGTGTTCATTGGCGGCGGATTGTCCGAGGCATTACTGCAGCATCTGCAAGAAACGCTGCTCCCCGGCACGCGTTTGGTGGCAAACGCTGTGACGCTTGAGGCTGAGGCGTTGTTAACCTATTGGCAGGCCAAACTGGGCGGCACCCTCTTGCGGGTCGAACTGTCGCGCGCCGGGCCGCTTGGGGCAAAGCGCGGCTGGCAGACCGCCTATCCTGTTGTGCAATGGAGTGTTACCCTATGATTATCGCAGGGTTCGGATTTCGCGCGGCGGCGTCATCGGCCAGTCTGCAAAACGCACTGACCAAAGCGTCGCGAGACCACAGGCCAGACGCGGTTGCGACCATCGCAGATAAACTGGACGGCTTGCGCCCTTTGGCAAAGACATTGAACGTATCGCTGATTTCCGTATCGCCTGCAGAGCTGAGCACACAGCATACACCAACGCAGTCCAAAGCATCCGATCTAGCTTGGGGCACGGGCAGCGTGGCCGAAGCAGCAGCCCTTGCTGCGGCAGGCCCGGATGCGCGATTGGTGGGGCCAAGACATATTTCAGACGACCGGATGGCCACCTGCGCCATCGCTATCGGAGGACCCATATGACGGTTCATTTTATCGGTGCCGGTCCCGGTGCACCGGATTTACTGACCCTGCGGGGACGCGATCTGATCGCCGCATGCCCCGTCTGCCTTTATGCAGGCTCGCTGGTGCCCGAGGCAGTTCTGGCCCATTGCCCGGAAGGCACGCGGATCATCAACACAGCATCCATGGACCTTGATGCGATCATTGCTGAGGTGCAGAACGCCCATACTGCCGGGAAAGACATCGCACGGCTTCATTCCGGTGATCTGTCGGTCTGGTCCGCTATGGGTGAACAATTACGGCGACTAAAGGCGCTGGATATCCCGTTTACAGTCACGCCCGGCGTGCCGTCATTCGCCGCCGCTGCTGCTGCGCTTGGAGCCGAATTAACGCTGCCGGGTGTCGCACAGTCCGTCGTGCTGACACGGACGCCTGGTCGCGCATCTTCGATGCCAGCGAGCGAAACCCTGCAAAACTTTGCGGCCACGGGCGCAACACTGGCCATTCATCTGTCGATTGGGAATGTTGCGCAGGTCGTCTTGGACCTGACGCCCGCTTACGGCGCCGACTGCCCTGTCGCGGTCATCTATCGCGCCAGCTGGTCGGATGAACGCATCCAACGCGCGACGCTTGAGACAGTGGAACAGGTACTTGATCCCGACATAAAACGCACCGCTCTGATCCTTGTCGGTCCTGCGCTTGAGGCCAGCGATTTTGCGGAAAGCTGCCTTTATGCCGCCGATTACGATCGCCGCTATCGCCCGCAATCCGCAGAAAGCCCCTGGGTCGGGTGGAGCCACGGCGATGACTAATCCCCCCGGGCTTATGATATCAGCCCCTGCCTCGGGCACCGGCAAGACGACTGTGATGCTGGGTCTTCTGCGGGCGCTGGTGGATGACGGTTTGACCGTGCAGCCCTATAAAAGTGGGCCTGATTACATTGACCCGGCCTTTCATCTGGCCGCGACTGGTCGCGCATCTTTCAACATGGACACATGGGCCATGGATGACACGTTGCTGGCGGCCGTTTCGAAACAGGCGGCTGGCGCTGATATGATCGTGGCTGAGGGCTCCATGGGTCTGTTCGACGGGGTGGCAACGCGTGGCCAGGTGGGCTTTGGATCCAGCGCCGAGACCGCGGCGCGCATGGGGTGGCCCGTGGTTCTGGTGATCGACGTCAGCGGACAGGCGCAATCAGCGGCGGCGACGGCCCTTGGCTTTGCCCGCTATCTGCCTGATCTGCCCTTTGCCGGTGTGATCCTGAACCGCGTCGCTAGCCCCCGACACGAACGCCTGACGCGTCTTGGGATGGAGCGTGCGGGCTTGCCCGTTCTGGGCGCTTTACCTAGGCGTGGTGATCTGAAACTGCCGGAACGGCATCTTGGGTTGATCCAAGCGGTCGAGCATCCTGATCTTGAGGCCGCCATTGCCGGGTACGCCACATTCCTGCGGGATCATGTCGATCTGTCTGCGCTTAAGGCTGCGGCCGCATCCGTCGAAACCACAGCACAGGGCGACCTGCCTAAGCCCCCGGCACAACGCATTGCACTGGCGCGGGATGCTGCGTTTTCCTTTACCTACCCCCACCTGATCGAGGGTTGGCGGGCCGCTGGTGCTGAAATCCTGCCATTTTCGCCCTTGGCTGATCAGGCCCCTGATCCGTCTGCCGATCTGGTCTGGTTGCCCGGCGGCTATCCCGAACTACATGCGGGCACTTTGGCGACCGCCGACCAGTTCCGCACCGCTTTGCGCAAACATGCGGAAACCAAGCCAGTCCATGGGGAATGCGGGGGATATATGGCGTTGGGCGAAACCATGATCGACAAGGACGGGCTAGCGCATCAGATGGCAGGCTTGCTGGGCCTTGTGACCAGTTATGAAAAGCGCAAGTTCCATCTGGGCTATCGCCGCGCCGTTCTGTCGGCGCCACTGCCAGGTTTTCAAGCGGGGACCGCTTTGCGTGGACATGAATTCCACTATTCAACCATCATCGAACAGCCCGATGCCCCTTTAGCCCAAGTCTTTGATGCCGATGGTAATTCCGCCGCTGAAACCGGATCCCGCCGCGGCACGGTCAGCGGCACGTTCTTTCACCTGATCGCGCAGGAGGCCCCGTGACAGGGTTTGTCAGCTTTGTTGGCTCTGGCCCCGGCGACCCAGAGCTTCTGACGCTGAAGGCCGTGGATCGCCTGAAACAGGCCGATGCTGTGCTGTTTGATGATCTGTCCGCAGGTCCGATCCTTGCCCATGTGCGTACCGGTGCCGATCTGGTGGGTGTTGGCAAGCGCGCCGGGCGACTTTCACCAAAACAAGACCACGTCAGCCGTTTGCTGGTGGATTACGCCCGTGAAAAGCAGCGCGTCGTGCGTCTGAAATCCGGCGACGGTGGTACGTTTGGACGGCTTGAGGAAGAACTGACAGCCCTCAACGCCGCCAGCATTTCTTATGAGATCATTCCGGGTATCCCATCAGCCTGTGCGGCTGCAGCTGCTGCCGGCATTCCACTGACCCGACGCCTGACCGCGCGGCGGGTTCAGTTTGTGACAGGGCACGACGTCACCGGCGCGCTGCCTGATGACCTGAACCTGTCTGCCCTTGCCGACGCAAACGCGACGACGGTGGTTTTCATGGGCAAGCGCACTTTTCCCAAGCTCGTGAACATGCTTATCAGTCACGGCATGGCCCATGATACGCCCGCTTTGCTGGCCGAAAACGTCAGTCTGCCGGATCAGACCCTGTACCGCGACACAGTCACCGGTCTTGCTGCAAGAATTGCGCAGGACGTGGGCGATAAACCGGCACTGATCCTCTACGGGTCACTGGCCGATATTTGACTTGCCCGACAGGTCAAATCCTGAAAAAGTTAATGTGATGGTGGTGACGTTCTGTCACCTAAAAGGGAACCGGGTGTAAACCCCGGACTGCCCCCGCAACTGTGAACGGGAAGCGGACCGATTAAAGCCACTGGCCTTTGGGGTTGGGAAGGTTCGGTCACCGCGATGATCCGCAAGTCAGGAGACCTGCCATCAAAAATGCAATCGCCGGGGCACCGGCACCAACAGTCGCCGGGTGGGCGACAAGGAGACGATATCATGCACATCGAACCAGGCGTCGTTGACGGCGCTAAGATGATATTTGCCTATGGCACAGCGGCCGCTGCCGCCGGATACTCGCTGAAACTCAGCGCTGATGATCTGAAAACACACTCAATCGGGTCATTCGCAATCCGCGCGATTATCGCGACAATCGGGGTTTTCATCTTTTTTGAGGTCCTGCCGCACTTCCCCGTCGGTATATCCGAGGTGCATTTTATCCTGGGAACAACGCTGTTCCTGATCCTTGGGGCTGGCCCAGCATCCTTTGGACTGGCGGCCGGTCTGGCTGTTCAGGGCGCCTTCTTTGCGCCATCTGACCTGCCAATGTATTTCGTGAATATCACAACCCTGCTGTTTCCACTGTTTGTCGTCGATGCCTTGGTCAAACGCATCGTGCCTGCGCATACGGCTTATGTCGATCTGAACTATATACAGGTTCTGAAAATGTCTGTGGTTTATCAGGGTGGCGTTGTGGCTTGGGTGGCATTCTGGGCGATCTACGGCCAGGGTGTTGGCGCTGAAAACCTGACTGCGGTCGCCAGCTTTGGTGCGGCCTATATGCTGGTCGTTCTGATCGAACCCATTGCTGATCTGGGTGTTTTAGCAGGTGCTAAAGGTTTGCGGCGCTTCAGCAAAAGTGGTGTTTTCACACAACGGCTGCATCATCCTGCTTAAGATTGCAATAACTCTAGGCGGGCGATCTTTGTATCGCCCGTTTTTGGCAAAATGACCCAGTTATTTCTTGTAGGCATCGGCACAGGAAACCCTCACCATCTGACGCGTCAGGCCCATAAAACCATTGCCGAAGCTGATCTGATCCTTGTGCCCCGCAAGGGGGACGGAAAATCTGATCTGGCTGATCTGCGTCATCAAATTGTCGCTGGCATTCGTTCAGACGCCGACCATGTGATCACTTATTTTGACATGCCCAGGCGTGGCCAAGACCAACCTTACCTTGAGGCCGTCACTGCCTGGCATGACGAAATCGCCCAAATCTGGGCCGCGAAAATCGCGGAACATCCCCCGGCCCAAAAGATCGCCCTGCTGGTCTGGGGGGATCCATCGCTTTATGACAGCACCTTGCGTATTGCTGCGCGGCTTAAGCCAATACCGCCAATCACGGTTATCCCTGGTATTACGTCCCTGCAAGCGCTGACGGCGGCCCATGCTATCCCGTTGAATACCTTGGGGGGCGAAATCATCGTCACGACAGGGCGGCGTCTAGGCGACGAAGGTTTTCCCGCAAACGACACAACCGTTGCCGTCATGCTGGACGGAACCTGCGCTTTTCAACAGTTTCTGGGGCAGGATCTGCACATCTGGTGGGGCGCATACCTTGGAATGCCGCAACAGCTTCTGATGTCGGGCGCTTTGGATGATGTCTGCCAGAATATTGTTAAAATACGCAACGCTGCGCGTGAGGACCATGGTTGGATCATGGACACGTACATACTAAGACCGATGATGGGCCAACTCGAGCCCTAAAGGTCTTTCTATTGGACAATCACCGTCCCTTTGAAGTGATCCAGCTTTTCCACAGTTTCCACCGCAAGCGATGCTTCGGCTTCGTTCAGTTGGGCCAATAAAGACGAAGCGACCCGAGGGGACAGACCCCCCGCCTGTATTCCTGCGGATGTTGCAAGTGTGGACCCCGACAGAAGTGTGACCTGCCAGTTATCCCCCGACCTGCGCAGGAATGCCCGACCACCGGTTTGACCGGCAGTCCAGCCCGCAACGGCAACATCGTCGATCACAGCCACTGCGGCCAGATCAAGATGTGCTGCGATTTGATCTTGTAGTGTTGACCGGATCAGGCTGCGGTCGTTGGAGATATCAGGATCAACACTGGAATGATCGTGGTGAGAATGATCAATCTCTTGCCCGCTTCCATTCCGTTCCTCGACCCAAAATTCGACCTCAACTTCGCCCGCGCGTTCAACAACAAGCGTTACCGTGAATTTCTCACCAACCTCAAAAGGGTCCCCATTAAGCCCCATGAACATGATGTGCTTGCCGCCCGGTTCCAGTTTGACTGTGCTTAAGGGCGGGATATCGAAACCATCGCTGCCGATCATTCTGGCGATGTTGTTTTCCATGACGGTTTCATGCAATGTTGCGCGGGGGAACGGTGATCTGACCTCAATCAGCCGGTCCGGCTCGGACCCGTTGTTCATGATGGTCAGATAGCCAATCCCCGTTTGTGCTGTTGCAGAGGTCGGGAAACTATATGGATGTGCCACGATCAGGTCGTCGGCACCATAACCGTGGGCGAAAACTGGTGTCGCAAAGGCAAGGGACAGGATGAAGGTCAAGATCCGTATCATTGTATCAGTCCTTTTGTGTCAGATGGCATCACGCGGTTTACAGTTGCGGAATGCCCGTTGGGCCATGGATCGGCATAGTCTGGATTGGTCAGCAGGCTTTCATCGGTCAGGCTTTCCAGAAAGGCGATCAGATCATCGATTTCGCGGTCTGTGGCTTCAAACCTGATCAACAACCCGCTTTTGTTGGGATGCGCCGCACCAACACCGGCATATGGACCGTCAATGATCGTACGGCCACCAGCTGCATAATGCTCAATCACCTCACGCAGTGTTCCAATGGACCCATCGTGCATATAAGGCGCGGTCAGCGCCATGTTGCGCAATGACGGTGTGCGGAGTTTGCCTATATCCTCTCTGCGCCCAGTGAACTCAACCAGCCCACCCTGATGTGGGGGATACGCGCCCGTGCCGCCGATATTATAAAGACCGGTGTTGTGGTAAGCTGTCTCGGCAAAGGGTGACCGTGCCGTTTGCATGTTGTCGTTGAACATGACCCCCATATAGCAATGATAGCATTCGAACCGGTGGTCGAAAAACAGCTGTTCGCCCCGTTTTGCGGCCTCGGATAAGGCGTCCGGATCGCCGCCGTATTTGAACTGATCATAAGGGCTGTTTGCCGAAATAATGCTACGCTGAAAAGCCCCAAGGGCGCGTGTGATCGAAAACAGATCAATCTGCCCCTCACGTTCCGGAAAGGCCGCTTTGAACGCATCCGTGTAGTAGGGATCACTTGCCAGCCGCGCAAACAGTTCTTGTTCGCGCCCGGACATACCCATTTCGACAGGTTCTGTCCCAAACAAAGGAAAAAGCGCTTGAAACTCAAGTGTTCCCGTATGGGGATTGGCCCATGTCAAAGCAGGGTTATAACCCGCATTGGCAATGCTTGGGGCATTCTTGCGGGCGGGCGTGTTCAAGACACCGCGCGATAGGACCCGGCCATCTGTAAAGGCCAATTCCTGTTCATGGCAGGATGCACAGGAAACCGTCTGATCCGCCGATAGCCGCGCATCATAGAACAAATGTCGCCCCAGATCGACCTTGGCGACACTCATCGGATTATCGTCCGGAACGGGTGGCGGCGCCATCCAGGCTGGCATGTTCCAGCGATAGCCAAGGTGATCCAGTATCAGCTCTGATCCGGTATCCGTTTTGGGGCGGTCCAGCACAACAACAAACAAAAGCGGTACGGCCAAAATGGCCGCACCAAGGGCGATAAGGCGTCGCATGTTCAGCGCACCGCGACCAAGCGTTGTGCCTCGGCACTGATATCATTGAAGGGCAGCCCGAGTTTCGGCAGTACAGTCGCACAGTCAGCATCATTCGGAAATGACATGCATCCGGGGCTGGTCTCGGGTGTATTCATCGTTAGATCGGATGCCGCAATAACAGGCGCGGGATCGATGACAATTTGCTGACGTAATGCGTTGAATGCGTCAAACGCAACCGTCATGACATTCAGATTGGCGCAGGGGCTTTCGGGGGGATCCGTTCTGGAATTGGATTGGCACATCGTCGAGCCAAGATGCAAAAACCATCCGCTCGCAGCACTATGACCATGCGCCCCTTCGGTATGCATGTCTTGTGCCATGTTCATGCCGTCCGCAGAAACCGGCGTCGTTTCAAACTTGATGAATTTGTAGCCCCCTCGCCAGTTCCAGAACATCGCGGTCAAGTTCAGCGGTGATGGTGCAAGGGTTGGGTCGCCATGGTTCCAATCGAAGGGAACACCTATATTAAAGCGCAGGCCGGTATAATTGCCCTCTGGCACTGTTCCGCGCACGGTCATATTCGTCTCGGCGGTGCCATTCGTGCAAGACCCAGTGCCATCTTCGAAATCGAGCAAAGCGATCGTTTCGACCTGCCACCGGCGATCCTGTTCCAATTCCAGCGGAACGGTTGCGCCATCTTCGGTGATCAATGCGACATTCGAAACGAACATGCGATAGTCCAGCACCTGAATGGGGCTATCAGCGGTGCCCAGCCCATTATACGTTTCTGTGCAGCTAAAGGGTGTGCCACCAAGTTCAGCCGCGAAATTCAAGGTAACGGGTTGATCCGCAAAGGCGGGCGTAGCGGCAACCAGCTGCGTGTCAGGAAGGAAGCTCCTGAAGCGCAAGAGTTTGCATCTGCACTAAGCGTGACCATCGCTCAGGTCGGAATCGGACTCGGTGCGTTGATCGGCGGCAAGGTGATCGACGTGCAAGGTCTCGCCGCTCTTGGGTCAGCAAATGCACTGATCGGTATAGCAGGCCTTGTCGTCGCGCTGCTCATCGTCATCGGCATCCGCAGTACGAGATGGAAACCTATACCGGCAGAATAGAAACGGGAAAACCATCTTAATGGCCGCCCATATTGGGCGGCCATTAGGTTGAGCGAACCTTCGGGCGGTGATTTCTAATGACAGGTTGGTCCCGCCGAGCTGACCTTCCCTATACTGCGAAAATGACCATCATCCCTACGCAGATCTCGCTTAGCCGATGGTGATCGTGGCGATGAAAGACGGATCAAATTCGAAAAGTCTGGCTCACAGAATAGAAATCTAGCGTCTCTTCAACAGTCAATTTAGTATCCATCTGTGCCATGAGTTGTTCGACACGTCTTGAGCCAAGTTTGATCACAGAAATTCAGCCGACACGGCGGGTTTCAATGCGGCTGTTTATTAGTTCGAAAGCAGCTTCGTTGTCCTTGAAGTCTGCATCTGGACTGATGACCGTTTCGTCATCCGGACTGATCCTTTGTCCCACCTAATCTGCCTCCAGCAGTCCCAAAATGATTTTTGCGTGCCCGTTTTGCAAATGGGAGATTGGGAAGTGATCATCCAGATCTTCAAAACTGGCGAACATTTCGCGCGACATGGACAGCGTCACGATCGGTCCAAAGATAAGATGACTGAGCACCTTTTTATCGACGTCCTTAAAGGCACCCTGATCAATCCCCCGGTCGATCAACTGCCACATAAGCGCTTCTTGAGGTTCGATGTAGTCCGAGTGAAAGGACCGCGCGACTGACGGGAAAGCACGCGAAACCTCTGCAATAAGCGGCGACATCTGACCAACAGGCGATCCGACAATCGTGCTGTAGAGCGTGTCCAACGCCAGTCGTAGCTGGGTTTCCGGGCTCTGGCTGGTGTCGGCGAGAATTTCCTCCAGCGCGACGAGCGCCTCCTTATAACCATCGGTCACGCACGCAATGAACAAGTCCTCTTTGCCAGAAAAATGGTGGTAGAGGCTTGCCTTTGTAATGTCGCAGGCATTGGCGATCTTGCTCATCGACGTGCCGGAAAACCCGTTCTTGAGAAATAGATCGGTACTGATCCGAATGATCTCTGCCTGCCGGTCGCCCGACTGATTTTTTTCGACTGTGTCCATTGACGTCCTCTATCCCCCGCCTAACTAGCCTACCGAACGGTCGGTTATCAGATAGGAGTGCTGTGTGATGGGACAAGAATGGTTGAAAACAAAATTATTTGCCACGGCGATCTGTCTTCCCTGTTTCGCATTTGCGCAAGATTTGGTCGAGGTTGCAGAGACAGACGATGTGCAAGCGATCTTCGTGCAGACCTATGTCGTTCCCGAAGGCAGTGGCACAAGCACGCGTCAGTTTTTTGGCCAGATCGCGGCATTGGAAACCGTAGACATCTCATTCGAAGTGGGCGGCTATCTGACCGAGATCGAGGCCCAGGAAGGCAGTCGCGTTTCCGCTGGCACGCCAATCGCGGCTCTTGATCTGGCACCTTTCGAACGGGCTGTGGAGCGAGCCGAGCTCGCCTTGGCGCAAGCCGAGCGTGACAGGGTGCGAGCAGCTGAACTCGCCTCTCGCAATGTGAGCTCTGAAGTGCGCGCACAGGACGCCGAGACATCGCGGGATCTCGCAGACGTTGCCTTGCGAGAGGCGCGCGAAGCCTTGGCCGATGCGCAAATCTCAGCACCTTTCGACGGCCTGATCGCCGACCGGATCGCGACCCCGTTTTCAACCATCCAACCTGGTCAGCCCATCCTGCGCATTCACAACATGTCCGAAGTGCGCGTCGAATTTGACCTGCCCGAGCGCGTGCTGTCGCAGATCGGTGACCTCTCGGCTATTCGGTTCGAAGGTGCACTGGCCAATAGCGACAGCCCAATTGATCTGACGTTCCGCGAGTTTCGCGCTGAGACCGGCCGTGTGGGGCAGAGTTACACGGTCTCTCTCGCCGCTGAAACGGAGCAGTCTCCATTCCTACTCCCCGGACGGACAATCGTCGTCTCTGCCAGCGTTGAAGCAGCACAGGATACGATCGTAATCCCCGCAAGTGCCATCGCGACCCGGCCTGATGGCGCGCAGGTCGTCGTTCTTGTGCAGGAAAACCAAAAAGGGGGACTGATCGCGCGCTATCAGCCTGTCGATGTCACCAGCACCAATGGCACGACGTTTCAGGTGCGAGGCCTCGCACCCGGCAACGAAATCGTCCGCATTGGCGCACATCTTATCGATGAAGATATGCCGCTGAAGCGGTTTGTTGGCCTGACTGTGGAAGGAAGCTAACCCATGCAGATCGCACGCTTGTCCATCCAAAAACCGCTCTATACCTGGCTTCTGATCCTGTTTTGCCTGTTCGGTGGTGCCGCAGGATATCTCGGCGTCGGCAAGCTCGAAGATCCCGTCTTTACGCTTAAGTCCGGGCTGGTAATCACCCCCTACCCCGGAGCAACGGCGGCGGAAGTCGCCATCGAAGTGTCCGAGGTGCTGGAAGCCGAGATACAGCAGATGGATGAGGTGGATTACATCACCTCGACCAACCGTCCGGGCGTGTCCGTGATCGAAGTCACAATTCGGGACACGTTCGGCGGCGATGAATTACCGCAGGTTTGGGATGACATGCGCGACCGCGTAGCGGATGCGCAGGGGGCGCTGCCCACCGGTGCCCTGCCCCCGACGGTCAATGACAGCTTCGGCGATGTGTTCGGACTGCTCTATGCGGTCTCGGCCCCGGGCTATGACGATGCGACCATCTGGGACATTGCGACGTTTCTGCGCCGCGAATTGCTGACAGTCGACGGTGTGGCAAACGCCCAAACACTTGGCCTGCCGGAAGAGGCTATTTTTGTCGAACCTTCGAGCGAGATTCTGACCGCGCTTGGCGTGCCACCGGGCGTCATCGTTGGTGCAGTGTCGTCCGCAGACCAGATCGTTCCGACAGGCACAGCAGACAATGAGCGCGCGGATGTTCGCATCACCGCGCCGGCCCCCGATAACAGCGTCTCTGAGATCAGCGCGCTGACCTTCGGGTTTCGAGGGGAGGTGCTGAACCTTACGGACCTGGCCGATGTCACTCGTGGAAGGATCGATGCCCCCCGCCAAATGATCCGGCACAATGGCGTCGAGGCGTTTACCATCGGCGTTGCTGGCCTGACGTCCGAGAATATCGTGACTGTCGGACAGCGTGTCGAAGAACGTCTTGCCGAGATCACACCGCTGCTGCCCGCAGGCGTGACGCTTGAGCCGATTTACGAACAACACCGCGTTGTCGACACGGCCAACAAGGATTTCCTTGGCAGTCTCGCGATGTCCGTTGGCGTCGTGATCGCCGTTCTGGCCCTGTTCATGGGGTGGAGGGCATCCATCGTCGTGGGCGGCTCGCTCCTGCTCACCGTCAGCTTCACATTCTTTTTCATGTATCTCTTTGACATCAAAGTTGAGCGCATCAGCCTGGGCGCGCTGATCATCGCCATGGGCATGCTGGTCGACAATGCAATCGTGGTCGCTGAAGGGATGCAGGTGCAGATGCGGCGTGGGCGCAAAGCCATTGACGCCGCGGCCGAGGTCGCGCGCCGGACGCAGATCCCGCTGCTAGGGGCGACAATCATTGGTATCATGGCGTTCGCCGGGATCGGCCTCAGCCCGGATAGCTCGGGTGAGTTCCTGTTCACGCTCTTTGCCGTGATCAGCATCTCGCTGCTTTTGTCATGGCTTCTGGCGGTGACGGTCACCCCTTTGCTAGCCAGCTATTTCTTCCGCACAGAGACCTCCGAAGGGTCGAAAGACCCCTACGATACACTTTTTTTCCGAGGATACGGCGCGGTGGTGCGCGGCGCACTTCGCGTGCGTTGGCTTGTCATCATCGGACTGATTGGCGCCACCGTCGCCGGCGTCGGGTCGATGGGATTGGTCAAACAACAGTTCTTCCCGCCTGCGACCACACCGCTGGTCTATCTGAACTACAATGCGGCACAGGGAACATCCATCGCGTCGACCAGCGAAGACCTTGCCGTGCTGGAAGACTGGCTGTTGGAACAGCCATCGGTTGAGGCGGTCACGGCAACGATCGGTGCCAGCATGACCCGGTTCCTGCTCACCTACACTCCGGAAGACCCAAATCCATCTTACGGCCAACTGATTATTCGCGTGGCAGACCATACCGCCATTCCGGACTTGAGAGACGCCTTAAGCGACTATGCTGCGACGGCCGTGCCCTGGGCCGAGACCCGCGTGCAACAGATCATCTATGGCCCGCCGGTGGGTGCGGATGTCGAGGTGCGCCTGTCCGGCCCCGATCCGCAGGTGCTGCGCAAACTGGCGCAGGAGGCCCAGAACATCTTCGAGCAGCAAACCGATCTGCTGACCATCGAACGCACCGATTGGCGTGAGCAGGAGCTGACGACACAGCCGATCTTCGCCACGGACCGCGCGCAAGCGCTCGGCATCAGTCGGGCGGATGTGTCCCAGGCCATCGCGTTGGCGACCGACGGTCTGCGCGTGGGCACGTTCCGTGAGAACGACAGACAAATCCCTGTTCTTATCCGCACGCCGCGTGGCGAACAGGCCAGCGCCGACTACCTGCTGGACCAGCCGATCTATGCGCCGTCGTCGCAGAACTACACCAGCCTTGCGCAGGTGGTAGACGGGTTTGACGTTGTTCCACGCGATACACTCATTCAACGCCGCGACCGGACGCCGACCATCAGCGTACAAGCCTTTACAGTCCCAGACGTTCTACCCCCGCAGGCCTTTGTCGAAGTGCGTGCTGCCATCGAGGCAATGGACCTCCCCCCCGGTTACCGCATGGAGTGGGGTGGTGAGTTCGAAAGCGCCAGCACCGCGCAGGCGAGCCTTGGCCGCCAGATGCCGCTGGCCTTCGGCACCATGTTCCTCATCACGCTTCTGCTGTTTGGTAAATTGCGCCAGACTGCTGTGATCTGGACCGTTGTTCCGATGGCGGTCACCGGCGTGGGTCTGGGTCTGTTGTTCACCAACCTGCCCTTCAGCTTCACTGCCCTGCTGGGATTGCTGAGCTTGTCTGGCATGCTCATCAAGAACGCCATCGTCCTCGTCGAGGAGATCGACGCCCAAAAGGAGGAGGAAGGCCTGCCACAGTCGCAAGCCATCGTCACGGCCTCGGTCAGCCGTCTGCGCCCGGTCGTCCTGGCCGCAGCCACCACGATCCTCGGTATGGTGCCGCTGTTGAATGATGCGTTCTTTGCCTCAATGGCCGTGGCCATCATGGCCGGGTTGGGCTTTGCCTCTGTGCTGACACTGATCGGCGTTCCAGCGCTCTATCACACGTATCTCAGGAAAGAGCGCCGTGAAGAGAAAGCTGCCAAGGCCAAAGCCGAAGGCAAGACAACACGTGGGTGGTTGCGCAAGCGGCCCGCGGAGACGCCAAAAGAGCCTGAAGGCGATACCGACGCCCTGAAGATCGCTGCAGAGTGATCAAATGGTAGATGGTTTTGAACATATGATCGATGCCGCACGCCCCTTTTTTCGGGGGCTTGCGGCCAACAACGAAAAGGCGTGGTTCGAGCCGCGAAAGCAAGACTACGTAGATGATATCCGCAAGCCTGCGGAGTTCTTTGCAGACCTGGCGGCAGAAGACCTGAGCCGGATCACCAGGCAACCACATTTGCCGAAAGTCTACCGCATCTACCGCGACGTGCGCTTTTCGAAAGATAAATCACCCTACAATCCCTGGCTTCATATCCTGTGGTCTCAATCGGATCAGGATAAGCTTTGCGCCAGCTGGTTCTTTGCCTGTGGCGCAGAAGAGCTGTCGCTTAGCGTTGGTGTCATCTCGCTTGGTGGCGAAGACCTACGACGGTACCGCGCCTTCATCGATAAATGGGGCGCTCTTGTTTGCGAGAGACTAGATGCGGTGACCAAACGCGGCGGTCAAATTTCCGACTACGGTGCAGCACCGCTCAAACGTGTTCCCAAGCCCTATGAGGCCGATCACCCCCATGGCGGTCTGATCCGGCGCAAGGGTCTCGTCATCACTCAACCGTTCGCAGAGGATTGGCGCGAACGGTCTTTTCTCTCATCGTTCAACCAGACCGTGAACGATCTCATGCCTGTTTGGTCGCTTTTCGATCAACATCTTTGACGACTTAAGGATACCCCATGAAAGCTCTCTTCTTTGGATCAATCGGCGCAGTTGTGGAGACATCTGAGCTCCAGCGCGAAGCCTTTAACACAGCTTTCCAAAACCACGGTCTGGATTGGCACTGGGACCGCGAGTCATACCGTGACGCACTTGTGGCGTCGGGCGGGGCTCAGCGCATTTCTGACTATGCGCAAACCCTCGGTCAGGAGGTTGATGCTGCGGCAATCCATGCAACCAAGACCGAGATATTCCAAACCCTCATGGATGAGCGGCCGCTCTCACCACGTGAAGGTGTCGTAGCAGCGCTCGAACTCGCCAGGGCAAGGAGCATGGCGACGGCTTTAGTCTCTTCCACGGATGCGCGCAGCGTTGCGCGCGTCGAGGCTCTCATCGCGAAAGACGCGTCCCATACATTCGACCACGCGACCTCGGCGAATGAGGGCCATCCGCAAAAGCCAGCCCGTGACATCTATGTTTCGGTGGTCAAGAGGTTGGACCTTGATGCCGCGGACACACTGGTCATCGAAGACAACGCCGCCGGTGTCGCCTCAGCGAATGCCGCTGGGTGCTTCGTGGTCGCCTATCCCGGCGCGAACACTGGCGATCATGACTACTCCAACGCAGACATCGTTTGCACACCTGATCTGGCTGACACCGTTCGCGCGGTTCTCGACGGCACGCACGTGGAGAAGCCTACATGACGGGCGCGCGTGACGTAAAACAGGTGCCATTTGCTGCCGATGCAATACGTGACGAGGTCGTTCATCATGGCGTCGCCGTTGTACGCAACACCCCGATCTCCGCTCAGGACTTCATCGCCTTCCTGCGTGGGTTTGGAGAGCTGATGTTCACCGCCGGAGAGACCCCGGTTCAGGGGTCAGAAGATTCAAATCTGGTCACTAATGTTGGAAGAACGGCACCGCCCAAAAGCGTGTTTCACTCGGACACCACCTACGTCTCGCGCCCTCCGTCCATCACTGGGCTAATGGCGGTGGACGTGCCGCAGAAAGGTGGCGCCACACTTTTCCGCGACCAGTATTCCGCCTATGACCTCTTGTCGCTGGAAGACAAATCCTTGTTCGAAGGCGCAGAGATTTTGCACGGCGTCAGCGGTATCGAGCCGACCGAAGGCAGTGAGACAGAATGCTGGCATCCTTTGGTTCGCACCCATCTCGAAACAGGGCGTAAATCCCTTTTCCTGACCACGCCAGCGCGATGCGTCGCACTCCGACTGTGCGACGGCGAAGATGCATCAGATCGAATTGCAGACCTCTATGAGATGTCCATCGCCCGCGCCACAAGCTCTATGAATATCTGGTCTGCCTGGGACCTGCTATTCTGGGACAAAAGGTGCACGATGCACGCGGCTGACCACAGCGCAGTGATCGGTGACCGGACGCTCTACCGTGGGATGGTCCAGGGTGAGGCACCTGTCGGAGCTCGCTGTGATGTCTGATAACCCTGCGTCCCGGCTTGTGCACGCAGACGATGAGATCGTCGATGCAGAGTGGATCGTCTCAGACGCATCCGCACATGACCTGACCACGCGTCAAAGGCGGATGAGCCTCGCTGCGGTCATGATCCATATGCTTGGCATCGGTCTGACGCTCGGCATCACCTTTCCTCTGGTCTCGCTCACCTTTGCAAGCTGGGGCGCGCCCGATTGGCAGGTTGGTCTCTCCAGCGCGATGGCCCCGCTGGCGGTTCTTTTGCTCATGCCGTTCCTGCCCCAGGTCGCGCGAAAACTCGGAGCGATCAAGGCAATGTTCCTTGGTTGCGCCATTGGTGGCCTCGCGTTGTTGAGCATGTATCTGTTCCCGTCGGTCGCCGTCTGGATCGCCGCGCGGTTCGTCGTGGGAACAGGATTGGCTTTGCCTTGGCTCGTTGGTGATGTGTGGGTCAACTCGGTCGCGAAAGAGACATCGCGCGGGCGTGTCATCGCAGGCTATGTGATCTGCCTCTTCGCAGGTTTTGCAGCCGGACCGATCATGCTGGAAACTGTCGGGATCGAGGGATTTACGCCATTTGGCGTCGCACTCGGAGCCTTGGGGCTGGCTGTCATCCCATTTCTATTTGTCGCAAAACACGCGCCGACAATCGACGTGCACGAAAACAGCGGCATCTGGTCCGCCGCCAAAACAGCTCCGGCCATTGCCGTGGCCGCCTTTGCCGCTGGCTTTACCGAGGCTTGCATATTTGCTTTGTTGCCAAACTGGGGCCTTGCGACCGGCCTTGCGGAAACCGCAGCGCTCCGCCTCCTTACTGTCTGTGTCATTGGTGGGATCATAATCCAGCTGTGTCTTGGGGCGCTGGCAGATGTCGTTGATCGAACACTTGGGCTTGCGGTGATTGGTCTTTGCCTCTTCGGATTATCGTTCTCGATGCATTTTGCCGTGGGCTCGCTCGTCTACATCTTTGCATTCGGGATCGGCGGTTTCGTACTCACGCTCTACGGGTTGTCCCTTACACTACTGGGGCAAGTGTTTCGGAGGGACGAGCTCGCGATGGCGAGTGCAGCCTTCCTCATCCTTTATCAGATCGGATCGGCGACCGGACCCGTGACCACTGGCGCGGCCATGGACGTCATAGGTGCCGAAGCATTTCTGGCCGTTCTCGCTGCGAGCGGGCTGGTCGTCTTCACATCAGCAATTCTTACCTGGGCAAAGGCCAATCAATGAAAGCATCCTTACTGAAAGACGGAAATACGCCGCGCATCGCCGGAACCATGCCCGTCCCCGCGTTCTTTACGGTTGCTGCGATCCTGAGTGCGCTTTCGATGCTCAGTCTGATGGCCACCGATATGTATCTGCCAACGCTCCCACGATTGGCAGATGATCTGGCGGCATCAACCCAGGCGGCGCAGCTAACGCTTGTAGTGTTCTTTTTTGGTCTGGGGCTTTCTCAGCTGATCGGTGGGCCATTGAGCGACCACTACGGGCGACGTCCGGTTTTATTGGTAAGCGTAGCCGCCTTTGGCCTTGCCAGCGTGATGTGTGGTCTGGCATCCAACATAGAGACGCTCCTGATCGCGCGGTTTATTCAGGCGCTCGCGGCAGGCAGCATGGTCGTTTTACCTCGTGCCATCACAATCGATCTCTATACCGGTGCACGGGCCACGAAGCTGATCGGTATCATGTCGATCGTCACAGCCGTGTCCCCGATGCTTGCGCCGCTGGCAGGAAGCGGCGTTTTATTGATCGGTGGTTGGCGGGCGATTTTTTGGGTGCTAGCCAGCTTCACGACGGTTGCGTTCTTCGTTTGCGTACGGCGGCTACCGGAGACGACGACGCCTCAACGACTTCAACTATCACACGAAGAAACACTAATCGTCAGAACACAGACAATCCTGACCGATGGCCGCTTCATGCGACCAACGCTTATCAGCTCCATGGCCTTTGTTTGCTTCTCGGTCCTGATCACAACAGCACCGTTCGTCTACATTGAGCAATTCGGCCTTTCGCCGACTGGCTTCGGCATTGCCTTCGGCGCCAACGCCCTTGGGTTCATCTTTGGGGCCGCTCTGGGCGGTCCATTGCAGGGAAAGCTTGGTGGACTTCGGGTTCTGATGCTGGGGAAAAGTGTCTTTCTCATCGCAAGTGTCGGGATGAGCGTGTTGGCGGCCGTTTTGGATGTTTCGATGCCAGTAGCAGTCGGCGGCATGTCCGTGGTGCTCTTTGGATTGGGGCTGATACTGCCAACAGCGACCGTGTTTGCTTTGGAACATTTCAACACAGCCTCTGGGCTCGCCTCGTCTCTGATTGGCGCGCTTCAAATGCTGATTGGTGGTAGTGCCGCCGGCCTCCTCAGTCTGATGTTCGACGGCTCATACTTGATGATGATCGGTGCCATCGCTTTCGCAGCGTTGGTCGCAAGCGCCATCACAGTCGCCAATGACCAAAAAGATCCCAAAACCGAAAGGAATACGCAATGATTGGATATGTAACTTTAGGAACAAACGATTTGTCCAAGGGAGCACCGTTTTATGATGCTCTTGCCGCAGAGATGGGGACCGAGCGCATTGCTGGGTCCGAAGAGGCAGGATTTATTGCATGGGGTCCGCCCGATGGCGCTGGCGGAATCAGCATCATCAAACCGTACAATGGAGATGCCGCAACAGTCGGCAACGGGGTGATGGTCGCTCTTCATGCCAAAAGCCGGGAAGAAGTCGACCGCATTCACAAGAAAGCGTTGTCGCTCGGGGGAGCTGACGAAGGCGCGCCGGGCATGCGCGAAGGTGAGCCTTACTACGTCTGCTACTTCCGGGATCTTGATGGCAATAAGCTGAATGCGTTCACAATGGCGGAGTGAGTGACAGCATTGCAGTCCACTGTCTCTCAGACGTCTTGGATGAAAATCACGGCCCACCGCGCTTGGACCTGTTCGTCGAAATGGATCAATGAACCGCTCCGGGTTTTCCGGAGGCTCCAAATCGAGGAAGGATTGGAGCCATGGGAAAAGACAACAGAGCGAACCGCTATTCACCTGAGACACGAGCAAGGGCCGTGCGGATGGTGTTCGACA